>CASFGO010000034.1 GCA_949294335.1 uncultured bacterium | reverse complement strand
ATAGAGATGTATATAAAAATTATTTTCAAGGGTGCAAGTTAATTTTAGAGCATTATGGATTAAAAAACCAAAAACAACAACTCATACAAGAATTAGGAGAGTTGATTGTTGCCATAACAAAAAATAATCTTGAAAATATCCTTGAAGAAATGGCAGATTGCCTAGTAATGATAGATCAATTTTTAACAATAGACGAATATTTTGACAGAGTTGAAGTAATCAAATTAGAAAAACTTAAAAGACAACTAGAACGTATAAAAAAAGAAAATCAAGGGAGGGGTAAGAATGAATGATATTACAAGACAAACAATTTTAATATTTTTAATGTACACCTTATTCACCGCTGCGGGTTTATATTTAATATTTTTAAGCCATACAACAATAAAACAATTTTTCTTTTGTTGTGTAGGCTTAGCCTTATTACAACCAATATCAGATTTTATTTTATTAGTTATAAAGGATATTTTTAAATGATTTTAACAGAAGAACAAAAAGAAGAATTAAGACAATATTTATCAGAATTAGATGAAAATTATATATGTTTTGGAGCTGTTTTTGTTGATATTGAAAGCATTATTGAAGTAATAGAAAAATTTTTGGAGGATAAATGAACAAAAAAGACAATTTCACAAGAGAATTAATGTTTATAACAAATCAAGAAATTAGAAATATAACAGAGGAGTTAATCGAGCAGTTACCAGATTATTTCTTTAATGTACCAGCAAGTAGCACCGGTAAATATCACCCAAACTATGCGTTAGGAGAGGGAGGATTGTTAAGACATACAAAAGCTGCTGTACATATAGCAAATGAATTATTCAGTCTTGAAATGTTCAAGCCTCTATTAGATCAAAAAGATTTTATTATAGCAGCACTTATTTTGCACGACGGTTTAAAACACGGTAGAACATTAGGGGTTTATGCCGTAGCAGATCACCCAGTTCTAGCCTCCGATTTTATAAAAGAAACTTGCAAAAATAAAGAAATTGGAGGGAAAATAGCAGATCTTGTTTTGACGCATATGGGGCAATGGAATACAGAATGGAATAGTGTAAAAGAAATTATGCCAAAACCTAGCACAAAAGCTCAAAATTTTGTACATTTATGCGACTATCTGGCAAGTAGAAAATGCTTAGAATTTAATTTTTCTATATAGGAGGAATTAATGGCAAATAAAAAGAAAGCTATAAAAACACACTTTCAACGCCGGTCTTTAGAAAGGATCGGCGTTTTACTAGACGAAAAAGAACTTGTAAAAAAAATACAAAACAATAAACTTGAATTTATCGAGAAACAAAGCAATCGAATATCTGTTTTTAGATATGAGTATAATAACAATTTTTATAGACTTATTTATGACAAAACAAGAAAACAGATTGTAACAATTTTATTTGAAAGGAGCAATGACAATGGGAGAACAAAGCAACTCAAAATTATGGAATAAACAAAAAGCAGCAGACTATTTATTTTCTGAAATGATTGATGATCCTAAAAAAAGGCTTATCAAATTAAATAACTGGATTACAAGACACCATATACCTAAAAATTGTATGGATAAGATAGGCAGAGAAATATTGTTTTTTGGAGACGTTCTACAAAATTGGATTGAGAACAGAAAGGAAAAGGCAGCATAATGTCAGTATTTAAAAAATATGGTAATAAATGGTATTTCAGATTTAAAATACGAGGCAAAGAATATTATAAAAGTATTCCAGAGGCTACGGATCAACAATCCGCTTTAAAGTATGAGGCTATTGTTAAGGGTGAATTACTAAAAGGAAATTTAGGAATAATTGAAGACAAGAAAAAATCAACTTTAAAAGAGGGGATTGAACTATACCTAGATTATTCTCGAATAAATAAAAAAAGTACAAATAATGATAACGCATATACGGAGGCTTTTAAAAAATTTTTTAAATCCGGATCTTACCTTGAGGATATAACACCCGCAACTATTGAAGATTTTAAAAACTGGCTTTTAAAAAAAGATTTAAGTAAATCTACTGTAAATAGGTATTTGCAAGCATTAAGCAAAATGCTTAATATTTGTATCGATAATGAGTTAATCCTCATAAACCCAATGAAGAAAGTCAAACTATTAAAACCAGATAATCATACTATAAGATTTTTAAATAGAACAGAAGAGAAAATTTTTAATAAATTCTTACCAAAATTTTATTTTGTTGATCTGAAAAATAAAACCGGCTCAATGTTAAAACTTATAATTAAATTTGCTCTAAAAACAGGAGCAAGGAAAGAGGAAATTTTAAGCCTAAAATGGAATAACATTGATTTTAAAAAAGACACAATAGAATTGTTGCATACAAAATCGGGTAAAAAACGATTAATACCGCTTGCTAAATCCCTTAAAAAATTACTATTAAAACTTAAAATGCACAACAATACAGAATATGTATTTATCAATCCCACTACTGGGAAAAGATATATTGATATTAAAAAAAGTTTTAACAACGCTGTCAAAAAATCTGGAATTAAAAAATTCAGATTTCACGATTTGCGACATACTTTTGCAACAAGACTTATTGAAAAAGGTGTTGATATTGTTGTTGTCAAAGAGCTTTTAGGGCATTCATCAATAAATACAACAATGATTTATGTGCATTCAGACGCAGAAAGAAAGAAAAACGCAATAAATGTAATAGATAATTATTAAAAATGCAAACTATTTCCAATAAAGAAATAGTTGGAAAGGAGAAAAATGAACAAAGAAATTACAATATTTCAAGAAATACTCGAAAACATATCAGATGAGTATTGTTGTGATTTAGATTGTGGCTGCAACGACAAAGAAGAATGTTTAATTTGCACAAGAGATAGAATTTTAAAAATTATCAACAAAGCTAAGGACATTAATGTCCTTACCGAAAAGGAGTGTAACAATGATAAGGTGTGAACAAAAATATTGTAAAAATTGTGTTAAACCATATTTTAGTTTAGACGGGAAATTCTGTTTTGGTTATTGCAAGGCTTCAAAATATCTAATTTTAAAAAGCGATAAAAATAGTTTGTTAGATGTTCAGCCGTTATATTGTCATAACTATATACCAAGAGTTAGAAAAATTAATTATTAGGGGGAATAATGAATAACGAAACAAAAGAATTAATGGAAAAACATTGGTTAAATGATAAAAAATTTAACTATGGATCTTATACCGGTCAATCAAGGTGTGCAAGAGATTTAGCAATTAAAAAATTTGGAATTGAAAAAGTAGCACGAATGGCAGATTGGGAAATAGAAAGAGAATTCACAAAAATAGGACTTATTCCTATGTGCATTTCACTTGATAATGCTTGTGATTACGAAGAAATATATTTAGTACCAATAAAAATATTGGATACTTTGGAGGTTTTAAGTAGATAAAATGAGCAAATATCAAGTGTGGATAAAAGGCAAAGAAAAAATGGGTTTAGTTAAAACATACCCTTATAAAATTCAAGCGATTATATGGTGCTTTTTAAATAAATTTGTAAATAGTGGCAGAGGATATTATTTCCTAGATCCTAAAGTTGAAATAAAAGAGGTAAAAGATGAAAAATACAGTAGAAAAGAACGGAATATATAAAATAGTTTCATACCCCAAAGAAGTATATTGTATTCATTACAAAGACAATCCGTTTAGTTTAAGCTATGTTAGCCGAGAAGAACAAAGAGCATTGGGGATTTCATATCCGAGCATTGGCACAATTTCAAGAAAATGTTATTTTACAGAGGGAAACGCTAAAAGCGGTATTAAACACTTACCAGAACGTTTAAGAGATAAAGTCGAAATTGTAAAATATGTACCAATACAGCAAGAAAAAACGACAAAAATATTAGAAATCTTAAAACAACATTGTGATAATTGCCCTTGCAATTATGACTGCAAAAAACACAACTTAGATGATATGAGTTGCGTAATAGAAGATATACGAAATCTAATAAATAATTTTAACATCAAATAATATCAGTTACATAAGGCGGGATAATAGGGGGCTACGCATTAAAAAAGACTTTTAGAAAAAATCTAAAAGCCTTGTTATAATTGGTTGCGGGAGCTGGATTTGAACCAACGACCTTCGGGTTATGAGCCCGACGAGCTACCAGACTGCTCCATCCCGCGTTAATATTTAGTTGTCATTCGGTCTGGTAGCTCGCCCGAGCTATTTTCTAACTTGCAAACTTGACGTTTGCTGGGCTGCTCCATTCCGCGATATTATCGCTTACAATATTATTATGGAACGCTAAAAAGTAAAAATCAAGTAGTTTTTTTATATTATTTTATGGGTATAATCTATTTAATTTAACAAATTCTACTAATTACTTTTTATAACGTCTTTTCCCCCAATCTTTATATTCTTCTGATAAGCAGGTTCTTTCATCAATGTAATTAAATAATTCTCCATCACTATAATCAAGACATCCTGCTGTAATTGTTGGATTTCCAACCAAATTTAATGGTTTAAGCTTTAGTTTATCTGCCATTTTATCAAGTGCTATTTGGGGATTTTTACTTGATTTAATAATAGCTTTTACTTTTTCGGCATCAAAAGATAAATGTTTACCTTCTGGTAAGTCTTCTTTACATTCATCCAATACTTTACATAATTCTTTTTGATAATCTATGGGATGCCCAGAAGCATCAGAACCTTTCCAAGAATTTGTTGTGCCAAATAGCATTTGAATACTATGAATTACCATATCACTTCTTCCCCACGGTGAATAAGTGTGTAATCCCTGAATATAATTATTATCTTCACAAAAATCATTCCATATATTATGAATTTTTTTTACATACGAATCTGTATTTTTATTATGGTGAATATTATATAAATTAAATTCATCATCTATAAGATCCGGATTAATAAAAGTGCTCATATTATATGCATCAGTATTCGAAATTTTGGCATTTTTATTCACATTGTCCATTGAAGCATAGCCCATTTTTCTCAATACTACAGATACAACTTTATTCATATCAGAATTTGAGGTTTCAATAAGTTTTACTCCTTTAAGTGTTTTCCCATTATCTTCTGCCTGAGAAACTCTTAGTTTTCCCCAAGGAACATCTTTTGAATATGTTAATATTACACTTCCTTCCGGAAGTTTTACATCACTTTGAATAAAGAAATCCTCAGTAATACCTCCTATAACTTTTTCTTTTGGGATACTTTCTATAGTTTCTTTAAATGGTAAAATTAAAGCATACTTCATTTGGTCCCAATTTGCACCCCAAGAATGTTCAGTTACTGATTTATTTAATGAAAAATGAGTTGTATCTCGAGGAGAACAAATACCATTCGCATCTTTAGATGAATGATGTTGTGTAATTATTATTCCATTATGTGGAAAATAATCAGTTCTATGAACCATAACTAAACTTTCAGGAGTAATTGGACTATCTAATGAAAATTGTGGTTTTAAAGTTGTATCTTTAAATAGTGAAACATCATAATTTTGAATTTCTGGTTTTGATGATAATAAATCGTTAACAAGAACAATATTCTTTATTGCATCTGCACCTGCTTTGCTTATTACAAATGGATCTGATGTTACCTTATTTGTATTTTCTTTTATATTATTAGAATTATTTCTTTTACTATCATCTAAAATCGCAATATTTTTTGCTTTAAATTGGGGCGAATATATAAATTGTTGGATTTTCATTTTGTAAAACCTTTAAATAAATACTATTATATTTATTTAAAACTAAAGAAAAAAATTTTTTGCTAGTAAAGTAAAACTATATTTATCCATTCATATTAACTTATATTTACCCACTAATAAGGTTTTTCAACTACTGATGCGTGAGCATAATATTCCAATGAATCATCTAAGGATTCTAATTCCATCTCTACACCATACTTTTTCTGTAAAGCTAATCCTATCAAATAATCTGCAAAATGTGGATTCTTTGGCAAGAATGAACCATGTAAATATGTCCCAAATACGTTCTTATATCTTGCACCCTCAGTCTTATCTTTTCCGTTATTACCTTTTCCGATTATTACATGTGATATTGGTTTAGTCTTACCATTCAAATATGTTAAACCACTATGGTTTTCAAACCCTACAAGTGTTTTTTTCTTCAAATAATCAACTTCGGCTGTTACATTACCTATAAATCTATTTGAGCCTGCAACAGTATAAACATCTAGTAATCCAATACCTTCTAATCTTTCACCGTCATGTGGTTGATAATAATTACCCAAAAGTTGATACCCACCACAAATTGCTAGAAATACAGCATTCAAATTTTGTTCATTTTGCAAAAATGCCTTATTCTTTTGGAGTTCTTTGGCAACAGCAATCTGTTGCATGTCCTGACCTCCACCGATAAAGTACATATCATGTTCAGACATCGGATCACCGATGTTTATCTCATCAATTGTAATCTCGATATCACGCCATTCACATCTTTTTTTTATCGTTAATACATTACCTAAATCACCATATATATTTAACATCTTTGGATATAAATGCGCTAATCGAATTTGTCGTTTCATTATATGTACTCTTTTCTCTTACAATTAATCTGATTCTTTTACTGCTCGATAAAACTCACTTGCGATAAGTTGTGAATATCTATTCTTTTCATTAACTGATATCAACAACCTTTGCTCTTTTGGGTTTGAATCATTAACAGCTATAATCCCTGTTACTCTACTTATTGGAAGTTTTGTAACCTTGGCTGTAAATTTAACATATGGAAGATTTTTTCCATAAGCATAAATATTACCTCTACCTAATATCTCTATCTCACTTACATTTGAGGATTGATATCTAAATTTTTGGCTTAAATCATCAAGTTTTTGTTTAACTCCATCTGTTTGGATATCTTCTCTTGTTAAAAGTTTTTTATGCCCTGAATCAAGAACAATCATTCTTTGTCCTGAGGCTCTATGCTCGCCTAATACAGCTTTAAATCCGAACAAATTTACTGCCGTATCAACATTAAATTCAGGATTTATTTGAGAAAAATCTCCAACCTTTTGGATTGTTTGCTCTGACTTTTCTTTAAAAAAGTGTGAACAATTTGAGATTAAATCATCAAAAACATGCGCATTATAAAGGTTATTTAACCCTGCTAAAACTAAAACTATAATTATTGCATTAAAAATATTTTTAAAAAATCTAAACATAGTTTTCCTACTTCTTATCTTATTGTATAATTATAGTCATGACAAAAGGGGAAATCAATCATATTAATAGTATAGATGTAAATCCAGAGGATACATCACCTGCAATGAAGCAGTATCTTGAAATTAAGCAACAAAATCCAGATACTTTATTGCTTTATAGAATGGGGGATTTTTATGAAACATTCTTTGAAGATGCGCATATATTATCAAGAGAATTAGAATTAACATTAACCGGTAGAGATTCAGGCGCAAAGCTTGGACGAGTTCCTCTTGCAGGAATACCTGTTAAGGCTGTTGATAACTACCTTAGAAAACTTGTAGAAAAAGGTATCAAAGTTGCGATATGTGAACAATTAGAAGACCCAAAACAAGCAAAAGGAATTGTAAAAAGAGGACTTGTAAGAGTTGTTACCCCTGGAACAATTATTGAAAATGACTTCCTTGAACAAAATAGCAACAATTACATTTGTTCTATGTTTGAAGAAAAAGGAATGTATGGTTTTGCATATTCAGATGTAAGTACAGGAGAGTTTAAAGTTACACAAGCACCATTAAATCTTATATTATCTGAGCTTGCAAGAATTAAACCTTCTGAAATAATTGGGCCGTCTATTGCACAAAAAGCAATGCCATTCCAAATTGTTCCTGACGAAAAACTTAATCTTCCAGATGAAATTGTAGCAAACTACAGATGTTCAAAAGTTCCTGCAAAAATATTTGAATCTGATTTTGCAAAAACAAATTTGAAAAATGCAATGAATTTAGCAACTCTAGATACATTAGGTTATGACAACTGCAAATTAGGATTTAGAGCTGCCGCTGCATTATTAGCATATATTTGGGAAAACTTAAAATCTTCGTTTCCTAAAATTGATACAATAGAACAATATGAACTTTCACAATATGTTCTTATGGATTCAAACACTAGAAAAAATCTTGAACTAGTTGAAACCCTAAGGGATAAAAACAAATATGGTTCTCTATATTGGGCAATCGATAGAACAAATACCAACATGGGAACAAGATTACTAAAATCTTGGATTTGCCAACCATTGAAGAAGATTCCTGAAATAGAAGCAAGACAAGAAATTGTTGAAAAACTTATTGAAAATGATTCATCAAGAATTGAAATTACAGAAACACTTAACCAAATATATGATATTCAAAGACTTGCAACTCGCTTAAGCAGTACAGTTGCTTTACCAAAAGATTTTCTAAGTCTAAAAGATTCTCTTTTAGTCTTGCCTGATTTACTAAAATTAGTCAAAGATTCTGACATCGCTATTTTTGATGGAATAGAAGATAATATCCCACAATTATTTGATTATGCGCAAATAATCGAAAAAACGATTGCTGAAGATGCTCCTAACGTTATCAAAGAAGGTGGGGTTATAAAATCAGGAGTTGATGAAGGATTAGACTATCTAAGAGATTTATTAACAAATGGAACTACTTGGATAGAAAATTTTGAGCAACAAGAAAGAGAAAAAACAGGAATAAAAAACCTTAAAGTTGGATTTAACAGAGTATTTGGATACTATATTGAAGTTACAAATTCTTTCCTTAATCAAGTCCCACCTAATTACATCAGAAAACAAACACTTACAGGTGGCGAAAGATTTATTACAGATGAACTAAAAAAACATGAAGATGATGTTTTATCTGCTCAATCAAAAATCAATGATTTAGAGTACAAAATATATTCTGATTTCAAAAATTATTCAAAAGAGTTTGTTGAGCTTATAAGAAAAGTTGCAGAATGTATTGCTCAATTAGATGTTTTAACATCTTTTGCAACAACAGCTTTAGAAAATAATTATGTTAAACCTGAGCTTAATGAAACTTCTGAATTTGTTATAAAAAATGGACGTCATCCTGTATTAGAAAAAATTCTTCCTTTAGGAACATATGTTGCGAACGATTTGGAATTAAACGATTCTATTGAAAATAATTCAACTCGTTTTATGATTCTAACAGGCCCTAACATGGCAGGTAAATCAACATATATGCGTCAAAATGCACTTATTGCAATCTTAGCTCAAATAGGCTCTTATGTACCTGCAGATTATGCAAGAATTGGGATTGCTGACAAAATATTCACAAGAGTTGGCGCAAGCGATGATTTAACTTTAGGACAATCAACATTTATGGTTGAAATGGTTGAAACAGCATACATCCTAAACAACGCAACAGAAAACAGCTTCATATTAATCGATGAAATTGGTCGTGGAACAAGTACATATGATGGTGTTGCAATCGCTTGGGCAGTTGCAGAACATATTGCAACAAAAATAAATGCAAGATGTATTTTTGCAACTCATTACCACGAACTTAACGTAATGACAAAAACTTACCCACAAATTAAGAATTATAGAATTACAATAACAGAAGAAGACGGAAAAATTGAATTCTTAAGAAAAATTGTTCCTGGTGGTGCAAGCAAGAGTTATGGTATCCACGTTGCTAAAATGGCAGGATTACCAAGTTCTGTAATCGAGAAATCTCAATCATTGATGAACAAAATGCAAAAGGATTTTTCAAAAAATCTTTCAACAAAGAAAAAATATGCAGACAAGCCGGAACTTGTTCCTCCTCAATTAAACTTATTTGGTTCATAAAAAATAGGTTGAATAAAATAATTATCCAACCTATCTGTAATACATTCTATAAAGTTGTCTTATACTGCTGTTAAACCGTGTAAAACCTGATTGTTTATAGCCATTTGTTTCATTTGGTTATCAACAATTTGTTGTTTTTCGACCTGCGATAGTTCCTTACCTTTTTGTTGCCTGTCCATAGCAGCTACATTAGCAGGTTTAACCTCTTGAGGGTTAGTTACAGTGGTAGGTTTTACTGTTTGAGAACGACTAGGTGCATTTACTTGTTGTGCGTTTCTAGCCTGTACAGCTTGAGCTTTTGCATCTGACAATTGTGAATTAAGAGCTACTCTTTCTGACATGGCTTGCATATCACTAATTTTTCCATTCCTTAAATCATCAGTAACTTCATTGCGTTCAAGCTTGATTTGGTTGACACGTTGTTGATTTACAACAGGTGGAACAGCAGATACGTATGGTCTAAAACCACTTATTGCTTGTACCATTCTCCACTACCTTTCACTTTAACTTTACACACATGTATACTCTTTTTTTAAAACAAATGAAGCCTTATTTTTGCTAAACAAGGCTTCATTTTTTACATTTCTTATTGTTCGGCAAGTTTTTCTCGAACAAGTTTTTCGACTTCTGCAAGCAACTCAGGATTTGCATTCAAATATTCTTTTGCTTTATCGCGGCCTTGACCTAGTTTTTCATCATTAAAGCTAAACCAAGCACCTGCTTTTTTAACAATATCTAAATTAACTGCAACATCAAGAATATTTCCTGTCTTACAAATACCTTTCCCAAATATAATATCAAACTCAGCAGTTCTGAATGGTGGAGCTACCTTATTTTTAAGAACTCTTACTCTTACATGGTTTCCAACATCCATTCCATCGCCTTTTAAGCCTTCAACACGTTTTATTTCCATTCTTACAGATGCATAATATTTTAAAGCATTACCACCAGTTGTTGTTTCAGGGTTTCCATACATAACACCAATTTTTTGTCTTAATTGGTTAATAAAAATTACAGTCGTATTAGTTTTTCCAATAACACCTGTTAATTTTCTTAAAGCCTTAGACATTAATCTTGCTTGTAAGCCCATTTGTTGATCTTCCATTGTTCCTTCAATTTCTGCTTTTGGAACTAAGGCAGCAACTGAGTCTACAACAACAATATCAACAGCACCTGAACGAACTAATTCTTCTGTAATATCTAATGCTTGTTCTCCTGTATCAGGCTGAGAAATTAATAACTCATCGATATTTACACCTAAATTTCTAGCATATTCAGGATCAAGAGCATGCTCTGCATCAACGAATGCTGCTATACCACCTCTTTGTTGACATTCTGCAACAATATGTTGAGCTAAAGTGGTTTTACCTGATGATTCTGGTCCATATATTTCAATAATTCGTCCTCTTGGAATACCACCGATACCTAATGCAACATCTAATGCCAATGCTCCGGTTGGAATTGCATCTACATTAACTGTTGTTTTATCTCCTAGGCGCATTATTGCACCTTTACCAAAATCTTTTTCTATTTTTTCTATCGCTAATTTTAAGGCTCTGCCTCTTTCATCTGTGGGATTAGCTGCAACTTCTTCTTTAACAACCATACTATCTTTCCTTATATTATTTATAGTAAAATTTCATCCTCTTGTTTTTTTACATATAAGCCAAAAGCAAATGGTTTATATGAATTTAGAGTATTTTTTAGTTTATAATTTTCTTTATTTAATTCATTAACTTTGTTTTTCAAGTTTTCATTTTCTGTTTTGCAACGAATAAGTTCTACTACTACTTCGTCCATGCCTTCAAGTCTTTCATCTAAAACTTTTGTTATTGAATCTGTTATTGACTCGGTTATAGATGAAGTCATATTATCTTCCATTTTTTGTAATGAAGATAATAATGTATTTACTACAACTTGAGAAGACGATTTTGGCATCAAAGACTTAGACTCTTTTGCCTGTTTCAATAATCGTGCCTCTTCCATTGAAAAATATGTTTTACCATTTTCATCTTTCTTTGGAACAATTGATGCTTTTCTACAAAGTCTTACTATTTCCATATTATCAGCATTCAAAATTTTTCTTAAATCTTGAGGTGATAATACTTTATCTAACATTCCCTCATTAATCACAAAAATCTCCTCTCAACTTCCATTAGTATACAAAACAAATAGATCTATTACCATGTTTTGTAACAAAGATTTAACGATTAATAGAATTATAACCGTTTTGTAGTTGTATTTTCAAATATAAACCTACCTCCACTCATTGCTAACATTTTTAATGAGCAAGAGCCGTTATTTTGTTTGTCTATAACACCTAAACTTGTTAAACGTGCTGCAAAAAATTCATTTAAGTCTTCATTTGCAACAAATAAACTACATTCAGGGGTACATTCACCTTGTGTAAATGGACATTTTTTTACCATGACTACCACCTTTTTAAATAATTATACAAACTATTTAGCAGAAATGTATCCGTTAATTGCCGTATATGCTGCAACATATGGTGATGCTAAATATATTTGACCGTTTGTATTGCCCATTCGTCCTTGAAAGTTTCTATTTTGGGTAGCCAAACATACTTCTCCATCACCTAAAATACCGGCATGGACTCCAACGCAAGGTCCACAACCTGGGGGTAATATTTGCGCATTTGCATCAATAAATGTTTCCAATAAACCTTCTTTCAACGCTTGTTTATAAACTGTTGGAGATGCAGGACATATTAACATTCTTACATCAGAATTAACTTTTTTATCCTTTAAGATACTTGCAACTACACGCAAATCTTCAATACGGCCATTTGTACAAGTTCCTACATAAACTTGATTTACTTTTACTTTTTCTGGTTCTAACTCTTCTATTGTTTTTGTATTATCTACAGTATGAGGACAAGATACAGTATATTTAATATCTTCAGCTTTGATATTTATTACTCTTTCGTAAACAGCATCTTTATCAGGAAGGATTTGAAAATATTTATCCCCTCTTCCTTTTTCTTCTAAATATGCTTTTGTTTTTTTATCTGCAACAAATAATCCACATTTAGCACCTGCTTCAACAGCCATATTAGCTAATGTAAAACGTTCTGACATTTCCATATTTTCTATAGTATCACCACAAAACTCTAACGCTTTATATGTCGCACCATCTGCACCTATCATTCCAATTAAATGAAGCATCAAATCTTTTGAACAAATACCTGGATTAAATTTTCCTGTAACAACAATTTTGAATGTAGCAGGTACTTTTAACCAAGTTTTTCCTAAAGCCATTGCGACAGCAACATCAGTTGAGCCCATGCCTGTTGCAAATGCACCTAATGCACCTGATGTACAAGTATGAGAATCGGCACCAACCAATACTTCTCCAGGATTTACATAAGATTCTATCAATCTTTGATGACAAACTCCTGCCCCTGTATCAGATAAAACTGCACCATACTCTTTTGAAAACTCTCTTAATACCATATGTGTATTAGATAATTCTTTTCTTGGACTTGGTGATGCATGGTCAATGAATAATATTGTTCTTTCAGGATTATTTAATTTGGGTTTACCTATTTTCTTAAACTCTTGAACCGTTAAAGGACCTGTACCATCTTGAACAGCACAAACATCAACTTTTGATATTACTAACTCTCCGGCATGAACATTTCTGCCAACATGATTTGATAGAATTTTTTCTACTAATGTTAAACCCATTTATTTTAATCCTTCCTTTTTATTCCTAAATTATGTGTTTTGGTAAAGTTAACAAGTGAGCATCAACCCTATCTTTTATTGCACCTTCAGGACAATAATATGGTGATACGGTCATAACTTTAGCCGCTATGTCAGGATAATAGTATATAAATTTTAACTCACTTTCTGTTAAAGTTTTTTGAGTATGAACATTTGCATAACGCGCCAATTCCAAAATATTACGAGCTTCAAGCTCATCATGAAATTCAAGTTCTAACTTATCATATACGTTTCTAAAACCTTTAATTCCGCCATATTCACCTGTTGTAATCATACGACCTGTTTCAATAATTTCTGGTTCGCCTCTTCCAAGTTCTTCAAAATCATATAGCTCATAATTTCTTCTGTCTTTTAATGCGCCATCAGCATGAATACCTGATTCATGAGCAAAAGCATTATCACCGACTGCAGGTTGATTAATCGGTATATCAACCCCAAATGCATAAGCGGTATATTTAGCTAACTTCCATGATTTACTTAAATCAATTTTTGGATCAATTTGATATTTACTATTTTTAAATCCTGCAGATTTTAAAATAGCTAAAAGACAAGAAACCAAATCAGCATTACCTGCACGTTCTCCCATACCATTAATCGCAGTATTAATATAAGCATCAACACCTGCGTCAATAGCAGCTTTTGCACCCATTACAGAACAAGCTGTTGCCATTCCTAAATCATTATGAAAATGCATTTCTATTGGCATTTGGGTTGCTTTTGCTATTTCATAAATTCTGTCATAAGAAGTTTTAGGATCTTCATAACCCAATGTATCACAATATCTAAATCTATATGCACCTGCTTTTTTAACTTCTTTTGCTAATTTAATTAAGAAACCTAAATCACTTCTTGATGCATCTTCTGCATTAACTCCAATAATTTCTGCACCTTTATCAACAGCAGCTTCTACAGATTCTACAGTCATTTTTAAAATATCATCCGGTGTTTTCTTACCTAAATATTTACCATATATCATCTGTTCTGAAGTGGATTGCGATAAATTACAATTTTTTAATTTGGGAACATTTATAAATGATTTTTCAACATCGCCTGCCACAGCTCTCATCCAACCTGACAGCTTTGTATTAGTAATAACATTACGCTCTACAAGCTCTAAATTTGCATTTAAATAATTTAATTCGTGCATTGTTGTAGGAAACCCAAACTCAGATTGAGTAATCCCCATATCATCAAGCATCAAATTAATTATTGTCTTTTGAAGCTTAGCTAAACCTAATCTTGATGTTTGCACACCATCTCTGTTTGTAACATCTACAAAATAAATTTTATTGTCCATAATATTCCCTCTCAAAAGAACATTATACACAAAAAAATCCGTTGCTCAATAACAACGGATTAAGTTTATATTAAGATTTTAAAATTATTATTATTTATTGGCTCTTATTAAAGACTTTAAAAATTTAACAACTTTTACAGGAAAAGATTCTTTAACAACATTTCTTTGAGGTAATATTACTTCTCCTGTTTTTAAATAATGTTGATATCTTGCTCTAGTTTGTTCCATTTCTCGTTCAATTGTTCTCAATGGTTTGGTATTTTTTGTTGGATTAAATTTTACACCGAACATATAAAACCTCCTTAATACTTATTTTAATACCAATGAATAAATTATTTTGCTAATTGTATTAAGATTTGTAACAGTTTAATAAAAAATACTAAAGTTTAATAAAAAAATGTCGTCTACTAATTTGTCAATAAAATGGAAAAATAGGGGTCTGGATATGGTATCAATAAACGGTGTTAATGGAATAAATCAATATCAACAAATGAATCAGGTAAATGCAATAAAACCTGAAACAAGACAAGAATTACAAGCTCTTGGAATTAATTCTCAAAACATTAAAACAGAAGCTCAAGCTCAAGAAATTATTAAACAATTCCAAGAATTACAAAACGCACAAAATCAAATAAAAAATGTTCAAACACCACAAAATGTTCAAGATATGCAACCAACTCAACAAGTTGGAAAACCAGAAGAATCACAACAAACACAAGCATTTGCAGGTGGTCAAGCAGGAGCTATCCAAGGTCAACCTCAAGCATTCCAAATTGCAAATGAAATCACAGCTCAATTAAACAGACTTAAACTAGGATTGATTTAACTAACCTTCACATAATAACCTACACACACAAATTAGGCTTACTAAATTAGTAAGCCTTTTTTATTGTAAATTTTTATTTACAAACTAACAAAAATATTCTTTTGCGAGTATTATTTAATCAGTTGGATTTATTATTTAACAACTATTATTATAGGAGTATGTATGAGTATTCAATTAATTAACTCAACCAACAACATCGCTTTTCAAGGACAAACAAAAAAAACACCTCGTGGTAATAAGTATGAAGTTACTCATATGGGAAGAACTACAGGAGGGGCTGTAGGTCTTTTATCAGGAGCTTTAGCTTCTAAAGTATTAGCTAATAAACTTAAAACCAATGAAGGAAAAAGAATGCTTATCCAATCCCTAAATAATATGGGTAAAGATTTAAGCTATTTTGGACCTGTAAGAAAAAGAGGTGCTATAAAAACAGGACTTCAAACCTTAGCAGTTGGAATTTCTTTAGTAGGTATGTTTGTAGGTGCTGCAATTGGAGGAACAATTGACAGCCATAACAACCAAAATCGAGCAAAAGCTGCAGATAAAGCAGCAAAAGCTAATCCTTAAATTTAAAAGGTGAGATATAAAAAGACCGACATAATGTCGGTCTTTTTAATTTTGTATTATTTTTTTCTTAACAAATTCTATATCTTCCTTGTAAGTTACTTTTATATTATCTTCACTTCCTGATATTACATGGATTTTTTCATTCGTATAATTTATAACTAATCCACAATCATCTGTTACAGAACATTTTTCATCTAAAGCCGCTTTTTTATGGGCTTCTTTAATTACACAAAGCTTAAAACATTGAGGAGTCTGCGCTCTATATAAAAACTTACGAGATGGAATATTTTTAATATTTTCATCATCATCTATCATTAATATTGTATCGGTTGATGGTATTCCAACGCATATAGCATTATATTGATTAAGTGATTCAATACAATTTGAAATTATTTGCTCAGATATCAAAGGTCTTACAGCATCATGAATCAATACTTTAGCTTCATCATCATTAATTGCATTTATTCCATTATAAGAACTATCTTTTCTCGTTTCACCACCTAAAACCACATTTGAAACTTTTGAATATTTATTAGTTAATTCTTTCACCTTATCAATATAATCTTGACTTGTTACAAGAATGATTTCATCGATTAATTTATGATTTTGAAAAGCTTCTACAGTAATTTCAAGAATAGTTTTATACCCAATCAATGCAAATTGCTTGGGATAATCTAAACCACATCTTTTTCCTGAACCAGAAGCCAATAATAATGCAATATTTTTCATAGCTAAATTATACTATAAAATATCTGATGCTTTTATAAATGAATTAATAAAGTTATTTACATCTTCTTTTTTTAAACTATCGATTTTACCCCCAGCTCTATCAGCATGACCTCCTGCAATTAAATCAGGATTAATATTTTCTTTTATATAATCAATTAGTTTTAAGGCGGAATTACTTTTTGAATGAATACTCATCCTATACTCATTATCTTTTTGATAAAAAGCAATAACAGTGTCTACATCTTTCATTTTAAGTTTTTGCTCATCTGACAGAAACTCAGCTTTTTGACTATCAGTTGAAACTTGTGTTCGTATATCTTTTAAAATTTCAGATGTTGTTGGTGTATCCATACCAACCTTTTTCCATAGTTTATCATTAGGAGGAATTACAACATATGCCATTTTCCCATTTGAAGAAACTTTTAACTGAGAATATAATCTTTCTTGTAATACTTTTTCGTCATTTGTTAATCTTGCTAAAGGATCTAAATGTATATAAATTTCTTGTTTATCTTTATTAGACAAAGATTTATCAAGTTTATTAAACACATCTAAAGAATTTTTATCATTCAATAGTTTATTTGTTTTTATTAACTCATAACTATTTTCAGATTTATTTAAAGATACTAATCCGGATTTTTTATAATCACTTACCATCCCACAATATAAGTTTTTCTTATCTTTTAGTGACAACTTTTCTCCTAAACCTTCAAAAAATCTAGTTAATACCCCACAACAAGATTTTGCAGAATCGTCAATATAAAAATCACCATTTAAGATATTAGATGGAGTATGATGATCATAACCTACTACATTTTGAGGTAAATTATTTTTAAATAAATCACTATACTGAGAAGATAATCTCTCTTTAGAATTAAAATCAAGAATTATAGACTTATCTGGAACTGTTTTATCTTCACCTTTTAATTTAAAATCCTTAGATGAAAAATATAATTTCTGAACTTCTGTTTTGGGAACACAAATTTTTACATCTTTTCCATTTCTTGTTAACCAATTATAGAAAACTTTTGCAGAGTTTATTGTATCTTCATCAGCAGATGAATGGCAATAAATATCAATTCGATTAATATTTTTATCTAATAACTCATTTTTAGTTTTATCTATTATCGATTTAGGAATAGGTTTTGCCCTAAATACAATGTTCGATTTCATTGAAAAATTTTCCATATTTTAATAACAAATATGAAACCAATTTTTTGCTATTAAAAATGAAATATTAAAATTATTAACAAAAATTTACATTATTTTTTTTATTTAATTTTTAACATTTTTATATAAATTTTGAGGAAAAACATCACAATTCAATAAAAAAACGTGCAAATTTTCACAAAAATATAGAAAAATATACAATAAAAAATCAAAAATTACAAATTATCTATAAAGTATATATTGACAAATTCTAAAAAAAAACTAAACTAAAAAGAATATAAAAATAAATGTAATTAGTACACTAAATCAAAATAAAGGAGGCTTATTACATGAATGTAACTTTCAGAGCAGGAGTTGTAACTCCACAAACACAAGACAATCAACCAAAACAAACAAGCACAAAACCAACAAATGTCACATCAACACTTAATCCAACAAAACCAACGGATATTCTTGTTGATAAAAACTATGGTTCGCTTCAAGTCAAACAAATGAAAGTCGCATTCAAAGGTTTACCTGCACCATTACCTAAAGGTCCATCTTTAGGTGAAAAAATAACAGGTTTATTTGATATATTAAAATCAAATGAAGTTATTCTTGTTGGTAAAAACATGAGAAATGCTATAAAAGATTTAGAAACTCATCTTGATGAAATAGATAAAGCGAAGAAAAAAACATTATCACCATTTAGAAAAGTTATAAAGAAAATTTTCTTTGTTGAAGATAAAAGTATAGAAAATACTATGGGATTTACTAAAAATGGGGTAGATAAAGAATTTACTAATATGAGCAAAAAGGTTCATTTTATAAATGATGCAAAAACTAAAGAGCAATATTTTATTAAACCAAACGAAACAATATATTTATCACCCAACGATTCTTTAAGAACACCGGAAGGAAAAATTCTTAAATTTGATGCAAACACAAAAGCTATTCCAAATAAAATAAAAGAAGAATATGCAAAAGTTATTGACATGACAGAGGAAACTGAACCTACTATAAAACAAATTAATAAAAGGAATTTAAAAAGGTTTAGTGCTGATCCAGCAAAAGCTAAAAAACCAATAATGTTTAGTGATGTAGGAGGAATGAATGATGCAATTCAGCAAATGAAAGAAGTTATTGTATATCCAATTAAACATCCTGAAGTAAAAAGCCCTAAAAACATGAATAAAGCTATTTTATTAGAAGGACCTCCGGGAACAGGGAAATCATTATTAGGAGAAGCCACAGCAAATGAAAGTCAAGCTTATTATAGATATATTAAAGGTTCTGAACTTGACTCAAAATTTGTTGGAGAATCAGAAGCAAATGTTAGAGCAGTTGTAGATGAGGCAAGACAAAACCAACCTGCAATTATTTTTATTGATGAAATAGATGCAGTAGCACAAAAAAGAGATGGAAACTCTGATACTTATGGGAAAAAAGTATTAAATACTTGGCTTGCAGAAATTAGCGAATCAGAAAAAAGAGGAGATGACATTTATTTTATAGCGGCAACAAATAACAAAAACTCATTAGATCCTGCAATGACAAGAGCAGGAAGATTTGGACAAGTTATTCATGTTGGTCTTCCGGATGAACAGGGTGTTAAACAAATATTTGACATACATCGTAAAGGGATGCCATTTGATGAAAAATTCAATGTTGAAAAATATTCAAAAGAGCTTCATAAGAGAAAAGCAAGTGGTAGTGATATCGCATCTGCTGTAGAAGATGCCGAAAGGTTTGCAAAACGCAGAGAAGGTATATATGAAAAAATTGATAAGGGTACATATAAACCTGATGATATGAAAAAACTCAGAATTAAAGATGAGGATTTTGATTTAGCACTTAAAGAACTTGAAAAGAGAAAAGCTTTAGAAGCTGAACAATTAAAAAATAATGACTTAGCAAGTGAAATTGCTGAATACAAAGCTCTTAATAAAGAAAGACGAGAAGAAATAGAAAAACTAAAAGCTCAGCAAGCAGAAAGAAACAAACCTAGACCACAAATAGGTTTTAACGCAGATAGGTATAAAGATCGAAAAAGTAATGACTAATAAACACTTCTTTACTACGGGCTCTCTCCCGTAGTTTATTTTTTGTAAATAAAAAGGTTACAACTAAACAGCTGTAACCTTTTTTATATTTATTGTTTATTTTTCTTATGAAAAATATCTTTTTAATAAACCATCAAACCCTTGTCCATGACGAGCTTCATCTTTAGCCATTTCATGTACTGTGTCGTGAATTGCATCTAAACCTAATTCTTTAGCTCTTTTTGCAATAGCCATTTTACCAGCACAAGCACCAAATTCAGCTTCTGCTCTCATTTCTAAGTTTTTCTTAGTTGAGTTTGTTAATACATCACCTAATAATTCAGCAAATTTTGCAGCATGTTCAGCTTCTTCAAAAGCATATCTTTTATATGCTTCAGCAATTTCAGGATATCCTTCTCTTTCAGCTTGTCTTGACATTGCAAGATACATACCAACTTCTGCACATTCACCTGTAAAGTGAGCATTTAAACCTTCTAAAATTTCTGCATCAACACCTTTTGCAACACCTACAATATGTTCAGTTGCATATTGTTTTTTAGATTCATCAACTTCATTGAATTTTTCTTTTCCTGCATTACAAACAGGGCATTTTTCAGGTGCTGCACCTTCTGCTGTATAACCACAAATTGTACATACAAATTTCATAACCGTTACCTCCAACTGTATAATAGATAAAGCTCTTGAATTTTATTAAAATATACCGATGGCCACTCTACCGAGCAAAATGATTAAGTATCATTTTGTGAGAGGGAAGAACCAGCACGTGCCGATTCGAGTTACTTCCAACGATATATTTTAATATGCCGATGGCCGGACTCGAACCGGCACGTGGTTGCCCACACAAGATTTTGAGTCTAGCACGTCTACCAATTTCATCACATCGGCATATCATTAATTTCAAAGTTCTCTTAAATAAGAATAGCAAAAAAAAATAAAATTACAATTATTATTTTGACTTTTTAAAAATCATCATTAATGAGTAATACATAAGGTGTGTCTATTTATTAAATAAACGGAGATAATTTATAATGATGAAATTTAGTAAATTATTCTACATTATATTTGTATTTATATTTAGCCTCTCTCAAGTTCAAGCTGCTATTATGCAAGGAGGGGTTAGTGAAAATGACTTTGCTAAATACAATAAAGTCATAGATAGAAATACTAAAACACCTGTAACAGGTGCAAAAATTAGAATTCCTCAATCAGGATACACAACTTATACTGATAATTCGGGAAAATTCGCTATGCCTACTTATGTTCCTTCAAATACTATTCTTTCTGTTGAAAAAGAGAACTATAAACCATTTTCTATAACAATTACTGATAAAAATAACGGTAAACCACTTAATCTATCGATTGAAAAAAGTGATAAATTTGATATCGTAATTGATACTCAAATTTATCACATTGGGGATAACAACTATTCCATGGCATCAGCTAATGCCACACAATTTAGAAGTAAGGCTGTAGGACCTGTATATAGAAAAAATTTCTACATGCCTGCAACAAGTAAAAACAGACAAAACTATCTTGTCATAGGATCTATAATTGGGATAGATACAGCTCTTGCAAGAGGAATGGGACAAAACAGTATTACTACTTCTTTTGCTACTCCACCTAGTATATTCTTCAACGGTCAAAAAATTGCAGAAATCCAAATTAATGGAGATAATCAAAAAATCAAAATTCCTAGTTATTTAATAAAAACAAATCAAAAAAATGAAGTAAAGATTATGGCAGGAATAAACTTACAACAAACTGCTTATGTTGATTTTGATGATATTGAATTTATGAACCTTAACATTGAATAACATAAATTGCAATAATATCATATATTATGCTACCATTAAGATATGGAACATAGATTTAAACAACAAGTTTTTTATTCTGATACTGATGCTTATGGAGTTGTCTGGCATGGTTCATATTTAAGATGGCTTGAAATGGGTAGGGTATATTTTTGCGAGCTACTCGGGCTAAATCTTATTGATTTAAAAGAAATAGATATTGTAATGCCTGTCACAAACCTTAATGTAAGATACAAAGCATCTGCAAAATTGAATGATATAGTAACTATTAAAACATCTATATCTAAAATAACCCCATTATCAATAATATTTGAACAAACCATAACAAATGAAGAAACGGGACAATTATATATACAAGCAACTGTTGATGTTGTTGCTATAAATAATGAAGGTAAGTTATATAGAAGATTACCTGAAGAATTAAAAATAGCTTTTGAAAAAATAAATAATGAGGCTATGTTATGCAACGTTTAAATAAATTTATTGCTTCATCAGGACTTTGTTCAAGAAGAAAAGCTGATGAATTAATTGAAACAGGCCATGTTAATGTTAATGGCAAAATAATCAAAGAATTAGGTTTCCAGGTTTCTGATAAGGACAAAGTATTTGTAGACAAAAAACTTGTAAGACCACAAAAACTTGAATATTACAAATTCTACAAACCTGCAGGATATATTACAACTTCAGATGATGAAAAAGGTAGAAAAACAATATATGATATTCTTCCTGAAAATTATCAACATCTAAAACCCGTTGGCAGGTTAGATAGAGAATCTACAGGGCTACTTATTATGACTAATGATGGAGAGTTAATTAATGAATTAACACACCCATCAATTAAAGTACCTAAATACTATATAGTAACAATAGATGGTAAAATCAACCAAAACCAAATAGAACAAATGGCTAAAGGGATTGAAATAGAAAAAGAAAAACTTGCATATGCAGATATCCAAGTTCTTGAAATTTCAAATAAATCAACTATGATGCAAGTTATTCTATATCAAGGTATGAATAGACAAATAAGAAAAATGTTTGATTTTCTAGGATTTGAAGTTCTATCATTAAAAAGAGTTCAACATGCAACTATTTCGATTGAAGGTTTAAAAAAAGGTCAAATTAAACCAATTAAACCTATTCAAATTAGAGAATTAAAAAGGTATCTTGCAAAGTTAGAGAAATCATAATGAAAAGAATTGCAATTACAGGTAATATAGCATCAGGCAAATCCCAAGCTGGAAATATTTTAAAAGATATGGGATACAAAGTATTTGATACAGATTATATTGCTCATAATATCCTAGATAATTCACTTGAGGTAATTGAAACTTTTAAAGATTATGATATTTTAGAGAATTCTAAAATATCAAGAAAAAAACTAGGTAATATTGTTTTTAATAATAAAGATTTAAAAACTAAACTGGAAAATATAATTCACCCTCTTGTAAAACAAGAGATTGACAGATTGTTTAATGAGTATTCTCAAGAAAAATATGTATTCATAATTATCCCACTACTATTTGAAGCAAACATGCAAGATTTGTTTGATGAAATAATCCTAATTTATTGTAATGATACCCTAAGACTTGAAAGATTAATGGAGAGAAATAATCTTACGAAAGAAGAAGCTCAGCTTCGAATTGATTCGCAACTTAACCAAGATGAAAAAGCCTCAAAATGCAACCATATAATTAAAAATGAAACAACATTAAACAATTTAGAAATAGAACTTAAAAAACTTTTCTAAGCTTGTTCAACAGGAACAAATATTCTCATATTTTGAGCTGTTCTTTGATTATATGTACGTCCATCACTACAAGCAGTTCCATCACCTAAAGTAACTTCAATATGACCGTGCTGAGAATTATATCCAGCAGCTCCTCTGTCATAAACAACAATACAACCAGCAGGGAGATTTTTCAAATCAACACTTGATGGTGATATTTCTTGAAAATTCTTATTATTAGCTAATACTGCACCCATTTGGTAAGCTGAAGCTGTATGACCGTTATATAATCCTGTTCTTTGTAAAGCTTGTCTTACAAATTTTGAACATCTTCCGGTAAATCCTACTGAATTATTTGCAACATCTTTTGCAAGTTTTTGACCATTTGCTGATGAATATTTATAGCCTTTTGCTTTTAAATCATCAAAACTTATTGCATTATTATTTTTATTAAAATTAACACTTGCTGCATCAAATGAACCTTTTACAGAATTATATCTATGACCTGATAGATAACCTGCAGTAGTTGCAATGTAAGCTAAATTCAACTGATGAGTTAAAGGATCATCTATAAAATTATCTTCATAACCAAATAATGCTCTTTGTTGTTCTTCTAAAGAACGTTGTAGCATTTGTTCGTATTGTTCATTTTCACGTTTTAAATCTTCTTTTAATTTTTCTAAATTTGCTTCTTGAACTTCTTTACGTTTTTGATATGCAGATTTTGGCTCTTCGGAATTATTTGCTTTTTGAGATTGAGAACGAGAAATAACACTCATTCCGAATGTTCTTTCTTGTGTTTGATCATTTTTTCTTACACTCAATCCAAACATTATTTAATCCCCATAATATTCCCGTATATATATAAAGTTTTTTTAGATTATGAAATTGACTTTTTTTATAAAATTTTATTTACAATCTGTAACATACTATTTAATTTTTTATTTATAATGTTTTATACCAATATGACTATACAAAGTATCAACAACTTTAATAAAACTCAAAATACAACACAGCCAAAGAAGAAACATTTGACTGATAAATTTGAAACAAAATTAAAAAATTCAACAGATATGGCTGACTGTATTGCTGTTCCTAGAACTATATTTAAAGGCTATTTAGGTATTATGTTTGGAACTACATTAGCAGCAGGTGCAAATTTAATAAAAAAGCCTTCAAAAATTAAAACAGGGCTAAATATAGCAGGTTTAGCACTATCAACATACGGGACTTGGGCCTTTGCTAGACCTTATGTTTTAAAAGGTGCAGTTCCTACAGTTAAACCAAACACTAATAAATAAATTAGTTTTCACGAGGTAAGTATGCTTGTGTATATGAATAGTCTTCTCTAAACCCAACTGTTCTATACATTCTTAGAGCTCCAAAATTATCAGTTTCAGTTGTTACATTAACTTCTGAGAAATTATATTTACCTTGACGCATACTTTCTATAATAGTTTTCATAACTCTTTGCAACATTAAAACTGATAATCCCGTACCTCTATGCTTTTCAAGTACTCCGACTAATGGGATATTTGCAATTTTACCACCTGTTACGTTTGCAAATGCAAAACCCACAGGTTCACCATCACATAAAAGTACAGTAGTTGCATTTGGCAAGAACTCTCCATAAATACTATTTACTATTTTATCAATAATATCACGTGTTCCATCAAGTGATGTAAAACGTTGATCAAATAATGCATCTGATGTTTGTTTGAAAGTTTCATGAATAACATTAACAGCAGAATCTAAGTATTTACTATTCCAAGAAACTAATTCATATTTAGAAGGCTTTTTATTTTCATCAATATTATCAAGCATCATTGATGACAAAGAATCATTCATAAGATATCTTAAAACTATTAAACCCACAAACTTAAATCCAAAGTGAGCAATATCTGGAGTATATTCACCTTGAGAACCTAACATTGGATAACAAACAACAGAATTTTTTCTATCCTCTTTAGTATTTTCCATAAAAAATTCCATTAACTTGTTACGCTTTGTTATTAAATCTTCCATTCCCAAACAATGAATTAAATTTAATTCCACAGATTCAGATATTGCTGTTGAATATACTAAAAAGGCTGTTGGAATCATATTTTCTAATAAAACTATACAATGTATAAGTTTTTTAGAAACAGCATCAATAAATTCATCATATGTTAATGGTGCAAGTTCAAATCTGTAATCTGATACCGCATGATTTATAAAATCAGAATAAACACCTTTAAATAATTTATATTTATCTTCTTGTAAAAATTCTACTTGATATGTTGTTTCTTGCATAATTGATTCCTTACTTATAACATATGATGCATTTTTTCTTTTTTAGTTGTCATATAACGTTCGTTATATGAATTAATTTCTGTTTTTATATTTACAACTTCATTTATAGTTAAACCATAACCTTTTAAACCAATGATTTTTTTAGGGTTATTAGTTAATAAGTTAAAATTATTGAACCCTAAATCCCTTATAATTTGAGCACCAACACCATAATCTCTCAAATCTTCAGGGAAGCCTAATGATAAATTGGCATCAATCGTATCTTGCCCATTATCCTGAAGGGCATAAGCTTTTATTTTATTTACTAAGCCAATACCACGCCCTTCGTGATTTCTTATATATACAACAGCCCCTTTTCCGTATTCTTCAATCATTCTTAATGCTGCATGTAATTGATCATTACAATCACATCTCAAACTATGTAATACATCACCAGTAAAACATTCGCTATGTACACGAATTAAAGGCACCTTATCAGATGAATCATCCTTAACTACAGCAATATGTTCATCATTAGTTAATAAATTTGTATATCCATATATTTTAAAATGCCCAAACTGAGTTGGTAAATCCGCAACAGCAGAACGTTCTATCAATTTTTCTGATTGCAATCTATATGAAATCAAATCCGCAACAGAAATAAATTTAATATTATGTTTATCAGCAAAAGCCCTTAATTCATCTCTACGAGCCATATGTCCGTCTTCTGTCATAATTTCACACATAGGTCCTGCAGGGATATGTCCTACTAATCTAGCTAAGTCGACAACAGCTTCTGTATGTCCTGTTCTTTGTAAAACTCCACCTTTTCTTGCAACACAAGGGAATAAATGTCCTGGACGTCTTAAATCTGAAGGTTGAGCATCAGGAGCTAAAGCAACTTCAATAGTTTTGGCTCTATCATAAGCAGAAATTCCTGTTGTAACACCATATTTTTCTGCTGCATCAATACTTATAGTAAATGCTGTTTTCATTCTATCGCTGTTTTGCTCTACCATTTGAGGTAAATCCAATTTTTCAGCAATTTCTGATGACATAGCCAAACATATTAAACCTCTTGCTTCTTGAGCCATAAAATTTATAATTTCAGGAGTAACCATTTGCCCTGAACAAATTAAATCCCCTTCATTTTCTCGTGATTCATCATCTGCGACAATCAAAGGCTTGCCTTGTTTAAAATCTTCTATTGCTTCTTCTATGTTGTCAAATCTGAATTCTGTCATCTATATAAAACCATTTTCTTTTAAAAAATTTTCAGTTATATTGCTTTTATTATCGTTCATTAATAATTTTTTTTCAACATACTTACCTAAAATATCAAACTCAATATTTACAAAACTATTAGCTTTTAATGTTTTTAAATTCGTATTTTCAAAAGTATGAGGAATTACTGCTATTTTAACACTATTATTTGTTAAATCGTATATCGTAAGACTTATTCCATCAACCGTAATTGAACCCTTTTTAATTATATACTGAGCATTACCATCAGGAATAGAAATATTTAACTCATAAAAATTCCCATTTTTATTTATATTAAGAATTTTACCAACACAATCAATATGTCCTGAAACAATATGCCCTCCAAACCTTGAAGTTGCAAGCATAGCTCGTTCTAGATTCACAGAATCATTTACTTGTAAATCTCCAAGCTTTGTTACACGCATTGTTTCATAAGATACATCAGCATTAAAACTACTATTATCAAATGATGTTACGGTAAGACATACACCATTAACTGCTATACTATCACCAATATTTATATCTTCTAAAATTTTTTTACAAGATACAGATATTGAATCATTGTTAACAGAATTTATATGGCCGATTTCTTCTACAATTCCCGTAAACATACTAGAATTGTAGCATAATCTTATACAATAATCTAGCTTGCTTTATCATCACCAAAATCTTTACCACCAACAATTCGTAAATGTCGATTTTCACCTTCACCTACTGAACGGCTTTCAAGATTATGTTGTTCAACTAATTCGTGTTGTAATTTACGAATTTGTTGATTTTGAGGATTAAGTTCGATATGCTGAGCTCCTGCCAATATTTTATTAATAGCAATTTTAGCTTCATCAAGTGCACGTTCTACATCATCATAATATCCATGCAATACCTCTGATGCATCTTGAATATCCAATGCTTCTTTAAGAACTTTTTGAATTTGTGCCATCGAATTAGTCTTAATATAAAATATTTGAATTCTATATGTATTAGCGGTATTCAGAACCTTAGCTCCACCTTTGGCAAAATTCTTATGAGCTAAAACTATATCAGCATCCTCAACATTTCTTGTTAATTCTGCATTTAAATCAAGTCTTTCAATTACCTTCTCAACAATACTTCTTGATACAGCATACAAATAGATTTTTTTCATTGGTTTTACTGACTCAACATATTCTTTTCTTGAAAAAGAAAATTTTAAACTATCTTCTGCTTGTGGAAGTATTTTTTGTTCTAAATTATTTATTTCTTGTACTATATTTGTTTTATTTTCTTCATCCTTCTGAGTTGTTTCTAAATTATACTCTTTATCAACTTTTCTTATTTCTGGTCTTATTGGCCAACCTCTTAAAATATAATCAACAGCCTCTGCTGCGTTTTTATAAACCGCAAGAGTATTTCTATCTATAATTTCAATAACTATATCAAAAGTAGGTTGTTTCTCACGTTCCAAAACAGTTTTCTGTGAAGCTCTTCTTTTTGCTTCATCATCACCTAATGTTACAGATTGAATACCACCAACTAAATCAGATAAAGTTGGGTTCTTAATTAAACTTTCCAATGAATTTCCATGAGCTGTTGCAATTAACATAACACCACGTTCAGCTATTGTTCTTGCAGCTTGAGCCTCTGCTTCTGTACCTATTTCATCAACCACAATAACTTCAGGGGTGTGGTTTTCAACTGCTTCTATCATTATATCTTTTTGATACTCAGGTTGTTTTACTTGCATTCTTCTTGCTGAGCCAATTGCAGCATGTGGAACATCACCATCTCCTGCAATTTCATTTGATGTATCAACAACTACAACTCTTTTGTGTAATTCATCAGCAACTAAACGTGATATCTCACGTAATTTTGTTGTTTTACCAACTCCTGGACGACCTAAAAATAGAATACTCTTACCCATTGTACAAAAATCTTTTATACAAGCTATCGTCCCTGTTACTACTCTACCAATTCTACAAGTCAATCCAACTATCTTATCTTGTCTGTTTCTTATGGCACTTATTCTGTGTAATGTTCCAGGTATGCCTGACCTGTTATCTTTGGTGAAATCTTGTAAGAATCCTGTGACATGCAATATATCCTCTGATGTGACCGTAGAATCCCCTAACTGCATTATGCTTCCATCTGCTTTTCTAACTTCGGGTCGTCTACCGATGTCCAACACAATCTCTATCACGTCTTCCAATGACTCAACCGATACGTTCCTCGTTACTTTTTCTGGCATTATTGCTAAAAGTTTTTCGAGATCGTTCTGCAACTGCAAATTGTTCATCAATTATCATCACTCCTTTTAGGATTATAACATATTTTTTAATTTTGCATATATACTTAAGAAGTTTTGAATCGATAAATCAATTTTTTGGGGGAATTTTGTCCGTAAAATTCAAATGCCTTACACTTATATTTTACATATATATAAAATATTTATCAAGAGGGGAATTTCTCTCTACAACTGATTTGTTACATTCTGAAATGAGGTATTTTTTACACTTATTATTGTAAAGTTTTGTAAAATTATATCTAATATTTCTAAAGTATTTTTATAAAATTCCGTAATAAAAAATGGATATGTAGTGTAAAGGAGTATTTATAATATGTACCAAAGCACATTTTGGCCAGGGGCCACAGATTTAAAGACAGAATTTGCACTATGGTGCAAATGGCTAAAGGAGAAGATTGATTATATTGTATTTAAAATTTATCAATACGAATCTAAGCTTGAATAGGATATGTGTATCAATCAATACAAGGATTTTATTGTAAAATAAAATCCGAAAGCCGGTACTTAAATACCGGCTTTTTAATTATTTACTATTTCTTAAATGATTTAATTCATCCTGATATGGGGATAAGTTAACTATTTTATCTATCACTCCAGGAAGCTTATCTAAAGTATAATCAATTTCTTCCTCTGTTGTATAACGGCTTAAACTGAACCTAATACTACCGTGAAGAGCAGTAAATGGAACCCCCATTGCTCTTAAGACATGACTTGGCTCTAAAGAACCTGATGTACAAGCACTACCTGAACTTGCACAAATTCCTAAATCACTTAAGTGTAATAATATTAGTTCGCCTTCAATATATTCAAAACCAATATTTGAAGTATTAGGAACTCTATTACTTATTGAAGAATTTAATCTTGCATTAAATACTCTCTTTAAAATACCTGTTTCTAATTTATCTCTTAATCTTTTTATTTCTGTAAGTTCATATTTTAAAGCATCTTGAGCTAATGTTGCTGCAACACCTAAACCAACAATATAAGGTACATTTTCAGTTCCTGCCCTCATACCTCTTTCTTGATGCCCGCCAACAATCAATGGTGGAATTATAACGTCTGATTTTACATATAATGCACCAATTCCTTTTGGAGCGTGAAACTTATGACCAGATACACCCAATAAATCAATATTAGTAGATTTTAAATCAAAATCCAACTTTCCACTTGCTTGAACACCATCTACAAAAAACTTTGTCTCAGGATTCTTAGATTTGATAATATCTGCAATTTCTTTAACAGGGAATATCACACCTGTTTCATTATTTGCCCACATTATTGATACCAAAGCTGTATCAGGTTTAATTTTTTCTTTTAATTCTTCAATATCAAGCTCACCACTTGAATTAACTCCAATATAGTCAACCTCATACCCTTGTTTTTCTAGTGTTTGATATAAATTTAAAACACAGGCATGTTCTACTTTTGTTGTTATAATATGACGTTTATTCTTATTTGCAGCTAATACACCCTTTATTGCCATATTAGCACTCTCAGAACCACAAGATGTAAATATTACTTCTCTTTCAGACTTTGCACCAAAGAAATCTTTCATTTGAGCTCTAGCTTGTGCTATTGCTTTAGATGATTTTACACTAAATTGATACATTGAAGATGGATTTGCATATTCATCTTCTAAATAAGGTAACATTTCATCTAATACTCTCTTATCAACTTTTGTTGTTGCATTATTATCTAAATAAATAACCATATTATACTTGTACAACCTCTATATCTTGACTAACTTTATCTTGTAATGTAGTTTCAACAAATGATTTTAAAGTTAATATTGAATTCTTACAACTTGAGCATCTTCCTTGTAATTTTACAAATACTTTGTTATCTTCAATATCAACTAATTCAATATCTCCACCGTCTTTTTGAAGTTCAGGCGCGATAACAGTTTCTATAACTTTATTAATTTTTAAAATCATTTGAGCCGCTGATAATTTTGTTTCTTTTTTAGGTGCGTGCTTTTCTAATATTTTTTTTATTGCACCTTTACATCTTCCACAAGCTCCACCAGCTTTTGTATAATTAGTAATTTCATCAACAGTTGTTAAACCATTTACTTCAATTGCCTCAACAATTTGGTGTTCTGTAACATTAAAGCAAGTACAAATTACATTATCAGATACTTCAGGGATATTTAATTCTACATAATCATCACCATAATATTTTTTCAATGCATCTTCCAATGCTTCATGCCCCATTACTGAACAATGCATTTTTTCAGGAGGCAATCCACCCAATTGGTCAGCAATATCTTTATTAGTAATATTTTTTACTTCATCTAATGATTTACCAATAATCATTTCAGTCAATATACTTGAACTTGCAACTGCTGAACCACAACCAAATGTTTGGAATTTAGCATCAACAATTATGCCATCTTTTAACTTTATAAATAATTTTAATGAATCACCACAAGCTAAAGAACCTGCTTCACCAATTAAATCAGCATCATCAATTTTCCCAACGTTTCTTGGATTTCTATAATGATCCATTACTTTATCTGAATAATCCCACATATTTAATACCTCGACTTCTGATACTATTTTAACACTAACAAAAATAAGGAGATATTTAAATAGACATTACTCTAATATTTAATAAAAAAGGTGCAATTATAATTGAACTGCACCTTTTTATTAAATATTATTTCCTAAATAGAATTATTTAGGTTTTACTGTACTTTTAAGATGTAATTCTCTTAATTGTTGTAATGAAGCTTCTCCTGGAGCATCACTCATTAAACATTTAGCACCTGAATTTTTAGGGAATGCAATTACATCTCTGATAGAATCTGTTCTACATAACAATGCAATCAATCTATCTAAACCGATAGCTAAACCGGCATGTGGAGGTGTGCCATATCTGAATGCATTAACCATAAATCCGAATTTTTCTTGAACAGTAGCATCATCTAAACCTAATGCTTTGAATACTTCTTTTTGAACTTCCGGAGTATGGATTCTAACACTACCACCACCTAATTCAGTACCATTGTAAACAATATCATATGCGATAGAATTTACATGGCCTAAATCACCATTTCTTAATTTATCCATATCTTCTAAATTTGGAGATGTGAATGGGTGATGCATTGCCATATATCTACCTTCTTCATCTGACCATTCAAACATAGGGAAATTAACTACCCATAATAAAGCATGATCATCTTCATTTATCATATTTAATTTTTTACCAAAATATAATCTAAATCTTCCTAAAACGTCATAAACTACTTTTGGTTTATCAGCTACAAAGAATACAATATCACCATTTTGAGCATCTGCACGGTTTTGAATTTCTTTGATTTGATCTTCTGATAAGAATTTCAATACTGGAGATTTAACTTCACCTGATTCCATATAAGTAATCCAAGCTAAACCTTTAGCACCGAATGAAATTGCTAAGTTTCTAACATCATCCATTTCTTTTCTTGAATAACCAGCAATACCAGGAATTTTTATTGCTCTAACAGTTCCACCTGCAGCTATTACATCCTTGAATGCTTGGAAAGTAGATGCTTCCATAATATCAGTTACATTAAATAACTCTAAACCAAAACGAGTATCAGGCTTATCAGAACCAAATCTATCCATAGCTTCTTGCCAAGTAATTCTTTTTAATGGTAATTGAACATCAACCCCTGCAGCTTTAAATGCAGATTGTACTAGACCTTCAACCATAGTAATTACTTCATCTTGATTAACAAATGACATTTCTAAGTCAACTTGAGTAAATTCAGGTTGTCTGTCAGCTCTTAAATCTTCATCTCTAAAACATTTAGCTATTTGATAATATCTTTCGATACCTCCAACCATTAATAATTGTTTAAAGATTTGAGGAGATTGAGGAAGAGCATAAAATTTACCTTCTTGAACTCTTGATGGGACCAAATAATCTCGTGCTCCTTCTGGAGTAGTTTTATTTAAAATTGGAGTTTCAACTTCTAAGAAATCTTGACCATTTAAGTATTCTCTCATTGCGGTTACAACTTTATGTCTTAAAGTTAAATTATGAAGCATTGGTGCTCTTCTTAAATCTAAATAACGGTATTTCAAACGAATATCTTCTGAAACATTTTCATCATCTAATACAAATGGTAAAGTTTCTGCTTCAGTTAATACATTTACATAATTTGGATAAGATTCAACTTCTCCTGTTGCTAATTTTTCATTATAAGTTTCATCTGGACGTTTTGTAACTTTCCCTTTTACTGTAATAACTGATTCTGTTTTTAATTTTGAAAACACAGCATGGATATCAGGATTTATCTGAGGGTCTGCAACTAATTGAAAGAACCCAGATCTATCTCTTAATTCTAAAAAGATAATTCCACCTAAATCTCTTACACAAGATACCCAACCTGAAAGAGTAACTTCTTCACCTATATTTTTAGCGTTTAATTCTCCGCAATTATTTGATTTTAATAATGTTTTCAAAATTCCATCTCCCTTTTTTACTTCTTTACTGCTCTAAAATACTATCAAAAACATAGTTAATTGTGAAGTATAATTAATAATATTTATTATATTAAATAATAAGATGTAACAATATTGTAATATAACGAAACATACCTATATAAAGGATTGACAAACTGTAAAACAACCTTTAACATGAAGAAATAGAATTCAATTATCATTGTGTACGAAAAGAAATAATATATTTATATCTATATGTGTTACTCTTCAATATTAAAGGAGATGAAAATGGCAACAGCTATAATGACAGAAATGAAAAAAGCTAAAACTGGCTTTAATGATGAATTCGAAAACTATCTAAAAAAACAATGCATTAAAACAACTTTTAATGGGTCTCAATTAGAATCTTTCTCTTGGTATAAGAAAGTTTTAGGACTTATTTAAGTTTTAATGTTTTTACAATAGAGCTATCGCTCTATTGTTAAGGGCACGAGGAAATAAATTACAGATTGTGTTAGTTTAATTTTTTATGTGTAGGAAATAAGGGTTCAAAATTTAGGGGTTATTTTTAACTTCTGTATAAATTGAATGAAATCATTATTATCAAATATAGTTTCATCTAAAAAGTATCTTTGTGAATTGTTTGCAGAGTTGTATCGAACAAATAATGGAATAGTACTTTCATTAGATTCTTTACTACAGATACAAAAATCACAATTACTTTGAGAAAAATCATAACATCCTATTATTGAATTATCTCCTAAAATTTGCCTAACAAAATTAGTATTTATACTATTAGAAGTTAAACTAATACCATCTGCTTCTATTAATGTTGCAATATCTGCTCTATCTTTGATAATTAATGTAAAATCAAAAATAGAGTGAAGTTGCTTAACTTGTGTTGATATTTCTAAAAGCTTGTTAGGATAGTTATTCGTTGTTAATTCAACAATATCAATACCAGCAGAAACAGATGCTGCAATTTTATCCAACAAATCTTCACTTGCTATATACTTATCAATATTAATTGATAAGTATAATTTTTTACTTGCTATTTTTAGATTTATATAATTTTCCCTTAGCTTATTATTCATTTTGAAAATCCAATTTAAAAACTTAAATTATATACTACTGATTATATAATAAAGTCTGTTTTTATTATTAGCAAAAAAAATTATCCTGTAATTGGGTAACAATTATGAGTAAACTCAATTACAAAAAGCTATCATTATCTGATTTAATTTTGTATACAAAGCAGTCAGATTTAAAAGCAACTGCTGAATTAATTAGACGTATACAAAAAGATATTTATACTTTTTTTTGTCATTTATGCCCACCAAATGATTCAATATCAGACTTAACACAAGAAACACTCATAAAAATTATCCAAAACATTGATAAATTAAAACATATAGAGCAATTTAAAAAATGGGCCAATCGTATTGCTATAAATGTATTTTATGATGCGTTAAGAAAGCATAAAAAAAATACTGATATCATTAATAATGAAAATAGTAATTTATCTATAATTCCTGATAATAAAAATCTCCCATTCGATAATTATCATTGCAAGGAATTAGAATGTAAGATAAAAGCTTGTATTATAAATTTACCCATAAATTCAAGATTAGCAATTATTCTAAGAGAACTAGAAGGACTTTCTTATGAAGAAATAGCAAAACTTACCAATACAAATTTAGGTACAGTTAAGTCTAGAATATCAAGAGCAAGAGAAAAATTACAAATAGATTTAGCAAATTATTTATAAAGGTTTAAAATGAGTATATCCTGTGAACAATTTGAAACATTAATGAATTTTTATTTAGATAATAAATTAGATGAAAAACTCCAACAAGATTTTGAAAAACATCTATTGGAATGTAAAAATTGTAGAGAAAAATATAACACTTTTAAAAGTATTGTTACTGATTTAAGAGAAACATACAAAAAAATAAAAAACTACTCTTATGCAAATGATAGTAAAAATAATTCATCAATTAATTCAACAATATCAGCATATCTAGATAATGAGCTTGATATAAATGAAAATGTAAAAATTAGAAAAATGTTTATTTCGAAACCTGATATTAGAGAAAAGATAAAAAAAATATCACAGCTAAAAATATTACTAAACTCTTCTTTTAATAAAACACAACCCAAACAAGATTATTCTAAGGAGCTATTAAAAAAGATATATAGCACTGCATATAGAGAAAAAAATACAAGTCTAATTTTAAGAACCTTAACATTTATAATTCTTTCTTGCATATGGGTTATAATGTTGCTAGCTGCAATATCGGCTTAAGTTTCATCTACTTATATGAATTTGGATATAAATCTTGATAAAAATATATTTTACCCTTACAATATAGTTGTTAAATAAGATGAGAGGTAGAATAATGGCTACATTAGAACAAGATTTAGCTTTAAATGAAGGCTTAATTACCCAAATTATTGGACCTGTTGTTGACGTTGAATTCCCTCATGGAAATTTACCGGAAATATACAACGCATTAAAAATTTATAATGAAGATGGCTCTTGCTTAGTTGTTGAAGTACAACAAATGTTAGGAGCAAATAAAGTTCGTACAGTTGCTATGTCAACAACTGATGGACTTAAAAGAGGTATGAAAGTTGTAAATACTGGCGAACCTATTAAAATACCAGTAGGAAAACCTATTTTAGGAAGAATTTTGAACGTTATTGGTGAACCTGTAGATAACGCAGGACCTATTGAAACAAATGATTATTTGCCAATTCATAGACAATCACCATCTCTAACAGAACAAAATACTGAAATTGAAATTTTAGAAACAGGTATCAAGGCTATTGACTTACTTCAACCATACCAAAAAGGTGGTAAAGTTGGTTTATTCGGAGGTGCAGGTGTTGGTAAAACTGTATTAATCCAAGAATTAATTCACAATATCGCAATGGCACACAATGGTGTATCTGTATTTGGTGGTGTTGGAGAAAGAACTAGAGAAGGTAACGACTTGTGGAACGAATTCAAAGAAAGTGGAGTTCTTGACAAAGTTGGTCTTATTTACGGACAAATGAACGAACCTCCTGGAGCAAGAATGAGAGTTGGTTTATCAGCACTTACTGCTGCTGAATATTTCAGAGATTATTCAAAACAAGATGTGTTATTATTCATTGATAACATCTTCAGATTTACTCAAGCAGGCTCTGAAGTTTCTGCTCTATTAGGTCGTATGCCATCAGCCGTTGGTTATCAACCTACATTAGCAACTGAAATGGGTGAATTACAAGAAAGAATTACATCTACTAAAGATGGTTCTATTACATCTGTTCAAGCGATTTATGTTCCTGCAGATGACTTGACTGACCCAGCTCCTGCTACAACATTCTCTCACTTAGATGCATCTACTGTATTATCAAGACAAATTGCATCTTTAGGTATTTATCCTGCAGTTGATCCGCTAGCTTCAACTTCTAGAGTATTAGATCCTAATATTATTGGTGAAGAGCACTATAATACAACTAAACGCGTACTTGAAATTCTTCAAAAATATAAAGAACTTCAAGATATTATTGCTATTCTAGGTATGGATGAATTATCAGAAGAAGACAAAGAAACAGTTAACAGAGCTAGAAAAATTCAAAGATTCCTATCTCAACCGTTCTTTGTTGCTGAACAGTTCTCTGGTATCCCTGGTAAATATGTTAAAGTTGAAGATACTATCAAAGGTTTCCAAGAAATTATTGATGGTAAACACGATGATTTACCAGAACAAGCATTCTATATGGTGGGAACTATTGAAGAAGCTGTTGAAAAAGCAAAAACATTAGTTTAGTAAAGGTAATATTTATGCATTTAAAAATTATTACACACGATAAAATTATTTTTGATGATGAAGTATCTGAAATCTATACAAAAGGTGTAGATGGAGAGTTCGGTGTTTTAAAAGGACATATTCCAATTATATCTGCTCTTGATATAGGCGTTACTAAAGTCATCCAAAATGGTGAATGTAAAGCATTTACGACAATGGGTGGTGTGTTTCAATTCAAAAATGAAGAAGCAACTATTCTAACAGATACTGCCGAATCAGGTTCTGATATTGATGTAACTCGTGCAAAATTAGCAAAAGAAAGAGCAGAAGCAAGATTAGCTGAAAAAACTGCTGATATTGATATTAAAAGAGCTGAAGCAGCTTTAGCTAGAGCCTTAGCTAGATTAAAAGTTGCAATGGTTCAATCACAAAAATAATTTTAGTAATTATAATTTTATAGACAAAGACCAAAGTTTTATAAAAAACTTTGGTCTTTTTGTAAACAAATGTAAATATTATATATAAACTGCTAAAGATTAAATAAATAATTCCGTAACCCCTAATATAGGAATATAAGGAACTAGGAAAATGGGATTTGAAAACGTGTATCAAACTAAATATGATTCTACTATTGATACATTAGCATTAAGAGATAATGTAAAAAAGATTCTTCAAAATGCAGCTGTAAAAACTAATGCTGCAGCTGAAACTTACCAACCTAGTTATGTTGTGGAAACATTAAATAAACACGAAGATTCATTTGAAAAATCACAAGAATTAAAAAGTACAATTAACTTTTTAAATTCTAAAGCAGCAATGAAGCTTTTAAACTTAACTAAAAGACCACAAGAACAAATAGAAGAAAACTACGCAGAAATTATTGATTTCAAAATAGATGAATCTAAAAAAAATATTTTTGCAGCTTAAAAGGTTACTAACCTTCATCCCCCATATAACAAGGGTGATAGCTGTATTTCTCTAAGTCCTTTAAATCAAGCATTGCGAAAGCAATGGCTTTTTCTTTTTCATGGGATAAACTAATTTGAATATTATACTTTATATTTGAATCTAAAAATCTAACTCTTGGTACACCAGATTCATCATTATATATTTCAATTTGTGTAATTAAAATATTATTGATACCTGCAGATGATAGAGCCTTGAATACAGCCTCTTTAGCACAAAACCTTGCTGCTAAATGAGCTGCAGAGTTACTTTTTGATAAAGAATATTCTAATTCAATATCCGTAAAAATTCGTTTTAAAAACTTTTCATCTCGATTTTCAAAACGAGAAATATCTTCTATATCTACACCAATCATAACAATATAAAAAGGTGGGTATAAATAATATACCCACCTTAATTATCCTATCTATTTCATTAAGAATCTTAAATATACATAACCTGAGCTTAAAGCTAAAGAAATGAATGTTACTAAAATACCATATTTTAAGTATTTCATAAATTCAATTTTATGACCTCTTGCTCCAGCAGCTTCAGTAACAATTACGTTTGCAGCAGCACCAATAATTGTCATGTTTCCACCTAAACAAGCACCTAAAGATAAACACCACCATAATGGATAAGCATAATCAGCACCCATTTGAGATTGGATTGTTGCAATCATCGGAGCCATTGTTGCAGTATAAGGAATATTATCAATAATACCAGATAATATACCTGAGCCCCATAAAATAACCATTGCTGTTGCAGCTTCACAACCGTGAGTTACATCTAATAACCATTTTGCCATTACTGCTATACCACCTGATGCTTCTAAACCACCAATGATAATAAATAAACCAATAAAGAAGAAAATTGTTGTCCATTCAACAGATTCTAAAATCTTTGTTGGTTTTTCAAATAATAGCAAGAAACTTGCACCAGCCATAGCACATACACAAGTTTGAATGTGTGTAATATCATGAGTTACGAATCCTAAAATAACTAAGAATAAAACAATTAATGAACGAATCATTAAATTTTTATCTGTTATTGTACTAGAGTTATCTAATTTAGCAATTTCTGCCATTCTTTCAGGAGTTGCAACCATTTGCTTTCTGTAAATAAATATCATCAAACCTGTTACAGCTAATAATATTATTGCTACAATACCTGTTAATTCATTTACGAAATCCATGAATGAGAATCCTGCAGCACTTCCAATAATAATATTTGGTGGATCACCAATTAATGTTGCAGTACCACCGATATTTGATGCTACAAATTCTGTAATCAAGAATGGAACAGGATCAATATCCAATTTTTCTGCAATTACAAATGTTACAGGCATGATTAAAATAACAGTTGTTACGTTATCTAAGAAAGCTGAAACAAGTGCTGTAAATATTGCTAATGAGAATAAAATTAATTTTGGATGACCTTTTGTAGCCTTAAGCATTTCATTAGCCAACCAATTAAACATACCACTCTTTGTTGCAATATTAACAATAATCATCATTGATACTAATAAAAATACAACGTTAAAATCAACAAAATTGATAAAATAATGTGGATCCAAACCACCAACTTCTAAAGTTTTGTTTTGACTTAATAATCCCAATAATAAAGTTAACGAGCCACCTAATAAAGCAACTGTAACTTTAGGGATTTTTTCTGTAGCTATAAACACGTATGCAAGAATTAAAATCCAAGCCGAAATAGCCATAGCATGCGTGTGAGCTAACGCTAATAAACTTTCCATTTATTCTTTCCCCCTTTTGTGTATTAAACAAACATACAAATTATAATACAAACAAAAACATTTTTTAATATGTGTGATTTTTAAGATATTAAGAAATGTAACAAATATCTAAAAAATATATACAAAATAGTCAATTATTATTTCTAAAAAAACTTTATATAAGTACAGAGTATAAAAAGAAGAAACGAACACGAGGAAAGCCCGAAACAATCGGGAACGAGGACTAGAGAAAACGTAAAGTTTCTTTCTACACACACTACACTTCACAGAAAATTTTCAGAGCCCAAAAGGCTCTTTTTTTTGCGGGTAGGGGTAAATATTGAAATAAAATTATTTATTCCAGTATGTTTTAAAAGACTTAATTTGAGAAATTGTATCAATGTAATCATTATTAAAACAGATACACCTATCATCAACATATAAATAAGCTAACTCTTTTATATTGGTTATATCATCTATAAAATTATATAAATTATTGTCTATTAACCACTTTGCAGTTAATAATTTATTTCTAGTTGTAAAAATTTTAATATTATATTCTAATGACAATTTTTGCAGAAATTCGTATGCTCCTTGTTTTACATCAGGAATTATTTTTTCATTAAAACAACCATTATAATTATTTAAAACACCATCTAAATCTATTAAAATCGTCTTTTTATAATTACCCATATTGTTCTCTATTAGACTACATACTTTTATTAAAGTATATCAGAAAATAATAAGTATGACAAATGAGACTACAAAACTTATTAAACTTGGTAAAAATATACAAAATGCAAGAAAAATAAAGAATTTATCACAAAACGAACTTGCAGAAATATTGAACATATCAAGAGAACATTTAGCAAAATTAGAAACAGCAAAAAGAAGAATAAGTTTAAAATTATTATTTACCCTTTGCGATGTTCTAAAAATTACAGAACAAGAATTATTCGACTTTTCTAATTAATTTTTTGTCAAATAAAAATAATTATCGTAGAAAGAAAGTAGGTTGGGTGAAACCCAACAAATGAATTAATTCTCTCATTTTTATAATAAAATGTAATAATGAATTATAAAAGATTGTTCATTCCAAATTCAATTGTTTTTATTACGTTTGTAACTAGTAAAAGACGGGAAATATTACAATGTAATATAGAAATTTTGCGACAATCTTTTATTGAAGCGAGTAATAAATATGAATTTAAAATTATTGCAATATGTGTATTAAAAAATCATGTTCATATGCTAATAAAGCCTGTAAATATTAATGAATACCCCTTGATTATTAAAGAGATAAAAATCAATTTTTCTAAGAAAATTGATATAACAACAATCAAAGATTACAATTTATCAAAAAGCCAAATAAAAAAAGGTGAAAAAGATATATGGCAACGCCGATATTGGGAACATACAATTGTAGATCAAGAAGATTTATATAAACATATAGATTATATTCACTTCAACCCTATGAAACATTATGAGATATATCCAAAAGATTGGCTGTATTCTTCGTTTAAAAAATTTGTTCAAAATGGATATTATGAATTAAATTGGTGTAATTTTGATGACAAATATAAAATTAATGAATTAAATTATGAATAAATTGTTGGGTTTCACCCAACCTACAGCTTAAGCATCTAAGTGATTAGATTTTACTTGGCTTATTTTATAACCAAGAGTGAAAGATGCGTTTTCATGAAAAGTTTCTTTATTTGTATTTATATATAAATTTTTATATTCATTTGAATTTCTCTTAAACAATTTTTTTATACTTAATAAAAGACGTTTAATAGTTTTTTGCTCAGGCTTAATGTCCGTATATTTTATATTTAAAGAAGCACAAAAAGTATCCTTTTTAGGATCTCGCACCAAATTAAAAACAGCAATACCATCATGTTTGTCAAAAAACTTATTAAAAGTTGGTGAATTCGTGAATTCTGATACTGTACGCGCATCTTGAATATATTTTTTAGGATTGAATAAACCTTGATATTTAATTTTTTTCAAACTTGTAAAATTAGTATTAGATAAATTATTTAAACTTTGATGATTATTAACGCACTGCATAACTATATCCCCTTATTTTAGAATAATTAAAATATATCATAAATTAATCAAAAATAATGTATATATAACAAAATTTAAAGCATTTAATTTATTTAAAAATATTTAATAACATAGATTAATTTTCTCGCTATCTGGACTTACTCTATTCTGTCGTATCGCCTGTCCGCAAATCTGCTGTCTTGTGAGCTCGCGTTAAACGTATCTTCGGGTTTTGCTTCAAAGAATTTTATTCTTCTCGTAAAACTCCTTTGCACTCTGCTCACAAGTCGCTGAACCCTTAAAAAGCTTCGCTTTGGGGTTCGGCGTCCTCTTATCTCCAATAAAAAAGAGCCCCAAAAGGACTCTTTTTTATTGTCGTAGGCGGGACTTGTCTTGGATTTTACTGTCTCTCGGGCAAGTAATTTGCTTCACTACGTTGCCGCAAATTTTGCCCTCACTTACTCGAGTTCGCTCGCTTTGCTCGACTCCACTCTTACGTAAAATCCGCTGAACCCGCCAAAGACGGATTAAAGCCCTCACCATTCATATATTAAAAAAGGGATAACATATGTTATCCCTTTTTTAATGTCGTAGGCGGGACTTGAACCCGCACGGATTTCTCCACACGCCCCTCAAACGTGCACGTCTACCATTCCGCCACTACGACAAGTACGTTTTTATTTAATTGTCAATTTTATTATTGGGTCTTCGCGGCGGATGTTCCCTCAAGGGGAACCCTCTCAAAAAATAACACTTAGTTATTTTTTTCGGCAGAGTGCCACTACGACAAGTAGATTTTATTTAATTCTGAAGTTAATTTTATCATAACTCGTCATATTAGGGCAAATTATTTACGAGTTACATCTCGCAAATATGATTTTACCCCATGAGTTATTATCAAATCAGGTTCTGACATACAAAAATCATCTAATGTCATTATACCTCGTTGTGTTTGACCACTTTCTATATACAATAGTCCTAACATTATTTTATCCAATGGATTTTGTGATGATGAATATTTAGATATCATCTGATTTGTCTTTTTTAGTTTTATATAACAAGCTGTTAAATTTTGATAATATTGAAAATTTAAACCATATAACTTTAATGCTCGTTCAAAACAATCTTCTGCCAAATTTGGGAAACCTATCAACATATATGTTTGACCTAAATTATTGTAATATACTGCACTTGCTTGGCTATCAGGATTTAAACTTATTGCAATCTTAAATTCCTGTATTGCTGCATAATAACATCTCTCCAATAAATAATCTGTTCCCATCATATTATGACGGGATGCATTTGTTACTGCATCTATCTGAAATTTATCAGGACGCCTATAACCACTACATAATATTAATACGCATAATAGCAAAGGAATTATTTTTTTCATTATAATATTATTTCTAATCCTTCTTTTGCAAAAATCAAGTTTTCTTCTGCTATATCTTCCGCGATTTGATCCAATTTATCATCATCATAGGATGGATCATAATGATAAAATACTAATTTTTCAGCATTTGTTTGCCTTTTTACATCTCGAGCCATCTCAAAAGTTGAATGTCCAAAACCTTGTTTTGGACTATAAATGCTTTGATAATCTTCTGTTGTATATTGTGAATCGTGAATTAAACAGTTACAATTTCTTGCAAATTTTGCTAATTTTACATCTCCGCCAATATAACTTTCTTTATCTGTTGCATAAACCAATGACTTACCTTTATTTTCTATTCTATAAATCATTACACCATGCTTTGGATGTGCATATGACTTATAACAAGATATTATTATATCTTCGTCATTATGTCTTATATTTGATAATTCACAAATATTTGTTAATAATGCGGTATTATCTTTTTTTATTATTATTATATTTGTTTCATTTATATCATAACAAACAACATCCGCTGAAATATCTGATGATGTTAATGGGAATGTTTTATTAAATAATGATTCAGAAATTTCATCTTCTAAAGTAGAATTATTCGCTGGATTCCCAAATAAATTCACTTTAGTTGATGCGACATGCAATGGGGTAAAAAATGGAATTCCAGATATGTGATCTTGATGAATATGACTTAATAGTATTGAAACATTTACTGGTGTTCGATTTGATAATGTTGACCCTGAATTAATATAATTTTGCATTAATTCATCGCCTAAACTAATTAATCCTGTACCTGCATCAAGTATTATAATTCGTCCATCTATATTTACTTCTACACACGATGTATTACCGCCATACTTTAGGAACTTTTCCTTTGCTACTGGATAGCTACCTCTTACACCTATAAATCTTACTTTAAATTCACTCATCTCTTATCCTCTATTTTTTTCTTAATGCAAATATTATACATTATTTTATTTTTCAACTCAACAAAAAAGAGCTAGAAAACCTAGCTCTTTTTTGTTGTATTTAATATTACTAAGCAACATAGTTTGATAATATTTCATTTTTCCAATTGTTTAATTCTTTATATTTTTCTGTATCTTTATCTACTGGCTCATTATTAGTTTGTTTTTTACATACATCTATCATTAAATCAAACATTTCCTTATCACGTTTTGCAATATTGTTTGATGTCACAATTGTATCTAACTTGTCTTCATCCATTTGTTTTTTCAATTTCATGTTATCAAGTTTACCTTTTGATGAACTATCATTATTATCAATTTCAATTTTAGACTCATAATCAGATGATAATTTATTAATTTGAGCAATTTCTTTATTTATTTTATCTTCTTTATTTGTATTTGCATTAATTATATTAGCAAAGTATTTTTCATTTTTAATATTTGCATCATCTCTATTAGTAATTATATTCATTATTTTAGATTTATTGTCTAATTTACCTGTTTTTTGAGCTTTATCAAACTCTTTTAACATTGGAACTAGGTATTTTCTTACTGGTGCAACATTAGCTTCTATATTATCTTCTTTATTGATTTGTAATCTATTAATGTATCCGTGAATTGGATCATCTGCTGAATTTCTATTCCAACTTAAGTTTGTATTCAAGTTATTTTGAACGATTGCTCTATATTTATCTTTGTCATTGAAGAATACATCTAAACCTTCATTAAATTTATCTGCTAGCTTATGACCATAATGAGCAAACCAATTTTGTTCATGTTGTGTGCCTTTTAAACCATGTTGTTTAATATCATTTGCATAACTACCGTCATATTCTGCAACAAAACCATTTACACCATCTTTAACAGTATCAACAAAGCCACCTGTTGCTGTTGTAATAATTGGTGTTCCCATAGCATAACATTCGCCTTGAGTTAAACCACAAGGTTCAAATGTTGATGGTGCGCAGAAATATGTTACTGCTGAATACAATGATGGATTTGGCATAAATCCTTGTAATACTTGAATTCTATTTACATCATCTTTATTTTTATAATTATCTGGATTCTTCAACGCATCCAAGAATTGTTTTTCGTGACCTTCTTCTAGTTCTCCACCTGCCATAATAAATGGTTTTGGCATTCCTGGATGTTTTTCATCCCAAGTGTTAAATAATTCTTGAACTGCTTTTTGGAATGTTCCTAAACCCTTTTGGTCGGTTAATCTATGCGCAAATGCAATAAATGGAGCATTTTCAAAATCTTCTCTTGTAATTTTTGCAGGTTCACCTATTGATTGATATTTAAAACCACCTTTTGGAGGCTCTTTATCCATTACTGGTTTTAAGAAATGATCATAGAATTCCATTTTGTTATGTTGGCGAGCTTCCATTACTTCATCAATAGGAGTATGGTGGTTATATGTATGTAAGTTAATACCAAACTTACCTTTTAACCATCCTGCTTTTGCCTCTGTTGTATTTAATGCTCTATCTAAACCATTAATTTCACCACTAATTGTATCATTACCACTTCTTCTTCTGATTATATCAAAAGCCATGCCTGAAGCCTGTTTACCTTCTTTTAGCTCTTTTTCGTAATTTTTTGAAACTGGGACATAATAATCAGATAATGAAATACCGTGAGCTAAGTTATTGAATTGTCTGTCATTTTCATTATCTTTTGAGTATACAACAGCATTATCTACATCTGAGTATTCACTGCCTGTAGCTGCATTCTCTGTAATTCCATATGCATATTGATCATATAAAGTATTAATTATGTTTTCTGTTACAAAATCACTTCTTTCGATTGAATCATTTCGTGTTCCGCCTGCTATTCCGGCATTGTGACCAATCATTATTAATGGCATATCACGTAATGCATCTTTTACATCATCATCAATAACATTATAAGCATTTTCCATTGGTGCCTTGTAACGTAATAAGCCTGCCATTGATGCTGCATGCCAATCATTTAATATCATTGATACAGGTGCTTTTACAGAATCATATGCTTCTTTATCTTCTATTTTTATTTCACCTAAACCTGTTTTATTTTTACCTAATGCATCTGAAACTTTTGCCTCTGCAAATTGATAAACGGCCTTAGATAAAAATGCAAATTTTTCAGTTTCATCTGCATTTATGTTATTTGCATATAAATCGCCACCGAAATTATCATTATTTTTTACAAATATTATTGGCTGATCAGGATTTTCATATTTTTCACCATCTAAACCTTGACGTTTTACATGCCCTAGATAAAACTCTACATTCTGATTTAAAACCTTATTGCCTCGTGATTGTTGAACTTGCATTTCTGCCATTTTTGTTACATTAAATACTTCTCCTCCATATGTATAAGTACATTTTTTTCCATCTTTAGCATTTCCAATTTCTTTAAATTCTCCTTTTCCATGTTGTAAATACATAGGTATAAATACAGGATTATCAATGCCCATATCTGCGAAATTATTTTGAATTTCCATTGGAACAGAACCTAAACCACCAGCTTTTATTGGATCGAATTCTGCAGTTATTGCCCAAGTAGAATTTGAACCCATTAATGGGACATATTTCTTACGATAATCACTTATTATCTGTTCTGTTTGACCATTTTTTCTGCCAATTCTGTAAATAACTGCCGTATGAATATCATCCATAGCTGAATTTATCTTAGATTTATTCATATATTTTTCATTGTTATTCACAATCATTAAGTTTAACCCATGCCATGGTTTACGGTGAATTTTCAACCCTAAACTGCTTTGATTTGATACAGAATTTACACGACTCATAGCGGTATTGGCAGTATCTATAGCTTGATTAGCTTTTCCTTCTACACTGTTTGCTTTATTTTCTGCATTTTGAGCCTTACCATCTGCTTCATTTGCTCTTCTTACTGCTTCACTTGCGGTAGTTTCTGTTCTATTTAATCGATTTTCTCTTTCTAATACTGCTCCCTCTACTTTTGCTTTTGCATTATTAATTTCATCATCAGTCATACCAATTTTCTTTAAGGTATCTTTATTACTGTCAAAGTGATTAACTATTGCACCGCCTGTAGCAGCACCTAGCAACCCGACAATAAATGATGTTGCACTTTTTATATTTTCTGGAGATGTACCTGAACCACCACCAGATTTAATTGCTTTTTCGATTGTTTCTAGTTGTTTTGTTAGTTTTTTAGAATTGCGGCCAGATTTAATTGCTACAGCTGTAGAAACCCCAACAGCTACAGCTGAAGCACCCATTGCTACATATGGCATTGATTTTTCTAATTTTGATTGTTTTGTGTTAGATTGTTGTTGAGTTGTAGTTTGAACATTACTTGGATTATCTACAACCTTACCCTCTTGTTTATTTTGTCCTACTGTTCCAAATTTTTTAAATGTATTTGAACCTACTAAATTAGTAACCTCTGCCATAACTGACTCCTAACTAACACAATCTATTTAATAAACACCATAAAGTTATTTCACACAAAACCCTATGATATTACTATATATAAAAAAAGAGTTTTAAATAATATTTTTTGCTGAAATATAAACATATATTACAAAATTGTAATATTTTTTAATAATAACTTTGTTTGGAATATTAAATATTTTGAAAAAGATTTAATTTAAGGTAAACTTAATTAGTAGATATGTATTTGGGGGATCTTATGCACGAATATGTTTTTAAAATGAAAAAAGGTGATATTGAAATTGAACTTAAATCTGACGATATTGAATTTGTTGAAGAACAATTAAATAAATGGCGTGATGAATTGTTGAAAAATAATTAATAGGTAAAAATGTATACAATAATTTTTAGAAAAGGGAAAATTGAACTTGAGCTTACAACTGACGATAAATATGCAGTTGAAAAACAGCTAAACTTAATTATTAACCAAGCATCAAATTATACTTCTATAAATAAGTGTATAGCAAAGGAATCTGTTAACAACATTGTTGAAGATATTAGCAATATTATTGAAGAAACAAATACTATTATTGAAAATATACCAACTAATACAAATTTGACTCAAGAAGAAATTAAACAAGAAAATCAAAATATTATTCAAGAAAACGTTCAGCCTGCAGTATTCAAACATATTACTGATGATGAAAAAAATTCAGTAATACAAAATAATGAAGAGATAATACCTCAAACAATAGATATTTCATCTTCTAAACCTATAACAATTAATTCTATTCAAAATCCAGAGCCAGATCCTGAACCTGATTTTGATAAAATTTTAAATAGTGAAATCGAACAAAATACAGATAATATTCCAATTAACAAAGATGAAAGATTTATTAATTATGTTGAAGGGAAGTCTGCATTAGACAAATTAGATTTTCTTGTAGTAACTGCACAATATCTTGCTCAATATGAAAACATGAACACATTTAATTTGAAACATCTTAATGCAAAACTAATGCAAAACTTCACTTTAATTGTTGATCATTCTGTATTACAAAGTGCAATTGCCAGAGAGTTTATTACAAGAATTCATGATTCTGGAGATGATGTATCATCTGAATACATGCTTACAGAAAAAGGACTAAGGAGTTATTAGTGACTAAAGTTGCTGTTGCATTAAGTGGCGGATTAGATAGTAGTGTTACTGCTTATCTTTTAAAAAAACAAGGGTATGAAGTCATTGGAATTACTGGATTAATGACTCAATCTGAGGCTGCTATTAATGTTGTTAACAATGCAAAAAAAGTCGCAGAATATTTAGATATTGAACATTATACAATTGACACAACTAAAGACTTCCAAGATAAAGTAATTAACTATTTTGATTCATCTTATAAAAATGGCGAAACTCCAAACCCTTGTATAATGTGTAATAAATTTATTAAATGGGGGAAATTATTTGATGTTGCAATTAATGAACTTAATGCTGATTATATTGCAACAGGGCATTACGCAAATATAAAAAAAGTGGATAATTATTATAAACTTTATCCGGCTAAAGATACCAAAAAAGATCAACTTTATTTTTTATTTCAATTAAATCAAGAACAACTTTCTAAAACATTATTTCCATTATATTCATATGAAAAAACTCAAATTCGACAAATTGCAATAGAAAATAATCTCCCTTCAAAATCATCAAAAGAAAGTCAAGATATATGCTTTATCCAAAAACCGATGACAACTAAAAAATATCTTTTAGATAGGATTGCACCACAAAAAGGAAATTTTGTAGATATTTCAACAGGAAAAATATTAGGACAGCATGATGGATATTTCCAATACACTATCGGACAAAGAAAAGGTATTGGAATAGCTGCCCCAGAACCTTTATATGTTGTTAGAATTGATTCTAAAAAAAATATAGTTTATGTAGGGAATAAAGACGCGACATATCAAAATAAGCTTGAACTTGAAAATCTTAATTATTCTTATCATATAAATAAAAATGAATTTGATGCTCTTGTTAAAATAAGATATAATATGCAACCTGTAAAAACTCACATAATTAATAATAAAGATAAAGTTATTATCCAGTTTAATGAACCTATAAACTCTATTGCCAAAGGACAGGCATGTGTTTTATATGATATCAATGATGGGCATTTAATTGGAGGAGCATTTATTTAATTAAGCAACTTTATTTACAATATTAGAATATTTTTGTTTAAATTTAATTTGTTCTTCTTTTGTTTTTTCTGTAATTGGAATTCCTACAGCTAATCTTGATAGACCTTCATTTAATACTCCAAATACACCTGATACAGCAGCTACACAATACAGTGATTTATTATATTGTGTTTTAAAAGTATTACTTAATATTGATAAAATATAAGCACCCATTCCAATATTTACAACTCTTTGTGCAAACATTTTTTTAGAAATTTTCTTTGCATTTTCTTTATTATTTTCTTTTTGCATTACCATATTATAACTATCTGCAACAATAAAATATGATGATGCACCACTTGTCAAAATTTTTGAATATTTAGCTAAATTATGATTTGAATATCCTGTTTTTGTTTTGTTATCAAATGAAGACAATAGCTTTTTGTTTAATTTATCAGAAAAATCTTTTCTATGCTGTATTGATTTAATATAAGCTAAACCTTTTAAAATTTCATAGTCTTCATTTTTATTTTGAACAATTTTATTTTTCTTAGAAAACATTTTAAATGGTGCAGTAATAATACTATACGCAGCCTTTACAGGACTCATTAAAACGGTATCAACAATTGTATGTACATATTTTTTATTATCTTTACCAAGATAAATTTTATCACCTTTTTGTTTATTAACAACTTCAACATATTTATCTGCTAACTTATCAAAGCCATTATCATTTAATTTTTTAACTACAGAATTAAAATCAGTTCTTGTCATATATATATCTTTTTTAACAATGTTATTATATTTATTTTTAATTTTAGGAATTATATTTTTAGCTAATTTAGTTGATTTTAAAGCAACAACAGCACCACCTAATGCAAAGCCTAAAGTAACAATTTTACTAATTTTAGTAGAATGCTTTATCGTTGAACCATCATTTGCCATATCAACAATAGGATGTTCTTCCTTATTTTTATTATTAGTTGTATTATTAGTTTTAATAAAAGTTACAGGTTTATTTGTCATTACTCTTGATAACATCTCTGTACCTATAACAATACCTGTAGTTGTTGCCAATGAAGCCAATGGAGTTTTATTAACAAATTTTGATAATGCTCCAAGTACAACAAACTGAGCATATGACATTATTCCTATTCTTGCTACTTCTTGTTTAAAACGACGTTTTTTTTCTTGCTTTGCTTCTGCTTTATTATTGTTTATCATCATTGATTGATTATATGCATCATTTGCATAAAATATTGCAGGTAATATTCCTGATGTTAATCTACTTAAAGCTCTTTCTTTATCTGAACTATAAGTAGATATTATTGGATTTAAACGGTTTTGACCGACTTTAAATATATCATTATTAGACAAAGACATACCTTCTAAACAATTAGCTATTGCAACTTTTTTTGAATAATTAGAACGAGCTTTTTGGTGTTGTTTTATCAATTTTGAGTTAAGAATAGAATTAACTCTCTTAGAATTTGGAAATACTTTTTTTACTTTTAATAAAAAAGACTCCAATAAATCAATTGGTAGTCCTTTAATTGGATATAAAATGGAATTTAATAAATCTTTTGAAATTGTATTTTGTTTTATTTTAATATTTTTATGATTATCAATAGAATTTATTTGTTTTAACAGATAATTTCCTGCAGATTTACCAAAAACATTTGAATATTTTTCAACTGATTGAGAAACATTTGAATATGTTTTTGTAGAATATAAAATATTATTTTTTATATATGATGATAATAATCTAATCCTTAACATAAGAACTCCCATAATATAAAATAAATAAAATTCATTAAAATATTATAAGGGCTAAAGATAAGTTATTAAGGATATTTTGACTACTTCCTAACAAAATCCTAACAATTAAATATTAAATTATAATTAGAAACATGTTTTGGATATAATAAAGCGTATGTTAAAAGCAAAAATATTAGTTGTTGATGATGAATGTGCCATTAGAGAATTATTGGAAATGCTTCTAGAAGCAAATGGGTTTTCTGATATAAAAATGGCATCAAATGGAGAAGAAGCAATTAGAATTGCAGAAGAGTGGAATCCTGATATTATTTTGCTTGATTTAATGTTGCCTAAAATAGATGGTTTAACAGTATGTAGAACTCTTAGAGCAAATCCACAAACAATATCAACACCAATTATTATGTTAACTGCAAAAAGCGAAGAATCTGATATTGTTCTTGGACTTGAATTAGGCGCAAACGATTATATAACAAAACCATTTAACAATAAAATTGTTATTGCTAGAATAAGAAATCAGTTAAGAAATATCCCTAAAGAAACGAATAAAATAAAGTATGAAAATTTAATTATTGATACTGAAAAAAGAATTGTTGAATTAGAAAATGAAATTATAGATTTAACATATAGCGAGTATGAAATTCTATACTTACTAACCAAAAGCCCAGGAAGAGTTTACACAAGAAGTCAATTAATATCGAATTTAAAAGGAAATTCTTATTATGAAGTTACTGATAGAACTATAGATGTTCAAATTGTAAATTTAAGAAAAAAACTTGGGGATTTTGGAAAAAATATCATTACCATTAGAAGTATTGGTTATTGTTTAAAATCATTGGAGAATAATTAATGATTAAAAATAGAGATAACTTTTTATTTTTTATACCAATATTAATTACTTTAATTCTAATTATTCTTACCAGCTTATTAATGTATCAATTAAAACAATTTGGACAAACATACAATCAAGAAACAGAAAAAGAATTACAAACAGATATTAAACAAGTTTTGTACATAGTAAAACCTCTATTAAAAGATAATAAATATATTGAATTACAAAATTACTGTAATGAATTTAATAATGAAAAAATTAGAATAACAATAATAGATAATAAAGGAAAAGTTCTTGCTGATTCAAACATAGCAACCAATAAATCAGAAAACCATTCAAATAGACCTGAAATTATTTCAGCATTAGACGGTAAATCAAATACAATTATTCGATATAGTTCAACAATGCAATCTGAAATGATATACAAATCAACACCTATTATAATTAATGGAAATAAATATGTAATAAGAATTTCTATATCATCACATAACATTTCAAAAACATTAGACAATGCAGAAAAAAATATATATTTAACCTTTTTTATTGGATTTGGAGGAGTTTTATTATTAACTCTTTATATATTAATAAGAGTTAGACTTCCTTTTAATAAATTACAACAAAGTGCAATAAAAATAGCTAGTGGAAATTTAGATACAGAAATTTTTGTCCCTAAAAATGGTGTTTTATGGGAATTATCAAGAGCGATAAATGTTATGTCAAAGCAATTAAAACGCCAAATAAAAAGTATGAAAAAATTAGAGAACTTTAGATCTGAATTTATCGCAAATGTTTCACACGAAATAAAAACCCCTTTAACTTCAATATTATCAGCCGTTGAAATATTAGAAAGTTTAAGTCCAGACAATAAAACTGAAATTAAATGTTTAAAAATAATATCAGAGCAATCAAATAGACTTAATACATTAATTCAAGATATTTTAAGCCTTGCAGACTTAGAAAAAAGACAAATATTTAAAAATAGAGACTTTGCAGAATTAACTATAAGTTCTACAGTAGAAAATGCAATAAACCTTTGTCGCGGAATCGTTGAGGCATCAAACATTCAAATTGAAATCCTAGAAAATACAGATATACAAATATTTGGAAACTCATATTTATTAGAACAAGCCATAAATAATTTAGTTATTAATGCAGTAAAATATAGTCAAACAGATAAAATAACAGTTAAATCATACACAGAAAATAATGAAATAAATATATCAGTAAAAGACTATGGAATTGGAATAGAAAAAGATGAATGTTCAAGAATATTTGAACGATTTTACAGAATAGACAAAGCTAGAAGCAGAGAACTTGGTGGTACAGGTTTAGGTTTAGCAATAGTTAAAAACATTGCCAAACTTCATAATGGTAAAATAGATGTAATAAGTAGCCTAGGAAAAGGAGCAGAATTTATTATCCGCATCCCAATTATTTAAAAGCTTTCAACATCTTAGTAATAAGTTTCCCAACCCCATATCCAACTATTGAACCACCTGGAATAGGACTTACAGCTCCAATTCCTCCTAATATCATTGGAATATGTTCTTGCTTAACTTTGGTTTTAGAAAACCCTCCAACAAACTTATCAGCACAAGAACGAAGTTGATTATGTTTTTTTATTTTTGATAATCTTGTACCTGTTTGCCAACCTGTTTTAAAATTATTTTTATAATATTTACCTGTTCCTTTTATTTCTCCTGCAATATTTTTCGCAGAATTTGTCATCTTTTTTAAATTTGGAACTACATAATTACGACTAATTTTAGAAACACTTACCATTTCACACATCCATATACTAATTACTACATATACATAAAGTAATTTTGTTGGATAAAATTGTTATTTTTTTTAAGTTTTTTTTACAATTATTCTTCTACTGTTAATAACTTAATAAAGTTAGTCGTTTGTCCTACAACATAAGGAATAACCCCTGTCATAATAACTTTATCTCCTGCTTTCATATCTAATTTTTCAATTAAGAGTTTATTTATTTCCTTAAGTGATTTATTACTAATTTCTTGTTGCCAATTATAATTAATTGGAATAACATCTCTACACAAATTCATTTGACGACAAACAGTTTCACTTTTTGCAAGAGCATAAATTGGAACACTAGGCTTAGCTTTGCTTAGTAAAGCTGGAGTATAACCGTTTGTTGTAAAAGCTAATATCGCTTTTATTTTAAGATTATCTAACATCGTAATCATAGCCTGACACATCGCAAAAGCTTCATGATTATCAAATTCTGCCATTTTTCTTGAATAATAATTATGTCTGATTATTCCATTTTGTTCTAAATTTTCAGATATACTACTCATCATTTTTACAGCTTCAACAGGATATTTCCCAACAGCAGTTTCACCGGATAACATAATGGCATCCGCTCCATCAATTATGGCATTTGCTACATCAGATGTTTCTGCTCTTGTTGGAATTGGTTGCTCAATCATCGTTTCTAGCATTTGTGTTGCTACAATAACAATTTTATTTTTAACATTACTTTCGCTGATTAATTTCTTTTGTACAGCAGGTACTTTTTCAGGAGATATTTCAATTCCTAAATCTCCTCTTGCAACCATAACACCATCAGAAAGTCTTATAATATCATCAATATTATCCAAAGCTTCAGGTTTTTCAATTTTAGCAATGATAGGAATATATCCCCCATACATTTCCATACAATGCTTAGCTTTTAAAACATCTTCACCTGTTCTCACAAATGATAATGCTAAATAGTCAATTTTCCATTCTAAGGCATATTTTATATATTCTATATCTTTAGGAGTAATAGCAGATAAACTTGCAGTCCTTCCAGGTAAATTTAAACCTTTTCTAGGCTTCAATAAACCACCTCTAACAACAAGAGCTTTTACAACCTTTCCGTCTGATTCTAAAACTCTTAATTCAAGTTTTCCATCATCTAAATAAATTTTATCATCTTTTTTTACATCATTTGCAATTCCTGAATAATCAACTGGAATTATGCCATTAACTTCTTCTTTTGAATGTTGTAATTGAATCTCAGAATTTTCAATTAATTCAATCGGAGTAGCTAAATTCCCAACTCTAATTTTAGGCCCTTGCAAGTCTAAAAGAATCGCTGTATTTGTACAAAGTCTTTTAGCAACTTTTCTTACTAAATCAATACTAGCTTTATGTTCATCTGGAGTAGAATGAGAAGAATTTACTCTAAACATACTAACACCAGCATTAATCAATTCCTCTATTTTTTCTTCATTATTAATTGAAGGTCCTAAAGTTGCAACAATTTTAACTCCACTTGATTTAAGCATTATTAAAAACTCCTATTAATTGTATATCATACACTTATTCTAACACAAGATTTTGTTTAGTCAATTAACCTTATTTGTGATAAATTAATTATATGAACGCATTTTTACCAATTTTATTACTTACAATATCTAATGTATTTATGACTTTTGCATGGTATGGCCATTTGAGACATAGAAGTACAGTTTTATGGGCAGTAATACTAATTAGTTGGGGGATTGCTTTTTTTGAATACTGTTTCCAAGTCCCAGCAAATAGAATTGGTTATGAATACTACAACGCCGCTCAATTAAAAACGATACAAGAAGTTATAACATTAATCGTTTTTTCATTCTTTTCAGTTTTTTATTTAAAAGAAAGTTTTAAGTGGAATTATGCAGTTGGTTTTTTATTTATAATATTAGCTGTATTTTTTATATTCAAAAAATGGTAATTATAATCTAAACATATGATGTAACAAATAATTAATTGCAGGATGATATAGTAGAAAAACTATATAAAATAATTAATAATTATTTGGAGGCATATTATGGCAGATATTAGTTCAATTTCAAATCAAAAACAAAACAACATTAGTTCATCTACCAAAGTAAAATTAGAATCATTAGGGATAAACATTTCAACAGTTTCATCTGAAAGTGAAGCTCAATCTTTAATAGATAAACTAAAAGCAGCAAAAGCAGGTACACAGCAACAAGTTGAGCAAAAGCAGGAATCTACAAGTAGATCAACATCAGAAGCTGATACATTAGCAGATGCAAAATCATTAGCTAATAAGATGGGATTAGTATTAAATAATGACACATCAGTAGATGAAATTTTAAGCCAAATATCAACAAAAATAAGAGAATTATCAACAAGTGAAAACCCATCAGAAAGACAAATGGCACAAGCATATCAAGCTCAATTAAGTACAATTTCAAATAGTTATAACTCTATTCAATCTAGTCAACAAAATATGTATTCAGCAATGAATATGATGTCAATAAATAACAAATATTCTCTTAATTTATAGGGAATTAATAAACAAAATTAAAAAAGGTACATTCTATTTTTATAGAATGTACCTTTTTATCAAGTAAATAAAAGTAAAAATAAAATTATAATATATTGCAAAAAAAAATAAAATTAAGTATAAATATAATACTTAAAATAGGAGGCATTATATGAAAAAGATATTATTAACCTTATTATGTTTATTTACAATGCTATCAACAAATGCAGCAACTTTTAACCCAGAATCAAGAGTTACAACAGTAGGTAATACTTTGATAAGTAAAAACGGGTTACCTTCTGTCAATTTTTGTATAACAAATAATATTGTAGATAACGGAGATATAGTTACAAATAAAAAACTATATATAAGTAGAGACGAATTAAAATATACAGGCAACGATAATGAGGTCGCAGCAATTATCTCTCAAGAAATGGGAGCAATAGTAAATGCTTCAGCATCTAAAAAGAGTTTAATAAATTCAGTATCAAATTCTATTTTAGGAAGCATAAGTAGCGAAGGCTTATATAATTTCGCAAATGCAACTCAACAGCTTGCATTATCTAATATGAATAAAAAAGATCTTATGAATGCAGATATTACAGGTGTAGACTTAATGATAAAAGCAGGATATAATCCACTAGCAATGATAGTAGTATTAGGAAAAATGGAAGGTTCATTAACAGATGCATTCAAAATGCAACCAGCTAATTTAGAACGAACAATGAATATATATGATTATTTATCATATAATTATCCAGAAAAAGTAAAAGCTGGTTATGCTTGTAATGAATACAGAAATTTTATTGCATACATCCAACCAACGATAGATGAACGAAATAACGATAAAAAGGCTCTTGAAAAATTCCAAAAAGAGCAAGCAAAAGCTAAAAAGGAAAGAGAAAAACAATTACTAAAATACAAAGTAACTGGTGGAACTAATGGTTGGAATGTAACTCAAACATTATTGAAAAAATAAGTATTTTTTGATTTAATAGAACTCTAGGTTAAATATCTAGAGTTCTATTTATAAGGACGATTGGCACTCTGCCGACGAGAAAGATTAAGTATCTTTTGAGGAGAGGTACGGTAGCGCAGCTACCAACAATAAAACTAAATATTCATATAAGGGCGATTGGCACTCTGCCGACGAGAAAGATTAAGTATCTTTCGAGGAGAGGTACGGTAGCGCAGCTACCAACAATAAAACTAAATATTCATATAAGGGCGATTGGCACTCTGCCGACGAGAAAGATTAAGTATCTTTCGAGGAGAGGTAAGGTAGCGCAGCTACCAACAATAAAACTAAATATTCATAAGGGCGATTGGCGCAGTTGGTAGCGCATCTGAACGACATTCAGAGGGTCACTGGTTCGAGTCCAGTATCGCCCATTTTGTATTTTATATTAAATTTCTAAATTACTGGACGAATAACCCACAAAACGAAGTTTAATAAAATTAATCTATTATATTAAGAAATGTAACAAATTAACGCGCCCTTGAAATTAGATATATAATATATACTTTATATATATGTAAGATGTAAATAAATTAAACGTTAAGTAAACACAAGAATTACCGTTTAAAAAGAGAGACAAATACTAAAACCCTAATTCCCTTCCTAATTCAAATTTTACTCCCCGCAAATGTCGAGGAGTTTTTTTTATAAAAAAATAGAGTAGCTAATAGCTACTCTACTATATATATTGTTATTTTTTATTCAAAAATCCATCCATTTGTTAAATCAACTTTTATCGTATCAAGCAATTTAACATATACAGTTCCATCAGGTAGAACTATAATTTTTTCACCCTTGAATATTTTTCTAATCCAAGCCATAAACTTATTTTTCTTAACAGTTACATCTGCAGTTCCATGTTCAACAACAGCTTGATCATTAGGTGTAACAATTGTATCAGTAGATAATGTAAGAACACCATTTCTCACAAATAATCTTCCTGGTTTAGCTTGGCAAACTTGTCCTTTAACATCTGTACCTTTATAAATCAAAATATATTTGTCTTTAGTAATAAAATGTTCAGGAGTTTTTGCAATAAATTGATCACCATTTTTAGATATCTGTGAACCCATAACATTTGCAACCTTAATTGGAACAATAGACCCAGCAGGAATAGTTCCAACTGCACCTTGAACAAAAGCATTTTCGATTACATAACCTTCACCTGTTTTCTTACGCATTGCTTCTGCTAATTTTGCATTAGGATTAAGTTTTGCTTGCTCCATCATATTATATAAAATAGCAGTAACTTCTGCTCTTGTTGCAGGTCTTTCAGCTTCCATAATACCAGCTTTATCAGGAGAACAAACCACCATTCCTAATATTTCAGCTTTACCAGCAGCAACAATAAACCAAGAAGGAATATCATTTGAATCTTTATAAACTTTTGATAAAACATATTTTGCTTTTTGTTCACTTATTTGTTCTGTTGTAAGAGCATTAACAGCTATTGATAAAGCTTCCGCACGTGATACAGAATCATAAGGTCTAAATTTTTCACCTTTATCAGGATTAGAAATCAAATCAAAATATATTGCCTTTTGAATGGCGTTATATGCCCAAAAATTTTTATTTATATCTTTAAAATTAACAGGTTGAGCAACTGTTGCATTTTCTTGACCTAAAGCTTTTATAGCCATTGACGCAAATTCTGCTCTTGTTACATTTTCATCCGGTTTAAAACTCCCATCAGGATAACCAACAACAACACTTTGCTCTGATAACTGTTTAATTTGTTTATATGCCCAATGATTTGTATCCATATCAGAATAAAATGCAAAAGATGGAATTGAAGTTAATAACAAAACACCTATAGACATCAAAACATTTTTTATTTCTTTCTTCATGGGAATAACTCCTATTATAAGTATCAATATAATATAGATATAGTACATAAAATTGAAAATTAAAACAATTAATTGATACAAAAATTAAAAAATCT
>CASFGO010000033.1 GCA_949294335.1 uncultured bacterium | reverse complement strand
TCCAGAAATATCAGCATTTTCAACTCCTAATGAATCAATATTTCCACCATATACAATAACAAAAAGTCCCACACCTTCTTCGCTTGTATTAATAGTAAGATTAGATATGACATGCTGATTTCCATTGAATGTTCCTTTAAACGCCTTTGAAATATCAGAACCATCAGCTCCACAAGTACCTATACCTCTAAATGCAACTCCTTGCATATCGATATCATTTGCTAGTTCAAAAGTTACATTGGTTGTATCTACTCCTGAATTTACCAAATCTTGAAGTTTGACTAAATCATCTGAGGTTGTCAAATAATATGTTTCACCGGATTGGAATGTTGTTTGATTTACTACTCGTTTACTCTCATCTACTGTAGTTGTTCCACCTCCAGTTCCACCACCTGTCGCTGCATCACCCTCAAATAATTTTATCCCATTATACTCAGTAGTTGACATTACACGGTTTATCTCTGCGGTTCTTTGATCTATCTCTGCTTGAATTGCAGCAATTGAATCATTTCCATAAGTTCCATTCGCTGCTTGTTCTGCTAAATCACGCATTCGTTGCAAATGTGTTGTTATTATATCCAAACTACTAGATGCTGTACTCAACAAAGATGTACCTAGCATTGCATTATTTTGTGCAACATTATATGATGATAAATCTATTGCCATCTTTGTTGCTACTGCATATCCTGCTGCATCATCTTTGGCTGAATTTATTCTATATCCCGTTGTCATCTGCTCCAACGCTCTATCCAACTCCAAAGAGGATTGTTTCAATGACAACTGAACCATCAAGCTTGAAATATTTGTGTTAATTGTTAGTGCCATAACATTACCTCACTTTCTTGTGAAGTAATTGCAAATTTACATAAAGCGGTCAAAAGCCTTATAAATAGGCTATTATACCCCCCCCCCAAGACGCAAAACAGCTTCACTACAAGGGTTTGCAGTATCTAACATACAAAATTCAAAATTCAATCCTTTTGAATACATCTAAATTTAATATCCCTAAAGTTTAAAGTGATAGTATATATACATCATTATTATAAACTATTTATATATTTTTGCAATATTTGTTAAGATTTTTTACACATGCTATTTGTACGAACTACTTAAAAATATGTTCTTTTGAATCATAACATAATACTTTATATTTATTTTTATCCACAATTATTTTAATCGAATGATTTACATCAGTTCTGTATAATTGAGTATCTTTTAAATACTTTAAAGTTAATGGATTTGGATGCCCATAAATATTTGCACCAACTGAAACTAATGATACTTGTGGGTTTAAATATTCTATCATTTCAGGATTAACTACATTCTGTGCGCCATGGTGCCCGACCTTTAATACTGTTATATTCTTCGGAATATCATATTTTAAACTATCAAATGCTACAACTCCAGCATCTCCTGTAAATAACATTGAAAAGTTATTATATTTTACAAGTGAAATAATTGAGTTCTCATTATCAATACTCTTCACACTTTTAGGTATATTATTTGCTTTATTAAGTTCAATTGAAAAATCTTTTTCATCAATTGCTTTATACTTAGTATTAATTTCTTTTATGTGTGAATATTGTTTATTTTGATAAATTCTTTTAGCAATTTTTGAATCATCAGAAAGAGAATTTACATAAACATTTTTTATCTTCAATTCATTTATTAAATCAACTGCACCTCCAGCATGATCACTATCAAAGTGAGTAATTATCAAAGAATCAATATTTTTTATGCCTTTATCTCTTAAATATTTTAGAATAATCATCTTAGCTTTAGATGGACTTCCATTATAACCTGATTTTCCTGTATCTATTATTACATATTTATTCTGGGGCGTTTTTAATAAAAACGCATCTCCATTTTGAACATCAAAAGCTATTATTTCTAATTTATGATTAGGAATATTTATAGTTGATAGAGTTAAAAGCAACAATAGAGAGCAAAATATTTTTATGGCTCTTGAATCAACAAATTTAACTTTTAACAGATAAACAAATAACATTAAAATTGCATAATAAATCAACACCTGAAACATTGATGGATGAGTTGTTATTATTAGAGAATGAGGCAAATTAGCAAAGAAATTAGATATCCAAACTAATATATTCAACATTGGATTTAATACAAAATCAAATACCATACAGATAAAATCTGCAATAGGTTTGAATAAAGCAAAAACAGAACTTACAAACCCACCAAAACTTATAACTGATAGAAATGGAACAGACAAAATATTTGCAAATATTGAATAAGAGCTTATTGTATTGAAATAAAACATTTGAATAGGAATTACCCAAACTTGGGCAATAAAAGGAATCATTACAGCACCAGAAATACATGCCGGTATTTTGGACATATAATTCATCACAACAGTAGTTGATAGCAATAGGCCAAATGTAACAATAAAAGATAGCTGGAACCCAACATCATTAATAAATGCAGGATTATATAATAACATTAATAATGCAACAAATGACAATAAAGAAATACTATGAGCATCCCTATCAATTAATTTCCCGAGTAATATAAATATCAGCATTACAGCAGCTCTAATAACAGAAGGACCAAGTCCTGTCATAAGAGAGTATAAAATTACAACACAAATTCCTAAAAGAATAGATATCTTATAAGGAACATTTAATCTTCTTAAAAAGAAATATAAAAATCCATATATAAATGCAACATTCATACCTGAAGCAGCAAGAATGTGCAACAACCCTGAATTAATAAAAGTTGTTTTTATATAATCAGGAGGAGCAATTGCATCATCTCCAAATACAACCCCGCCTAATATTTCTAAATTAGGACTCTTTAAATATTTAGAATGTGATTCTAATATTCCGATTCTTGAATTATTTAAATTTTGAATAAACTTCCATTTCAAAGATAATTGAGCAGGGATTATATAATAATCATTAGAATTAGCATAAAATACCGTATGCGCTTTAAAATTTCGTAAATAATCACCATAACTAAACTGTGAAGGATTAGTTGATTGAAAAGGCTGAACAAGTTTACCCTTTATGTTATAAGTATTACCAATTAATGGAGCATTTTTAATTTCACCATCATACTTTAAACTTACAAGAGTTTTGTTATGAGGTATTTCCACTCTTTTACCATCAAAATTTATAGAATTAACATCTACAAAAAATTTTAATGTGTTCCCTTTCGCTAAATTAGGAATCGATACAACCTGCCCAGATATTTCTGTTTTTAATGGCGCATATGAATATAATTCGTCTGAGTTTTTTATTCTTAATTGAGCATTAAAAAAGCCAAAATAAAACATAAATAGCCATAAAAGTAAAACTTTATAAGAAAAATAATCTCTTAAAAATAAAAATAACAGAACAAAAGAAACACCCACTCCTAGAATAATAGGGTCATTATTAAAATATGCAAATAACCCCAATATATACATAATTGAGGTTATAAACATTAAAAAATTTTTATTTTGTGAAATATCTCTTAAGCTATCCTTAAAGTTATTTTCCAAGAGCTTTTGCCTTTTCTGCAGTCTTATCAATTAAATTATAGAATAAATCTTTTGTATCAGCTTCATCCATATAATCAACACCAACTCTAGTACATCCACCTTTTGTTGCAACAGATGCAATTAAATCTTCAGCTGACTTATCACTATTTAAAAGCATTTTTGCTGAACCAATAGCAGTTTGAATACTTAAAGTAAGTGCTTTTTCGTATTCCATACCTAAAGCTTCTCCTGCTCTAGCAATTTCATTAATAACTTTATAATAAAAAGCAGGACCAGAACCTGATATTGCTGTAACAATATCAATTTGAGATTCGTCTATAACAATACATTTTCCAATGTTTGATAGCAAGGCTTCTACAAATTTTATATCGGCATCAGTTGCAAATTTCCCCCTTGCAATGCCACTCATTCCTTCTCTAATTAAAGCAGGAGTATTAGGCATAACTCTAACAACTCTTGAATTTTCAGGTAAAATATTTTGAATAAAATTAGTTGTTACACCCGCTGCAATTGAAACAATTAATTTATCAGCTGTAACATATTCTTTTATTTCATTTAAAACACCTTCAACATAATTTGGGGTTGTTGCAACGAATATTACATCAGATAACTCAACAAGTTTTTTATTATCTGTAATAACTTCAATACCTAACTTTGCACTTTTTTCTTTAGCAGCATCTAAAGAAACTTCTGATGCAATTATATAGCTGGAATTTACAAACTTAGAGCTTATAACCCCACCTATAATTGCACTTGCCATTTTTCCGCATCCAATAAATCCAATTTTTTTGTTCATAATAATTAACCTTTTGTTGACTATTCCTATTGTTTCTTATAATATGTATAAGCATAATAATATAAAGTAGCAAAAAAGGGAACAAAAAAATGAGACGTACACTAGAAGGAACTAAAATAAAAAGACAAAAAGTTAGTGGATTCAGAGCTAGAATGTCTACTCCTGGCGGACAAGAAGTTTTAAACAGACGTAGAGCAAAAGGAAGACACAAATTAGCTATTACTGCTAAAAAACGTGCTTAGTCTTTTTAATGAAAAGAAATTTAAAAAATCCAACAATTATAATTAATTGTTGGATTTTTTTAGGGTAATGTAAAAGGTTCCATATTTAATAATACAAATTATACTAATCCTAATTTTACCGCTTTAACTGAAGCATCTACACGCCCATTTGCTTTCAATTTAGTAAATATTGAACAGATATGAGCTTTTACAGTATGAATACTAATCATAGTTTTATCAGCTATTTCCCTATTATTTAAGCCTTCTGTCATTAATCTTAATATTTCTACTTCTCGTTCCGTTAATTCCATTTGTTACCCCTTAATATTACTTAACTTTAATTTATAACTTAAATAGTCAAATGTATATTACCCAGTTAGCTATTTTTCTGCAGGCATGAAAATTAATAAGAAATCATACAATTGAATGGTTGATTATAAAAAAAAAATCATTAATATAAATATGTAGGTAAAAATATATAGGAGCCCCAAAATGTCAAGTTATTTGAATGGCCGTTCCCTTTTAACAGGGATTCAGACAGGCATGCAAAGTAGTTTTGCAATATTGTCAGGATTATATAAAGATGGAATTACTCAACAAAATCTAGTAGAATCAATGGGCAATGCAGATTATTTAAGAAGTACAGGTATAATGGGATCAACATTTGCATCATATTTAACTCAAAATTTTGGAACAATTGATAAAAACTCCGATGGTATAATTGGTGCTGATGAAATGCAGCAACAGTTGTCTCTTATGAGTTCACAAGGCCTAACGCGTCAACAATTAACACAATTAGGCTCAATGAGTGGTATTTCTGCAGATATGCAAAGTGAAATATTAAATCATTTTACAGAAATTGATACGAACCATGATGGAAAAGTATCTGCAGGAGAAATCCAAGCATACAACTTAACATCAAAAATGGAACAAAGAAAAGTTGAAGATGAAAATAAAATGATTAAAAATACATCTATTTTCTATGGTGATGAAGATAAAGAATTTTCAAGTAGTTTATTATCTTACAAGTGGATAAGCGAAGATAAATAATAAGGAAGGATTAGTGTAATTAATTGGGAAAAATGATGCTCCGGAGCGAATTTCACCTCCGGAGTTTTAATTATTTATAGAAATAATAAGAAAACTTTGCAAAAAAAAGATTAATATGTTATTATATTTGCGTTACAGATAGTATAATTAAGTATAAAGGAGACCAAGCCATAGTAAACGAAGATAACAAATACGGAAACCGTGGAGGAAAAGATAAAGACCGAGTTTTAATAAATGAAAAAATCCGTTCAAAAGAAGTAAGATTAATAGATGAAAATGGAGAAAATCACGGAGTAGTCCTAACATCAAAAGCTTTAGCTATGGCTGAAGAAGCAAATTTAGATTTAGTTGTTGTAAGTGCAAACCAAGCACCACCGGTTGCAAAAATACTTGATTATGGAAAATATAAATACGAACTAGAAAAAAGAGCAAAAGAAGCTAAGAAAAAACAACATACAGTTGATATAAAGGAAGTAAAAGTTCGCTATAAGATAGATACACATGACTATCAAGTAAGAATTAAAAACATCAATAAATTTATTGCACAAGGCAATAAGGTTAAAATTGTCGTAATGCTAAGAGGTCGTGAAATGCAACACTCAAGATTAGCAATGGATTTGGCTAACAAGTTTATGGAAGACTTAAAAGGCGATACAATCGCAGTAGAAAAGCCACCAAAACTTGAAGGAAGAAATGTAACATTATTCCTTGCACCTGTATAGAAAGAAAATATTGACTATTTTTTTTCAGCAAGTAGAATAAAAGAAGTTAAATTACTAGCTAGTCGTAGTTAATAATTTAAGCCGCAATAGCTCCCTTGAGGAGCGAGAGCGACGGGGTTAAAAATCGTAGAGCAAGGCTCTGGCAACAACCCAAATGACAAGTTAATAATTTAAGCCGCAATAGCTCCCTTAAGGAGCGTGAGCGACGGGGTTAAAAATCGTAGAGCAAGGCTCTACCAACGAACCCAATGACAAGTTAATAATTTAAGCCGCAATAGC
>CASFGO010000032.1 GCA_949294335.1 uncultured bacterium | reverse complement strand
TGGATATAATCTAAATTTATATGCTTTATATATTTTCATTTTATCACCACCATGATTAAATTTTATCACACATACATATGTTCGTCAATATACTTATTTAAATTTTGCAAACAATTTTTAATTATATTAAATATAACAAAAATGTGTTTAAGATCTATTATACTGTTAGAAGTTGATTTTATATTTTATTATATTAAGTCGAATTACAGTTCATTACATCTGCCCAAAATGTAAAAACAAATTTAAGGCTCCTATTGAAGCTGTCTTAGAATTTGAACAAGAAGATGAATGGAATGGTTTACCTATTTCTACACCACCTTACATTATTTGTTCAAAATGTAATTTTAACAAATGTATACCTATTGATTATGTATCTAAACTCGGTTATCATCATAAATATATTGAAAAATAAAAGTTAATAAATTGTTAATTACAAGCAAGATTTTATCTTGCCTTTTTGCGTATAGCAAACTACCACGTGTTTTGACTTTTGCTCTATAACTTTCCTATTATACAAAAAAACAGATAATTTAATTATTATATAAATTATCTGTTATTATAATTATTTTTAATTCTTAAAACTCTTAAAGCATTTACAATGGCTAGCACAGAAACACCAACATCAGCAAATACTGCTTCCCACATAGTTGATACTCCGAATGCACTTAAAATTAAAACTCCAATTTTTACTGCAATAGCAAATACTATATTTTGTTTTACAATTCTCATTGTTTTTTTAGAAATCTGAACAGAATTTGCAATTTTAGATGGCTCATCTGTCATAATAACCACATCAGCTGCTTCAATAGCTGCATCACTTCCAAGGCCACCCATTGCTACTCCTATATCGGATAGTGCTAGAACTGGAGCATCATTGATTCCATCTCCAACAAAGATAAGTTTTCCTCCAGATGATTTTTGAGTCATTAATTTTTCTACCCAAGAAACTTTATCTTGTGGTAATAATTCTGCATGATACTCGTCTAAATTAAGTTCATTAGCTATAGACTCACTAATATTATCACGATCTCCTGTTAACATAACAACTTTTCTAACATTATTGTTTTTAAATAACTTTACTGCTTTATAAGAATCTTCTTTAATTTTATCAGCAATTAATATTGTTCCTGCAAATTCATCATTTATTGCAACATATACTATTGTTCCTGTTTCTTCACTCTTTTGAAATTTAATATTATATTCTTTCATTATTTTTTCGTTTCCAACTAAAACCATCTTTCCATCTACTTTTGCTAAAACACCTTTACCTGAAATTTCTTGTGTTTCAGTAACAAGTTTTTCATTAATTTCTTTATTGTATGCTTGTTTCAATGAAATAGAGATTGGATGATTAGAAAAACCTTCTGCATAAGCTGCATATCTTAATAACTCATCATCAGAGTATCCAATAGCTTTAATTTTTTGAACCTTAAATACTCCCTCTGTTAATGTTCCTGTCTTATCACACACTACAATTTCAGCACTTGCAAGAGCTTCTAGGTAATTACTTCCCTTTATTAAAACCCCTATTTTAGAAGCTGCTCCTATTCCCCCAAAGAATGATAAAGGAATAGAAATAACCAAAGCACATGGACAAGAAACAACTAAAAATGACAATGCTCGATATAACCAATCACTAAATAAGGCTTCTTTAATAACAAGAGGAGGAATTACTGCTAATGCAACTGATACTATAACTACAATAGGAGTATAGTATTTTGCAAATTTGCTAATAAAGTTTTCAGACTTCGATTTTCTACTACTAGCATTTTCTACTAAATCTAATATCTTACTAACAGTTGATTCTTCAAATTCTTTACTTACTTTAATTTTTAAAATTCCATCATTGTTTATACAACCACTTAATACTTCATCATTTACAGTTACTTTTCTTGGTACTGATTCTCCTGTTAATGCTTGTGTATTAAGCATTGATTCGCCATCTACTACAATTCCATCTAAAGGAATTTTTTCTCCCGGTTTTACTAATATAATTTCTCCAATATTTACTTCATCTGGATCTACTCGTTCAATTTCATCATCTCGATATACGTTAGCATAGTCTGGCCTTATATCCATAAGACTTGCAACAGACTTCCTTGACCTATCTACTGCATAGCTTTGAAATAATTCTCCTATTTGATAGAAAAGCATTACTGCAACAGCTTCTGGGAATTCTCCAATGCAAAATGCTCCAATTGTTGCAACAGTCATTAAAAAGTTTTCATCAAAAACTTTACCTTTAAAAATATTTCTTACTGCCTTCAATACAATGTCATAACCCACAATTATATAAGCAATTACATACAAAATATTACTATATAATTCGGTATCAAATTTAAGCAATAAGGAAATAACAACCAATAAAAGAGAAATAATTATCTTAATTAATTGCTTACTCATTTTTCGGCTCATGATAACTATACCTCCTCAATGGTCACATCTGGTTCTTCTTTTTTTATGATTTTTCTAATTTTCTCTAATGCTTGTTCCTTATTTTCTTCAGTACATTCAAAGTTTAATTTTTGTGTCATAAAACTGATACTAACATTCTCAATAATATCAATTTTTCGTAATGCTCCTTCTAATTCATTTGCACAATTTGCACAATCTAAGTTTTTAATTTTAAATTTGTATTTGTTCATTTTAATCCTTCTTTCTTTATATTTTTAACCTTTATGGTTAATGTGCACTAAACCAATTTCAAACAATTTAACAATATGTTCATCATCCAAAGTATAATATACTTCTTTTCCACTTTTTCTGCACTTAACAACTCCACTTCTTCTAAGAACTGCAAGTTGGTGTGAGATAGATGATTTAGTCATATTTAGTACATTTGCTAAATCACAAACACACATTTCACTTTGATCTAATGCAAATAAAATTCTACATCTTGTTGTATCTCCTATCAGTTTGAATAAATCTGCTAAATGGTTAAATGTGTCTTCATTTGGCATTTTTTGTAATACCTCATCTACAGCTTCTTGATGAATAACATTACAATCACAAGAAAATTCATTTCTAGACATAAATTCCCTCCAATAATATTATATGTTTTTAGTTGAATGTTTGCTCAACTGATTATATTATATATGAATAATTATTCAACTGTCAATAGTTTATAAAATTTTTTTAAATAATTTTAAATGAAGTAATTTTTTTGATATGTTTCCTAATAAAATGAAATTAGAAAAAGTAAAGAAGAAAATAATGTATTTCCAATTGGTAATGTATATAATTAAAAGGAATATAGAAAACACATTATATCGTTTATATTCCCGAGGATTACAATTTAAAACAAAGTTATCCTATTTGTATAACACTACCAAGCTATGAGGAATTATATTTCCAATTAGTTAGCGTAAATTTAAAATGCAAAGTTTTTGCTAGTGAAACTAAAAAAATTAATATTCAAATGATTATTTAAGATTCGCACCTTAATAATTTGCGAGAATCTTCAGCAATTTAAACTATATCATTAATAGAATATTTTATCTCTCCATATTATCATCGTAATCATATTCCTTATATAAATCATCATCTAAATTAAATCTATATATACTATATATACTTTATTTCAATAGGCTATTTTCCTTTTAGAATTAAAGATTTTATTTTTTATGTGCTTACTGGCTCACTTGTTAGTCCTTTTTATTTCATAGTGGCAATAATGCAGTTTTATATACTTATGCCCC
>CASFGO010000031.1 GCA_949294335.1 uncultured bacterium | reverse complement strand
TTATTAATAATTTTTTTTTTAGAGATAATTTTTTATTTTTTTTAATTATTACAAAATATTAATTTAGCTTATAATTATAAAATGGAACATATTTTACTAAACTGCGGTAGAAATTCTCTTAGATACATTATACGTGCATACAATATTAAAGAAATATACCTTCCATATTACACTTGTCCATCTGTTTGGCAAGCAGTAAGAAGAGAAAAATGTAGTATTAAATTTTATCATATTGATAAAAAGTTTCTTCCAACAATAAAATTCCCAGAAAATGACTACATTCTTTATACAAACTACTTTGGGATTAATACTCAAAATGTTATTAATTTGGCTTCTAAATATAAAAACATAATTGTAGATAATTCACAAGGTTATAACATGCCGGAAGTTGGAATAGCCGGATTTAATTCAATACGCAAATTTTTACCTGTTCCTGATGGAAGCCTATTATACACAAACAAAATTATTAATGAAAAATTTGAAAATGATACATCATATAAAACATTAAAAAATACTGATTTAAAAAATAGAAACTTTGATATTTCTGAAAACATCAAACTTGCATCAATGAAAACTATAAGAATGTTAAAAGAGATTAATTTGGATACAGAATTAAGACTAAAAATATTTAATAAAATCCACAACATCCTAAAAAATAAAAACTTATTCCATATCAATCTAACATCATACGATATCCCATATATTTATCCATACCTTATAGAGCAAAAAATTCCCCACAAATTTGAAACATTTTGGACTCCTCAACCTAAAAATACATTTGAAGGATATTTGCAAAATTATCTAATTGGTATCCCCTTAGATGCTACTTTGGACGAACAATCTCTAATAAAGAATCTTTTGGCATAAATGCACGACATACACCATTACAACCAGCAATGAATAATACTTCTAACTTTTGCCCAGGTTTAATACCTAAATCATCAAAAGGTATTGAAATATCAACAATTTCATTTATTGGCATATTTATATTTTGAAAATCTCTTGTTTCCCATAAATTATCAGCAATAGCGTTTGAAAAAGTAGGTTGATACATCATTTTACCAACAAAAGTTAACATAATTTCATGGTTATATTTTTTCTTTAACAATGGAAACATTGCACCATGCTTTACTGCAATTCTTAAATTAGATGAATTTCTAACTGCTATTTTTTTTCTAAGATAAATCAAAAAATGAGATATTCTTGGACGAGATAAATCCATATCTTTAAAGCTTGGATTCATATGCAATCTAAAATAAATATTATTAACATCATATCCATAATCAATTTTATCGCATAATTTATTTTCTCTATAAACAGGTCCATCTATTAAATCAAAACTACCTATAAAATCAAAATTAGAATCAATCATGCTAGAATAAGCATCATCTTCAATTATATTTTGATAAGCAAGTGCAATTGCAGATTTATCTAAAAAATCAGGATAGTTTGTACCCATAACTTTATATGCATTTTTTAAATGTTCTCTAAATATATAGTCGAAAACATTATCTTGACCAGAATTATTAGGTTCACCATACCACCAAAACCAATCACTTCCTTCTGCTATATAAATTTCACGCATTGCTTTATTTATCAATGAATCATCTTGCAATCCAGATGATAATTTTATAATATCATTTCTTACTGTCGATAAATAATTCCAAGCTAAATTTTTAACAGGATCCCCTATCCAAAATAAGAAATCTTTATTTATCCAAGAACCTGGATAAATTTCATCAATTGGACGCTTTGTATTATCTTTTTCGACATAATCACTAATTAAAACAGTTTCTAATGTTTCATCCTTTTCTATTAGAGAATAAAGCTCATTTAAAAATTCAGCACCATCACCTTTATATCTTTCCCAACAATTCTCTCCATCTTGTGCGATTGTTAAAAGATGATTATTATCTGGAGAAACTAATAGTTTGCTTAGTAATAATTTAATTTTATTATATAAATCGTCTGCAGCATTTTTAGAATTTATATTAGTATATTCAAAATTTATTAAATTTGAAATTGAAGAATCTCTAAAAATTAAATTTATATCTGATTCATTCTTTTTATATTCATATACTTTTAACAAATGATATGGATCTTCTAAATTTCCTTTAAAATCTCTTATAAACTCAAAATTAATTGTCTTTGATAATATGGATTCATCAGAAACAGTCCATTTAACACCTAAACTGGCTAATAAATCTAAAACTTTAGAAGTTAAACAATGTTCTGAAGCCCAAATTCCTTTAGGAGTAACTCCAAATACCTCTTCTATTCGTTCAATTGCCATTTTAACTTGCATATATGCATCTGAATACAAATCCATAGACTCTGGTAAATTTTCTTGTATATACAAGTCTTTTATTGCAGTTTGATAATCACATAATATTGGCAATATTGGATGATTATATGGACTTGTTGTAATTTCTATGCGACCTTGGGCAATATATTCTCTATAAGTTGGAATAATTTGTGAAATAATTTTTCGATGTAAATCAATTATCTTTATTCTATCTTTTAAAGTAAAACCTTTTTCTTTAGCTGAAATTTGCCTTAATTCTGGAAACCTATTTAAATGTGTTGGATCTATCCAAGCCAAATTAAATAAAGCCATTAAATCAGAATACTCTTGGTCTGAAAAATCTTCAATATTAATTTCTTTTTTGGCAAATCTTTTTTTAAATAATTTTCTATAGGTAGGATGATGAAATATCATCGTTTCATATTCTGCAGTAAAAAAGTTTTTTAAAATATATTCTTTTTCACTAGCTGACAAATCTTCTACAGGTGTAACTGTCAAACTGGAATGAATATCATGAAATCCATTTTCAGAATAATCAATAATACTATCAATTAATGAGGGAACAATATTAAAATTTAATTTAATTTTAGGGTGTTTCTCTAAAATTAACACCATATCCAAATAATCTTTTACTGCATGCAATCTTGCCCAAGGCATCAAATAAACAGAATCCAACTCATAAGCTGGTTGATGCATATGCCAGTAAAATGCGATTGATAACTTTTTTAAACTTCCATCCATTGAGTTTATTATAGCAAAAAAAACTATAATTGACGACTGTTTATTAACTATTATTTTTTATCCAATTTGAGAATAAATTTAATGTTATTTTCAATTTTTCAGGATTATTACAATAACCCATTCTTAAGAATTTATCCATTTCTAATGTTTCACCAGGAAGAAACAATATACCAGTATCTTTTAAAAGTTTCTTACATAATTCATAAGAAGACATTTCTAAATCATAATGAATAAAAGCACTTGTTGCACCATTTGGAATAACACAACTTATATGAGGTTCTATTTTTAACCATTCTTTTAGAACCTCTAAGCCAACTTCTCGTTTTCTTATATTTCTTTTAAAAATTTTTTCTCTATTTTCAATTGCAATTGATGCAAAATAATCGTCTAATATACTAACACTAATTGTGTTGTATTCCCTATGATGATTTATATTTTCAATAACATTTTTTGGAGCAATAACCCAACCAACTCTTAATCCGGCTAGAGAAAATGCTTTTGATAAAGATGAGGATGATATACCTTTTTCATATAAATCAACAATTGATGTTGTATTATATTTTTCATCTGAAACAATACCCCTATAAACTTCATCAACTAATATATAAGCTCCATTTGATACCGATATTATTTCTTTCATTAAATCATCAGTTATAACAGAACCTGTCGGATTATTAGGATTTGTCATTGATATCAACTTTGTTTTTGATGTAATCAAAGACTTTAGTTCGTTAATCTCAGGAAGCCAATTATTTTCAGGTTTCAAAAATAACTTTTTAACATTAGCACCTAAAGATTCTGGAATTGAATAATGTTGTTGATATGCAGGTAATATTGATATTACTTCATCACCCTTTTCTACTATTGACTTATATACAAGCTCATTCGCACCTATTGCGCCATGGGTAACAGTTATATTTTCTTTATTTTGAAATTTACACATTGATAGAATTGCATCTTTTAATCTTTTAGAGCCTTGAATATCACCATAACCTAATTTTTTACTATATAACTCATTTATCCCTATATTTACCCCTAGACCAGATATATCTAAAAGTTCATTTATAGACATAGAATCTATACAAATATCAGCTAAATTATACTTAGCCTTCGGTTCATACTCATTAAACCATTCTTCAACTTTAAAATTATCAATAAACATTTCTACCCTATGAATTTTTTAACTTTTATTTCTTGTTCAGTCGCAAGAGCAACACCAACTAAATTACCTGAATATACTAAACCTACCATGCCTGCAATTCCTGCTCTTGGATATATCTGTAACCCATTTGATACTCTTTTTATTTCTATATCATTTATAAGAATTTTGGGCAGAGCAATTTTATCAATTGGATAAATAATATTTTTTTCAACAATATCGTATGATGATAAAACATCAAGCTTGATAGCATCCTCTAATTTAAAATCACCAGCTTGAACTCTTATTAATTTTGATAGATATGCGCCACATCCTAAATCATTACCGATATCAAAACCTAAACTTCTTATATATGTACCTTTTGAGCATTTAACATAAATTTCTGCTTGCTGTAGTTCATCATCAAAAGAAAGTAAATCTATTTGTTCTATTACAACTTTTCTTGATTTAATCTCAACTTCCTTACCTTCTCTTGCATATTCATAAAGTTTTTTACCATTAACTTTTAATGCAGAATAAATTGGAGGGAATTGTTCTATTTCTCCTTCATAATGTTTCAAAACATTCTCAACATCATATTTTGAAACTTTCTTGTCACTCTGCGATACAAATTGGCCTTCAATATCATAAGTGTCTGTTGTTTTACCGAATTGGAGAGTTGCAATATAAGCTTTATCATCAGCTAAATATTCAATCAACCTTGTAGCTTTCCCAATACATACAGGTAAAACTCCTTCTGCAAAAGGATCTAATGTTCCAGTATGACCAATTTGTTTTATCTTAATTATACGACGCAAAACAGCAACAACATCGTGAGATGTCATTCCTTTAGGTTTACATACATTCAAAAAACCTTGCATTGATTAGATTTCGCCTCTTGAAATCTTATTAATTAATTCTGTAACTCTTGATCCTTCTTCAAGGCCATTTGAATAAACAAATCTTAATTCTGGAGTTAATCTTAGTCTTATTCTACGTCCTACTTCATATCTAATTTTTGGAGTACTTTTTTCTATTACTTCTTTAGATTTTTCAATTTGTTCTTCTGAGCCCAAAACACTATAAATAACTTTTGCATAAGAGTTATCATGAGATACTTCTACATCTACGATTGATACAACACCTTCCAAACCCCTTACTTCTCGTCTTAAAATGTCAGAGATTTCTCTCATTAATTCTTTTCTTACACGTTCATTTCTTAAAGTCATGATTCACTCCTAAACTGCTATATTCATTATGATACATGAAATTATTTGTATAATCAATCAGGAATTATAGCAATTTTTTTTATTTTTGTTTTTTAACTAAGTGATGAATATTGGAAGAAAAATTAGTACATATACAAAAGCACTTGGACTATCAACAATAATAGGCCTTGGCTCTTGCGGGAAACAAATTAATCCAACAGCACAAGTTAATATGGATACAATAAGTTGTTCTACTAAAAAACTTATTTCAATACTTGAAAGAGGAGATAGACAAGCAACAAGGGTTGTAAATGTACCACCAAATACAAGAATTATAAAAAGTGATGAAATACTAAAGTATACACCTAACGACACATTAGGAGCTTTATATTACAAAGTATATGCAGGTAAAGCTGATAAAGCTATTAGAGAAGCTAATGGAGATAAAGGTATTTTAGTAACCGTAGGACAAGGAATAACTGGCTTAAATAGTATTAAACTTGCAAATGGGCAAAAAGCACTTGAGGGAGATTATATTTCAGAAAAAATGGCTGATAGCCTACTTAATGTTGCAATTAATCAAAAAGATTCAATTTTAAGAGCAAATATTGCTGATTCAACGTATAAAAAGCTAAAACCAAATCAAAAGGATGCAATTATTGCATATTTATACAATGTAAATGAATCATTACTTCAAAAAGCACCTAAAGGAAAATCTTTCTTTGAAAATTTATCAGAAGGGAATTTAGGAATAGTTCAATCTAAATTTAATGTCACACCAAGTGCTGAATGTGCAAAAGCAGGACTTGCAAAAAGAAATCTAGTAAAACTTTTAATTTTTGGAAATGGAAAAATATATTCAGATAAAGTAGCAAAAGATAACTTTAAAAAACAAATAAATATTGTCAGAACACATAAAAAAGGTAAAAAATTATTAAAAGAAGTGTTCGATATAGTTAAACAATATGGAGTAGATTCACTAAATCTTGAAAAAACAAAAAAAATAGTGTTTAATAAATAAGAAACAATGAGGGACATATGAAAGTATCATTTTCTACAGCTTTAAATAAAGGAAAACAAAAATTTAATAAATTTTCGCAAACAGAACAAGCAATAAAATTAGGAGTAGAAAAATTTAGACAAAACTATAATAAAACACATACTCCAATTTTGTCAGCCCCTAAAAATAATATAGGTAAATTTTTAAGACTTAAAGTTTCAATAAAACAAGCAATAGAACAAGTATTGAAAAAGAATAAATAATAACTTCTTAATATCCTGTTACAAAAAAGCAAATATCATAAACAAAATAACTTTATATAAATAATTAAAGTTATTTAGTAGGTATATTGTGGTTAGTATCAGTTTAATTAAAGCTCCATTTAAAACAGCGATGAAGCATATTACCCCTCAAGAATTAAGATATATTCCAAAATCTTGTGGTAAAGATTGCTTTGTTAAATCAAAAAATATTGCAAAGGAAATTATTCAAGAATTCCATCCCGAAAAAGGTGCACAAATACCATTAAAAGAAAACAAACTTATTCAAATTGTAGGTAATATTACTTCAGATATTCAAGAACAAAAACTTTTATTAAAAATGATAAAAAATGAATCTGTAGTAGTAACTGAAGCTGTTGAAAAAGGAGTTATGAAAAAACAATTTAACAGTTTTATAAAAAAACACCCAGAAACTGATTTAAATAAAGTTTTTGTATATTCACCAATGCCAAAAGGACAAGCAAAAAGTTACACAAGAAGTGGTAACATATTTGCAGAAACTAATAATATTCCAAAATCAAATATAAAAATAGATTTTAATGAAATCCCTAAAGATGCAACTGTTTTTATGCCTGATGACTGTTCTATAACAGGAGCATCAATGGTATTTGACCTACTTGAACATTTACCAAAAGATTTTGAAGGAAAAATTATATTAGCTCCAACAGTAAAAGGAACAGGTCAAAATCTTAAAGGTGATGCAATGGCTGATGGAGTACTTAAATTATTAACAAACATTAATTCTAAAAACACAAATAGAACAGAAGTTGTAGAAGAACTTACAAATCTAATATCAGACAACAAAAAAACAAATCTTGAAGCTCTAAACAATATTTTATCAGATGAAAATTATAAAAAATGTAGTATTGAAATAGCTGAAGGCTCTCTTTCTGCTAAAAATTTTAGAAATACAGAGACATTCAAAAATTTAGAAAAAAATGAAAAAAGACTTGTTGATGCATTATTCTCAATGAGTGGATTAAATAATGGCTATCATTCATCTGGGGTAATGGTACTCCTACCTAATAAAACCCCAAATAATAATGTTGGAATAATGGATTTAGTTGGTGAAGCAATGCAACTAAAAGTAAAACCTAATGGTTTACTAACATATTCTGAAAATTTAGCATTAAAAAACCAAAATAAAAAATGTGCTATAGGTTTATTACCAGCAAGTAACAATAAAGGTAATTTTAAAGAAATAATATATGAGATTCCAAGTACTGGAAAATCAGAAAGAATTCCTTTTGATTCAAAAAAAGATAATATGCTTGAAGTAAAAGTAAAATTACCAACTGGAGAAATTAAAACTATTGAGTATAAACCACAATTAGAAGAAAAAGATAAAATTTCTGAAGGTAGATTATTTGGTTTTAACATAGGAGAATCAATATCAAAATTATTTACAGCATTAAAAGGTCATTATCAACCTAAATCAGTACATACAACAAAAGGGTTTTATGTTGATGTTCTTGCAATACCTGAAAATGCAGAAATAATATCAATTGGGACACAAACATTAAATAATATTGCATAATATTCAAGTATTAGCTAAACTTAGGATAGAATTATGGTAAAATTTCATGCAATTAAAAATTTTAAAATAAATAATATTGACTCAAAGTTCAATAAAAAATCGGAGATAAATGATAAAATGAATGAAGATATTTTATTAATGTCAAATGAATTCAAAGGAATGCACAACTTAAAAGATGCATATAATTTCATTGACTCAAATAACAATCTCCAAGAACTTGATTTAAATCTTTTTAAATATAAAGATTTCTATATAAGAACAGGTAAAATATTTAATTTATCCCCATATGTACAAAACCTGAAAACAATAAATCCTTTAAAAATAAAATGTGCACCACTATTAGTTGAAACAATTCCATTAAAAAATGAACAAGATATAATTTTAATAACTAAGATTCCTAATAGTGAAAACAGTGAACTAATAAAATACAATAAAGTAAAAAAAGATATCCCTTTGATAGCAAAACAAGATTTCATTAATGATTTTGATAAACTTGCAAAACAAGGAATATATAATCCAATAATAAATGAAAGTACAAACAATTGGCTTGTAATCAAAAACAATAATCAAATATACATTGATGATTGGTCAAATTTGAAAACTTTTGACAAAGAAAATAAACCAAACACATTAAAAAAAGAACTTAAAGAAATGTGTGGTTTAATATATTAATTTTCCCCGCAATTTTTAATATTCACATGCATTATATAAAATGCATAATAAATTATAGGCTTAAAAATGTTTAGTATTCGGAATATACCTAAAATTAATTTAATAAAAAGAACTCCAACTATTCAAATAAAAAGAAATATTGGTTATACTTCTGACGTATTTATAAAAAGTAATAAAGTAGAACAAAATCCTTTATATAGTGAAATTCTATTAGATTTAATGTATAAAAATAAAATTATTGCCGCATCAAACCTCCCTGACATCAAATTAGAATCACTTACGTCAATAGCAGGTCCAAATGAATTAAGAAGAATTGTAAAAACAAATAACAATAACAAACTATTTTATATACCTGGAGAAAGACCTAAAAAATTAAAAGATATTCCTGATTCATATAACTTGGAAAATGTTTTTAATAAAAATTTTGGAGGAAGTTTTCATATTCATACAAAATATTCAGATGGAAAACTTTCAGTAAAAGAATTACTAAATGAAGCAACAAAGTATGCAAATACTTATGCTAGACAACATAACCAACCATTTTTTATTGGTATTACTGACCACAACACAATTGAAGGTTGTAAAGAAGCAATCAAAATTATAACCAAAAATCCTAAAAAATATAAAAATTTAAGAGTAATCTTAGGTACAGAAATTTCAACTAAAGAAAGCAATTTATATAATCATCAATTAAAAAAACCTTTAAAATTTCATATATTAACCCAATGCATTAATCCTTTCGATAAAAAAATTAATCAATTCTTTTATGATTTAAACGAAGGTAGACAAAATCCAATGTTCCCCAAAGAAATTTCAATAAAAGAAGCTATTGAAAGCTTTAAAGATGATAAAACAAGTTTATTTTCTTTAGCTCATCCCGGCTATCCTAATATAAGAAAGTTCATTAATGAAAATGAATCACCATATGAAGTAACAAAATCTGCAATAAAACATTTTAAGGAAACAGCGGGAAATAAAAGTTTTTATGTAGAAAATTATTATGCTGGATACTATGGAGATGTAGCTTTAGATGACAATTTACATAAAACAATTAATGACACTTGCGACAAACTTAAATTATATAAAGCTGGAGGAATTGATACTCACGGAGATTCAATATTTTACAATGGAGTAAAAAACATAAAAAAGGAAAAAAGTAATAAAAAAGTTAACAAATAAGCACTAATAACATGTTTATGATAGAATAATAATGAGGATAGTGAAAATTAGGAGAGATGAATGACACAGAATTATGATGCCAGTAATATTAGGGTATTAGAAGGTTTAGAAGCAGTTAGAATGCGTCCTGGAATGTACATTGGATCAACTTCACAAAGAGGTTTACATCACTGTATATATGAAATTGTTGATAATTCAATTGACGAATCATTAGCAGGATATTGTACAGAAATACACGTTACCGTACACAAAGATAACAGTGTAACCGTAGAAGATAATGGTCGTGGGATTCCTGTTGATATAAAACCTGAAACTGGTAAATCAGCTCTTGAAATTGTTCACACAGTTCTCCATGCCGGTGGTAAATTTGGTGATGGCGGATACAAAGTATCAGGCGGACTTCACGGTGTAGGAGCATCTGTTGTAAACGCACTATCTGAAAAAATGATTGTTGAAGTTTCTCGCCAAGGATATGTTTGGCGACAAGAATATTTAAGAGGAGAACCTGTTGCTCCTGTTGAAAAAGGTAAAGAAACTCTTAAAACAGGTACAAAATCAACTTTCTGGCTAGATCCTGAAATCTTTACAGAAACAACTGTAATAGATGTTGATGTTATCGCAACAAGATTCAGAGAAATGGCATTCTTAAACAAAGGTTTAAAAATTATTCTTCATGTTGATGCTGATAATAGCGAACAAGTATTCCACTATGAAGGTGGGATTGCAAGTTATGTTGAATACTTAAACCAAAATAAAAATCCTTTATTTGAACAACCTATCTATATTGATAAGCAAGTAGACGGAATGAGGGTTGAAATTGCAATGCAATATACAGATTCTTATAGTGAAAGTATTTTATCATTTGCAAACAACATTAACACTCATTCAGGTGGTACTCACTTAACAGGTTTTAGAAACGGGATTACTCGTGTATTAAATGATTATGCTAGAAAGAGTAATATTCTTAAAGATTCAGAACAAAACCTTTCAGGAGATGATGTAAGAGAAGGTTTAACAGCTATTGTTAGTGTTAAACTTAGCAACCCTGAATTTGAAGGCCAAACAAAAGAAAAACTAGGTAGCCAAGAAGCAATGGGTGCAGTTCAAGATGCTATCAGAGAAAAATTTCAAGAATGGTTAGAATTCAACCCTAAAATGGCTAAAACAATCATTGAGAAAACTCTTCAAGCTCAAAGAGCTAGAGAAGCAGCAAGAAAAGCTAGAGAGTTAACCAGAAGAAAAACTGTTCTTGAGAATTCAACTCTACCTGGTAAACTTGCAGACTGTTCAAACAGAGAACCTGAAAATTGTGAAATTTACCTTGTTGAGGGTGATTCTGCGGGTGGGTCTGCAAAACAAGGCAGAAACAGAATGTTCCAAGCAATCCTTCCTCTAAGAGGTAAAATTCTTAATGTTGAAAAAGCTAGACTTGATAAAATCTATGCTAACAACGAAATTCAATCTATGGTACAAGCATTTGGTATCAAAATCAGTAGAAACCCGGAAGATGTTGATATTTCTAAATTGAGATATCACAAAATCATCATCATGACAGATGCTGACGTTGATGGTGCTCACATTAGAACATTAATGTTAACATTCTTCTTTAGATATGCACGCCCAATGATTGAACAAGGATACGTTTATATTGCTCAACCTCCATTATTTAAGATTACAACAGGTAAAACTGCTGAATACTTATATGACGAAAGAGCATTAGATAAAATGTTAAAAGAAAGAGGTATAAAATCTATTAGTCTATCTAATAAAAATAGAACAATCACAAAAACAGGTGATGAATTGATTGAGTTATTAACTAATATGACTTCATATTACAAATCATACAATAACCCAATTTTAAATATTATTCCTGCTGTTGTTTTAAGAGGTTTAATACGTTCAAATGTTACAGCTGAAGATTTTGAAGATCAAGCAAAAATGACTGGAGTTGTTGATTATCTTCAAAGATATCTTAAAGATCACGCTGAAAACTATAACATTACTGAAGCTAAAAATTACAAACTTGAACTTAAATATAATGCAGAAAATGCAAAATATAATATCAAACTTGATATTGGAGAAGATGATTATATTACAATAACATCAAATATCATCAAGAGTTCAGAATTTAAACGTTTCAAAAATTCTTATCCACAAATAAGAGATTTCTTAATTGAAGAAGAAGGAAACTTAAATCTTGAAACAGATACAGATAAGATTGAAATTACATCATTTGAACAACTTCACAAAATAATTGATGATAGAGGACAAAAAGGTCTAACTATTCAAAGGTTCAAAGGTTTAGGAGAAATGATGCCTGAACAATTATGGGATACAACAATGAATCCTAAGACTAGAACTTTATTAAAAGTTAGTATTGAAGATGCAATGATGTGTGACCAATTATTTGATATCCTTATGGGAGATAAAGTTGAACCAAGACGTGATTTTATCCAAACTCACGCAGTATATGCAACTAATATTGATACATAGGGGTAAGTATTAAAAGAATAAATAAAATCAATTTAGAATTTAAGGGCATATTAAATATGCCCTTGTATTAATTATAAGAAATAGAAAGAAGATAAAAATGAAAAGAGAAATGATTTTTTTAGGACCACCAGCTTGTGGTAAAGGGACACAAACAAGTAAATTAGCAGAATATTTTAATCTACCTCACGTTGATACAGGTTCATTATTAAGAGCTGAAATATCTGCAGGAACAGAAAACGGTAAAGTTGCAAAACAATTTATAGATAAAGGGCAATTAGTACCTGTTGAATTGGTTGCTAAAATAATCAAAGATAGATTATCACAAAAAGATTGTGAAAACGGATACATTTTAGACGGTTTCCCTAGAAGCGCAGAACAAGCAGATATGCTAACTAAAATAAACGAAGAAATTGATGGAGACAAAGAAACTTCATTCAAAGCAGTTTATTTTGACTTAGACCAAGAAATTCTTATTTCAAGAATTGTTAACAGACGTTCTTGCCCTAAATGCGGTGAAATTTATAACATCAAATTCCATCCACCAAAAACAGAAGGAATCTGCGATAAATGTGGAGCAGAATTAACTCAAAGAAAAGATGATAACGAAGAAACAGCAAAAGCAAGATTTGAAACATATTTCAAAGAAACTGCACCTCTTGTAGACTATTACAAAAATAAAAATGTTTTAAGAACAATTGATGCAAACGGTAGTATTGATGAAGTATGGGAAAGATTATTGAAGGTAGTAAATGATTAAAAGAAAATCAAAAGATGAAATAAAAAGAATGCGTCATGCAGGACACATTGTAGCACTTGTACATCAAGAAATGAGAAAAGTTGTAGAACCAGGAATCAGTACGAAAGAACTTGATGATATTGCAATGCGCATAATAAAAGAAAACAAAGCAATCCCAACATTTTTAGGATACTCTGGTTTCCCTGCAAGTATTTGTACATCAATTAACGAAAAAATCGTACACGGTATTCCATCTAAAGATGAAATACTAAAAGAAGGTGATATTATTGCAATCGATGTCGGTGCAACATATGGTGGAATGGTTGGAGATAGTGCTTGGTCTTATGCAGTAGGCAAAATTTCAGAAGACAAACAACGTCTTATGAAAGTAACAGAAGAAGCCCTATTTGCAGGAATTTCAAAAATGAGAGCAGGAAATGTACTTGATGATATTTCTGGAGCAATAGAAGATGTTGCAAACAGAGAAAAAATGGGGATTGTAAGAAATTATGGTGGACACGGAGTTGGACATCAAATGCATGAAGATCCATTTTTATTCAATTTTAGAGTTGGCAACCAAACTAAATTGAAAAGTGGTTATGTAATAGCAATCGAACCAATGTTAAATCTTGGTTGTGATGATGTAGTTGTTTTAGATGACAAATGGTCAGTCGTAACAAAAGATGGTAAAGCATCTGCTCACTTTGAACATACTGTTCTTTGTACTGATGATGAACCTATTCTAATGACAACACTTATGAAATAGTGATAAATGGGTAAAGGAGTAAATATATATGAATAACTCATCTATAAATTTTGCAGGAGCTTTTAAATTTAGTTACAAAAGCCCAGCAGATACAAAAGGGTTATGTGAATTGTCGCAATTATGCAAAAAACACGAAGACAGGTTCAAAAGTGTAAGAATATATACAGAAAATCCTAAAAAGGGAATTCGTTTTGAAGATGGTGCATACCTAAGAAGCAAGTTAATCGTTCCAGACAAAATTGATAATCAGGTTTCACATATTCTTGAAAAAAACAATATTGAATTTGAATACCTAGGAAAAAATAAGAAATCCTAAACAACTGTTTAGGATTTCTTATTTATAACCAATTAGGATATTTAGATTTATAAAACTTTTCAATTTTAGCCATTAATTTATCCAAATCAATATCCATTTGAGATATTTGCTTAGTTATTTGTTTTATCTTTTCTTCTAATTGAGGAAGTAAAATTTCATGCTTATATATTGATTTTCTTGCTTCTTTTACTGGTAATAGGATTTCTTTACGGTAATCACTATAAGATTGTTTTAATCGTTGTTTATATGCTAATTCGTTTTCATATAATTTTTTTAATTCTGAAGGTGATACACCTTTTTCAATCGCTTTATTAATCTTTAAATTACTTTCTTTTATATAATTTTTATATTTATTTTTTGCAACATGACCTTGAGCAAATCCATCTTGTATAATTTTAGAATCAGCTTTTGGGCTGTGATTTATTTGCATAATTTTTTCAGAAATATCAGCTTTACTATAATATAAGGAACTACGTTTACCTACTAAATCATCCACCTTTTTCAATAAGTTAAATCGTTCATTTGCATTTTCAAGAGTTTTGGTATAAATTTCGGCTTGTTGTTGATTATTTGATAACTCTACCTTAATACTATCTATTTTTTTATTTAACTTACCTTTTGTAACATAATTTTTTGCATATTCTAATCTTTTATTATATTCATCAATATAATACTTATTATGCTCAATTTTATCATTTATTTTCCTTCGATTAGCATCTAAGAAATGTTTCTCATCATATGCATTTTGGGCAAAATTCTGATAACCATTATTATAATTTTCTTTTATTTGGCTTAATCTTAAATCATCTCTTAATGTATAATCATGTGTTTTATAAACTTCTTCCGGTATTATTTCAAATGGTGCTGCTTTATAGATTTTAGTGTCTTTATTAGGATATGCACCAGAATAATTAGGAGTCGCATTTGCTGGAACCGTATAACCTGCAATATCTAGATCAGTCATACTAGGATTATATCCATGATTGATAACTATTGGACTAGGTTTTATTGTATATCCTTTAAAATTTATTGAATTATTGGATTTTATATTATTTGAATAATAATTATGATTATTTGACAATAGTTGCATTTTAACTCCTATAATACTTTAATCAACATAGGCTATGTCGATATTATCTTCCCTACATTTCATATATTTTTTCCAAAGCGCTAAGTCCTCTGGCTTTTGGATATCTTCCATCATTTTGTATATTGTTTCATATTTCTCTTTATGAGCTGGATTATTTTGGATATCAAGATTTCCTTCCAATTCATCTAAACCTTCCATTAAATATTTATTACCTTTCCATCTATCAACATTTTCTGAAGATTTAACTACATAATCCTGCCATTTTTTTAAAGAATCACTTGCATGAGGTGTTACATAAGGTATTGAATATGCAAAATGAGGTTCCATCTCTTTCATTACTTCGTCACCTTTTTTACTCAATACATCACGTGCTGCTGCTAGTTTATTTACTACTACTGATGGGTGATAAGTTTTTATCTCTTTTAAATAATCCTTCCAGATACTTAAAGGTTCATTATCTTTTGGTTGTGGACAATTATTTATATCTATTCGGCCAAATCGTATTACTGCCGGATCTACCTTTGTTGTATCGGTACAGGTATACAAAAGCATTATCCCATGACGTTCACAACAATTATTTGAATCCGGTGAATCTTTTAAAAGACATCCATCTGGAAATTTAAACCAGCCTTCAGGATATCCTTCAGGTTGACCAATTTCATCTAATCCACGAACTACAAATACTCTGAATTTACCGTTCTTTTTAAATTCTTCATCATTATTATGCTTCCACATATCCCACCAAGCATCACTCAATGCCGGATATTTTGATTGCTTACCATCGCTTGGATCTATTATTTCTGCTCCGGCTTTTTTTAACTCATCTATCATCCAATTGAAGCGTTCTTCACGAGCTTCTGATTTTGGTCCGGTCAACATATATCCATTTGGAGGAAAACTACCTACAATTTTTTCTGGTTTGCCTTCTTTATTTATTTTATTTCTGAATGGATTTTTTATTCTTTCAATACAAAATGTATGAAATTTTTTCTTAAAACTTGCTTCTAAATCAACACCTGCAAAATCACTAACATCCATCAAATGTACTTCGTCCGAAACTTTTTTGGAAGTTGTTTTAAATACATTTTTGAAAAATTTTACAATTGATTTTGACTTTGCTCCGGCAATCCCTAATGCACCTAGACTTACAGTCCCCACTAAAACCTGACCACCTGTTAAACCTGTTTTACCTGTAAAATTAACCTGATGAGATGGTAATTGATGTTGTGTTTTATTATTTGTTTTTTGTGAATAGCCATTGAATGCAATATTATTTGTTATTATCATGATTTTGCTGAATCTCCATACATAGCTTTAATTACTTTTTTTACATATTCATCCCTTACAGGTTCTTTGTACCCTCCAGTATTAAATGTTTGACCAAAATGTTCTTCATACTCTGATTTATCTTTGTTCTTCATCAAAAAATCATCAACATTGTCTATAACTTTTTTTATTTTTCCAGGAACAAAAGGTAATTTTTTTTCTTTTGCATAATCAAGAATTTCATCATGGTTCAGTTTGTCTTTTCTATTGACTTGAGCAATAAAATGACTGAATACTGCAGATACTTCAGCTTCTGATTTCATACGGCCTATAGGCATCATTAAGCTTGTTCTGTTTTTATCATAATATTCTTCTGTTAGTTTGTTCTTATCATTTATTGTTGCAATCCAAGTGATACCATCTTTTGCAGGGTGTTGTGTTTGATATGAAACTTCATTTTGAAGAATTTCTGCATCTTTTGCACTCATCAATTTATCAAAATTGTTTATCATTATAACAGAATGTTCACCTTTTTTACCTGCCTCTTGGGCTTTTTCAAAAGTTTTCCAGATTGCAAATATATTCTCATCAGTATCACCTTTGTCCCAAGGTTTATCTATGATAATTGTATTTATTTTCAAATTTTTATCACGTGCTTTGATACCAATATGTTCTAAAAGAGATTCTGCCATATGACTTTTACCTGTTCCGGGTTCTCCATGCAAAATAATACCTGATGGAACACTATATTCAAAAGGAATTTCTTTACCTGCCTGCTTCGCTTCTTGTGTTTTAATAATAGGAACAACAGCCTGTTTTATTAATTCCAATTTTTCTAAGGAATATCCTATAACTTTATTCAAACCTACTTCATGACCATCAAGTTTTGGCTTTATTCCTCCGACATCCAAATCAGCTTGATATTTTTTCTCTGCTTGAAATTCTGATATACCTAATCTCTTTGATAAGATTTTAATATCATCTAAAGCTTTTTTATGTAAATTTTTAACATGATAATTCCTTTGTGCTTCACGAGCATTATTTAATTTTTTCTTACCCCAGAAAAATAAATCATCAAGTACATACTTCCCAAAATTTGGAGATGTATTTCTATTTTGTCTTATATTATTAAATTGGTAATTCCTTGCAGATATTGGCTGTGATTGATTATTTCTATTTTGTATTGTTCTAAAATTTGTAATAGTTGAAACTTCCATAAACACTCCTTTGTCTAGTATTAGTTTCATCGTATAACTTCAATTATTTTTTTAAATATACACCGTGCTATTTGTTACATAACTTTATAAAATAACGGAAAATATAGCCAAGTGGCTAATATAAATATTAATAAAAAAATACTAAAAAGGCCTGATATAAATATACATCAGACCTTTTTCATTTAAATAATAAATACTATTAAACAGCTGCTAATTCTCGAGCATTTTTAGCTTCTACAACTGCTTGAGCTGCTGCAAGTTTTGCTTGAGGAACTCTGAATGGAGAACAAGATACATAGTTCAAGCCAATTCTGTGACAGAATTTAACTGAATCTGGATCTCCACCGTGTTCACCACAAACACCACCAATTAATTTTGGATTTACAGCTTTACCTTTTTCCATAGCCATTTCTATTAATTGACCAACACCATCTTGGTCTAATGTTTCGAATGGGTTAGCAGGTAAGATTTTTTGCTCTACATAGTTTTTCAAGAATTTACCTTCTGCATCATCTCTTGAATAACCAAATGTCATTTGAGTTAAATCATTTGTACCGAATGAGAAGAATTCTGCGTGTTCTGCAACTTTATCAGCTGTTAATGCTGCACGAGGAATTTCAATCATTGTACCGAATTTGTATTCAACTTCAATTCCTTTTTCAGCCATAACATCTTTAGCTACACGAACTAAAATATCTTCTGCTGTTTTTAACTCATTAACATGGCCAATTAATGGAATCATTACGTAAGGATGTACTTTATATCCTTCTTTTGCTAAATCACAGCAAGCTTCAAAGATTGCTCTAACTTGCATTTCGTTGATTTCAGGATAAGTTAAACCTAAACGGCAACCTCTTAAGCCCATCATTGGGTTAGATTCTGATAAACCTTCAACGATTTCTAACATTTTTGCATCTTCTGAACAATCTTGACCAAGAGCTTTTTTAGTAGCAACTTTTTCTATTAATTCAACCTTAGAAGGTAAGAATTCATGTAAAGGAGGATCTAAAAGTCTTACTGTTAAAGGTAAATCACCTAATGCTTTGAACATTGCATAGAAATCAGCATATTGCATTGGTAGAAGTTTATCTAATGCTTCTTTTCTAGCTTCTGCAGTTCCTGCAATAATCATTTTTTGTACCCAAGGTAATCTATCTGGATCCATGAACATATGTTCTGTTCTACATAAACCAACACCTTGAGCTCCAAATTTTAATGCGTTTTCAATATCTTTTGGAGTATCAGCATTTGCTTCTACTGTCATTGTTTTAATTTCATCTACCCAATTAAAGAAAGTAGTGAAGTTTTCATCAATACCAGCTTCAACAAGTTTAACAGCCCCTGCCATAACTTCACCTGTACCACCATCAAGAGAAATTATATCATCTTTCTTATAAACAGTACCGTCAGCACCTGTTAATGTTTCTGCTTCTAAGTTGATAATTAAGTCTTCACAACCAGATACACAAGGTTTACCCATACCTTTTGCAACTACAGCTGCGTGAGATGTAGCACCACCTCTTAGAGTTAAAACACCTTGAGCAACTGCCATACCGTGAATATCATCTGGACAAGTTTCTATTCTTACTAAGATAACTTTTTCTCCATTTGCACCACGTTCTGCAGCTTCTTCTGTATCAAATACAATTTTACCAACAGCAGCACCTGGAGATGCATTTACACCTGTTGAAATCTTATGAGCTTCTTTTTTAGCTTGTGTATCAAAGTTTGGTAATAATATTTGATATACTGAATAAGGATCAACTAATTGAATTGCTCTTTCTTTTGTAATAATTCCTTCATTACACATATCTACTGCAATTTTTACAGCAGCTTTAGCAGTTCTTTTACCACTACGTGTTTGAAGAATCCATAATTTACCACGTTCAATAGTAAATTCCATATCTTGAACGTCTTTATAGCCTAATTCTAATTTTTTAGCAATATCAACATACTGTTTGTATAATTCAGGCATTTCTGATTCTAATTGAGCGATTTGTTTTGGTGTTCTAATACCTGCTACAACGTCTTCACCTTGTGCATTTGTTAAGTATTCACCATAGAATTTGTTTTCGCCTGTTGCTGGGTTTCTTGTGAATGAAACACCTGTTGCACAGTCATCACCCATGTTACCGAATACCATTGTTTGTACGTTTACTGCTGTACCAAAATTGTGATCAATCTTGTTCATATTTCTGTATGCAACAGCACGTGGGATATTCCAAGATCTAAATACTGCTTCAATTGCTTCTTGTAATTGAACATATGGATCTTGTGGGAATTCTTTTCCTGTTACTTCTTTAATTACATTTTTATATATTGGAATTAATGATCTCCATCCATCGGCAGAAATTTCAGTATCAGACTTAACTCCTTCTCTTTCTTTTACTTTTTCTACTTCTGATTCGAAGTATTTTTGTCTATCCATTTCCCAAGCAACTGAACCGAACATTGTTAAGAAACGGCGATATGAATCATAGCAGAATCTAGGGTTATTTGTTAGTCTAATCATAGCTTCTACTGTATCATCGTTTAAACCTAAGTTTAAAATTGTTTCCATCATACCAGGCATTGAAACTCTTGCACCTGAACGTACAGATACTAATAATGGATTTTCACTATCTCCAAATTTCTTTCCTGTTTGAGATTCAACATCTGCTAAAGCTTTTTTTACTTCATCCATCAAACCTTCCGGCATTTTGTTACCATTGTTGATGTACTCCATACAAGTTTCTGTTGTAATTGTTAGCCCTGGAGGTACTGGTAAGCCTAAATTAGTCATTTCTGCTAAGTTAGCACCTTTACCGCCCAAAAGGTTACGCATATCAGCATTTCCTTCTCTGAAAAGCCATACTCTTTTTTCTGCCATTGTTTTCTCCTTTTTGAACATTTAAAAACTACCGTCATTATTGTATCACAAAAACATTTATTTATGACAAATATAGAACATTTTAGCAAAAAAAATTTAGAATATAAAAAAGAAGATATTCAATAAATGAATACCCTCTTTAAAATTTTAATTAAATCAGAGATTTAATTAAACAGAAGCTAATGAAGAAGCTTCCCTAACAACTGATTGTAATGCTTCTAAAGCATCAGCTGGAAGAGCATCTTTTCCTGCTTTTTCTGTTTCTCTTGATTTAACGAATTCAATTCTATCGTTCATACGAGCAACGAATTGAGATGCATATTCTTTATTTGAGAATGAAGCATCAAATCCTTCAATATCCATAATTTCGATATCTGAGAAGTTTTCCCATTTATGGAATTTAGCTGAACCTTCAACGATAGCTTCGATAATTCCTAAAGTATGTTTAGGTTGAACTTTTGTTCCCATAAATTCACCTGTATTTAAGATGTAGCAATCTACGCCGTCTTCGATTAATTTTTTGAATCTAGTGTAGTCTACTTCTAATGGGTAAACTCTGAATGGATTAGCGTATGGTTCAACAACTAATGCATTAGGGTCAACACCTTTAGCTAATCTTTCAGCTGAAGAACGTTTTGTTGCTAATGTAGCACCCATAGCTGAACCTAAAGCTGCTCCTGATAATTTTAATACAGGAGGAATTGTAGGGTCTTTCATTAACCAGAAGATAGCATCGATTGGTTGATCAATTCTATCAACTCTGTTTGGAGACCATAATTTAGATTTAACAGCACGGCCGTTACCGTTTCTTACGTCTTCAGTGATTGAAACTACTTTACCATCTGCTAATTGGATAGCACCAGCATTTTGTTGAGTTAAGATATATTTGTTATCTTCACATCCGATTGGATAATCAGCTGTTTTATCGAAATATGCAGGTTCTAAAGCGATTGTGTATTTGTCATGAACATTGATAACAAATGCGTCATCGTGAAGAACTGTAATATCATATTTATTATTGTGTTTTGCGTGAGTAATTGTTGATTTACCTGAACCAGATAGACCGAATACTGCAACTTGGAATGATTTTCCACCATCTAAATTATAACGTTTCATACCACCGTGGCAAGAAGCATATCCGTTTCTAGCTGCACAACCCCAAGCTAGAGTTAATGTTCCTTTTTTGTGTTCACCAAAATATCTCATACCTAAGATTGCTGCACAGTTGTGTTCTGGATCAAAGAATGTTAATCCGTATGGGAAGTCAGGGTGTGACCAATCTGGATCTGAATATACATAAATATCGCCTTCTGGAATTGGTTTTGAAGAATCATACATTTTTGAATATTCTTCATTAATGTATTGGAAGTTTAACATCCAAGAATACATAATATTTTCAAATCCTTCTGGGATTAATAAATGAGCTTTTACCATAAAGTCATTTTCTAAACCAACAACAACTTCAGTTTTATACATTAATCTATCACGAGAAGAATAAATTGCTTCACGAATGATTGGTAATAATTCTTTTAAATCGCAGTTTGGTTCACCAACGATTTTTCTTGCAGCTGCACAACGGCCAACTACTGTACCATCGTTGAATAATAATTGGTTAGCACCTTTTGGTAATCCAATTTTTTCTGGTTCATATACAGGCATGCCTGTTAATTCGATTGTTCCAGGGCTGCTTTTTGCTAATTTGTAAGCTTCTGAAACTGATTTTACTTCTTCTACATTGTTTCCGAAGAATGGAGCAGTAATAGTTGCTCTTGCAGCTGAAATAATAGATTTCAAGCTCTCTGCACTTTCGTAAAATTCGATTGTACTCATAAAATTTTTCTCCTTTATTTTTACATCTATATGATGCTATCCTATAATATCTCTCAAATATAGTTTTATTTCAAGAGATTATAACAAAAAATACCAGATAATCTGGTATTTTTTGTTAAGAATATTTATATTTAATATTAAATTTTTGATGACTCTGTTTGAATTAAAGAAAGTATTGCATCATAATTTGTTTCGTGAGGATTTGCTGTTAAGGTTCTAAATTCTTCTAAAGGTAATTCCTTAGCATCTTTCAATTTCAATAAATCCTTTTGGGCTGGAGTCAAATTTTTATCAGGAGATAATAACATTATACATTCTTTAGTATCAGTTCTATTACCTATATAGGAAATTTCAACAAAAGGCTTACCATCTTCTGTAACACCTTTTAATATACCATTGCCCATAGATTCAGAAGGTAATTTATGAGAATATACACTTACTATATTTTTGTGATTTCGTTGACTTACAATCTGATTATCTGATTTGACTGTTACATCAAGATAACCACTACCACTTGTATAAGATGAAGTACCGATTCTATCAGCTTCTTTTGAGACATCATAAGTATGAGGTTTAATAGTTGAACCTTTTCCAAAGACATTTTCAACAGATTCTTGAATAGTGCTTCCTGCAGTTTTTGATTTAGTAAACAAATTATCACAATGTTTTGCATATGCTCTATATGTCTTTAACTGGTCTTTTTCAGCAATAGCATCTTTTACCACTTGAGGTAATGTTTCCATTTCTTTGCTATTATTTCTATACAAAAGAACATCAAGACCTCTTGAATCTTTAAGATCTTGTTTTATTTGGTTTAATTGTTTTAACTGCTGTTTTTTAGGTAATTTCGTTACTCCATCAATTTGACTTTGTAAAATTTTATTATCAAAAATTTCATTTAAGTTCATAGGTTCATTACGCTTTATTATTTGGTTTATATCTTTTTTAACCGCATTAATCGCTTTATTAAGAACAACCTTGTTATGAATAGCAATACCTGCAACAGCTGAAGCAGCTAATGCTACAGCAGCAATTCCAACTTTTACTCCTGTACTAATTTCTTTCTTTTCTGGTTGCTCAGTTTTTTTATCTGGTTTTGCCTGTTGAACATTATTGTTTGTTGAAATATTGTAAGAATTAGGTTGAATACTTGTCATTAAAAATTCCTTTATTTTAAGTTTTATAGTATATATAAAACACTTAAATATAATTTTTTGCTACTTTTATAATTATTATTAAGAATTAAAAAGGTGGAGATAATCCCCACCTTTTTGTTTACACATTAGTCGTTTCCAACATTTTTATAGAGTTTTTTCCATTTATCTGAATAAGTTGTATGTAGCAATTCATGAGATAAGTGAGAACCTGGTTTTTCAAGATGTTTTTCATAAAGTTCCTTGATTTCAGGATTTTCATGAGATTTGCGCCATTCATCAGTTGCATCATCTTCATATAAACCTTCTGCTCTTTTTTCTCTAATTGATAAGTCATCACAACTTTGAGGTTGACCACCACCATTAATACAACCTCCAGGACAAGCCATTACTTCTAACAATTGATAATCGGCTTTTCCTGCTTTAATTTCTTCAATACATTTTTCTGCTTCTTTCAATGTATTAACAATTTTCACCTTGATTTTTGTTCCTTTCAAATCAAGTTCAACTGTTTTTACCAAATTAGTTCCACGCATTGGAGTTATTACAAAATCTTTTAACTCTTCGCCTGTTACCATTTGATAAGCAGTTCTTGCAGCAGCTTCTGCAACCCCACCTGATACACCAAATATTGTTGCTGCACCTGAATATTTACCGAATGGAGAATCTGCATTTATTGGTTCTAATGCATTGAAATCAACACCTGCAGATTTAATCAATCGTCCAAGTTCTTGAGTTGTTAATACATAATCAATTTCATATGTACCATCTTCTCTTCTAAATTCTTTTCTTATTGCCTCTGCTTTTTTAGCAGTACAAGGCATTATAGAAACACTGACAATATTTTCATTTGTTATCTCTGGATAATATTCAGGTACAAATTTCTTTATAATTGCCCCCATCATACCTTGTGGAGATTTACAAGTTGATAAATGATCTAACATTTCTGGATATTCTGTTTCTAAATATCTTACCCAACCTGGACAACAAGATGTAAATAATGGTAATTTACCACCATTTTTAATTCTACCTATAAATTCTGTAGCTTCTTCCATTATAGTTAAGTCAGCAGAGAAATTTGTATCAAATACTAAATCAAAACCAATAGCTTTTAATGCAGCATTTATTTTCTTTGTAGAATTAACTCCTGGTTCTAGCCCAAACATCTCACCGATTGCAACACGAACAGATGGCGCAAATTGAACTACGACCTTTTTATTAGGATTATTCAATTCTTTCCAAACATCATCAACTTGTAATTTTATAGTCAAAGCACCTGTTGGACAAACTGCAACACATTGACCACAATATACACATTCACTTGTTGCCAATGCTCTACCTGCCATCGGTTGAACAACAGTATTAGCTCCACGATTAGCAAACCCTAATACTTGTAATCCATGATACTGATTGCAAGCTCTAACACAAGCTCCACATAAAATACACTTATTTACATCTCTTACAATTGATGGAGAAGAATCATCTATAGGACGCATCTCTTTTCTTTGAACATATTTTGTAACATCTTTTATACCATATTCTTCTGCATATTTTTGTAATTCACAACTCCCTGATTTATCACAAGTTGTACATTCTCTATCATGATTTGCAAGTAATAATTCTAATACAGTCTTTCTTATTCTTCTTACTTTTGCAGAGTTTGTATAAATTACTAAACCATCTTGAGGTGGCATTGTACAAGAAGATTGAATTCCTCTTCCTTCAATTTCTACAACACACATTCTGCAAGCCCCGAATGCATCTTTTAAATCAGGTCTATAACAGAAAGTCGGAACATTAAACCCATTCTTTCTGATTACTTCTAATATATTTGCCTCATTGGTAAATTCACACTCTTTACCATTTATTATCATTTTACCCATTATTTTTATTCCTCATATCTTAAAACTGTTTTATTGCCTTGAATGGACATGCTGAAATACAAGCACCACATTTTATACATTTTTCCTGATCAATTACAAATGGTGATTTCAATTCACCTGATATTGCATGTGCCGGACAATTTCTTGCACATTTTGAACAACCTTTACATAAATCAGGATCAATAGAATATGTCTTTAATGCTGTACATACACCAGCAGGACATTTCTTATCGCGAATATGAGCAATATATTCATCTCTAAAATATTTTAATGTTGATAAAACAGGATTTGGTGCAGTTTTACCTAATCCACATAATGAACCGTCATTTACTGCATGTGCCAATTCCTCTAATGTGTCTAAATCCTCCATTGTACCATTACCTTTTACAATTCTTTCAAGGATTTTTAACATATTTTTGGTGCCTTCTCTACAAGGAACACATTTTCCACAGCTTTCGTGTTGTGTAAAGTTCATGAAGAATCTTGCAACTTCTACTATACAAGTGTCTTCTGCCATAACAACAAGTCCACCTGAGCCAACCATTGCACCAACACTTCTTAAAGTGTCATAATCCATTGGTAAGTCTAAATGTTCTTCTGTTAAACAGCCACCAGATGGGCCACCAATCTGAGCAGCTTTAAACTTTTTACCATCTCTGATACCACCACCAATATCAAAAATGATTTCTCTTAAAGTAGTTCCCATTGGAACCTCAATTAAGCCTGTATTATTAACTTCACCAGTTAAAGCAAAAGTTTTTGTACCTTTTGATTTTTCAGTACCCATTTGAGCAAACCAATCAGCACCTTTTCTCATAATTACAGGAATATTTGCTAAAGTTTCAACGTTATTAATTAATGTTGGTCTGCCAAATAAACCTTTATTTGCAGGGAATGGTGGTTTTGGTCTTGGCATACCACGTTCACCTTCTATTGATGCAATCAATGCTGTTTCTTCACCACAAACAAATGCTCCGGCACCTTCTTTAATATGGATTGTGAAACTAAAATCAGAACCCATTATGTTTTTACCTAAATAACCAGCTTTTTCTGCTTGTTCAATTGCTATTTTTAATCTCTTAATAGCTAATGGATATTCTGCTCTTACATAAATATAAGCTTCATCAGCACCAACTGCAAAACCTGCTATTGCCATACCTTCTAATAGTTTATGAGGATCTCCTTCCATTACACTTCTATCCATAAATGCACCTGGGTCACCTTCATCACCATTACATACTACATAAGATTTTCCGCCTTTATTTGCCGCAGTAAATCTCCATTTTGTTCCTGTTGGAAATCCTCCACCACCACGACCTCTTAAGCCAGATTTTTCTATTTCATCAATTACTTTATCTGGATTATTTCCCTTCAAAATATTAGATAATGCTTCATATGCATGAACAGAAATTGCTTCATCTAAACATTCTGCATTTATATGACCACAATTTTCTAATGCTGTTCTTACTTGTTTAGCATAAAAATTAATTTCTTCACTCTTATAAATATGTTCTCCAGAATTTGGATCTACATATAACAATCTTTCTACAGGAACACCTTTAACAATATGGCTATCATATATTTCTTGAACATCTGCTTCTTTTACTTTTACATAAGCTGTATGCAAAACCGGAATAATAACTAATACACCCTGTTCACAAAATCCATGACAACCTGTTGGAACAATTGTCATTTTATCATAATCTGTTAAGGCAGAAACATTAACACCTAATTCTTTAAATTTTTCTATTACTTTTAAAGAACCATTTGCAATACAACCTGTTCCTGTACATACTAATACTCTCAATCCTTGTTTGGACATCTCTTGTTTAACACGTTCTTGTTCTTTTTGTATATCTATATTTAATTCTGTCATTAGTTTGATTCCTCCTTAATGATTGTATCAATGATAATGCCTATTGCATCTGATGTCATTTGAGGATAAACCTTGTCATTGATTACAACTACAGGAGCTAATCCACAAGCACCCAAACAACTTACTATTTCTAATGAGAACATTCCATCCTCTGTGGTCATTCTCTTCTCGCCAAGTCCCAATTTTGTTTTTACTGCATTTAATACACTCATTGAGCCTCTTACGTGACAAGCAGTTCCATCACATACTTTTATTTTGTATTTTCCTTTTGGTTCTAATGAGAACTGTGCATAAAAAGTTGCAACACCATACACTGTAGCTGGTGATAAACCTTCTATCTTTGTACCTATAAAAGTCATAGCATCCTCAGGTAAGTATGTATATAATTCCTGAACTTGTTGTAAGATTGCAATTAAATTAGACTTCTTATATTCATAAGATGCCATAATTTCATCAATCTTGTGAAAATTAATTTGAGATTGACGTTCTGTAGTCATACTGGCTCCTTTATTCTTTTAATCGTTCTGTAAGTCACAATATAACACCATTTTATTGTGATAAACTCCCCTACATTATACGATTGTAAATCCAAAATGACAAGAACTTTCAATTATATATATTAGCAAATTTAATTTTTAGAAGAATTATATGTATATGAATTTTAATTCAATATACCCAAGATTACTAACACCTAAACAAAACTTAAAGGGAATTAATCCCAAATTAATTTACCCACAAACAGGTAAATCATTTGATTTACCAAGATTTATATCTTCTGAAATGAAAGAAGCAAGAGTAATGAATAAGATTGCAAAACATAACGATTATATTTTTTATTCAAATAGAATTCCAGCTAAAGCAACACAAGAAGATATAAAAAAATTAACTGATGATGAATATACATATAAAAGAGCTATTTGGATAAATCCAAAAGATTCAAAACCTTATTATTTATTAGAAAATTTTAAAGAAAAAAATGGAAATATCAACATTAGAATTCTGAACAAAGATGGAGAATTTGTAAAAAATGCATCTTTGCCAACTAAAGAAATTATTCTAACAGATTTAGATGTTGGAGCAAAACCGAAAAGAAATATTTTTGGAATAAGTCTTAGTCATACAGACTTTATAGAAATCTTAGCTAGAAGATATAATCCATTTGCTAAATATAGAATTAAACTCATCTCAAATGATAATGATATATTTAATCTAAAAAAAGAAATAACTCCAAATACAAGTTGTTTATCAATGTCATTTGGAATTTATCATAATAAACCTCCTCTTGCAAAAAGTGGAATAGAAACAAATGAAGTAATGCAATATAATATTAAAAAACTTGCACCAGAAGAATTTATAAATCTTCAAAGACATAAAGAACTCACAGATAAAATTAGAGTTCTTGCAAGTAGTGGAAATGACGGACATAGAAAAGTGGGAATATTATTACTAAACACTGGAATTGAAGGTGTTGGAGGGCTAAATAAAAAGGGATTTGTAGATATAAACTCATCATCTAGAAATAGTTATTTTACACAACATTATGAACCATATTCTTTTGATATTTCAAAAACTAAAAATGGAATAAATTTAAGTGAACTTAAAGGAACTGATCTCGAAATAGATTTTGAACAAGACATTCCAGAGGGTAAAGTAATTGACAAATTTGCAGGAACATCTTTCTCTGCCCCTATTAGAGCAGCAAAAATTGCACTTAATGAAATGATGGACGGTCTTCTTTAATTTAATCTTTATTGTTATAAATAAACTTATTTATATTATCCCATTCTTTTACAACTTTTTTACTCCAGTCCTTTGCTGCTGCATATCCACCATGATGTACTTTATAAGGAGTATTTTTACCTCTATTTACATACAAACGTTTTAATGTAGAGCCAAGATCATCAATACTTTCTTCAAAACTATTTGGTTGCTGAAAGCCTCCTTTTAAGCGTTTCAATCCTGCTAAATTATATTTAGTGCCCTTTGCTGGATGCTCTCCATATTCAGATTCTGTATTAACAATAGACATTAAAAAAAGCGCATTTACCTCATACTTTTCCTGAGCATTTATAAACGCTTGACCTAAACCCTTTAATGGAGTATCTTTCAAATATTCATTTAAAATATCAGCTCTTCCAGTATACTTTTTAGTAATGTCAGTATCTTTATTAACTTTAGGCATCAGAGAGGAAACTTTTTTCTCAAAATACTCTAAAGCCTTTTGAGAATCTTTTTCAATTTGTGATTTATTTATATTATTTTCTACTCTCAACGCATCAACTGGCAAAGTTAAATCTAGTTCCAAATCTTTTTTAAACATTAATTCAAACTCTGTTTTTATTTGCGAATTCCACTCCTTACCTTGATATTTTTCAAAAACGGAATTAAAAGACTTTGATGCTTTCTGAAATACGTTAAAATCATCTTCACTAACGATATTATCTTTAGAATTAAAATATTTTTGTTCTATACTTTTATTTTTATCAATTTCAAATGACATAAAAATACCTTGTAAAATATTATATATATTTTTTTACGGTATTTAATTTACATTCTTTAGAAATTTGTATATGTTTTTTACTTTTATTTACATAAATAAAAGACCAAGCTCTAGTTATAATTTATATTCAAACTTATTTAATAATAGAATCTATAGGCTCTCCCCAATATGTTCCTTCTTTTATTTGATGATATTTACCATTTTCAAAAATAAATGAATTAACTACATTCTTATTATGTGAAAATATTTTTGCAGAATATGTTTTTTCTCTATTATTTGTATTAAATATAGACATCGTTACAATAGGATCCATAAATCTTCCATTTTCATTGAACCTTTTAACTGAACGTTCTAAAGAAATATTTTTAGGTGTTGGTATTTGAATAAAATCTATTTTATAACCTTTTGCTACAGCCTGATTTATTATTTTATTTATACTTACATAATTCCCTGTTGTCTGATATATAAAATTCTTACCTTGTTCTAATACCTTAGGAATAATCTCGTTTTTCAAAATTTTTCCAGACGCATTATGAACTAAATTCGCACCCTCTCCATTTCTATAAGCTTCTTTAAACATTGCTTTTATATCATCAGCATCTGGAGTATAAAAAGAATTTTTATCTTCTTTCAAAATACTATTTATAATAGTTGATTTTCCAGCTCCTGGAAGACCATCTATTATAATCAACTTTCTTTCAGCTTTTATATTTTTTAATTTTTCATTCTCTATACTTAACGTTTCTTTTAAAACTTTTTTATAATATTCAGACCCCACTTCAACAGGTTTTGACATAGCATTATTTTTTCTTATTTCAAGAAACCTATCATTATCAAATTGGGTCATTTTAACTTTATTTAATGCAAAATAGTTATAGTCTGATTGAGGAACTAATTCTGCATAATCAGAAAATATTCGGATTAAATCCGCATTTGAAATTAAACCTTTCTTATAATAATTAACAAGCATATTTTTAGGGAAATTTATATTCGTATCTATTGTATTACCCTCACCTATGGTACAGACTTGAAAATTATAACTATACATTTTTTGTTGCAAACTTTTTAATGAATCTGCATATTCTTTTATTTTACCTAATGTTTCATAATGTTTTTCCACAGAACACTTTACACTATCATCAGCTTTATCTATTTTTTGCGATTCTTTTGAAAAAATATTTAGTTTATTCCAAAAACCTGATTTCTTAAATCTTCCTGCTTCAAAATCAATATTTGATTTATATTTTGAATTCAAATTAAAATTATTATCAAATACATAGCTATATGTTTTATAATTATCTTCTGTTGTAAAATGAACAATATAATTATTATTTATCTTTTTTACTCCCATCTCATAAATATTTTGAGGATATAAATCATTAATTAGTGATAAACGGTCCTTTAAAACAGAGATATTAGCATTTTTATCTTTACTTATATTTATTAAATCTTTAGGTGGAAGTTTAAAAGCAAAAAGTTGCATTGCATTTTGTTTTTCTTTATCTGAAAAATTTGATAATACTTTAATATCATCAAAACTAAAATTAAATAATCCAACCTTATTTTTTTGGCGAGCAAAAGGCTTAACAAAATTAAGAGTTTCATCATTTAATTTTGAAGTTTGCAATAATTGATTAGGTGTAAATCTAAGCATCCCAGTATCATCCTTCAAGGATGATATTAAAAATAAAGATTTCAACTTTTCTTTAGAGAAATTTACTAATTGCTTTAAGTCAAAAATATTATATGAAAGCTTATAATGTTCACTTAAATTAGCAAATTTATATAAATAACCTCTTTTTTTAGGCTCAACGAAAGAAAAGTTTTTAAAAAACATATCCTTATCACATTTAGGCCTAGATATAAATAAAGGCTGAAATGGAGTTATTACATTTTCACGAACTTCTGATATATTATTATATATTTTAGGGGTTATGCTATTCATTTTTGAACTTGTTAAATTAAATATATATTTAAAAATTTTCTACATTTAACTAAAAAGCCTAAATAAAAATATTTGCTATATAAAACTGAATAATATAAAAAAGTTCACAAAATAAATCTTAATATAAACCCAAACTAAAAAGGACCACTCTCGTGAACCTTTTTCTAAAAAATGGGGCGGGAGATGGGATTCGAACCCACGAATATCGGAACCACAATCCGAGGTCTTAACCACTTGACGACACCCGCCATAATTTATATCTTACTGTCATTTCGATTCTTTGTGGTTCCTATCGGAACCAGAATCTACATTTTGCGAGGTCTTAACCACTTGACGACACCCGCCATGTTTTACAAGTCTTATTATAACAAATCAATTTTTTTCTACAAGTACTTATAATTAAAAAGAGGTTAAATTTCTTTAACCTCTTTTTTTAAACTTTTTATTGTACTAATTTATTCTTTGGAACATATATCCAATTCCACGAGCTGTTAAGATTAACTCAGGATTTGTTGGATCAGTTTCTAATTTTGAACGCAATCTTGAAATGTGAACATCAACAACCCTTGTATCAATTCTATGATCTGCAGGGTATGACCATACATGTTGTAAGATTTCGTTTCTTGAATATGCTTGACCCGAATTATTTACTAACAATTCTAATAAGCTAAATTCCATTCCTGTTAAACGAATTCTTTCATTTTTTCTATATACTTGACGTCTTGCTGTATCAATTTTAATACTACCAGTTGTAATTACATTCTTAGCAACTGCTTTTCCTCCTGTTGGAACCACTACTTCTTTATTATTTGTTCTTCTCAATACAGCTTTAACTCTTGCTTCTAATTCTTTTGGGCTGAATGGCTTAATTACATAATCATCTGCACCTAATTCTAAGCCTGTAATTCTTTCAGAAACATCTCCCAATGCTGTTAATATAATGATTGGAACATCTGATGTTCTTCTGATTTCTCTTGTTACACCGTAACCATCCATTTTAGGCATCATTACATCCAATACAACCAAATCTGGATTTGTTTTATTGAATACTTCTACTGCTTCTTCGCCATCTTCAGCTACTACTACATCATAGCCTACCATTTTTAAACGAGTTTCCAAAATTCTACGAATACTTGCTTCGTCATCTGCTACTAAAATTTTTTGTGTAGATCCAGATTCATGTTGAGAATCTTGTAATTCTTCCTTATCAGTCATTATTAACCACCCTTATGATTATTATGTTACAAAATATTTATTTTCGTGTAGTTTTTTGAATAAATATAAACTTATATTAATAGAATTTAACAAAAATTGCAAGCACTTTTTCTCAATTTTTATAACTGATTTGCTAGCATTTTACTCTTGAAATTATTTAAATCTTCTATTGTATCAATACCTATGGAACTATCTTCTACTACTGAAACTTTTATTTTCATTCCCATTTGCAATGCTCTTAGTTGTTCTAAGCTTTCTGTTAATTCTAAACTTGATTGATTTGCTCCTGTCATTCTAAATAAAGCATCACGTTTATATCCATATAAACCTATATGACCATAAAACTTAGAATATCCAACATTTCTCTCAAAAGGAATTTTTGAACGAGAAAAATACATTGCATAACCATTGTTATCAAACACACATTTTACTAAATTAGAATCATTGATTTCTTTTTCTTCTTTAATCTCTCTTACTAATGTTGATATATCCGCATTTTCATCTTCTTTTAATAAACGTATTACATTATCTATGGTTTCCGGATTTATCATTGGTTCATCACCTTGAAGATTAATAATATATCCAATTTCAGGATGACGTTCTGCTACTTCAGCAATTCTATCACTTCCACTATTATGAGTATCTAATGTCATTTCAGCTTCAGCACCAAACATTAATGAGGTTTCATAAATCTTTTCATTATCTGTTGCTATTATTACTCTATCTGCTAAAGTAGATTTTACAGCTTTCTCAAAAACCCATTGTATAATTGGTTTTCCACCAACTTCAATCAATGGTTTTCCTTTTAATCTTGTTGACTCATATCTTGCAGGTATTATTATTGCAGTTTGATTTTCCATAGTAAAACTCTCCATTATTACAATGTTATAATACCACTAAAATTATAAATGACCATCACAAGAATCAAAGATATATTTTACACCTATACCATCTTTGGTAACATATTTTTGTTCTAACTTATGTTCTATATTAGTTGTATATAGGCGTAACCCACCACCATCACCTAATATTTTGATTTCATAAAATGGTTTAGATTTAACCCTTTTTATTCCTTGTCCACCTTTATCACCAGTTCGGCCCTGTGCAGATGAATAAAACTTATTATAATATTTATCAAATAATACTATATTTTTACCTGTTGCTTTCCATAATTCTTTTTTAGCTTTATGTGTTATTACAACCTTTTGAGGGAATTTTTCCTTCACCATCATTATTTCTTCATCGTTATCAAAATTCCAAGACATTATTGTGTTATGAAGTTCTAACATTCGATTTGCTAATATATCATCTTTTTCTTCTGGATTTTTTTGAAACTCACTTACAAACTTATCTTTAAAAGTATTTGGAATTTTTTCATAACAAGAAATTACAGTATTAGCTGCTCTATAATTTGGTTTCTTCCTTAATATATATTGATTGGCAACAATATTATTAAATTCTTGTTCTCCTTCATTATCCAATCTTTCATATAATTTATAATACTTATCTTCTTCATCTAAGTCTAATCTTGCTTGCTTATAATTATAATCCTTATTAGTTTTATATTGTTCTAATTTATTTGCAACAAAATCATCTTCAGATAAATCATCATCATTATTTAATACATGGTTCAAATATTTATCATGTAAAGATAATAAAACAATAGCCTTATCTTCATTTAATCGTTCTTTTTCAAATGATTTTTGAATTATATTATTTGTTGAATCAAAATAAGCTTTATCAATCAAACCAATATCTGAAACACAAGATTGACAACGTTTTTTTAATGCAATATCTTGAACATTTGATGTCATATATTTAAATCTAGAAATATCTTCATCAGATACTTTATCTGCTTCATCTATTCCTGAATATTCTTCTATTAATTCATTTACATCATCATTGGTCACAACTTTAGGCTGTATTTGTTCTTTTAAAGCAATCTTTTCATAAATCAAATCATATGCTGGTTGCATTTCTTTTTTTAGAGCTTCAACTTTTTCATTTGTCCAATATTTATGAAAGAAACTATTTGTATAATTTGATTCCATATGTTCAAATGATTTCGCCATAGCTTCAGTATCAAACTTTGATTTAAACTCTTGAAAGTCTGGATTATTTTCATAAGCTTCATCAGTTTTTGAATATCTTGCCCAATATGTTCCATTAATTACATTCTTAATTCCTTTAGATAAATAATTTTTATCATCATATTTTTCTAATGGATTAGCCGGATATTCTCTATCAGGATTCTTATTATACAAGTATACTAAATATGTATTGACCATCTTATCAGTAGAATATTGAGAATCTTCCGGATGATTACGTTTATGTTTTATTAGACGAATAGGTAACCATTCCCTACTTGTCATTTCAGCATAATCAGACCATACTTTACTTGTTCTAACTGCACGTTTATTTGCAATCTTTTTTATTTCATCTTCAGTATAATTAGGAATTGAAGAATATTTATTATGTAAATCTTCACCATTTGATAGTAATTTTAATAAATCATTTGATGGAGTACTAAATTGGAAACCTGCACGCTCTAAATTTTGTAATTTTGTAGGGGCAGAATGTTCAAAATTAACTTTTATATCAGATTTTGGTTTTAAGTTTACATATGCTTGTTTTAATGTAGATATTACAACTTTGTCTAAATCTTCATTAGCAAATCTATTATATAAATAATCTTTTGAACTACTTGGATCAAATTCAGGTTTTTCCGTTGGATATTCTAATTCCGGATAAAATCCTTGAACATCATCAATAGTTTTACATTCATCTAACAATGAATAATGATTTACAAAAACTTTTTTCAAATCAAACTCATTATTATTGATTGATTTTTGCATACTTTTATACAAATCTTCTGGTAACTCTTTTGTATTTTTTTGTAATTGATTTAAATTCAATAATAAATCTGCTTTTTTCTGATCTATTGGAACAAATAACTCTGATTCTTTAAATTCTATTTTTTTTGCTTCATCAGGATTATTGTCTAAAGCTTGTTCAATTTGTAATCTTCGATGTGCTTTAGCATCTCTCAATTCTCTTGCTGAATTTTGAGGTCTTGGCTTTAATCTTGCACCTATTTTTAATCTACCTTTATAATCATACAAAGAATTAAATTTATCAGGATTAAATGTTTTTGTATCATCATCTAATGCAGTTCTTATTGCATCTTCCATTTTGGGTATTTTATCACCATATAATAAAGCTTGTTTTATCGTTAATAAAGCCTTTTTATTAATAACTACCTCTGGCTTATCATTTTCAAATGTAGAACATAAAATATAATCTGCTTTTCTTTTTGGGGTCGTATTAATATCTTTTAATTCTTGCACTGCATCTTCTAATGAAATAGTTTCATCATTAGATGTTGCCAAAAGTTTTCTATCTACTTCATCCTTTGGATCAGGACTTTTAGCTACCATTGCTTTACCATATGATGATATCGCACTACTATAAGTAGGATTTTGACTTAGCTCACTACCATTAAAATCATTTGCCGATTGAACTTTTCTTCCTTGAAATGTTGGTTGGAAAAACACATTATTACTTTTATTTATCTTAATCATACTTATAAAAGAATTATGAAATTTATTTTTTGCTATTTTGTTAAGATTTATTATAGAATAACTTCTGCTATATTAAACTTTATAACCTTATTTAAGTCATCAAGAGATAACTCAACCTGATACCCAATTTTACCAGCACTAAATATTATTGTTTCATAGTCTTTAGCTGAACTATGAATTGTTGTTGGGAAATTCTTTTTCATCCCAATAGGAGAACAACCTCCGTGAACATACCCGACAGTTTTTAACAAATCCTTAGATTTTAACATTTCAATAGACTTTTCATTAACAGCTTTGGCTGCTTTCTTCAAATCTAATTCTTCCGCAACTGGAATCATAAAAACATATATTTGTTTAGATTTCCCTACGGTTACTAATGTTTTAAAAACTCTTTTAGGATCCTGCTCTAAAACAGAGGCAACTTCTACACCTGATATTGCATCTGTATCAGCATAAGAATAATGGTTATATTTAACCTTTTGTTTATCTAAAACTCTCATTACATTTGTTTTATAATCCATACTAAATATAATAATATAAAAAAAGGTGAGATATTATTCTCACCTTTAATCTATTATGCTTGTTTTGGTTCTTCGGATTTTTTATTCTTTAACATATCAATACCAAGTCCAATTGCAGTACCCACAGCTGCTGCAACTGCTACATACTTAGCAGCTTTCCAACCAACTTTCTTAGTAAAAGCTTTCATTAAATTCCCTTTTGGAAACATTTTTCTTAGTTCTTTTACAATAGTTCTTTTCTCTAAAAATGAACCATCTTTGACAATTTGTTTTATTGCATTAAGAGAGAGAAACATAGGAGTAGTAACGGCAGCTCCTGTTAAAGCACCAACAGTTCCACCAACAACAGCACCCTTATGAGATGATTTTTTCTCAAATGTATCTGCTGGTTTATTATATTTTTCTCTTAATTGTTCAACAGCCGATTCATCACCAATACGAGCTCCCATATTACCATTATTTAATGCAATTGAATATTGACCATTTCCTAATGGGGTAACATTATAATTTCCAATTACTTCAACTCCTGCCATAACATAACCTTTCTTTATTAATAAACTACACATTTATTAAAAGAAAAATTTTTACTGAGAATTGACTAAAAAAGTAACAAATATTAATTATTCGTTACAATATATGAAATCCATTGATCTTGATAATTAGTTTTTAAAATTTTTAAGTTATTTTCTTCGATAGCTTTTAAAATAATATCCTTCTTTTCATCTAAAATCCCTGATAAAGCTATTTTCCCATTTAGATTTAATAAATTTTTCAAATCAGACATAATTTCGGATAAAACATTATGCAAAATATTTGCACAAACAAAATCAAATTTTTCTGTTATCTTATCAGCTGTATTAAATTCAAATTTACATTCTACATTATTTTTTTGAGCATTTTCTATTGCTACATCAATTACATCAGGATCATTATCACATCCATAGACATAATCTGCACCCATTTTCTTTGCAATAATAGCTAAAATTCCTGTACCCATTCCTATATCTGCAACAGTTTTAAAATCTGGATACTCTTCCATTGCTCTTACACAAAGTTGAGTTGTCTGATGAGTTCCTGTACCAAAAGCATGACCAGGATCCAATGATATTATTATCTCTTTTTCTTTAGGAGTATATTCAAGCCAAGAAGGAACTATTACTACATTATCAGTTATATGAGTTACATCCCAATTTTCTTTCCATTTCTTAGACCAATCTTCATTTGCCTTTTCTTCAAATGAAATTTCCCAACTACCAAGCTCTTCTTCGGACAGACCTTGTGCAACCAAAAACTCCCTTTCCTCTTTAAGGATAGACTTGATTTCACTAATATCTTTTACACTATCTTCTGTTAAAAACACACGCAAAGTACCCTCTGTCGTTGATACCATTTCTAAATCTTTGTACTTTTCCTCAGCTAAAACAACTCCTTCGCAGTTCAAACGTTCAAAACAAATACAAGATAAAGTATCTTCCATTTGAGGATTGATTGTTATTTTTAATTCAAAATAATTATCCATTAATTAACCTTCTATAAATGCGCCCATACGTCTAAAGTTATCATATCTTTGATTTCTTAGTTCTTCTTTAGACATGCCTGCTAATTCAGAAAGAGTATCAAGAATAGCTTTCTTCATATTCTCACCCATTTCTTCATAGTTAGTATGAGCACCACCTACAGGTTCCTTAATCATTCCGTCAACAATATTTAATTTAATTAAATCATCTGCAGTAATTTTTAATGCTTCAGCTGCATCAGCAAATTTAGATGCATCTCTCCATAAAATAGAAGCACAACCTTCAGGAGAAATAACTGTATAATAAGAATGCTCAAGCATTAAAACCTTATTTGCAACACCTAAACCTAATGCTCCTCCACTACAACCTTCACCTGTGATTATTGCAATAATTGGAACATTTAATTTTGCCATTTCTCTTAAGTTTACAGCAATTGCAATACCTTGACCTGTTTCTTCTGCACTAATACCAGGATATGCCCCCGGAGTATCAATCAAAGTAACGATAGGCATATTAAACTTATTTGCATGATAAAACAATCTTAAAGCTTTTCTATAACCTTGAGGTTGAGGCATTCCAAAATTATACTCTAGATTTTCTTTTGTACTCTTACCTTTTTGAGTACCGATAAGCATAACTTTTTGACCACCAATATTTGCCAATCCACCAATGATAGCTCTATCATCCATACCAGTTCTATCACCGTGCATTTCAACAAAATCATCACAAATCAATTTAGTATAATCTAAGAAATTTGGTCTTTCTTGATGTCTTGCGATTTGTAACTTTTGAGATGGCTTTAAATTTGAATACAATTCTTTTTTGTAATCATTTGCTTGTTGTTCAAATGTCTCAATTTCTTTATCTAAGTCCATGCCTGACTCCGCACTTATTTTTTTTAATTCTTGTATTTTATTTTCAATTTCTACTAAAGGATTTTCAAATTCCAGTACTGACATATAACTTACACTCCGTGCATTTCTAATATTTTTGCTAAATTATCTCTTAATTCAGAACGTTTAAATACCATATCAACCTGTCCAAACTTAAGCAAATATTCTGCAGTTTGGAAATCAGATGGTAATTTTTGACGAATAGTTTGTTCAATAACACGTCTACCAGCAAAACCAATTCTTGCACCTTGTTCAGCAATAATAATATCACCTAAAGTTCCAAAGCTTGCTGTAATACCACCAAATGTAGGTTCAGTTAAAACATTTATATATAATAACCCAGCTTCATCTAACCTTGCTAAAGCACAAGATGTTTTTGCCATCTGCATAAGAGATAAAGCACTTTCCTGCATTCTAGCGCCACCAGATGAGGTAATAGCAATAACAGGAAGTTTTTGTTTTATACCTTCTTCAATAATACGGGTAACTTTTTCACCAACAACACTGCCCATTGACCCACCCATAAAATCGAAATCCATAATAGCTGCAGCAACTTTATGTCCTTCTATAGTTCCAATACCTGTTATTACAGCTTCATCTAGATTTGTTTTATTATGAGCTTGCTCTAATCTATCTTTGTAAGATACAGTATCAAAAAACTCCAATGGATCTGTTGGCAGAATATTTTTATTTAATTCTTGGAAAGAATCCTTATCAAATAATTGAGCGATTCTTGTCTTAGCATTTATTCTAAAATGGTACTCACATAAAGGACATACCATCATATTTTCTTCTAATTCTTTTTTAGTAAGCTGAGCTTCACAATGAACACATTTAACCCATAAACCAGGAACAGTTTCTGCTTCCATTCTAGCTTCTCTA
>CASFGO010000030.1 GCA_949294335.1 uncultured bacterium | reverse complement strand
TTTGTTTTTATTTTATAATATAAGATATACAGAATAAGAAGATTAGGGGAGTAATTATATATGAAATTTCTTGTTGAAAAAGATAATATGTTTAATGGAGTAAAAATAGTAGAACGTGCAACTGTCGTAAAAGGTTTGCAACCAGTTCTAGCAAATATTTTGATAGAAGCAATATCTCCAAATAAGTTAATCTTATCAGCAACAGATTTTGATTTATCAATAACAACAGAAATAGATGCTCAAATAGAAACAGATGGAAAAATAACTCTTCCAGCTAAAAAATTAATGGATATAATTTCTCGTCTAAATGATGGTTTAATATCTTTTGAATTGAATGAAAATACAATGTTAATAACAAATGGAAAAACAAAGTTTGAAATAATAGGTATATCAGCATCAGAATTTCCACAAATAGAAGAAGTAACAAATAAAGAAGAAGAAATAGAAATCGATTTAGAACCATTTACAAAAGGAATAAAAGAAGCAGCATTTGCAGCAGCAGGATACGAAACAAATAATTTATTATCAGGTGTAGTTTGCGATATAAATAAAAATGTATTAGAAATCGCATCAACAGATGGAAATAGATTAGCAAGAGCAAGAAAAATAATAAATAATAAAGAAGATAAAACAATACAAATGATAGTACCATCAAAAGTACTTCAAGAATTTTTGAAAATGAGTTATTTATTAGATGATGAGAATGTAAAAATATACATAGAAAAAACAAAAATGATGATAGGATCAGGAAGAACAAAGATTGTATCACGATTAATGGAAGGTCAGTATCCAAAATATAATCAATTAATACCAACAACATTCCCAAAAGAAGCAAAAATAAATGTATCAACAATAATAAAATCATTAGAGAGAGTATCAACAATGGTTAATGAAAAAACAAGTATAGTAAAACTTCAATTTAGTGAAAATAAATTAAGTTTAATGGGTGATACTCCAGATGCTGGTGCTTCAGAAGATGAGATTGAAATAACATATTCAGGAGAAGATATATTAATCGCATTTAATTACAAATATTTATTAGATTGTTTTAAAAATTTAGAATCAGAAGAATTAGTTATTGGAATGAATACAAATCTTTCAGCAACAGTATTGAAACCATACAATGAAGAAGATTTTGTATACTTAGTAATGCCAGTTCAAATACGTTAATAAACAACTTTTTTCTTATTTTGTTCTGTATCGAATTTGGCAATTTGTGGTGCGAGTTTTTTGTTAGCAAACATAGTACCTGCTACAAGTGAAGTAAAAACAATAGGAATTCTAAAAATACTTTTCATACCTTTAGTAATACTAGAAGATAAAGATAAGAAGAAAACAGGTATAAGTGTATCTTTTAAAACACTTTTTGTTGTATGTTTTAATTTATCTTTGAATGTTTTTTCTTCAGCAATTCTAAAACTTTGTAGTCCAATAAAAGAATTGTTAAAAACTCTCATTTCAGGCATATTGTAAATATTATAAATAATACTTTTTTTAGTTTTTTCATCAACAATATTATCTAAATTTTTAAAATCACCGGGAATATTTTTTTTAATTTTATCAAACGGGCTAATATTACCTATATAGTTATTATCTTTTTTTGAATAAAATTCAGTTTCTTTTTTGTTTTCATTACTAATAAAATTATTTGATTTTTTTTCTACTTCATAATCAATAAATTTTTTATGAGTGTGTCCAATATTAATCATAGAGTTAGTTATTAGTCCACCAGCTACACCAGATAGCAGAATAAGTGAGCTATCAATACTTTCTTTAAGAATATTATATGAACTTTTTGCAATAAATTTAATAGGTTTTTTTAGTATATTTTTATCAGATTTCCAAAATTTAGTATTTCTAATATTATCAATAAGTTTATTAGCATATTTAAAAGCTTGTTTTTTAAACGGAGAATTAATAAAGTTTTTTCTACCAACAGTATATGCGGCAAGTCCTGCAGCAGATCCTAATAAAATAGCAGAGTCTTTAGTAAGAACATTTTTTTTCTCATATTTAGGAGCATTTTGGTAATCTTTCAGCACTTTATAAGCGCCAGTGAACCCAAATAAAAACACACTGGCAGACTGTGAATTTAAAACTCTGTTAAAATTACTAACAAAACTCATTGCATTTACATAAAAACCAAACAAAAAAAATTTTGCTATGAAACATCGAAAATAAAACAAAAATAAAAAAGATTAATTATGGTCACCAGGAGTAATAACTTTATCAATAAGTCCATACTCAACTGCTTGAGCAGCAGACATATAATAATCTCTTTCACAATCTTTTTGAACTTTTTCAACATCTTGTCCTGAATTTTGAGCTAAAATAGTAGTTAATTCTTTTTTCATTCTAAGAATTTCTTTAGCTTCAATTTCGATATCAGTAGCTTGCCCTTTAGCTCCCCCTAAAGGTTGGTGAATCATAATTCTAGCAGAAGGAAGTGCTAATCTTTTTCCTTTAGCTCCAGAAGATAAAAGGAAAGAACCCATACTAGCAGCTTCACCTAAACAAATAGTAGAAACATCTGCTTTAATAAGATTCATAGTATCATAAATAGCCATGCCTGCAGTAATAACACCACCTGGGCTATTAATGTATAGCATAATATCTTTTTCAGGATTTTCACTATCAAGAAGTAAAAGTTGAGCGACTACAGAGTTAGCAACTTCATCGTCTATTTCAGAACCTAAGAAAATAATTCTTTCTCTTAATAATCTAGAAAAGATATCGAAAGAACGTTCACCTCTAGAAGAAGCTTCAATAACTGTAGGCATATAGCTTAAAATTTTAGAAACATCACTCATGCTTTTCTCCTTTTTTTATGAGTTCATTATATTACAAACCTTTTTTTCTGTCACGAAATAATCAAATTTAATATCAAAATTTTCGTGCGGGATATATTCAAAAATAAGTTCTTCTGCTATAGGGACAATTTTTGTAGATTTAATATTAGCTAAAAATCTATCATAAAAACCTCCACCATATCCTAAACGATTTCCATATTTATCTATGGCAAGTGCAGGGATTAAAATTAAATCTAGTTTAGGACAAGAAATACATTCAGTTGTTGGTTCTTTAATGTTGTATTTTTTAATGATTAAATTATCACCTTTTTTGTATGGACAACATTCTAGATTTTTTCCATTCATTCGGGGTAAGTAAAAATTTTTGTTTTGAAAATCTAATAAATCTAATAAATTAATCTCTTTTTCTAATGGGTAAAAAAGCATAATATTACTTGAGGCTTTAAAAATATCTGATTGGGTTAAATTAAAAACAATATTTTTACTAATTTGTTTAATATCCAAATTATTACGAATATTTTTGGCTTTTAATCTAAGAGATGTTTTGTTATCCATAAATTTAATATATAATAAAATCGGATATGGATAAAGAAAAAGAAACAAATTTATATAATCCAGAGTGGGATGAACATGGATATATCCAAGTTTACACAGGTGATGGTAAAGGAAAAACCACAGCATCATTAGGTCTTGCAATGCGTGCATTAGGTCGTGATTGGAAAGTTTTACTTATAATGTTTACCAAAGGTGGAAATAAATATGGAGAATTAAATTCTTTCCGTAATTTATCAGAAAAGATAAGTAAAAATTTAACAATCTACCAAGCAGGAACAGAGCATATTGTTTATTCAAATAATATAACTGAAGAGGATAAAAAAGTTATTACAGAAGGCTGGGAAAAAGCTAAAAAAGCAATAAAAAATAATGAATACAATTTGATAATTTTGGATGAATTAAATATAGCTATATCATTAGGAATAATAGATGTAGATGATGTTGTAGAAACAGTAAAAAATAAACCTGATAGAATGGAAATAGTATTAACCGGCAGATGTGCTAATCAAAAAATAATAGATGTAGCGCATTTGGTATCAAAGATAGAACCTGTAAAACATTATTGGGATATAGGAGTTTCAGCTAGGAAAGGAATAGAATTCTAATACTTTCTTCCTACATAAAAATATTAATTTTTTAAAAAAAATAAATTCTCAAACGGTTCAATAGATAATCTGAACTCATAAATTACCATGAGTTTAGAGGTCTATTATGCTAAAGAAAATGTTTGTATTATTAATCTTAATATTAGGTTTGAGTGTATATTCAGCAGATAGTACATCAACGACTTTATCAAAATTGGAAGATGTAACATTTGGAGTTGATTATTCAAATGAAAAACCAGAATCAAGATTGAGTCGATTAGAAAAAAATATATATGGAGAGTCAAAAACAGGTTCAATAAAAACAAGATTAGATAAGATAAACAAGGATATAGCAGGTGATGTAATTGGTGAAGAAATAACACCAACCAAAGATACCTTTATGAATGAAGAAGATATAATAGCAAGTGATGGAACAGAGAATTATCCAATATTAAATGAAATAGAACAAAAATTGTTTAATAAATCATCACCAGAAAAAAGTCTTCATTCACGTATAGTAAATATAGAAAAGAAGTTATTTAATAAAAGCTATGATACAGAAGATTATTACACACGAGTTGAACGAATTAAGGCTGAATACTATAACCAAAATCCTCCAATTGCTAATAATTGGGACAATGATAATTATGGGGACGGTTATAGTAATGATTATACAGCTTACAACGATACGGAGCCGGATATTCAATCTTATTACACTCCTCCTACAATGAGGAATTGGAACAGTCAAAATCAAGGTCCATATAGTACTTATAGTCCAAAAGATGAATATGAATTGGCAGCATTAGAAGAAAAAATTTTAAATAATACCTATCCAAATGATACAGTTAATGACAGATTATCAAGATTGGAGAATAAAGTTTTTGAAACAGATTTTTTCTATGATGATGCAAAAATAAGAATAGATAGATTAGCAAGTGTTTCAAAGGCAAAAAAGAGTTCTCATAAATATGATAACAACAGATTTTATTCAAAATTAAACACAGCAGTATCAATAGGTTCAATGTTATTAATGGTATTAGCGTTCATATTATAGATTAGGGAAATAATTATTTAACAAAACCTAAGAAATAACTATGTAAATAGAACGCATAAATAGCACCTAAAACAGCACCCCAAAAAACTTGTATAGGAGTATGTCCTAATAATTCTTTTAACTTACCACCGATAGCTTGGATTTCGTGTTTATAAAAATCATCAAGAATTCTGTTTAAACAAGCAGCTTGACGACCTGCTGCACGTCTTAAACCTGCTGCATCATACATTACAACTAACGCATAACCTAAGGCAATAGCAAATTCAACAGAATCAAAACCTCTTAAAATACCAACCATTGTAGATAAAGCTACAACACTTGCAGAATGAGCACTTGGCATTCCACCGGTTGTTGTAAACAAGCGTAGGTCTACTTTTTTATCCATTATTAAGTGTAAGAAAAATTTTATTGTTTGAGCGATTAATGGAGCAGTTAAACTTGCAAAAATTACTTCATAACCTGTATTAACTAATTTAGATACTTCCATTAACCCTCCGTTATTTATCTAATTTCTTTTTCATATTATCAATAATATATCTAAACACTTCTGAATTGTACTTGTCAATTATATCATAGATTTCAGCAAAAAGCGAATTAACTTTTTCTCTTGCTTTTTCTAGTCCATACAATGAAGTATAAGTAAGTTTATTGGCTTCTTTATCTTTTCCAACAGTCTTTCCAAGTTCTTCAAATGTAGATATTTCATCTAAAATATCGTCATAAATTTGGAATGCAAGACCAAACTTTTGGGCTAAATCATCCATATCTTGTAAACCTTTTTCATCAGCTCCTGCAATAATTGCACCGGCTTTTAGAGCTAATCTAAATAAATCTGCTGTTTTATGTGTATGGATATATTCTAAAACTTTTGAATCTTTAATACCTTTGTTTTCTGATTCAATATCTACAACTTGACCTGCAATAAGACCATAAGCACCTGCAGTTTTCATAAATTCATGTAAAACTTTTATTTTCACAGAATCAGATAATTTATCAGATTTTTCAATAATTAATTGAGGAGCAAAAGATAATAAAGCATCTCCAGCTAAAACAGCAATAGCTTCGCCAAAAACTTTATGATTAGAAGGTTTGCCACGTCTAAAGTCATCATTATCCATACAAGGTAAATCATCATGAATTAAACTTTGTGCGTGTAACATTTCGATAGCGCAAGCAGTTGGCATAGCTGCTTCCATATCTCCACCAAAAAATCTGCAAGCTTCTAAACACATTACCGGACGTAATCTTTTGCCAGGTAATGTTACTGTATATTTCATTGATTTAAAAATATCTTGAGGATATTCTTCAACCATATATTCTTCTAATGCTTTGTTTACTTTTTCAATTAAATTATTCATCTATATCTTCCTTATAAAGTTGTTGTTTCAAAGTTCTTCTTGATGATAATCTTTTTTGAGCACTAATTTTTACTGCAGATTTATCATTGTGTTTTTTTTCAAATGTTTCTTTTTTGCGTCCTTCATATTTTATTTTTTCTTTGTATTCTTTTGCTTCTTCAACAAATTCTTCGTAACTTTTGTATCTGCTTATTGAAATTTTATCTAGATTTTCTTTTACTGCACAATCATTTTCCATTAAATGAAGGCAATTTTGATATTTACAATTTCCTAAATAAGGACGCATTTCTCTAAATAGTTTTGCTACATCCCAAGGGAGAAGGAAATCAAATTTTAAATTACTAAATCCTGGAGTATCAATAATTCTTGTATTTTCAGAAATATTTAAAATTTCAGAATGCCTTGTAGTATGAGTTCCTCGACCTGTTTTTTCACTAATACTTTTTGTTCTTAAATGAAAATCAGGGTTTAAAGCGTTTAATAAACTTGATTTGCCAACACCTGATGAACCGCAAAGAACAGAAGTTTTGCCTTCCATCATTTCTTGGAAATCCTCAATCCCTAATTTTTCTAATGCAGAAGTGAAAATAATATCATATCCCATTGGTTCATATATTGAATAAACTTTTTCTATTGTTTCATCATTTGTTGATAAATCGTTTTTATTAAAACAAAGTTTGATATCAATATTAAAATACTCACCAAAAGCAATATATCTGTCTAATTGTTGAAAATCTAAATGAGGTTCTTCAACGGCTGAAACAATAACAATTTGGTCAATATTAGCAACAGCAGGTCTTAGAATATAGTTTTTTCTAGGAAGTGTATTAACAATATGACCATTATCAAATTCAACAAAATCACCAACACAGATTTTTTTCTGTTGTTTTTTCAGAACTTCTCTAAGTTTGCACTCAAACATTTGATTGTCTGAAAGTACATAATAAAAATCTGAATGAATTTTGATAATTTGACCTTGTTTCATTCATTACTCCACAACTTCAAGAAATTGTTTAACTATATTATCAAGAGCATCAAATTGAGCTAATTTTGCACAATTTGAACGCAATTTTGTTTGTAATTCATTATCATTAATTAATTTATTAATAATTTCTTTTAAAGAATTAGGATTAGCATCTTTATCTTCTAAATAAATACAAGCTCCTTGTTCTTCCACAAATTTAGCATTTCTTCTTTGATGATCAGAAGCTGCATGTGGATACGGAATAAGAACAGGTGCAACATCAGATGCAAAAATTTCTGATAAACTTAATGAACCAGCTCTTGAAATAACTATATCTGCAGATTTTAAAACCGTAACCATATCATCAAAATAAGGTCTTACAATAATATTTTTATCTTTATTGTAATGAGGATAAAGTTTTTCTAATCTTTCAGTTATATCCATAAAATTCTTTTTGCCTGTTTGGAAAATGATTTGGATATTATTAACGGTAGATAATTCTTTAACAATTTCTACAAAAGCATCATCAATTGATTTAGCTCCTTGTGAGCCTCCCATAACTAATAAAACAGGTCTGTTGTAATCCAATGTTAAACCTGCTCTTGCCAATCCTTTAGTTAATGTTTTAAATCTAGGTCTTAAAGGATTACCATTAACTTGGCAGTTTTTATTAGTTATATAATCTTTTGCTTTATCAAAAGCTAAAGATACAGATGCTGCATAAGGTGCTAATTTCCTTGTAACTAAACCCGGTTGAGCATCACAATCATGCATCATAAAAGGAGTTTTTTTCTGTATAATAGATGCAATCATAATAGGTGCAGAAACATAACCACCTGTTCCAAAAATCCCATCAGGTTTATATTTATTTAAATAATATAATGATTGTAAAACAGCTATAGATAGTTTGAATCCCCACCATAAAAATTTGAATCCAAATTTTCTAGGCATACCTTTAATATAAATAGGTAAGAATTTATAACCTTTTTGTTGAACAATAGAATATTCTAAATTATTAGGATTGCCTACATAAAAAATTTCAACATCTTCTCCCTTTTCAGCAAGAGTATCAGCAACAGCCATAGCAGGATATATATGACCGCCTGTACCTCCTCCTGTAATAAAATATTTTTTGCTACATATATTCGACATTTTGTTGTACCCTTATTTTTTGTACTCTCTTCTTAGAAATATTTAATAAAATACCAATCATCCATAAAGAAACCATAACGGATGAACCGCCATAACTAATAAATGGCATTGGAACTCCTGTTGCAGGTAAGAAAGAACTTGCAACAGACATATTTAAAAATGCTTGGAAACATATTGAGAATGTTAACCCCACAGCTAGTAATTTTCCATACATATCAGGACATCTAGAAGCAATAACAAACCCCCTTTGTAATAAAGTCCAGAATAAAACTAAAACTAAAACACAACCAACAAAACCTAATTCTTCACCAACAACAGCGAAAATAAAGTCAGTATGAGCTTCAGGAAGCCAAGCTAATTTTTGCTTAGAAGCTCCAAACCCAACACCATAAAGCCCGCCTGATGCGAAAGCAACAAGTGATTGAATAATGTTGTATCCAGCACCTAACGGGTCACTTTCAGGATGTAGCCAAGTTGTAATTCTTGATGATTGATAACCTTTTAAACCATGCATTAATAATACAGGTATAACAGTTGCTGCCATCATACCAATAAGTTTTACAGACCCATTTCCACATAAATATAAAACAACAGATGTCATTCCAAGTAAAATTACCATACTTAAATTTGGTTGAACAAAGATTAAGCCAACCATTATTAAAATTGGAATAAAAGCAGATGCCCATTTGTTAGGATCTAAAATATTAGCATCTTTATGGAACACATTTGCTAATAACATTACAATAGCAGGTTTTGCAAACTCTGATGGCTGTAAACTTAATGGACCTATATTCAACCAACGTTGCGCACCATTTACGATATCACCAGTAAAATGAACAAGTAATAATAAACCTATGACGATGTAAGCATAAATACTTGTTACATTAACCAATTTTCGATAATCATAATTGCTTAAAAATCTTAAACCTAAATAACCTACAATTACACCCAAAATCTGTTGAATAGCAAATTTAGCAGGATTTACTCCCATATTTACACATTTAGGAGCACTTGCTGAGAAAATAACCATAATACCTATTACAACTAAAAATAATACTACCACCATCAAAGTTTTATCAGGTGGTGTAATAATTATATTTTGCTGGGTAGTGTTTCTAGGAACACGCCCTTTATTTTGATTATTTCTTTGATAATACATATTCTTTAAAAACCGTTCCTCTTTCTTCGTAACCTTTGAACATATCAAAACTAGCACATGCCGGTGATAATAAAATGTTATCAGGTTTTAATTCAATAGCTTTATCAACTGCTGATTCAAGAGAATCCACTTTTATTATGTTATTAAAGCCTGAAGATTTTAAGCATTCTTCAAATCTTTCAGTTGCTTCTCCTATTAAAATAACTGTTTTGATATGATTCTTTACAGATTCACAAAATTCATCTAAAGTAGTTAATTTATCTCTACCTCCTGCAATTAATGCAACATCGCAGTTATTAAATGAATTTATAGCAACAATAGAAGCTTCAGGGTTTGTTGCTTTTGAATCGTTATAAAAAGTTATTCCATTATATTCTCTAACTTTTTCTAATCTATGTTCAGGAACAACAAAATTCATAATTCTTTCTTTAATATGTTCATTTGTTATTCCGATTAATTTGGCAATGATAACACCGCACATAATATTTTGATAATTATGATGACCAATTAATGGACAATCTGATAATTTAATAATAAATTCTTCTTTGCCTTTACGCTTAAAATAAATACTATCTTCTTTGATATAGCAACAATTATCATCAGTTTCTTTATCAAATAAGAAAATTTCACCAGCACAAGTTTTAGAAAATTCTAATAATTTTTCATCTGCACCGTTTAATATTGCAAATGCAGCTGCAGTTGGGTTTTTAAACAGTTTTGCTTTTGCATTAAAATAATTTTCTAATGTACCGTGCCAAGTAATATGATCAGGAGTAAAATTAGTCCAACAAGCAATTTGTGCTCTGAAAGCGTTTGTATGCTCCATTTGGAAAGAACTTAATTCACAAACAAAATAATCAACATCAGAATTTAATAAAGATGTTGGCGGAACTCCAATATTTCCGCAAACAGGTGCATTATATTCAGAAGACAAAATATGTGAAACTAATGCAGTAGTAGTTGTTTTTCCATTAGTTCCTGTAATAGCAACAAATGGCTTTCCTGTTTCTTTATATGCAAGTTCTACTTCTGATATTATTTGAACATTTTTTTCTTTAACTTTTTTATATAATTCAGAATCCAATGGAACACTAGGACTTATTATTGCAACATAAGAATTTTCAATAAATTTATCTGAATGTTTTCCAAATTCTATTTTTATTCCTAATTTTTTTAATTCTTTAATATCTTGTTTATCATCTTCTTTTTCTTCTCTGCCTTCAGTTATATAAACTTCAGCCCCTTTACCTGCAAGATATTTTGCTGCAGATTTCCCACTTAATGAAAATCCCATTATTAAAACTTTTTTATCATGCCAGTTAGTAATCATTATAGAACCCCTGTGTGAAATAATTCAAAAATTAAAACAGCTAAGCCTGAAAAAATACAAGAAACAATAGCAAAACCTTTTACAATTTGTCTTTCTGTAAATCCGCAAAGTTCAAAATGATGGTGAATCGGTGACATTTTGAAAACTCTTTTACCAGTTAACTTGAAACTAGTAACTTGAATCATAACAGATAAACATTCAATAACAAAAACACCTGCTAAAAGAATTAAATAAATTTCAAATTTCCCCATAATAGCTAAAGTTCCTAACAAACCACCAATAGCTAAAGAACCTGTATCACCCATAAAAACTTGAGCTTTAGGTTTATTATATTTTAAGAACCCTAATAAAGCTCCTGCCATAGCAGCAGATATTATTGCAATATAATCATAATTTGATAATAAAGCAATAGCAGAGCAAGCCATAAATACAGGAACACCTGTTGATGCAGCTAATCCGTCTAATCCATCTGTTAAATTGTAAGCATTAGAAGCACCAGTAACAGCTAAAATAGCAAGTATTGGATACCACCAACCTAAATCAATAACTACATGTCCAAATGAAATTTGAGTTCCGAAAGTTCCGTAAGTTTGAATTGCATAAAATATTGGAAGTAACGCAATTATTATTTGTCTTAATAATTTACCCCTTGCACTCAAACCTTTATTTTCGTGTCCTTTAATTTTTAAGAAATCATCTTGAAAACCAGCAAGAGCGTAGAATAAAAATGTTATTAATACAATCCAAGCGGCAGTAATAAATTTTTCTGCCATAAATAAAGTTGTAACAGACGCTAATAAAGCAGCTAAAATTATAAATACCCCACCAGTTGTAGGTGTTCCTGCTTTTTGAGCGTGAGCTTCAGGAGCTTCTTCTCTAATATATTGACCAATAGTCCTTTTCTTTAAAAAATCAATATATGGAATTCCAAATAACAAGCATAAAATTAATCCTAATAAAAAGGATACGGAAGTCATTATCATTAGATGTTCTCCTTTATGTAATTTATAATTTCTTCAAATTTCATTGATCTGGATGCTTTGAAAAATATAGTTGCACCTTGTTTGTATGTTTCTATTATATAACGAGCAGCAGATTCATTGTTAGAAAAATTATTTTTGCTATAAATTTCTTTTGCTAAATCTCCAACCGTAATAAATTTATTTGTAGAATGAGCATTTTTTTGAATAAAATCACCAACTTCTTTATGGTAAATTTTTTCATTTTCACCTAATTCACCCATATCACCTAAAACAATTAACGCATCAGGATAAAGATCAAAAATTGTTTTTAATGTTGCTTTCATGGATTCAGGATTAGCATTATAGCTGTCATTAATGATATCAAACTCTCCAACATGCTCAATCTCCCAACGTTTTTCTATTGGTTTGTATTCTTCTAAACCTTTTCGTATTTCATCAGGTGAAATATGTAAAGCTAAACCTGCTTCAATTGCAGCAATAGAATTTTCTATATTATAATCACCTTCAATGTTTAAAAGGTATTCAGAATTTTTATAATTAAATTTAGAATAACCAATTTTTCTTTCAACAATTTCTGTATTATTTATTGAGTAAAAAATCTTTTCACCATCAAAATTAAGATGTTTGTGGATTAATTCATCATCGTGACCAATAAACAATCCATCATTTTTTTGATATTTTACAACTTCGCATTTAGCTATTGCAATATTGTCACGAGAACCTAATCTTCCTATATGAGCTGTTCCGACATTAGAAATGATTGTAATATCAGGAATTGCATATTTTGAGATTAATTCAATTTCTCCTAATCCTCTCATGCCTGCTTCTAAAACAAGAACTTCAGTGTCATCAGGCATTTCAAAAATCGTTTGGCAAAATCCGATTTCGTTATTGTGATTAAGTGGAGTTTTAAAAGTTTTGTATTTTTGAGAAATAACAGAATAAACAAGTTCTTTAGTAGTCGTTTTTCCAGAACTTCCTGTAATAAGAATAACTTTAGGGTTAATTTTTAATCTTCTTTGATAAGCCAATTCTAAATAAGCAGTTTTAGTATCAGGAACTTTTATAGATATAGTTCCATCAATTTTTTCATCACCTGTTGTTAAAAAACCAATAGCACCTTTTTCAACAGCTTGAGAAATAAATTTTTCACCATCAAAATTAGCACCTTTTAATGGTAAGTAAAAATCACCAGATTCAATAGTTCTTGTATCTGTTGAAATCCTATGATTACCAATCTCTTCTAATGTAACAGAGTAAATATCCTTATCCATATTTACCCCTACCCCCTTTTGCTTATTCTTTAAATATAGAATAATTTTACTACAAAGTAAGAGTAAAAGTAAATCAAAAAAGGATAATATTTTATTCTTCTATATAACCTTCATAAAATTTATTTGGTTCAATGTCCAAAACTTCGCATAACTTAAGAACGTGTAATATTCCAACATTTTTAAGACCGCGTTCGATTGCATTTATATAACTTTCATTTTTGTTCATCTTTTTCCCCAATTCATCAGGAGAAAGCTTAAATTCTTCTCTTAATTCTTTAAATCTTTTAATAATAAATTCACTTTGATTCATTTCAATTTCCGTGCTATAAGTTCTATTTTTAATATAATATCATATTTTTAAAAAACATACAAATAGCACGGAATATATTTTATTAACAATAATGAATTTTTATATTAAAATAATATTTGCGAGGTAATAATATGGTTAAAAAAGTATTAGCAGTAAATTTTGGTGGAATAGGTGATGAGATATTATTTTTGCCAGCTTTATGGTCATTAAAAAAAGAATATCCTGATTCACATATTACGTTAGCCTTAGAATCTCGAGCAAGGGGAATAAAAGATTTATCTGATATTATAGATGAAGTTTTAACCATAGATATCAAGACAAAAAATAAATATACAGAATTACTTCGTTTAATTTTTCACGGAATGACAGGCGGATATGATACTATAATTACATCAGGCGCAAATCCAATGATGAGTGTAATATCTGCAAGTACATTTATTCCAAGAAGAATAGGTTTTGATACAGGTAGTTTAAGTAAGACTCTTTTAACAGATACAGTAACTTTGAATAAAAATCAATACGCAGCAAAAATGTATCACGATTTAGTAACCCCATTAACAAATCAAGTTACAGAGTTACCAATATTAGATATTAATATAAAACAAAAAATACCAAATTCTGTTGTAATTCATCCTGGTGTAAGTAGAATGAGCCGAATAAAAGGTATTATTAAAACAATACAAGGATATGAATGGGCTCAATTAGTTGATTTATTACAAGAAGCAGGTAAAAAAGTTATTTTGATTGGTGGACCTGATGATAAAGATTGTATAAAAGAAATTGAAGAATATACAAAACATAAAGATTATGAAAATTTATACGGAACAACAAAAAATTTAACAGAATTAGCAGAAGTAATATCATCTGCAGAGAAATTTGTATGTTCAGATTCAGCACCTTTACATATCGCAGTAGGTTTAGGAGTAAAAACTTATGTATTTTTTGGTCCAACCGATGATAAAAAATTAATACCTCAAAATGAAAATGTCATTGCATTAAAAAATAATTGTAAATGTCCAGATAGACCATGTTTGTGGGAGAGAAGGACAATTTCATGTATGGAATTGCCTTGTTTAAAATTTGATTATCATGATATAAGTCAAATAATATTGAAGAATTAATCCAAAAGTATTAATTTTTTTAACAAACAAATAATCCCCTAAAAAGTATGATATGGTTGCATTGCAGATGTTTTCTATATTTGCGATATTTATGAGTTTTTGAAAAAAGATTGATTTCATAGTATTTTGTTGTTATATTAATGGAACGTGGAAAAAAATAATTCCATGTTTTATGTTTACACACAAGAAAAAGGGTATAAATTATGTCATTACCAAATGTAGCGTATTTTTCTATGGAAATTGCACTAGACCAATCATTATCAACTTATTCAGGTGGTTTAGGATTTTTAGCAGGATCACATATGTTATCAGCTGGATATCTTCAAATGCCAATGGTTGGTGTAACAATGTTATGGTCTTACGGTTATTATGATCAACGAATAGATCATTCAGGACAAGTAGAAGTAGCATATATCAGAAAATATTATGATTTCTTAACTGATATTAATGTTACAGTAGAAGTAGAAACTTTTGGTGAAAAAGTTAAAGTAAAAGCATACAGAGTAGAACCAGAATTATTCGGAGCTTGCCCTGTATATTTACTAACAACAGATATTGAAGGAAACAGCGAATGGGCTAAGAGAATCTCTCACAGATTATATGATGGAGATGAAAGAATCAGAATAGCTCAAGAAACAATTTTAGGTATTGCAGGTATCAGAGTATTACAAAAAGTTGGTTACAACTTTGATGTAGTACACATGAACGAAGGTCACGCATTACCAGCAGCATTTGAATTGTTAAGACAATACAATGGTGACTTAAACGAAGTTAAAAAGAAAACAGTATTTACAACACACACACCAGTTGCAGCAGGAAACGAAGTACACTGGGTAGATACATTATTAGAAGGTGGATTCTTCTCAGGATGTTCAAGAGAAAGAGCTGTACAATTAGGTGGCGAAAACTTCTCATTAACAGTTGCTGCTTTAAGAATGTCTAGAATTGCTAACGCTGTATCTCAATTACACGGTTTAGTAGCTAATAAGATGTGGGAATGGGTAGATGGCAGATGTCCAATCAGAGCTATCACCAATGCAGTAAACCTACATTACTGGCAAGATAAGAGAATGTCAGGAGATTCTACTGATGAAGAATTATTATCTGCTAAGTTAGAAATGAAGAAAAAACTATTCAAATACATTGCAAACGTAGCAGGTAAGAGATTCGATCCTAATGTATTAACAATCACTTGGGCAAGAAGATTTGCTGATTACAAACGTGCTTGGTTAATCTTAATGAACAAGGAAAGAATCGAAAAATTATTAAATGAAAATAAAATTCAAATTATTTTTGCAGGTAAGTTCCACCCAGATGATGTAATGGGTAAAGAAATGTTCAACAAATTATTGAACCGTTCACACACGTTGAAAAATGTTGTTGTATTACCTGGTTATGAATTAAAATTATCAGGCATGTTGAAACGTGGTTCAGATATTTGGTTAAACACACCATTAAGACCATTTGAAGCATCAGGAACATCAGGTATGTCAGCTAATGCAAACGGTGCATTACACTTATCAATCTTTGATGGATGGACAGTAGAAGGTACATTCAACGGAATCAACGGTTACACAGTTGAATACGAAGGATTAGATGATGATATGCCTTGGGAAGAACGTCATTGGAAAGATCATGAATGTGTTATGAGTATTATCGAAGACCAAATCATTCCTACTTACTACAATAACAAACCTGAATGGGCTAGAATGATGCGTCAAGCTATCAGAACAGCTGAAGGATACTTCAACTCTGATAGAATGGTTATCGAATACTACAACAGATTGTATAAACCAATCGCACACGATGATTCTTGTACTGGTGAAGAAAAGAAAGAATTAAATATTTCTGAAACACCAACATTTGATGCTTGGACTTTCTCAAATATCAAATAGTTAAAAGATAAAATCATATAAGAAACGGGACTTTGAAAAAAGCCCCGTTTTTTAATATAAATAAAAAATTTTTTACTTAGGTATATTTATCCCTAATATTTCCATACGGTTCGCAGAATAAGTTTTGACTCATCTGCCTCTAATCTGAATGAGACTTAATCATTCTTATAGAGTTCCTTTAGCTCTTATATTTTTATACTCCTCCTTCGGAGGATGCCTCTACTTCGGACGATACTTAATCGTCCTTGCAGAGTTCTTCCCTTTACCCCTTACATTTACCCCTCGGTTACGAATTGAACTCCGAATTTGGTTCTGAATAAATATCTTACGGTATCACCTTGAATCTCATGCATCATATTATTGAACAAGTCATAAGCTTCTCGTTTATATTCAATCAATGGATCTTTTTGTCCATAAGCACGCAAACCAATACCATCTTTTAGCATATCAATATTGTGTAAGTGGTCAATCCATTTGTTATCAACAACTCTTAATAAAATATCTTTTTCAATATGGCGCATTACATTATCATCTGCGTACATTTCTTCAGGTTCTCTATCAGGATTGTATTCTTTCATAACATCGTTGTAGAAAGTTATTACTTCTTTTTCATGATCTCTATATGCGTTTAACATTCCTTCTTTTAATCTGTCATACATCTCTTCATAACGCATATTTTTTATATCATCAACTTTCAAATAATCTAATTGTGGAACGGTTGAATGAATCTCTTTTACCATTGTAACCAAGTCATCATATATATATTCATCAACAGGCATTTCAGGAGAAATATAACTTTTCAAGATTCTATCTAATTCTTGTTCCATCATGTATGTTATATCTTCTGTTAAATTTCCTCCTGCTAAAACTTTTCTACGTTGAGCATAGAATTTTTCTCTTTGAATATTCATAACGTCATCATATTCAAGTACGTTTTTACGAATATCGAAGTGATATGTTTCAACTTTTCTTTGAGCAGATTGAATTTGTTTAGTAATTAAGCCAGATTCAATAGCCATATCTTCTTCTACGTTCATCATATTCATTAAGGTAACTAATTTGTCGCCACCAAATATTCTCATCAAATTATCTTCTAAAGATAAGAAAAATCTAGTAGAACCAGGGTCGCCTTGTCTTGCAGCACGACCTCTTAATTGGTTATCAATACGTCTTGATTCATGGCGCTCAGTACCAATTACATGTAAGCCTCCAACTTCAACAACTTTATCATGTTCTTCTGTTGTGATTTTTTTAGCTTCTGCTAATGCTTCATTTTTCTTTTCTTCATAATTTGGTGTTTTATCAGGAGTATATTTTCTGTTATCTAACATTTCTTTTGCTAAATATTCAGCATTACCACCTAATAGAATATCAGTACCACGACCTGCCATGTTTGTTGCAATCGTTACAGCACCATAACGACCTGCCTGAGCAATAATATACGCTTCTTTTTCGTGATATTTTGCGTTTAAAACATTATGCTTAATTCCGCGTTTTTTTAATAAAGATGATAAATATTCTGATTTATCAATACTAATTGTACCTACTAAAACAGGGCGACCAATTTTATGTTGTGCAATAATGTCTTCTACTACTGCATTAAATTTAGCTCTTTCTGTTTTATAAATTACATCAGGATAATTTATTCTAATGTCTTTTTTATTTGTAGGGATTACTGTAACTTCTAAGTTATAGATTTTACCAAATTCAGCTTCTTCAGTCATCGCAGTACCTGTCATACCAGATAATTTTGGATATAACCTGAACAAGTTTTGGAATGTAATACTTGCTAAAGTTTGAGTTTCATCTTGAATTTTAACCCCTTCTTTAGCTTCAACAGCTTGGTGTAACCCATCAGACCAACGTCTGCCTTCCATTAAACGACCTGTAAATTCATCAACGATTACAACTTCGCCATCCTTGATTACATAATCAGTATCTTTTATAAATAATTCTTTTGCTTTTAATGCTTGTAATAAGTGATGAGCATATTGAGTTGATATATCAAATAAATCTTTACATCCGATTAATTCTTGCGCTCTATCAATACCTTCTTCTGAAAGAATTACGTTTTTATTTTTTTCATCAACTTCATAGTCTTTATTTTTTTCTAAAAGAGGAGCAATTTTTGCCATTAACTTGTATGTGTCAGCAGATTTTTCTAATTTCCCGCTGATAATTAATGGAGTTCTAGCTTCATCGATTAAAATACTGTCAACTTCATCAATAATTGCATAGTTATAAGGCCTTTGAACTAACATATCCAAGGAACCAGCCATATTATCTCTTAAATAGTCAAAACCAAATTCGTTATTTGTTCCATAAGTAATATCGCATTCATAAGCAGCTTTTTTATCTTCAAATTCCATTTCATTTCTGCCACCTGATAATATTACTCCGACAGTTAATCCTAAGAATCTATAAATTCTTCCCATCCATTCACTGTCACGTTTTGCCAAATAATCGTTAACAGTGATAACGTGAACACCTTTTCCTGTTAGAGCATTTAAATAAGCAGGAAGGGTCGCAACTAATGTTTTACCTTCCCCTGTTCTCATTTCAGCAATGTGTCCATTGTGCAAGAAATAACCACCTAACAATTGGACATCAAAATGACGCATATTAAGAGTTCTTTTAGCAGCTTCTCGAACTGTAGCAAAAGCTTCAGGTAAAATTTTATCAAGGGTTTCTTTTTCTAGAATTCTATCAGCTTTAATATTGTCAGAAGTTGGACGATTTTTTAATATTTCCTTAAATTCATCAGTTTTTGCTCTCAATTCTTCGTCTGACATTTTTTCAAACTCAGGTTCTAAAGCATTAATATGATCAATTATTGGCATAACATCTTTAATTTTCTTTTCGTTTGATCCACCCAATAATTTTGCTAGAAGCTTTAACATAATATATACCCTTATATTTCACCTTATTTACTCTTTTAATCATATCATAGAAAAATCAATCCATACCTACCCAATATGATTATTTATATTTTAACCGTTCATATTTCTTAATAATATCGATATTAATAGCAAAAAAAAATATTCACCATCTTTCCATGCAATGAATTATGTTAACCAACAATAAGGAGTTTATGATGAACATAAATACACAAATGCCAAATTTTAATTATGTTAATAATCATCGAGTAAGAAATAATGAAAATAAAATAGCTTTTAAAGGTATTAACAAAAAAACAGGTGAAGAAGTAATAAAATTAGCAGAAAATCAAATTAAAGCTAAAAAACCAAATAAATTTATAAGTAGATTAATTGATTTTTTTGATAGTCCATCAAAAACTCTTGAACAGCGAGTTTTCGGTAAAAAAGCATTTAATGAACGTGTAAATGATCATAATTATGATGTTGCCAGCTATTTAAATCAATCACCTAAAAAAATAACAGAAATGACCAAAGGAGCATCAATGAGAAGGTTAAAATTACTTGATTTGATAGCTCAACGACATAATGCAAAAAATTATAAAACAGGGGCAGAAAATCCAGAAGCAGCAATAAAATTATTTGAGAGTGTACCATATCCTAAAAAAGGTCATTATTATTTAGTTTCATCATATCCAGGGACAACAGAAAATTTACATCGAATTATAACATTAGCTGGAAATGATACAAAACGTTTAGATTTTGTAAAAAAATTAAATAAAGAAATAGTAAAAGCATCTGGTTATAAAACAGATGCAAGACCAGAGTTAGCAGCAGAATTATTAGAATCAAAAAATATAAACAAATATATGGATAATTTTGCTGATTATAAATCATATTTAGCGTTACATTCAAAAGATGAAAATGCAGTTAAAAATTTAGATTCAATGGTAGAGGCAGGAACATTTAATTCTAAAAAATATGATATAAAATTATCAGTAAAAAATCTTTTTGAATCAAAGGCAATAGAAGAAACACCGATTTTAAATAAGCAAACAATAGAAGCAAATTACTCAAAAGAGGGTATAGAATTTTTAGATAATTTTGCAAAACAAGTTGGGACATCAAAAGAAAGTCTAAATTCAGGAAATGATAGAGATATTTTGCATATGTATAAAACAACAACCAAAGAAAACTTTGGTATTCGAAATAAAATTTTAGAAAAATTTGAATATCATAAATTTATGCGACAAAATATCCATGAGAATGATAAAGAAATTACAGAAATGTCATCATTGTTTGATAAAATAGATAATGATAAACAAGTTAAAAAATTTATAAATAGAGTTATAGATAATGATTTAAATGTAAGTTCTGCAAAAGAATTCAATGCAATTGTAGACAATGTTCCAGCTAAGAAATTAAATATATTCTTTAATAATGCGCAAAATATAATAAAACAAACATCAGGAGAAGAAAGAATTTATACTCTAAAACATGAATTAAAGAATCCATTCTTTAAAACAGAACGTATGATGGAATTTGAACAAGATCAAATAGAATATGGATTCAAGAAAAAACCAAGTATATTTTCTAAAGCAAGAAAATATCTTGCAAATGAATTTAATATAGCAAGAGATAAAATGACATCAGATAATGTAAAACCATTGGTTAAAAACGAAATAAAAGAAGTAGAAAAAGTTGAATCAAAACCTGTAATTAATATAATCGAACCATTAGAACTTCCTAAAGCGGAAGAAGTAAAACCAGTTATTGATGTTGATTTTAAAGCAGTTGATAAAGTAAAACCAGAAGAAATAGTTAATGTAATTAAACCAATAGAATTACCAAAATCAAATGAAGTAAAACCAATTATAGAATCTGAGTCAAAAGACTTTATTAAAGATGTAAAAAATGAAGCAATAAATAAAGGTTTTGTAAAAGAACAAGTTGAATCAACAAATAATATAGATAAATCTGTTAAACTAGCAAAAACAGCTCCAAAACAACCTAACGCTAAAAAACTTGTAGTGATAAACGATGTAAATGGTGTAATTGAAAAGAAACTTGGAGCAAAAACACTTGATGAACAAAAATCTGATTATGCTAAAAAAGCAACAAAAATGAGATTGAATATGTTACCTGAAATCTTTGCTTCAATCAAAGAAACAAGAGCTGCTGATAGAGCTGCAGGTAAAAAAGCAACTTGTTCTAATAAAGATGCATTAGCATTATATGAAAAAATCAATGGTAAGAACAAAAAATTAGTAAATTATATGCTTAAAAAACGTAATGCTGATGGAACAAGAAAATTTAATATCAAAGATATTATTACAACATTAGACGATGCAGAAAAACAAGTTATTCAAAATAAAAAAATAGCTCCTAAAAAGTATAATGCTCAAAGTGAAAGAAATTATTATAACAATATTTTTGACACAAATGTTGCAATATATGGACAACTTGAAAAAGCTAAAAAACAAACTGTTAAACAAAAATAGCTTAATAATAAAATTAAGAGAAGTATGGAAAAGAGCCGGCATGTTGCCGGTTCTTTTTTATTTATACTAGTCAAGTGGTTAGTTTTATTATATTATTAATCTATGGTTTGTAAGTGTTTCACAGCAACAACATTTGGAATAGATGCTTGTATCGTAGAAGTAGAAATAGATGTAATCAATTCTCTTCCCAATATTAATATAGTTGGACTTCCTGACAATGCTGTACAAGAAGCAAGAGAGAGAATCCGTTCAGCTATAAAAAATTCAGGATATTCTTTCCCTAAAGGTCGTGTCGTTATAAATCTTGCACCTGCTGATATCAAAAAAGAAGGTTCTTATTTTGATTTACCAATGGCAGTAGGTATTTTATTAGAAGAAGGCTTATTTGAAAAACAAGACTTAAATGAATATGGTTTTATTGGAGAACTTTCTCTCGATGGTTCATTAAGAGGAGTAAACGGTATATTACCTTTAGTATCTGAATTGAAAAATTATGGTATCAAAACTGTATTTGTACCGATAGATAATGCAAAAGAAGCTGCTTTAGTTCAATGTAATGTTAATATTATTGGCATAAATCATCTTACTGATATTGTTTCTCATTTTACAGAAAAACCAATAGAATCAACAAAGATTAATATAGAAGAATTTTTTGCAGAGAATGAAGAAGATTATTTGTATGATTTTAAAGATGTAAAAGGACAAGAAAAAGCTAAAAAAGCCCTAGAAATTGCAGCTGCAGGAGGTCATAATATCTTGATGACAGGATCTCCCGGTTCAGGTAAAACATTGATGGCAAAATGTTTTCCATCAATATTACCGCCTCTTGAACTTTCAGAAGCTCTTGAACTAACAAAAATTTATAGTATTTCAGGTCTTTTACCTAGTGATAAACCATTAGTTACAAAACGACCATTCAGACCTATTCATCATACAGCATCAGCAACTGGAATTATAGGTGGAGGGACAAATCCTAAGCCTGGTGAAATTACTCTAGCTCATAGAGGAGTATTATTTTTAGATGAAATGGTAGAATTTCCTAGAAATGTGCTAGAAACATTAAGACAACCATTAGAAGATGGTGAAATAGTAATATCACGAGCTAAAACATCTATTAAATATCCTGCAAAGTTCATGCTTGTAGGTGCAATGAATCCATGCCCTTGTGGCTTTTTAGGTGATAAAGAAAAACAATGTACATGTTCAGATATTCAAATTCAAAGATATCAAGCAAGATTATCTGGTCCACTATTAGATAGAATTGATTTAATTATTAATGTTCCACGATTATCAACAGAAGAATTAAATTTTAAAAAAGAAGGCGAATCGTCATCAGATATTAGAAAAAGAGTTGCTAGGGCTCGAAAAATTCAAGCAGAAAGGTATAAAAATGATGGTTTTTTAACAAATTCAGAAATACCTAATAAATTGATAAAAAAATATTGTGAGCTATCAGAGACATGTCAAAAAATGCTGGAAACAGCAACAAAAATGTATCAACTTTCAGGTAGGAAATATAATCGAATATTAAAATTAGCCCGAACAATAGCAGATTTAGAGCAATCTGATAAAATATTAGACACTCATATTTCACAAGCATTACAGTATAAATAGTTTATTGCAAAATGATAATTCTCATGCTAAACTTGTAACGAAAATGTTACAATAAGAAGATGAAAGAGTGTTTTTATGAGTGAAAGTCATCACTGGATAGTAACAAATGTAATTGCAGGGCACAACATTTCTTTCAATATGGATACCCTATTAACAATGTGGCTTGCTATGGGAATATTAATCGTATTTGCGATTCTTATTATCAGAAATGCATCTGTTATACCAACAAGATTACAATATATTGGCGAAAGTATAATTAATTACTTCTCTCAAATAACAAGTAGCGGCATGGGCGAAGAAGAAGCAAAGAAACATAATCCTTTAATTTTAACTTTGTTTATGTTTATTTTAACAGCCAACTTAGTTGGACAAATACCATTAAGAATAATTCATCTAAAATCAGGAGAATTAGCATCTCCTAATAACGATATTAATATGACAGCTGCAATGGCAATAGTTGTATCAATATATTATATTTATTACGGTATAAAAAAACACGGTGCAATGAAGTTCTTCTTCCACGGTTGGTCAATAGGTGGAATTATGACAACTTTAATAGATGGGTTAGAATTATTTGTTCGTCCATTCTCACTTGCACTCCGACTTTTTGCTAACATATTAGCAGGCGAAATTATGGTATTAACATTCTTAGGAATGTTAGCATACTTCTTACCACTTCCATTTATGTTGTTTGAATTATTTGTTGCATTGATTCAAGCATTAGTATTTGCATTGTTATCAACAACATATATTACAATGGCAGTAAATGAAGAAGAATAAAGTTATAAAAAATAAAACGAAAAGTTAATAGAGGGTAACCCCCTAGAATATAAAGGAGAAAAACTTATGGCAGTAGAACAATTAGCAACATCTTTTGATTTTAACGCAGCTCAATTAGGTGCAGGGCTAGCTGCATTAGGCGTTTTCGGTGGTGGTATCGGTATCGGTATCGCAACTAAAGGTGTTTTAGATGCTGTTGCTAGACAACCTGAAATCAAAGGTGAAGCTTTCAAAAACTTCATCATCGGTGCTGGTTTAGCTGAAGCTACTTCAATTTATGCGTTATTCATCGCTTTATTGTTAGTATTCGCAAAATAATTTTGAAAAAGGAGAGATTTATTCTCTCCTTTTACTAAAACAAAGGAAAGAGAAAATGTTAGAGTTTAATGCAACTTTTTTTATAGCAATGATAAGTTTCGTAATATTCATGATAATTATGAATGCGATTTTGTATAAACCGCTAGATAGAATTGTTAGAGAAAGACGAGATTTAATAGATAAGAATAATTTAAAAGCTAAAATAGCACAAGAAAAGACAGATATTCTTAAGAAATGGCAAGTTTCTAGTATGGAAAAAGCTCAAAAATCATCAAGAGAAACTTATCAAAAAATACTTAATGAATACAAAGCTAAAAAAGATGCAATAATCGAGAATGAAAAGAATCTTTCAAGAAAAGAGATTGCAATAGCTCAAGCAGAAACTCAAAGTGAAGTAATAGAAGCAAAACATGAACTTAAAGAAGAAGTTAATATCCTAGCGGATATTATTGCTTCAAAGGTTCTTGGCTGGTAATAAGAATTTTCACTGAATAAATTTACGAGGCATTAATGGAAAATTTAATCGAAATATGGTCAAAAATATGTGAATCAAATTTATTTAACTTTATTGTCATGATTTTATTATTGGCATGGATGGTTAAGAAATTTGATTTAGGCAGCAAAATAGAAGCAGGCAGAAAAAAAATAGAACAAACAATATCTGATTCTGAACAAGAAAAAGATTCTTCACTTCAAAAGTTATATGAAGCACAAGAAGCAGTAACAAAGATAGATGAAGAAATGTTCAAAATTTTTAAATCAGCTGAAGATAATGCAAAAATTATTGGTGAAAAACTTATCAAAGAAGGTCATTCTCAAACAGGAGTAATAAAAGAAAATAGTAAAAAAGCTATTGATGCCAATATAAAATCTGTAAAAAATGAAATAATGAAAGAAACAGCAGAACAAGCCCTTTCTCTTGCAGAAGAAAAAATAAAAAAAGCTCTTGAAAATGATCCGGAGCTACATCATAAATATATATATGAAAGCATTGATGCTATTGATAGAATCGGAGTTGATTTATAATGAAAAATGCTGAATTTAACGAATTTAAAACAATTTCAAAAAGATATGCAAAAGCTCTTTTAGAACTTTGTGAAGCTGATAATGTAAACAAAGAATTTATCCTTCACGATTTAGAAAATATAAAAGAAGCACTTAACAGCTCATCTGAACTTGTTAATCTAATGAAAACTCCGGGTGTTTCAAAAGCAGATAAACAAAATGTTATATCTAAGATTTTCGGTGGAAAAATACACAAAATAACTCTTAATTTTCTATTATATTTAATTGAAAAAGATAGATTTAATATAGTAGAAAGTATTTTAGCAGAATTTCAAGCTCAACTTGATAAAAAAAATAATTTTGTTCAAATAGAAATTGTTTCTGCAATCAACCTAGATGATAATATGAAAGAAAATATCAAAAACAGATTATCAGGCAAACTTCAAAAACAAGTTACAGTTGATTGGTCTGTAAACCCTGAAATAATTGCAGGACTTGTATTTATCGTAGGTGATAGCATTATTGATACAAGCTTGAAATCAAAATTACAAATGATAGGTAGAAATATTATTAAATAAAAGAGGGAAAACTATGGCAGTTATTAATCCTGATGAAATTAGTTCTATAATAAAGGAAAATATTCAGAACTATGAATCAAAAACAGAAATATCAAACGTAGGAAGCGTTTTAGAAGTAGGTGATGGTATTGCCAGAATCTATGGATTAAGAAACGTTATGTCAAACGAACTTGTAGAGTTTGAAGATGGCAAAGGAACACTTGGTATTACATTAAACTTAGAAGAAGACAACGTAGGGGTTGTAATTTTAGGTGAATATACTCACATTAAAGAAGGTATGACAGTAAAAACAACAGGAAGAATCGCATCAGTTCCTGTTGGTGATAACTTAATCGGTCGTATTATCAGCCCAACAGGAAAACCATTAGATGGTAAAGGTGATATTCAATATGACAAAACTCGTCCTGTTGAAAGAATTGCACCTGGTATTGTTGCAAGAAAATCTGTTCACCAACCTCTACAAACAGGTCTAACTGCTATTGATGCTTTAACACCTATCGGTCGTGGTCAACGTGAGTTAATCATCGGTGACAGACAAACAGGAAAAACAGCTATTGCTATAGATACAATTATCAACCAAAAAGGTCAAGATGTAATTTGTATCTATGTTGCAATTGGTCAAAAAGCATCAACAGTTGCTCAATTAGCAAAAACACTTGAAAACCATGGAGCAATGGAATATTCAATAATCGTTTCAGCAACAGCAAACGAACCAGCTCCACTTCAATATATTGCACCATTTGCAGGTGTTGCAATTGCAGAAGAATTTATGGAACAAGGTAAACACGTTCTTATTATTTATGATGATTTGACAAAACAAGCTCAAGCATATCGTGCAATGAGTTTGTTATTGAGAAGACCACCTGGACGTGAAGCATATCCTGGTGATGTATTCTACTTACATTCAAGATTATTAGAAAGAGCAGTAAAACTTTCTGATGAGTTAGGTGGTGGTAGTATTACAGCACTTCCTATTATTGAAACACAAGCAGGTGACGTTTCTGCATATATTCCAACAAACGTTATCTCAATTACAGACGGTCAAATTTTCCTTGAGTCATCATTATTTAACGCAGGTATAAGACCAGCTATTAACGCAGGTATATCAGTATCTCGTGTAGGTGGTGCTGCTCAAACTAAAGCGATTAAAAAAGTTGCAGGGAAATTAAGACTTGACCTTGCTCAATTTAGAGAATTAGAAGCATTTGCTCAGTTCGCATCAGACTTAGATGCAACAACTAAAAAACAACTTCTAAAAGGTCAAAAACTTACAGAAGTTCTTAAACAAGCCCAATACAAGCCTTTATCAGTTGCAAACCAAGTATCTATATTATTTGCAGCGAATGAAGGATATCTTGATGATGTTGAAAACAAAGATATTCAATCATTCAAAGAAGGTTGGTTTGAATTCTTTAATACAAAACTTCCAGAATTAGCTCAAAGATTAAACGAAGGTTCAAATCTTGAAGATGCTGATATGGAAGCTCTAAGAAAAGAACTTGATAACTACAAAGCTAGTTTATAATTTTATATTCAGGCGAGATAAAATTCTCGCCTGATATTAATAAATCAAAGGAAAAGTTATGGCAAATTTAAAAGATATTAAAAGTAGAATAAGTAGTGTTGAAAATACTAAAAAAATTACAAGAGCAATGAAAATGGTTGCCGCAGCAAAGGTTAAAAAAGCTGAATCATCAGTAAAAGCAGCAAGACCATTTGCAATTGAATTATTATCACTTTTCAGAAAAATGCTTTCTACAGTCAATGAAATTTCTCAATCAGGAGAAAAAGTAGAAGATAGCCTTAATAATTACTTTGGTTTGTTGACAAAAAGAGATATAAATACAGTAGGTCTTGTTCTTATATCTTCAAATAAAGGTTTGGCAGGGGCATATAATGCCAATGTTGTAAGAGCTATTTTGAAAAAAATACAATCATATAAAGAAGAAGGTAAAAATGTAGTTCTTTATATTGTTGGACAAAAAGGTATTTCAGCATTTAAGCATAAAAATGATGGTATAGAAATTGCCAAAACATATTTAGCAATAGCAAATGATCCAACTCCATCAGGCGCTCATATGATTGCTGAAGATTTAGCAGAAGATTTTATTAACAAGAAAATTGATAAAATTGAAATAGTAACAACAAGATTTAATAATATGATGTCATATTCTGTTCAGGATTGGACAGTTTTACCTGTAAAATTAGAAGAAGAAACAGAAAAAACAGGCGAACCTGATCCATTAATGGAATTTATTCCATCAACAGACAGTATTCTTAAAAAACTAGTACCAATGTACATTACAAATTCAATTTATCAAGCACTATTAGAAGCAAATGCAAGTGAATTAGCATCAAGAATGACAGCTATGTCAGCAGCTTCAAATAACGCAGAAGAAATGATAGCTAATTTAACAGTTAATTATAACAAGGCTCGTCAAGGTGCAATTACTCAAGAACTTATTGAAATCGTATCTGGTGCAAATGCCCAGGGGTAAATGCCCAGGGGTAAATGTCCAGGGGTAAATGCATAGGGGTAGGGGTAAATGAGTGTTATGAGTAAAATTAATAAATTTTAAATGTAAGATACAATAAAAGTTTATATACCCTCTCTCATCCCTTTACCTTTTGTAATAATCAAACATGTAAGAGTTTTTTTTAGTAAAATAGGGATATGATAAAACGATTAAAAAATAAAGTAATAGTTTCTTGTCAGGCAATGCCAAGTGAGCCGTTATACAAAGAAGAATGTATGACTGCAATGATGAAATCAGTATTGAATGGTGGCGCTCAAGGACTAAGAGTTGCAGGGGTAAGGGATGTAAAGATAGCCAAAGCTATATCAGATGTTCCTGTAATCGGTTTAACAAAGCCTGATGTTATTCCAAAGAATTGGAAGGAAATTGTTTATATAACACCAACATTGAAGGATGTAGTTGATTTAATCCAAGCAGGTGCAGATATTATAGCATTTGACGGAACATCAAGACCTCGTCCTAAATGTACTTTAGAAGAAATTATTAAATACATCAAAATTAATCGTAGAAAATCAATGGCTGATATTTCTACATTAGAAGAAGGTATTAATTGTGCAAAATTGGGAGTAGATGTATTATCTACAACATTATCAGGATATACAACACAATCTCCAATTGAAGGAGATGGTCCTGATTTTAAATTATTAGAGGCATTAGTAAAAGAAACAGATAAGCCTGTAATATTAGAGGGTAGAATATGGGAGCCTGAACAGATTAATAAAGCATTTGAGTTAGGAGCTCATGCTGTTGTGATAGGTTCTGCAATTACACGACCTCAGCTGATAACAAAACGTTTTATCAATGGGGTAGAAGAAAAATATAGGGTATAAAATGGACGAAGAATTATTATCAACAGAAGAAGAATATGTTGAGGAAGAAGAAACATTATATCCAAAATTTGCTTTAACAGATGAAAATGGCAATCCAATTCGTGATGCACGTTTTTATCCATTTGTGAGTCGTGTAATTTCTGCAGCAAATAGAGAGATTGCATCAAAATATAAATATCATCATTTTGAATAAAGGGATTTAATCAATGAAAAAAGCATTAACATTTGATATTGGTGGAACAAAAATATATCACACAATAGTAGATGAGAATGGTCAAATTGTAGGTGAAGTAGAAAAACATTCAACACCAAAGACTTTGGAAGAAATACAGGCTATTGTATTATCAGCAGTAAAAAAATATGAGAATGAAGTTGATACAATAGGTATTTCAACTGCAGGTGCAGTAAATAATGAGAACACAAGAGTAATAAGTTCAACAGGTAATTTAGCTAAAAATTATAGAGATTTTGATTTTGCTTCAATAAGTAAGTTGCCTGTTTTTGTAGAAAATGATGCAAATTGTGCGGCATGGGCAGAGCATGAAGTGGGAGCATCAAAAGATTGTGCATATTCAGTCATGCTTACATTAGGAACAGGTGTAGGCGGTGGAATTATAATTGATAATAAATTATTAAAGGGCAAATCTGGTGCAGCAGGAGAAATGCATTTCAAGATGTATCCTGACAAACGTCGCAAATGTACATGCGGAAGTTATGATTGTTTTGAAGCATACGCATCAGGAACGGGGTTAAAGAAAACCGCAGAAGAAATGAGTGGAAACCCTGATATAACAACTTATGATGTGGTTGAAGGTGTAGATAAAGGTAATGAATTAATGAAAGAAATTTTATCTACATGGCAGAATCATATTAAAATTGGAATAGTCGGACTGGCTAATTTATTTGATCCCGATTGTGTAGTATTATCAGGATCAATGGCTCAGTTTGTAGATACTGAACTAGTTGAAAAAGAAGTAAATAGTGAAATAGTAACAACTCCTACAAGGATAAAGTTAGCTACAGCTGGAAATTATTCAGGCATGATAGGTGCTGGATTATTAGCTATAAAGGCTTTATTAGAGGACAATAATGGGTAAAGCTAAAAGACGTAGTTTAACATTGGGAGTTAATAGGCAGATATCTAATTTAACTAGAGAAGATGCGATTAATAAAATCGTGTCAAATATAGAACAAAAAACTGAAGCTATTGAGTTGATTACATTATTTGGAGTTGCTGCGGAAGAATTGTTAGAGGCAGGGGCTTCATACGAGGACGTAATGTCTTTCGGGAGAATTCTTAAATGATAAAAAAAATACAATTTTGGCTTACAGTTACAAGAAGTTATGCACTTCCAATGTCTATTTTGTCTTGGTTTGTTGCGTTTTGCTATTCAATAACTCAAAATGGCAATACAATTTATGGAATAATATCTTTATTAGGAATCAGTTTGGCTCATTTAGGGGCAAATATGTTTGACGATTATGTAGATTTTAAAATTTTGCCTAAAAGATATGATGAATATAATAATTTGCGATTAGAGAATGCCCAAGAGGGAAAATGTAATTATATATTAAACTCATCAATGACAACAACTCAATTATTGATAATATCAATAATATTTTTTGGTTTAGCATCATTGATTGGAATTTATTTCACAATAAAAGTTGGTGTTGGTGCGATAATTTTCATGTGTTTAGGCGGATTTTTAGCTATATTATATCCTTTATTGGGTAGATACAGGCTATGCGAACTTGCAATAGGTTTAATATATGGCCCTTATATATTTGGTGGAGTTAATTATGTAATGACAGGTCATTATGATTGGCAAACAATTATTGTTTCAATTCCATCAGCATTAATGACTGTAAATATGTTGTATACAGATACTTTATTAGATTATGATTTGGATAAAAAGCAAAATAAAAAAACTTTAGCAAATTATTTTTCTGATAAATGGGATAGTTTAGATTTTCAAAAAAAACTTTTATCAGTTACATATATCTCAGTATTATTATCAGCTATATTTGATATAGTAGATTGGGAAATAATTCTTACTTATGTAACTATCCCATTAGCTATAAATTTATTAGATTCTTTAAAAATATTTATAATAGATAAAAAAGCAATTCCTGATAGAAAATTTTTTGAATATTTTATGGAAAACTGGGATGAAATAGTAGAAGAAGGTTCAGGCGCATTTATGTTAAGAATGTATCAGGCAAGGAACTTAATGGTGTGCTTTTCTTTAATATTTGGTGTAGTATTATTATTGTATTCTTCATAAGGGATGTTTAGTAATGGAGCAAGTAAGGGAAATAGGGAAGAGTCGTGTATATGAGTTTACTACCTCAATGCATAAGGGGTACTTATATGACATGCCAGTTGTAAGATATACATTATCAGATTATACAACAGGAATAAAAACCCCTTTTGTATTTAATATTTCAAATGAACAAATAAATTGATAGCAATAAAAAATATTTTGATTTAAAATATAAATATAAATAAGCAAGGTTAGAGGATTATGAAATACTCAAAATATTCAGCCGTAATAGTAGGTAGTGGAATTTCAGGTTTGTTTTGTGCATTAAAAATAGCACAACAAATAAAATTACCAGAGGGATTGTTAGTAATAACAAAGTCTAATTTTGGCGAAAGTAATTCCCGTTATGCTCAAGGTGGTATTGTTGGTGTAATGAATAACAATACAGATGATTCAGTAGATTTACATGTCAAAGATACTTTAAGAGCTGGAGCAGGATTATCGGATGAAGAAACAGTAAGATTTATTTCAGAGAATTCAGATGAAGTAATCAATGATTTAATAAATTTTGGAGTAGAGTTCGATAGAGATGAAAACGGCAATATTGCTTATACATTAGAAGGAGCTCATAGTGTAAGAAGAATATTACACGCAGGTGGTGATGCAACAGGTAGTGTAATAGAAAAGACATTATGTAGAAGAACAAAAGAAAATCCAAATATAGATATTCAAGAAGATTCAATAGTAACTGAACTTTTAATCAATAATGATAGTGAATGCAAAGGTTTAATCACTTATAATTCATTAACAAATGAATATCAAACAATTTATTCATCAGCAATAATATTAGCAACAGGTGGATTGGGTCAAATATATAAATATACAACAAATCCAACTGTAGCAACAGGGGATGGTTTAGCTTTAGCATATAATGCAGGAGCAATATTGCAAGATATGGAGTTTGTACAATTCCATCCAACAGCATTATGTATAGAAGGTGCAAGAAAAAGATTTTTGATATCAGAATCAGTTCGTGGGGAAGGTGCAAAGCTTGTTGATAAAAATGGTGTTGCATTTATGGATGAGTATAGTGAATTAAAAGAATTAGCCCCACGAGATGTAGTTACTCGAGCAATATATGATAGAATGCACGCAACAGATAGTGACAAGGTTTTCTTGGATGCAACAGGAATTCCTGCAGAAAAACTTGCAAAAAGATTCCCAACAATATCAAAAGTTTGTAAAAAATATGAAATAGATATTTCAACAACCCCAATTCCAGTAGCTCCTGCAGCTCATTATATGATGGGTGGTATTAAAACAACCCTAGAGGGAAGAACATCAATACGAGGATTGTATGCAATCGGCGAATGTGCATCTACAGGATTACATGGTGCAAATCGATTAGCAAGTAATTCCTTATTAGAATGTGTTGTATCAGCACATGAATTGGCTAATTATTTATCATTTGTAAATTTAGTTCCACCAAGAAAAATAGATGAAAATATAAAACATACTATAGATAGTTATTCAATTCCAATGAGTGATGAGGATTTTGATGTAGAAAGTTTGAAATTGGAATTAGAAGAAATAATGTGGGAATATGCAGGAATATTAAGATCAGAAGAATCTTTATTAAAAGGTTTAGATTTAATATTTGCATTAAAACAAAAATTTGATAGAAAAACAAAATGTTTGAATAAATCAGAATATGAATTTAGAAACATGATGACAGTAGCACAGTTGATAATAAAATCAGCTTTGAAACGTAGAGAATCAAGAGGTGCTCATTATAGAATTGACTGTCAAGAATTATATCCTGAGGCTATTCATAACTGTATAATAAAAGGACAAGGAGAACCTAGTTTTGTTAAATAAATTTTTAATTGAAAAATATGTAAAACAAGCATTAGAAGAAGATATAGGATTTGAAGATATCACAACAGATAACTTGGTATCAGAAGAAGACAAGTTAGAATGTATATTAAATACACGTGTAGATGGTGTATTTTGCGGTCGTGATGTATTTAGAACAGTGTTTGAAGTGTTAGATAAAGATATCGATATTAAGTTTTATTTTAAAGATGGTGACGAGATAAAAAAAGGTGATAAAATTGCAGAAATAAAAGGTTCAGCACGAGCAATTTTATCAGGAGAAAGAACAGCTTTAAACTATATTCAAAGAATGTCAGGAATCGCAACTGAGACAAGAAAATACCAAAATGCAATTGGTGAATATAAAGCAAAAATCGTTGATACAAGAAAAACAACACCTTGCTTTCGAGTATTTGAAAAATATGCAGTAAAAGTAGGTTGTGGAACTGTTCATAGATTTAATTTATCAGATTGTGCAATGTTAAAAGATAATCATGTAAAATTTGCAGGAACATTGACTAATGCAATCAATATTTTGAAAAAATCAATATCTCACGCTCATAAAATCGAAGTAGAATGTGATACATTATCACAAGTAGAAGAAGCTCTAGCTTGTGGCGTTGATATAATAATGCTTGATAATATGACAATAGATGAGATGAAAACAGCAGTTGAAAAAATTAACGGTAGAGCAATTGTAGAAGCAAGCGGAAATGTTAATCTAACAACTCTAAAAGAGATTGCATCAACAGGTGTTGATATAATCTCTTCAAGTGCAATTGTTGCTAAAGCACCAACATTAGATTTGGGCTTGGATTAAGCTGCTGTATCAATGCTTTTATGTTCTTTAATATAATTTTGTTGAGTTTCATAAGCATCAGCTTCTTGTTCAAATCTTTTTTGAGCGATGTCTGTTTTTTTATTAGCATTAATTTTATCTTGAGGAATACCATAGCGACTAAATGCTCCTTCGTCGCTTGCTTTGGTTTGCATTCCTCTTAATGTGCTAAATAATGTATAAACACTTGTAATTTTTGTATTTACGTCATTGGAATTTTTTGCATCTTTAACTTTTTTTATTGCATTATCAATATTTGTTTTAGTTGCATTATCAGCACCTTTTTTCATTTCTTTAGCTTTGTCAATTAAAATATTTGATATTTCTTTAAAATTATTTTCAATTAATGTATTCCAAGTAACAGAGTTTGATTTAACTGTTTCATTTGTAAGGAAATTACCTAATACATCAAGAATATTGTCTTTGGTTACTCCAGACATATTAACTTTGAAATTAGGATTCATACCTTGATTCTCAATCTGTGTTACCCAATTATTAGCAATGCTTTCTGCTTTTTCTTGTGTGGCTTCAAAGTCTTCTTCATATAGACTTTCTGCTGCTTCATGTAATTCATTAGAATCAATATTTTTGATTAATTTATTAATTTCTTTGATACCTTTTTGGTAATCAGAGCCAATTGCTTTTCTGATTTTTTCAATTTCTTCGTCGTAATCACCAATTTCAGAAACTAGTCTAACTTTACGTTCAAATTTTGCTTTGTCAGTATTTTGTTCTTTGTATGGATCATTTGCAGAAATAACAGACGAACCACCACCTATGCTTCCAAAATTAAATGCATTACCTAAATTAAATGACCAGTTAAAGCTATTTCCAAAACTTTCTGTAAAAGGATGAACATTGAAGAAGTCGCTAGCAAATTGGTGTTGTAAAAAAGCTGATAAACCGATATCGTAATTGCTTAAAGTACCATCAGACCAAATACTAGGATCTCCCCAAGCAGCGTTCATAGCTAAACCGAATTGACCAGGAGTAAAATTAACTGCGTTACTCATATCGTATCCATTTAATGGCGCACGGTGTTCTCCGTATGTTGATTGAAGCATACCTAGAGTTACTGGAATATCAACAAATTTAAGATCAACATTTCCTTGATAAGTAGGATTATACCAAGCAGCGTCCATCATATTAGTAAATGCAATTGTATCTGCATTATTTGTACTGATGCTAAACGAGTATCCCATAATTTTAATCCTCTATTAATTCCCCTTACATTTATAAAGTTTGTTATTAGATTTAAATTGACTTTTTCCTTTAGAAATGTTAAGAATTTGTAACATAATTGTCTGTAATAAAGAAATAACCTGATTTTTTGTTAATCAGGTTATCCTTATAGTTATGTAATGTAATTTCTAATTGGAGAATTTTTAATACAATTATTCAGGTATTCAATTGTATTAATTTTGTCGTTATAAAGGAATTTTACGAAATTTAAATAAGACATATCTACAGAACTCAGAAGTACATTAATTTCAAATCCTTCTGAGCAGAATGGTTCATAATCATATATAACGTAGTTATTATATTTACTTTTCCATTCTTTTTTCTCGATTTTGCAATTATTTTCTTCTGCGATATATTCAAACCAATCAATAATGTCTTTACTGATATTTTTGAATTCTAAGTATCTTTCTTGTATTTTATTCATAACTAATCTCCCACTAATAAAATTTTAGTAGATAATGTTTTATATAAATCCCCATTTAGTCTAATATCTGAGATAATTTTCTAAACGAATAAGATTAATAAAAATATCTAATTCCCCTGAAACGCATGTGTGGCATGGGATACAGCATGTTAAGTAATGTAACAAAATACTAAAAAAATAAATCAAAATGCGCAATTTTTTATATCTAAAATACTTTATAAAAATATAAAGCTCTCTCTTCTTATTTAAACGGACAGACCTTGATAACACAAGGTCTTTTTTTTGTCTTATGTTTTATTTTTATACCATGGCTTAAAATTATTAATTGAATCAAATAAATCTTTGTAGTTCCCATTAAAATTTATACATCTATCGTCTATATAAACAAATGCTAAATCTTTTTTATTTGTTATGTCAGTTATATAGTTATTAAGTTTATTATTAATTAGCCATTTTGAAACAAGTGTTTTATCTCTTGTAGTAAAAATTTTGATATTATAATTTTGAGCGAGTTTTTTTATAAATTTGAATGCACCATTTTTAATTTCAGGTATAACGTTAGGGATATAATTTCCTTTATATTCATTTAAAACTCCATCTAAATCAATTAATATTGTTTTTTAAATTTAGTATTATTCATAATTTATATCCAATTGGTTCTATACATAGATAATCTTTAGTCTTATTATTTCATAAAATTCTATGTATGCAACACTCTAATACAATTAAAGCTAAAATTATTTTTGAAATACTTGCTGACATTTTAAAAGAGGAAAGGGAGTCTCAAAATAAATCTATGAGACAGTTGGCAGATGAATTTGATATTCAAAAATCAATGATAAGTCGGTTAGAAAATGCTCAAAATGAACCTAAATTGGTTTCATTATTAACTGTTTGTGAGGCTTTAGGGATAAAACCTTCAAAATTATTTTTAGAGTTAGAAAAGCGTTTACCTGAGCAATTTTCTTTAATCGAGGAATAAAAGTTTTCAAATAATGGAATTCAAATAATAAAAAAGCCTGAGGTTTAATTCCTCAGGCTTTCTTATTTTTGTTTATGAATTATGCGTTAGCATTTTCTTCAACTTTTTCTTCATTTTTTTTATCGCCAGATTTTTTCTCAAAAACGATTTTTTCGTCTTTAAGTTTAAGAACGATTGTATCGCCATCTTGATATGCATTAGTAAGAATTTCTTCAGCTAATTCATCTTCAATTTTGCGTTGAATTAATCTTCTTAAAGGTCTAGCACCGTATGCTTCAGAGTATCCGTCTTTAGCAAGATAATCTTTAACTTCATCAGTTACTTCAATAGATAATCCGCGTTCTGATAATCTCTTGAATAAATCTTTCATCATCAAGTCAACGATTTCTCTGATTTCTTCTTTAGAAAGGTGAGCAAATACGATAATATCATCGATACGGTTAAGGAATTCAGGTCTAAATGCTTTTTTCAATTCTTCATTAACTGTATCTTTAAGTTTTTCGTACTTATCTTTCTTTTCGTTTTCAGCAGTAGAGAACCCAAGTTTTCCTTGAGTTGTAATCATACTAGCACCCACGTTAGAAGTCATAATGATAACAGTATTTTTGAAGTTAATATGACGACCTTTAGCATCTGTTAATCTACCGTCATCAAGAATTTGCAACATGATATTAAATATATCAGGGTGTGCTTTTTCGATTTCGTCAAAAAGGATAACAGAGTAAGGTTTCTTTCTAACTAATTCAGATAATTGTCCGCCATCATCGTATCCAACATATCCTGGAGGAGAACCAATCAACTTAGCAGTTGAGTGTTTTTCCATAAATTCAGACATGTCAACACGAATCATATTGTCTTCAGAACCAAACATAGCTTCAGCAAGAGCTTTAGCAAGTTCTGTTTTACCAACCCCAGTAGGCCCTGAGAATATGAAACTACCGATAGGTCTATTAGGTGATTTTAAACCAACTCTAGCACGTCTAATTGCTTTAGATATAGCAACAACAGCATCGCTTTGACCGATAACACGTTCGTGTAAGATATTTTCTAATTTTAATAATCTTTCACTTTCGCCTTCGGTCAATCTTGTTACAGGAACACCCGTCATTGTTGCGATAACTTGAGCAACATCTTCCTCTGTAACAACAGGTTTGTTTGCTTCGTTATCTTTTTTCCATTGTTCAGTAACTTCTCTGATTTTGTCTTTCATATCAGCTTCATCGTCACGAAGAGAAGATGCTTTTTCAAAATCTTGATTTCTTATAGCTTCTTCTTTTTCTTTAACGATTTCTCTAAGTTCTTTATCTAGTTCTCTAGCTTCAGGACATAGAGAAGAAACTTTTAATCTTACCTTTGAGCTAGCTTCATCTAAAGCATCAATAGCTTTGTCTGGTAAGAATCTATCAGTTACATACTTAGCTGATAATTTAGTAGCAGCAACAACAGCTTCATCAGAGATAATAAGTTCGTGGTGTTCTTCGTATTTGAACTTAAGTCCTCTAATGATTTCAATAGTTTCATCAATAGAAGGTTCTTCAATAATAATTGATTGGAATCTTCTTTCAAGAGCAGAGTCTTTTTCGATATATTTTCTATATTCATCAAGAGTAGTTGCACCAATAACTTGGATTTCCCCTCTTGATAGAGCAGGTTTTAAAATGTTAGCAGCATCGATAGCACCTTCAGCAGCACCTGCTCCGATTAGTGTATGCATTTCATCGATAACCAAAATAACATTTCCTGCTTGTCTGATTTCGTCCATTATTTTTTTAAGACGTTCTTCAAATTCCCCTCTATATTTAGTACCAGCAATTAAAAGTCCCATATCTAATTGGATAACTTTTTTGCCTTCTAAAATATCAGGAACTTCGCCGTTAACAATTCTTGTAGCTAATCCTTCTGCAACAGCGGTTTTACCAACTCCAGGTTCACCTAAAAGGACAGGGTTGTTTTTCGTACGTCTAGCAAGAATTTGTATAACTCTTTCGATTTCTTTTTCACGCCCAACAACAGGGTCTAATCTCATTTCAGCTGCAGCTAAAGTTAAATCAGTCCCGTATTCATCAAGACTAGGAGTTTTAACTTTAGATACTGGAGCAGAACCTCCACCACCAGATGAAACAGTTTGAGATTTTGATTCTCCTAACATTTTAACAACGTTAGTTCTAATTTTGTTAAGGTCAACTCCAAGATTTTCAAGAACTCTTGCAGCAACGCCTTCACCTTCTCTTATAAGACCTAACAATAAGTGTTCAGTCCCTATATAGTTGTGTCCAAGTTGTCTAGCTTCATCCCAAGAAAGTTCTAGAACTCTTTTAGCTCTAGGAGTAAATGGAATTTCAACAGCCACGAATCCAGAACCTCTGCCGATAATTTTTTCAACTTCAACACGAGCATCTTTTAGGTTAACACCCATTGATTTAAGGGTTTTAGCAGCAACGCCAGTCCCTTCACCAATAAGTCCTAAAAGAACTTGTTCTGTTCCAACAAAATTGTGGCCTAGTCTTCTAGCCTCTTCTTGAGCAAGCATTATAACTTTAATGGCTTTCTCTGTAAAACGTTCGAACATTTAATTCTCCTATATTATGCATAAATAAAAATGATATATCATACACTATGTTACCTAAAAACCCTAAAACTTTCAAGTGGGTTGGGGGTAAATTTATGGTTAAATTTATCAAAAAAAACAACCACTATTTATAAGTGGTTGTTTTCAAAAAAATCATTTTAAATTTAAACTTTCCATTTTCCGATTCTAATATTATGAGCTTCGCAGTATGCTTTCATATCTTTTTTGATTTCAGGAGCAAGAAGATACAATGTAATAATGTTTGGAATAGACATTGCCATCATCATAGCATCAGTGATTTCAATAACTGAGCGAACGTTCATAGCAGAACCGATTACGATAAATACGCAGTATAAAATGTTGAAAGTTAAAACTCTTTTCTTACCTTCACCTAATAAGAAAGTCCACGCTTTTTGTCCATAATATGCCCAAGAAATTAATGTTGATAACGCAAACATAATAGCAATAATTGATAATATGTATGGGAAGAAAGGAATAACTGATTGGAATGCGTTAGATGCAAGTTCAATTCCTGAAATTTCTTTTGTAGCAGCAGTGCAAGCTCCAGAGAATACAATTGCAAAAGAAGTGAACAAGCATAAGAAACCAGTTAATAAAGTTTCTAATAAAGCAACAAAACCTTGAGAAACAGGTTCTTTAGTTTGGGCAGTTGCATAAACAATCGCAGCAGCACCAGTTCCAGCTTCGTTTGATTGAACAGATCTTCTTAGACCAATAATAATAGTTCCGAATACCCCGCCAGCAACCGCTGTTGGATGGAATGCTTCTCTTAAGATTAGTAATATTGCGCTAGGAATATTTGTTAAATTAGCAAATATAACAATAAAACCTGAAACAATATACATAATACACATTGTAGGAACAAGGACTGATGTAATTTTAGCTATGCTCTTGATACCGCCAACAATAACTAACCCGATTAATATAGCAACGATTAATCCAAATACCCAAGTATATCCGTGTAAGAAACTATTTGCACCACCTGTAATAAATACTAATTGGTGAGCAGATTGGTTAATTTGAATCATGTTTCCACCAGTAATGCCACCTCCGATACAAAGGATTGCAAATATTACTGATAGGGGTTGTCCTAACCAACGTAATTTTTTTCTTGTTAGACCGTGTGCAATATAATGCATTGGTCCACCTGATACTGAACCATCAAGGTTGAATTTTCTATATTTAACAGCTAATGTCGCTTCAATAAATTTAATAGACATACCTAAGATTGCGCCAAAGAAGATCCAGAATGCTGCTCCTGGTCCCCCTATTGAAATGGAAATTGCAACACCTGCAATACTACCAATACCAATTGTTCCTGATAAAGCAGTAGCTAACGCTTGGAATGAAGATACTTCACCAAAATTGCTATGATGTTTTTCAGCAGGTTTCATAACAATATCGATAGCTGACTTTAACCCCCATACAGCTACACCTTTGAAGTATATGGTGAAAAATATCCCTGCAATAAGTATCCAGAAAATAATTGCTGGAACTTTAGAACCACATATAGGAATTGGGAAAAATATTAAATCCGCAATAGCATCTGATATAGGTGCAAGTTTTTCATCCATAAATTTGTCAACATTCATAGCAAAAACTTGTTGAACGTTTAAAAGTAGTACTGATAAAATAAATAATAGTTTTTTCATCTTCTCGCTTTCTTTTCTTCTCTCGTTAACTTATTCAATTATATCAAAAACATGAAATACCTTAACCAAATCTTTATATGTTAAGGACTAGGTGACTAAGTGAAAAAGTGACAAAGAAGTCGAAAAATAAAACCCTAATTATATCAGATTATTTCGGAACAATAAAAACTTTTATTCCTCGTAATGACTTAATTATATTTACCCCTTTACCCCTAGTTAATCCATTTGAAGCTCTTAACGTTGTTATCTGAGTTAGGGTCGCCATAGATTTCTACAACAAATTTTCTATATGCTTTGTTTGATAATTCTATCCCTGGTATTCTGTTTAATTCATTTATCAATTGACTATTCTCATCCAAATTTACCCCCGGAATTTTATTGAAAATTGAATTAATAGAAATATTTCCAACTGTTCCGAAAATTGTTGAAACTTTTCTTGATAATTGACCTAATACCTTCATATCAGCAATTTCTGTTACTAAATTGTATTTACCTTTAATAAACAAATTCAAATCTTTGCTAATTGAATTAATTTCGATGTTTTCTACTATACCTTGCTTAATTATCATATTACCGTTTATGCTAGAGAATTCACCTGTTTTAAGTGGTGTAATAAGGTCAATAATACTATTCATTGTAATTCCTGTAATCCCACTTTTTAAAGTGTTTCCTGCTTTTAATAAGTATTCTAATGAACCAAGTTTCGGCATTCTACCATCTCTTACAGTAAATGTTGCTTTACCTGATAATGTTTCTTTACTTGTTATATCATTTGTAACATTAGTCATTATTTCAATAGTTCCTGTTAGTTTTCCAAAGATTTGATTTGGAACATCAAAAACAGCAGTTAATATATCATTAGCATTAACACTATCTGCATTAATCTTTAATTTTAATATGTTATTTAATAAATTAAGATTTATTCCTCCTGTTATTTCTCCATCAGCGATATCAAAGCTGAATTTTTTTACTGCAAATTGCATTTTTTCATTTAATGAACATTCTGCTTTAAGATTATTTGCTTTGATGTTTTTAATAACAATGCTGTCTGCTCGAACAGTTAAATTGTTTATTATAAGAGAATTCATTACATTAGGATTATATCCTGTATTAACTTTTGGTTGATTTTCATTAAAAGTTCTTAATTCCAATTGTTTTAATTCTGACATCAATGAATTCATATCAAGGTGTTTAAGTGCAATATCTGCTTTTTTAATTATATATTCTGATGCGAATTTGTTTTTAACAACAGCGTTCATCACAACATTATTTGACATTACTTCTCCTTTTGATTGGATGTAAATGTCATTGTCATTAAAATGTAGTGATAAATCTTTTATATTTGTGTTTAAAAATGGCATATCCATACCATTAATTACTAAATCGCCGATAATTTTAGGAGATGTAGACTTTCCATTAATTCTTAAGTCAGATGTAAATTGCCCATGTTTAATAGTAGGTTTTCTAAATACAACATTGAAAATTCTTGCATCTGTAGGAGCTTGTGTTTTTATTGTGAGATTATCAAATTTATAAAAATTGTTATTATAATAAGTTATTCCACCTTTAACTGTTACTAATGGGAATAAATATTGTCTATTATTTTGTGATGAAAGTAATTTGCTATATTGGAATTTGTTTAATCTTATAACATTATTTTTTATAATGTCAAAATCAGTATTAACTGTAATAGGGTTTTCAAAATCTCCGACAGTTGCTCCCATATAATAAATGTGTGAATTTTCTTCTAATTTTAAATCAAGTCTTGTATTTATTTTATCTAATGTTCCTGTAATTAAAGAACCTAGTAAGATATCACCTTTTACTTTTATTGGGTATATATTATCTTCATTCCAATATTTATCAAATGTTCTTTGAGAAAGTTTAGAATTAATATGAATATTAAGTCTAGGATTTGATAATACCTGACTAATATTGCCATAAATTAGTACAGGCATCTCATCAACTAAATAATTCATTTTGTTGATAAATATTCTATTATTTTTGATAACTATTTGTCCGTGAATAAGCCTTATTGGGATAGGTCTTTTGTAAATATAAATTGCATTGATATTTTTTAAATCAAGGTTTGCGTTAACACGATTATTTCTTATTTTTGCTGAAACATCACTATTTCCTGATATTATTCTGAATTTTCTTAATTCTGATTTAATTTCTTTTGGTATAAGACTTGATGATGTAAAATAATTTAAACTAGATAAATCAAAATTCTTTATATTCAAATCAGAATCAATTTTAATTTTTCTCAAATCTTCTGAAATATTATTAATAGTTAGATTAACATTGAAAGGATTATGTTTTACAAATCCATATACATTGTTTAATTTTAGTTTTGAATTATTTAATTCTAAATTTCCAGTTAAAATTTTTATATTTTTAATAGGTTTATTATTTCTTAGAACTTGTCCTTTGCATTTAATTTTATCAAGTTCAATTTTGTCTATTCTTCCTTGATATTCAGCATTGAATTGTACATAACAGTCATCAAGTTCATTAAATATATCTTTTGTAAATTCTCTTAGATTCATTCTATTAGAACTTGCAACAACGTTAGCAATGCCTTTCTTGATTTCTCCTGTAATATTGATTTTTGAAAAATCGTCTAATATGTTGTTAAGATTAACTTCTAAATCAAGATTATTAAATTTAATAAGTCCTCTAATTCTTTTTATAGGTAAACCATTTAATAACATTGAATTATCTTTTAATCTAATTTCACCTTTAGCAAAAAGGTTTTCGTTAAGTTTAATATAATTTATATCAGGAAGTTTTCCTGTAAGATTAAGTTTTAAATCAATTTTTCCTTTAGCATTTTTAATATCAGGAACGATTGCTTTGATTGGTTCAAGCATTGGGGAGTCTTTTATTGTTGCAAGTAAAACATTTAATGGCTGGTTGTTTCCGGTTACATTAAAATCTATATCTCCAAATAATGAACAAACACCATCGACTTTAAAAGGTTGATTATTTACTGTTCCTGTATTGTTTACGAAATGAGCAGTTCTATCGTTGAAACTTAATTTACCTGTCGCATTTTTTAAAACTAAATGTTTTACATCATTAAAAGATGCATTAGCATTCATGAAATTAAAATCACCCCAAATATGAGGATTTTTTTTAGAACCGATAACTCTTATATTTATGTTTCCTTTACCTGTTACTTGCATAATAGGAACAGGTCCCATAAGAAATCTTAAAATTTCGTGTAGCGGATTTAGGACAAATTCTGCTGTTGCTAAATCAACAGATTTTGAACTTCTGATTTTTAAATCAGCTCTATAATCTCCATAATCGTTTATTCTTCCTGTAACATAAACTGTTTGATTATTTCCTGCAGGTACTACTACATCTAATTCCATATGTTTTTCAATGAAATTTATGTTAATATTTGCTTTTTTTGCGTTAGGAATTGGTTTTATTAAATATGCTTCTGATACATCAACGTATCCGTCCATAGTTGGTTCAGGAAATGCTCCTTTTACTTTCATATCAGCTATAGCGTATCCATAAAACGGGTACATTTTTAATCTATAAACATTGAATGTTGGAACAACAACAGGAGGTAACATATTAGCAATTTCACGAACATCTGATTTATCCATTTTGATGTGCAAATTAAATATAGGCTTTAATGTTGTAAATTTTCTTATTTCTCCTGATACTTCGCTATGGATATTTCCACCATCAGCTTTAAAAGAATGGATTATTATATTATTTGATTTAAGTAAAAAATCTGTATCTATTACAAATTTTTTAGGGAAAATAATAGTTTTTCCTTTATCTTTAGTAATTACATGAAGGTTATCAAATATCGCATCTAAATTTGAATTGTCGGATTTGATATTTATTACCCCGTCTACTGCTAAAATTTCATCTTTTAAGAATAATTTTATCAAGTTTTCAAAAGATTTTATTCTCAAATTATCAATATTAAGATTAACCTTAGCTCCCTTAATAAATCTGTGTTTAGGGATTTTTATATCAAAATTAGCGTTTGAAGTATCATTACCTAAAATTAAATTATTTTCTGAACTTGATATTATATAATTTCTTGTTTCTTTGTAATAAAGATTCTGTCCAATTAATTTTGCTGGCATGTTTGAATTTTTGTCAAACAAAGAAATTTTATATTTTTCAATCTTAATTCTATCAACTTTTACATTGATATTATTTTGTTTTGCAAAATCTATTAAATAATCTCCCAAATATAATTGATTTCCTGCCAAAATAAAATTAGATTCAATATTAGAAGCCTCAACCATTCTAATATGGCATCTACCAATTAAAAGAGGTAAAACTTTAATATTTAAGTAAGGATTTTCTATTAATAAAGCTTTTGAGGTATTTTTATTTAAAACTTCAACACTTTTAGCTTTAATTTTCAAATGAGGTGGAAACCAAGTATTTAAAGCAGGTTCGATTAAATTAATTTTATACCCTGATTGTTTTTCGATTAAATTTTCAATATTTCCAATATTAACCTTGAACAATTGTGGTAATCCAATTGCCCAAATTAAATAAAATATTAAAAATAGAATTATATATTTAAAGTACTTTTTTAACATTTTTAATACAATATATCATATACCAAATTATTTTTGAGGTAAATTGATTAACAATACTATTTCAATTAATATATTGCACTTCTTTCAATATAATCTCGTTCTTCTGTTTTTCTAATTATTTTTGCAGGATTTCCTCCCACAACGGTATTTGCAGGAACATCTCTTATTACTAATGAATTAGCCCCAATTACTGCATTATCACCTATTTTTATACCTCCAGCAATAACAGCATTTGCCCATATAACAACTTTATTTCCGATAATTGGCGCAGCAGTTTTTAATTCCGGATTATATTTACCCATACCAATAGTTACATTTTGGAATATTTGACAATTTTTACCAATAACTGCATCAGGGCAAATACATATTCCTACTGGATGTGGGAAATATGTTCTATTTTCAATATGTCTTTCTAGATTTTCAATACAACAACAAGTTTCTAATCTATTAATACTTGGAGCTTTAAATTTAAGCTTTAACCCCATAAATGTAAATACAATGTGATCCTGTTTTCGTCTTATATTTATAAGATTCATTAACATTTTTTTTATTATTATTTTCATTTCCATTTTATTCTTCCTCATAAAATTATGTAATATTTACAAATATAGTTATTCATTCATATTTTCGAATGCTATTTCTAGGTACTCTTTAAATTTATCTATCTCATCTGGTGTTAATCTATCGGTTAGTTGATTTTCTGTTGCCTCAAATACTAAATCCATATGCTTGATAAGTTTTTTCCCTTCATCAGTTGGTTTCAAAACCTTTCTTCTTGCATCTTTATTACTGCATTCTGTTTCAATAAGCCCTTTTTTCTCTAATCCGTGTAAAAGACTTGTAACAGAAGGTCCTTTTAAGTTCAATAATTTTTCTAAATCACGACGCCCAAAAACTTTTTTCTTGCCGGATAATCTTGTAATTTCACCTAATAATCTAGCTTGTTGATTAGTGAGTCCATAATGAACCAAACACTTATCCTGCATACATTTAATAGTATGCGCAATATTCCTAATAAAGTAACTACAACTATTCTCTTCTTTCATATAAAAATCATATCATAAAAGGTAGGCTTCTACCTATCAGACTGTTAATTATTAACTTTTGTAACGAAAAATTCAACCATTGAAATCGAGGTTCAAGTATATACTTTATATATATGTAATCGAAAGAGAGAGATTAATAAAAAAGATTTTTTATATACCCTAATTCCCTTCCTAATTCTAGTTTTACTCCTCATTGTTTCTAACGAGGAGTTTTTTTTATGTTTAAACTTCTAGTCTTTTGTCGTGGTTGAGATCACCTATCATAATAAATTCTTTTAGCTCTTTTAGCGGGGATTCTTGTTTTATTACTCGATAGAAATCTTTTACTAGCATTAGTTTTGTTTGGATACAAGAAAAATGGTTTTCTTGGGCATATCGTTGTTGTGCTTCACCTGTTTTTAGGTAATTTTTTATTTTCACATATAATTTGAATCTTCTAACGCGTTTAAGTATTTCTCTTGTCGCATAATACATTATTCCATCAAGGTCTATTGCGTAACCGTCTGAGTAATTAAAATCAACTAAGAAGTTTTCGTTGTCATCTGTTGAGATTAAGAAATAACCCAAAACTCTATCAGATGAAGCATCTTCAATTACATATCTGTATTCTGATGAATATGTTAAACCGTGACAAATTGATTCAGAAAATTCTTTATCAGATCGTTCTAACGTTGGTTTAAAATGTGTCATTAAAGAATCATTATAAATTTCAGATAATTCTTTTAAATCAGAATCTCTTAATCTTCTATATTTGATAGTTGTAGATTTTTTAAAAGAGATTTTGTTAACTTCCCAAATTTGTATAGAGGAACATTGTCTAAATCCACATTGAGAAATGAATAATCTAATTAAATCACTATAAACTTGATTTATAGTAACAAAAAATGCGTTAACACCATTTGCTCCATAATGAGATACAACAAAATTTATAAGTTGTTGAGCTAAATCATATGACTTTTCAGAAAAAAATAATTGAGAAATGATGAGTTTATAGTAATTCCCAAATCTTGGAGAAACAGTAATCATTCCAAAATCTTCATCGTTTCCTTCTGAAATAATAAAAGTTTCATCAAGGAATTTATATTTTAATGGTAACAGATTATGTAATGCTCCAAAGGGGCTGATTGAAAGCATATTCATAAAATCATTGTTTCTTGTAACGTTCAAAAACTGAACCATTTTTCTAATTTTTGAACGATTAAAGTAATTTAATTTTTTAATTGTTGCCATATATTGATTATATATATTTTTTACGATTAGTTCAATACATTAAAAAAGACCGATTTATTTAAAAATCGGTCTTTAAACTTGTTTGTTAATACTGATTAATCAATAGCTTTGATATCTTCAACTTCTTCGTCATCAATTTCAACAACTTCGATTTCAGTATTTCTAATAGTGTTTTTATCTGCATATAAAGATTTATTTTTAACTTTTTTAACTTGTCTATCAAGTTTGTCAGCAATTAAATCAATACTAGCATACATAGATTCAGCAGATTCTTCTACGTGAACAACAGTACCGCTACTTAAGGTACATTTAACTTCTGCAACGTGTTTGCCAGATGCTGAAGGGTTTTTGATTACTGTTAAAATAACTTTGATGCCTTGGATTTGATCGTAGTGATTAACTACTTTGCCTAATTTTTCTTTAACATAAGCTTTGATAGCATCTGTGATTTCAATGTTTTTACCATTAACGTGTATATGCATGTATGCCTCCAATAATGTGTACATTTTTTATTATACACCATACCGACTTATTTTTAAACCCATTAGTCTGCAATAATTTGTGGAATTTCCACATCAGGAGTTCCAATAACTCTTACTAATTCAAGAACAGAAGCCTTCATTTGGCATTTTTGAGAGGTTCCTTTGAAGAAATCACTATAAAAACATCCTTCACAGTTACATCCTCTTTTATAACATTCAAGAGCTGTAGGTGTCCATCTTCTAACAGCTATAGCTCTCCCCATATCTCTACTTCTAAACAACTTATCCTCCAAAATAAATTTGTGATATCCAACCATATTAAGGTTCCGAAGAACCTATCCCCATTGGGTTTTCCCCAACCCACTCTTTTATTATATAGGTTAAGTAATCTTTTACAACCCGTTTGTAAATGTTTATTACGAAAAAATAAATGTACTTAAAACACTTATTATAACTATGTTTAAGCTAATTAAAATCATGTAATAGCACATCATGACATGATTTGCCATGCTTCAAATTATGCAATCATGCGTGTGGCATGGTTTTTCATGATTTTAAATATGGTTAAGAAATGTAAAAATGTTGGCATGTTGTGATTATGTATGTATTATTCAAAGATGAGGAGATAGCTTTTAAATGGAAACTAACAAAGTTATTGAGGCTATTTTAAGAAGAAAAAGCGTTCGTAAATTTATTAATAAATCAATTGAAAAAGATAAAATAGAATTGATTTTGCGTGCCGGCATGGCTGCTCCATCTGCAAGAAACCGTCAGCCTTGGAAATTTTTTGCTGTTGATGATAGAAAATTATTAGATGAATTAGCAGAAGGGCTTCCTTATGCAAAGATGTTGTTTAATGCTCCTTTATGTATTGTTGTTTGTGGTGATATAAGAGATAAAGAGGATTTAACTGCACAAACATTTTGGGTGCAAGATTGCTCAGCTGCAGTTGAAAATATTTTGTTATCAGCTCATTCTTTGGGACTTGGTGCTGTTTGGACTGCTTGTTATCCTAAAATGGACAGAGCCGAAACTGCTCGTAAGGTTTTAAACATGCCGGATGGTATAATACCATTGTGTGTTATTCCAATGGGTTATGCTGATGGAGATTCTCCTGTTATTGAGAAATGGAATAGCGATAATATTATTTGGAATAAGTATATAACAGTGACTAAGTGATTAAGTGACCAAGAATAAAGAAAGTAAACTTCTGATGTGTATTAGATTACTTCGTAACAACAAAACTTTTGTCTACTTTTATAATGGTGACTAAGTGATTAAGTGACCAAGAATAAAGAAGGTAGACTTCTGATGTATATCAGATTACTTCGAAACAGTAAAATCCTTGTTCCTCGTAATGACGGTTCATATAAATAATTATGTTATTGAGAGCAGGGCGAAGCAATCTATCGATTAAGTTAACAAACGACTAAGATATTTTAATATTGAAAAAAGAAAGAAATATACTATAATATATTTATAGGGGGAAGTCCCTAGTAATTATGCTACTAAAGGACTTCACTTAGTACCCTATAAGAAGTTTAATAGAATTTTAAGAGCTGCTATAACTGCAATTATGGCAGCTTTTATTATTTCTCTTCTCAATTTAATCACCCCCTTTCCACCGATTTCTTAGTAAAATTCGTGTGTGGGTGGAGGTAAAAGGTACTACCCTAGATATATTTTAATATAATTCCTGTTATTTATCAATTTTAATAAGGAGAAAACTTTATAAATGATTAATTATCAATTAAATAATTTATAAGATATAATCTTGAAAAAAGCGAGAAATATACTATAATATATTTATAGGGAAAAGCTCATAAGAGGTGCATCTCTTATAAGCTTTCTTAACTCCCTATCTTAGTCTAAGCGTTATGATTATCAATAAGATAAGCCATAACGCTTTTTCAGTTATACTGAAATCCAAGATTATCACCCCCTTTCCCGCCAATTTCTCTTAACTAGTCTGTGTGGGTGGGATCATACGGAGCTTACCCTGAATGTATTTTAATATAATTTCTTTTATTTATCAATCCAAAGATATTTATTGATAAATGTTTGAGTAGTTCCAATAGCTTCTTAGGACTTTTTTGAGGTAAGTTTGAGTTTCAGGGTATGGGATTTTTTCTACAAAGTCGTCCATATCTGTATAATTAAGTCTGTTTTTCCATCTTGTAACAGCAGCCCAGCCTCCATTGTATGCCATTATTGCTGACATATCTTTATCGTTTAAAGAACGACGCATTTTAGCATAATATAAGCTACCTAGATGTATATTATTTTCAGGATTATATAAATTGTTTGATAATCCATATGCTTTTGCAATTTCATTAGCTGTTGCAGGCATTAGTTGCATTAATCCTAATGCTCCTACACAACTTGTTGCATTTGGGTTGAAATGACTTTCTTCTTTTATAATTGACAGAATTATAATTGGATTTTCTTTATTGGCATATTTTTGTACATAATTATAATAATGTATTGGATAAATTAATCTCCAACGACAGTCTTTAAAATGAGGTTTTTCTTCTAATTTATCCATCGCTTCACGAGCTAAGAACGCAGAATGTGTATAATTCCCTTTTTGGTATTCAATCCAGCTTTGTACAAAGTTATCATCTTTGTATAATTCTTGAACGAAATCATAATCTTTTAATTTAGCAAGTTTAATTGCAAGGTTTGCTTCTGATTTATTTTTTATAGGAAATACTATAGGTTTAAGCTCAAGTTTTCTATCTTCAAGCATTTTTTGGCCATTATGGAGTTTAGAATTAGCTCTCATTGCATAATAGCTATCAGGATATTTTGATAATACACCTTTGTAATAGCTTTTTGCCATATCATCCATATGACGTTTTTCATAAATTTTTGCCATCCAATACATTACAGCAGGTGCTGAATTTGTATTTCCGTATTTTGCTAGATGAATTCTACCCAGTTTAAGGGCTTCATCATATTTTCTTTGATTAATTTTGGAATAGAAAGTTTTGTATAATGCTTCACCTGAAAATTGTCCATCAGGAAAAGCATAATATAATTTTTCGTACATTTGAGGGGTTTGAGATACAGGTGCATATTTTGCCATTAGGAACATTAAATAATCTGCACCTTGTGATTTTGGATTAAGCGAATATAGGTATTTTATAGTATTAAGTTTTGAATCAGAAAGCGATACAAAACAATCTATATTATCGTAAATTTCATTTTTATCAACTCGAGAAGAATATATAGATATTCCTTTAGTTGTTATATTTTTTGCTTCATTATATTTCCCTAGTTTGTATAAAGTTTTGGCATATCCTGCCCAACTATCAGGGAGAGATGTTTTCTGATAATATTCAAGTGCTTCATTGAATTTATCTCTTGAGAGATATGATTTTGCAATAGTTAAATTATCAGCGTTAGAAAATTTGGTATTCCATTTAATTAATGTATCTATAGCATTTTGAGATAGTAAGCCATTAGGTGAAAGTTCTAAATATTCAAAAAGTAATTTGGGATTTTTTTCAATAAGTCCAAGATAAAATTTTGAAGCAATAGCAACTTCAGTTTCAGGATATTTTTTAATTAGGTGTTTGAAATGTCTTTTTGCAATGAAATAATCTTGTCTATCGTATAATAGAACGGCTAAATTATATTCGCTTACAGGATAAAGTTGCCAATTAGGAAATCTTTTTAAAAGGATTGAATAGTTTCTAATTGCTGATTGTGTATCTCCGATATTTGTAGCACATCTTGCTTGTCTAAAAAGAGCAGCAGGTTTTAGTAGAGAAAAGTTTGATATTCTTGCAAAATTGTAATAAGCATCTTGATAATTTTCATCTTGATAGAATTTAATCGCATTTGAATAAATTCTCATATCTGATTTCTCAGATAATTTGTTATTTATAGTTATTGCAGAAAATAAACAAGCTATAGCTAATAATATTATTAAAAATATTTTTTCTTTTGTCATAAGATTTTATCTCAAATGCTATTTATTCCAATATTGCCATATTTAAAGAAATTATGTGAATAAAATATGACTGACAATATTTTAGCATGGAGTATGACAAAAAATAAACATAAGGTAATTAAAAATTATGTAATACTTCCAGACAAATTGGTTTTATCATATCCTAATGTTAAAACTGAGGCTGTGGAGTTGCAGGTAAAGAATCATCATCCAATCCAGGGACTTGATTCTCAATTTTTGGTTCATCCATCTTTATAATAGCAGGAGTTGAATTATTATTATTTTCATCTGCTTCAGGGTTTTTGAATTTAAAACAGAACAAGGATTCTGCTTTTATATAAACGTCTCCACCTTTTTCAACGTATGAAAAGAATGAGTTTTTATATACATTATTTACAGCAGAGAATAATTTATTTCCTTTTTCATCTTTTACAGCACCTTGTACAGCATAAAATCCTGTACTTAAACCTTGTACAAAAAAGTCTCCAACAGTTAGTGCTGCGTTTTTAGCTAATTCACCTTTATCTATTTCTATATTTGGAGAAAATTTTCCTACATATTTTTTATTAAATTTATATCTTTCGTGCTGTGGGGTCGTAAAATAAGTTGGCATAAAAGAAAAAGTTGCATCTCGTTTAAGTCTTTTAGCAGGAATAACATCAATCATCAATCCTGTAACAGTTGAGCCCATAGGTATAAGTACATCTTTATCTAAAGAAACTGATTCAATAACTTTTACTTGAATTTCTTTAGGTACAGCTGTTGAAAAATCATTTAATGCCATAACTTTCATATCTTCAGCTAAGACTGAACAAGTAGTAAATGCATATACTAAAAAAATAAGTAAAATCTTTTTCATTAATACCTCTTTTAGTATTTTACAGCTTTTTTTATATTGTTTCAAGCAAATTAGTACATTTTGATAATAGAACGTACTTCTTTAAGAACTTTTTGCGCTTCAATTCTTGCTTTTTCAGAACCATCTCTGATTATTTTATCAACAATTTCAGGATGAGCTTCATAATATGCACGTTTTTCTCTAATTTCTGCAAAACGAGCATTAATTTTTGCACCTAATTCACGTTTACATTGAGCGCATCCTCTGAGACCTTTTTCGCATTCTTCTCTAACAGTTGCAATTTCATCTTCTGTTCCAAATATTTTCCAATATTTAAATGCTACTTCACATTCATCAGGATGCCCTAAATCATCTTTTCTTAATCTGCTTCTATCAGTAATTGCAGTCATAACTTTTTTAGCTGTAACTTCTTCTGTATCAGAAATTTTAATATCATTATTAAATGATTTACCCATTTTGTTACCGTCAAGACCACAAATTAATGAGCAGTTATTAAGTTTAGGTTGTGGTTCGTTAAAGAATTCTGTTTTATAAATATGATTAAATCTTCTTGCTATATCACGTGTTAATTCTACGTGTGCTACTTGATCAATACCAACAGGAACAAATTCAGCATTAAATGTAAGAATATCAGCAGTCATAAGAACAGGATACCCCATTAAGCCATAATTAACCTGAGTTCCAATTCCTTCTTTTGATTTAAGAATTTTAGCCATATCTTTTAAAGTAGGATCACGTTCAACCCAGTTTTGAGGAGTAATCATACTTAAATATATATGTAATTCTGCAGTTTCAGGGACAAGAGATTGAACATAGATTGTTGATTTTTGAGGGTCTATCCCTGATGCAAGCCAATCCATAGCAACATTTCTAACATCATCAATCATGTTCTCAGTTTTGTCATATTTAGTCGTGAGAGCATGCCAGTCAGCGATGAAGAAATAACAATCATAGTCATTTTGTAACTTAACCCAATTATCAATAACACCTAAGTAATGACCTAAATGTAATTTCCCTGTAGGACGCATTCCTGACACAATTTTTTGTTTCATACTTTAACCTCACTTTGTATAAATAATTATACATAAAACAAAAATAGGTAATAATAGTTATTGTTTTATAAAAAAGAACTTGAAATTTTTCAAGTTCTTTTTAGTAATATTCATCATCTTCTTCATCGTCATCATCTTGTTTGGAGAATGGATTTTCTTTTTTGAACGGGTTTTTCTTGTTCTTTTCGTGTTCTTCATTTAATGTAACGATTAATTCTTCGGTTTCATCAATTAATTCTTTAAATCTTTGAGTAGATTGTTTAAGTTTAGGTAGTTTAGAGCTAATAATAGAAGAAACATTAAGCATAGCAAGAGAACTTAAAGTAGCATTTAGTTGTGCACTTTTGTCGCTAAATTTTGCAGAACCATTTTTGGCGCTATCTTGCTTTTCTTGTTGCATGTATTCAGCGTCTGAGCCTGCTTTTTCTTCATTTGTTTTTGCTGCTGTTCCTGAGATATCACCACTTTTAAAATTTAAAGCGCCTGATATACCGTAGAAGCCAGCGGCTCTGTTGTCTACCATATTGACCTCTCGTTGCGTTATTGCCCAGTGATGTGTCTCTGTTTATATAAGCATATCCTTCCGCAATTAGTTTAAAACCATGTAAAAAAAAATTTTTGCTAGTTCTTATTGTGTATTTTACACTTATTTTTGTAAACCCTTTATTTATTGGGAATTTGACGGGAAAAATTTTATTTTACATTTCTTCATAAAGTTCAATTAATGATAAAAATAATATTAAACGGACAAGAATAATATATCTTTATCACCTACATATTATACAACTTTAAAAAATATTCTGCAACGGGATAAATAATAATATGCATCATAATCTAGTTAATACTTACCCCTAGTTTAGTTGTACTATGTTAAATAATTGAAAATGTGATATCCTATTTACTATGAAGAGAGTGATTTATTTAATTATTTTAATAGGGATTATAACGGCATGTTTGCCGGCATGTTTGAAGAAGGATTCTTATATTTCTCAATCAGAAATTCCTGTAGTAAAAGAAGTTCAATTAGATAAATATCCACTCAATAAGATTTTCCCAAATCCTAAGACAGTTACAATAAATGGAGTTGATTATTTACAATCACAATTACCTGTAGGTGATTATGGTGGAAGATTAATCACTTCAACTATAGGTGAAGGTCCAAAGACATTCAACCCTTTTACTGCAAAAGATGCTACATCATCTCAAATGGCTAATATGATGTATGACGGTTTAGTCAGTATGAACCCTGTAACTGGTGATGTTACACCTAAACTAGCTAAATCTATCGAAGTTAAAGGAAATAAATATATTATTCATTTAAGACGTGGTATAAAATGGTCTGATGGGAAACCAATAACAGCAGATGATGTAATATTTACTTGGAAGGATATTGTTTTTGCGGGATTAGGTAATACTTCAGTAAGAGATAGCATAATAATTGATGGACAATTACCAACAATAGAAAAAATAGATGATTATACCGTTGTATTTACTGTTCCAAAACCGTTTGCACCATTTTTAAGAATATTATCAAATCCAATTGCACCAAAGCATTATTTTACATCTATTCCTAATTGGGAAAAATCATTTGATAGAATTTTAGCAACAACAATTAATCCTAAAGATATTGTATATTCTGGTGCATATCATTTAAAAAAATATGTTCCTGCGCAACGTGTAGTATTTGATAGAAACCCAAATTATTATGAAATAAATTTAGATAATAAAAAATTGCCTTATTTAAACCAAATTGTTTATTTAATTGTTGGAGATTTAAACAATGAAATCTTGAAATTTGAAGGTAAAGAAATAGATACCATAACCCTTAGAGGAGCAACAGTTGCAAGATATAAAGCAAAAGAGGCAAATTCTGATTACTATATTTATAATTTAGGTGCAGATACTGGAACAATGTTTCTTGCGATTAATTTGAATAATAGAAAAGATAATAAGGGTAAATATTATGTAAATCCAATTAAACAAAAATGGTTTGCTGATAAGAATTTTAGAGAAGCAATAGATTATGCAATAGATAGAAAAAGTTTAGTTACAAATATTGCTTATGGTTTAGCAGAACCATTGTTCACTTCAGAAAGTTTAAACGGAATTTATTTGAATAAATCAATAACAGGCCACAATAGAGATTTATCATACGCAAAAGAATTGTTAAAACGAAGTGGTTTTTATTATGGAAAAAATGGGTTTTTGTATGATAAAAACGGAAACAAAGTTGAGTTTGATTTATACACAAATGCAGGAAACACTGAGCGTGAATCAATCGGTGTTATGATAAAACAGGATTTGGCAGATTTAGGAATAAGCGTTAATTTTAAACCTGTAGAATTCAATACCTTAGTTAACAAATTAACCAATACTTATGATTGGGATATGTCTATAATGGGTTTGACAGGTTCTCCATTAGAACCACATAACGGGAAAAATGTATGGGCATCAAATGGTCCATTACATTTATTCAATCAACGTCCTGTTGGATACTCGGTTGATGACAGGTTAAGTTGGGAAAAAGAATTAGATTATATATTTGAACAAGCAGCATTAAAACTTAGTTTTGATGAAAGAAAAGTTTATTATGATAAATATCAACAAATAATTTATGATGAACGTCCAATAATTTATTTGTATTCTCCAACTCGAGTTGTTGCAATAAGGCGTAAGTTTAAAAATACATATCCTTCAACTCTTTCAGGTGTATTGTATAATGTAGAAGAAATTTATATAGAAAAGGCTAAACAGTGAATATTATAAAATATATCTTAAAACGAATAATTCAGACATTACCGTTATTGTTCATTGTATCAATAATTAGCTTTTTCATAATAAGATTAAGCCCTATTGATCCTTTGGCAGAATTAAGGTTAAATCCATCAATCTCTCAAGAAACATTACAAAAAGAAACTCAAAGATTGGGCTTGGATAAACCAATTCCTGTACAATATGCAAAATGGGCATCTTCTTTTGTAAGAGGAGATTTAGGAGTTACATCTTCAGGTGAAAGAGTTGCAGACAAGTTAAAAGAAAGAATCCCTAATACTTTGCTTCTTACAAGTATTGTCATATTTATGACTTGGTTGGTTGGTGTACCTTTAGGGATATTAGGTGCAGTTTTTCATAAAAGTCAATTTGATAGATTATTAACAGTTTTATCAAGTATTGGAATGGCAATTCCATCATTTTTCTTTGCAATATTATTATTGATTTTTGCAGTCAAAACTTCATTATTCCCTGTTGGAGGCTTAACGAGTTTTGATTTTGATGAGATGTCATTAGGTGGTAAAATATTAGATTTAGCAAAACATTTAGTATTACCTGTAACTGTTTTATTTACAATATCGTTATCAGGTTTACAGCGTCAAATGCGGGCAAATATGTTAGATGTAATGGATTCAGAATATATTAAATTTGCAAGAGCAAAGGGTTTATCAGAATGGCAGGTTATATTTAAACATGCGCTTAGAAATGCTTTAAATCCTTTAATAACTTTATTGGGTTTTGAATTTGCAGGATTATTGAGTGGTGCTGCATTAACTGAGTATGTATTCCAATATCCAGGGTTGGGACGTTTGATATTGGAAGCTGTTATGAAATCAGATATAAATTTGGTAATGGCATCATTGATGATGGGTTCAATAATGCTGGTATTAGGTAATTTACTTGCTGATATTTTATTAATTATTACCGATCCTAGAATAAGGGGGGTGGGTAAATGATTAAAGAAATTATGAAGGATAAATATGCTAGTATCGCATTTATAATTTTGGTTGTAATGTATCTTATGATATTGTTTGCAGATTTTATTGCCCCTTATTCAAAAGATTTTTCAGACAGAAACCAATCTTATGCACCACCATCTAAAATATTCGTAATAGATGAAAATGGGAAATTTTCAAGACCATATACTTATAATTATAAACGTGAATTTGTACCTGAATTATATCAAGCTGTTTATACGTTAGATAAATCTCATAAGTATTATATAAAACCATTTAACAGAGGTGAAGAATATAAATTTTTAGGTTTGGTAAAAACCAATATTCATTTATTTGGAGTTGATAAAACAGGACGATTATATTTGTTAGGAACAGATATAAATGGTCGTGATGTTTTTTCAAGATTGTTATTTGGTGGCAGAATATCTTTGACAATTGGATTTTTGTCATTATTTATATTATTCCCGATAGGTTTAATATATGGCGGTATATCAGGTTATTTTGGCGGTTGGGTAGATAATATTATGATGCGTTTTGCAGAAGCTGTAATGGCAATTCCTAGTTTCTATTTATTAATAATCCTTGCAGCCATATTACCATCCAATATGACAAGTACACAGAGATTTACTTTAATAGTTGTAATCCTTGCATTAATAGGTTGGTCAGGATTTGCTAGAGTTGTTAGAGGTATGGTTTTATCTATAAAGAATGAAGAATTTGTATCAGCTGCAAAAACAATCGGAGCATCAAATTTAAGAATAATCTTAAAGCATATTCTTCCTCAAACAACAAGTTATGTAATAATTGCAATGACTCTGTCAGTTCCGTCATATATTTTGGCAGAATCAGGGTTGAGTTTTTTAGGTTTAGGAATACAACAACCTGATGCAAGCTGGGGAAACATGTTGAAAGAAGCTCAAGAATACATTAATATATTATATAGACCTTGGCTTTTGACACCAGGATTTTTAATTTTTGTTGCAGTATTATCATTTAACCTAATAGGTGATACAATAAGAGATATATTAGATCCAAAAGGAAAAATAAGAGAGTAAAAGACAGATTCGGAGAATAGCATGGAAAACATAATGGGACCTATGGATATAGAATTAGGTATAAGAATTCTATCAGCAATTGCTTTAGGATTTATATTAGGATTTGAACGAGAAATTACAAATAAATATGCAGGCTTAAGAACACATATATTAGTATGTTTAGGAGCTTGTGTATTTACTTTAATATCAATATATGGTTTCCCAATGTTTTCAGGCGATGTTCCGGATTATCATCCTAATGGAATCAGAGATACAGCTCGTGTTGCGGCACAGATTGTAACAGGTATCGGTTTTATTGGTGCAGGAACAGTTTTGAGAAATGGGCCAACAGTATTTGGTCTAACAACTGCTGCAACATTATGGATGGCTGCTAGCATTGGTATGGCTTGTGGTAGCGGAATGTATGGTATCGCAACTTTATCAACTTTTGCATCTGTTTTGGTATTAACTCTAATCAGAGTTTTTGAAAGGAAAGTTTTAAGTAGTTCATCTAAGAATATTCGTAGAATGAAAGTTACTTTATTCTGTCAACAAGAGGAAGTAGATAATATAAAAGATTTTATGACAGAGAACTTTAAAAAAGTTGATGCTTTAAAAATTCAAAAACTATTTGAAAATCCTGATAAAATTAAAGTTAGTATGACTGTAGAAATTGTATCAAGAAAACCAGTTCAATCATTATATAAAAAGATAGAAAAACTTGCAGGTGTTGATTCTATATCAATACAAGGTGTAAATGAGTAAAATAGAAATAAAAATTAAAATAAATATTTGGCCATATGTATCAACAATGTTATGGACATTGTTAGCAGCTTGTATTTTTTCTGGTGGCATAATTTATTATGCACAATATGACGTAATAAATAATTCATCATCCAATTATAATCAAAAGGTTTTAAATGAATATATAAAAAATACTGTAATAGAACAAAATATAAATTTAGAAATGAATTATCCTGATGATTATCGTATAGATATGCACTTAGGGTATTTATATAATGTTATTAAAGAATTTGATAAGGCTGAATATTATTATAAAAAAGCAGTAGCTAAAGCACCTATAAATATATATAGGCCATTGTATGAGCTTGCGGCTTTTTATATTGAACAATCTAGGTTTGATGAAGCTCAAGAAATAATAGATGAGTTTCCACAGGTTGCAAATCCTGCATTAATAAAATATCAATCCTATTTATATCGGAAAAAAGGTGATGTTTATTATGATAACCAAAGATATTATTATGCATTAAAAGAATATGAAAGGGCTCGTTATTATTGGTTAAAACTTTCAAGACCAGGCTTAAAATATATAAAGTCATTAAATATGCGATTATCTGAAACCGCAGTTTTACTTGCAGATATTGCAGTAAATTCAAATCAAGTAGAAGAAGCAGTCCATTTCTTACAAGTTGCAGAAAAAGTTAATCCAAAAGATTTTATTGTTAGGTATAAGCTTGCATTGATGACTGCTAATACTGACCCTGAATTATCTTATAAATATTTTAGTAAATTATTTAAAGAATATCCAACCCAAGTTGATTATACCGCATATTATGATTTGTTGTTAAAACTAGTAGAATTATATGAGTTAGAGGGAGATTACAATAAAGCAAAATTATATGATTTTAGAGCAAAATCATTATTGGATTATGTTTATATAAATTTAATTTCAGTAAAAGATGTATCTTTTAAAATGACTGACAAAGTATTATACAAGGTTGGTAATAAATATAAGATATTATTAAAATGTAATATTCAAAATGTTTCAGGCATGTCAATAAAGGATATGAAATTAGAAGTAATCTATAAATTAGGTGATACTGTTATTGAAAAATATACTAAGATATTAATTGATTCAACAAATCGTTTACTTCCAAATGATTCAATAAATGATATTCGTATAATTCCAAAAACATTGAGAAGTTACACGCAATCAGACATTCCAAATATATCTGCAGAAGTATATTTATATAAGCTTCCATCAAAGAAATTATGTGTATATAATTCAAAATTATTTGATGCTAAAACAGAAGTAAGACAGTCCAAACTAGGTTTGGACTGTCAATCATATATTGAATTTTTTGCGAGCCAAATATTAAATATTGGCTCAACAATATCTTCTTATAAAGATTCCCGATAAATAGTTTCAACCGCTTTTTTATCAGCATTAGTTGGTGCAATAGATAGTAAACCATCAAGAGAGGGTGTAGTGAAAGCTAAATTAGTTAATGTTTCAACATCAGCTTCAGAGAAACCTTCATCTTTAAGTTTGTTAGGAACATCAACAGATTTTAACCATTCGTAAACACCTGTTGCAGCTTTTTCAGTATCAGCAGCTTCAGCTTTTAACCCAGGAACAATAGGTTCTAAGATATAAGCTAAAGTATCAGCTTTAGCAGCATAAATATTTCTAATAACAGCAGGTAATAAAATCGCTAAACCTAAACCATGAGAGAAATCAGGTTTAAGAGCACTTAATGGGTGTTCAAGAGCATGAGTATAATGTAATAACCCATTATCAAATGCAACACCTGCCATCATAGCTGCGTAGCATAAGAAATATCTAGCTTCTAAATCTTCAGCATTTGCAATAGCTTTAGGCAAATATTTACCCACAAGTTCAATAACTTCTCTAGCTAAAGAAATAGAATAAGGAGAAGCAACTTTAGATGTAGCAGCTTCTACAACATGGTTAACAGCATCAATTGAAACATATCTTGTTTGTTTAGGAGACAATTTAGCCATTAATTTAGGGTCATCAATAGCATATGTTGGATAAATACAATCATAAGCGATTGCAGGTTTGTAATTTTTTTCTAGAATTGTAGCAACCGCAAATCTGTTGGTTTCAGAACCTGTACCGTGTGTAAGGTTGATAGCAACAATAGGAGCAGCTTCTTCAGGATTGAATTTGAATTCATAAATATCAGCTGCAGTTTTGTCTTGATATTTAAGTAAAATAGCAACAGACTTACCAGCATCAGTTGGAGAACCTCCACCAATTGTAATAACAGCTTTAGCACCAAATTCTTTTGCCATTTGAGCAGCTTCATCAATTGCTTGTGTAGTAGGGTTTGGAGTTACTTTATCATAATTGATGTATCCAATACCGTTATTTTTAAGAGCTTTTTCAACATAATCCCAAGCCCCAGTAGATTTATATGCGTTACGTCCAGACATAACAACAAGTTTGTCAACACCTTTAGATTTTAAATCTTTTGCAATATCTTCTATTTTTTCTATTGCACCACATCCGAAGTAAACAAGAGTTCTTGTTCTAATTTCACGAACTTGATTAATATCTACGTCTTTTTCCCACATAAAGTTCTCCTTTCTTTTAGTGTCAATGAGATTATAACATGAAAAAATAAACACAACTCCTGTTTACGGTGGGTAAGTTTTATGCTAATATTGGGTTATGGAAAAAAATATATTAATTATTGGAAATTCTGCAAAAGAATATTCATTAGCAAAAATTTTATCAGAAAGTTTCAATGTATTTGTTGCCCCAGGTAATGATGCAATATCAGAGTTTGCAACAGTTGTAGACATAAGAGAAAATAATGTTGCAGAATTGGTAGATTTTGCGTTGGAAAATGATATTTCATTTACAATTTGTTCTTCAGAAATAGCAATAGAAGCTGATATTGCAAGACTTTTTGAAATTAATAATTTAAGAATTTTTGCACCATCTGCATCTGCTGCAAGTTTTGCAACAAACAAATCTATTGGAAAAAAATTAATGTATAAACTCAAAATCCCAACTCCAAGATTTGGTATTTTTGAGAAAAAACAATTAGCTTTTGATTATCTAAAAAATTGTCAAATGCCGATTGTTGTAAAAACAGATAAACATAAACCATCAAATTCAGTAATGGTTTGTCCTTCAGAAGCAATAGCAAAAGCATTTATCGAAGATTGTTTCTTTTCAGGAGAAGAAAAAGTTATAATAGAAGAATATGTATATGGAACTAATTTTACTTTATATGTAATGACCGATGGTTATAAAGTACTTCCAATTGGCTCAATTGTAGATTATAAATTTGCATTAGAAGGTGATGGTGGAGTTCTAACTTCTGGTATGGGAGCGTATTCACCATGTCTAAAATTAACAGATGACCATATTGCTTATTTAGTTTCAGAAATTGCTTATCCTTTAGTAGATTATTTGGAACAGCAAGGAACTCCATATTTAGGAATTATCGGTATTGATGGAATTCTTACAAAAGAAGATACAATATCTATAATTGAATGCAATACTTTTTTAAGAAATCATGATGCTCAATGTATATTATCATTAATAGACCATGATATTTATAAATTAATGGAAGCTTGTTCGATAGGATCTTTCTCAGATGATTACGATTGTATTCCATTAAAAGATGAATTTGCAGTATCAGGAGTTTTATCTTGTGGTAAATATAAAAATTCAGTAATAGAAGGATTGGATGAATTACAAGATGATACTATTGTTGCGCATTTGAATACAAAACGTAATGAGTATTTAGAATATGAAACACAAGGTGATAGAGTTTTGGTAGTTACAAAATCAGCTAAAACCTTATCAAGAGCGAAACTTGGTTTATATGAAGAATTAGAATTTATCAATTTTGAAGGTAAAAATTACCGAAAAGATATTTGTGCAACTTTGGATATTTAATAATCTTATTCTTGAGGTTCTTGAATAAGTGGGATATCAATAATAAATGTAGACCCATTATTAACTTCACTTTTTAAAGAAATTTTTCCACCGTGAAGTTCTACTAATTCTTTTGTAATAGTAAGTCCAAGCCCTGTAGAGCTTTCTTTTTTAGTATATGCGCTATCAAGTTGAACAAATTTTGCAAAAATTTTCCCATGATATTTTTTATCGATTCCAATTCCATTATCGTGAACTTTTATTGAAAAAATTTTATCTTCAATAGTTCCTTCAATATCAACTTGTCCATTTTCAGGACTAAATTTAATAGCGTTATTAACTAGATTATAAAGTATTTGTTGAATTTTCTGATAATCTGCATAAACTTCAAAATCTTCAGTTAGAATTTTGTTAAGTTTGATAGATTTTTTAATAGCTAAAGGTTCTAAAATGTTAACAACTTCATCTAATGCTCTTGAAATATAGAATGTAGAACGAACTAGCTTTACTGCTTTGGCTTCAATTTTAGATATATCAAGAATTTCATTAATCATACTTAAAAGATGGATTCCTGAAACCCTTATATCTTGTATGTATTCAGCTTGTTTAGGATTTAAGACTCCATAAAGATTAGTTGATAAGATTTCAGAAAAACCTAAAATTGCATTTAATGGAGTTCTTAATTCATGAGATACATTAGCTAAAAATTCATTTTTAGCTTTATCAGCTTCTAATATTTTTTCATTTTGTTCTTTTATAACTTTTAAAGCTTCATTTTTTTCAACAATACCGTCTTTTAATGCTTTAAGTTGAATTTTAAATACATTAGAAAGTTCTAAATCTTTGATAAGATACGACATAATTAATGTACAAGATTTAAGAACATTCAAATCAATTTCGTTATAGAATTTATTTTCTTTTTTTGCAAGAATAATAAATCCGAAAACTGTAGAACCTATTCCTAACTTTTGTAGCATAAATGATTTACAGTCTAATATTTTTAAATATTTGATAATTTCAGAATTATTATCTAATAAGTACCCTTCATCATTGTACATTTTTTCAATAACTTTCGGAGTAAGTTCAAAAATTTTATCAATAATAAATTCATTATCATTATTAGCAGAAAATTTCAATTGAGCACCAGCAGGATTCAAATAATAAATATATGCTTGTTCAAAATCAAATATTTTATTAAGTCGTTCAAAAACAGTCGTTGCAGAAACATCAGAATTCAGATTTGTTTCAAAAAACGACGGTATAACTCTCAAAACTTCTTCGCTAGATAATTTCATCATAACAATTCAATTCTAACAAAGCATTTATTGTAATTCAAATTGTAAACAAAATTTAAATAATTTCATTATTAGAATTATGTTGTTTTTTCTTTTTGAATGCAAAGTATTTGAATAGAATATATGTAACAATTGCAGATGAAACAAGAGCAAAAGCTTGTGCAATATCAATTTCAATAACAGGTGGGAATAGGTCAATTTTTTCAAATAATTGTGCAAAAATTTCAAGCGTAATAGCATTAATCAAATATCCAATAAACCAAGTATAAAGGCATTTTATATATTGTTTAATGATAGATGCTTGTCCTTTGGCTCTAAATACTAATAATCTTTGAGTTGTAAAAGACACAAAAGACGATAAAACCCAAGCTAGTGCAAGAGAAAATTGCCTAATAAATTGTATAAAAGAAATATGCTCTAATACAGGAATATGATGTATTTTAATATAATTGTATAATCTAGTTGTATCATCTACAAAAAATTGAGCAAAAAAATGAATAAGAAAAACAAACATCACAAATGATACAAGCGAATTAAATCCTCCAATAAAAACAAACCTAATTTTTTCAGGGATTTTAAACCAAATATCATGAATTTTTTTATAGATAGTTTTCATACAAGAAAAATTATACAATGAATATTTTTCTTAAACAATTTACAGGATAACAAAATTGATGTTATAATATTGTCTATCAATTTATATTAAGGAGTTATTAATGAAAGGTATTATATTAGCTGCAGGAGCAGGAACAAGGTTATATCCGGCATCACAACCGATTTCAAAAATTTTATTACCAATATACGATAAACCAATGATTTATTATCCATTGTCAACATTAATGTTAGCAGGGATAAGAGATATTTTAATAATAACAAATGAAACAGACTATGATAATTTTATAAAAGTATTAGGAGATGGATCTCAATTTGGTATCAAGCTATCTTATAAAATTCAATATATTCAAAATGGTATAGCAGATGCCTTCATTATTGCAGAAGATTTCATTAATGGTGAAGACGTTGCACTGATACTAGGGGATAATATATTCCACGGGCATGGTTTCTCAACAATGATGAAAGAAGCAATAACCTCAAATCATGGTGCAACAGTATTTGGGTATTTAGTGAAAGACCCTGAAAGATTTGGTGTAATAGAATTTGATAAAAACAAAAAAGCTATATCATTAGAAGAAAAACCAAAAAATCCAAAATCAAGTTATGCAGTAACAGGTTTGTATTTCTATGATTCTAATGTATGTGATTTTGCAAAACAACTAATGCCGTCAGATAGGGGAGAATTAGAAATCACAGATTTGAACAAAATGTACTTAGAACGTGGAATGTTAAATGTAGAAATTCTAGGTCGTGGATTTGCTTGGTTAGATACAGGAACTCATGATTCAATGTTGCAGGCAAGCAATTTCGTAAATTCTATGGAATTAAATACAGGAGCAAAAATTTCTTGTTTAGAAGAAATCGCATATAATCAAGGTTTTATTTCTGCGCCGGATTTATTAAACAGAATTGAAAAATACGGAAATAATCCTTATTATAGTTACATCAGAAATATCATAATGCATGATTTAGTAAGTGTAAAATAAGATTTTTTTACAAGACTATTAATTCCTACATGATTTATTTGTGAGTGTTGAAAGTTACAAGATTATTCTATATGAGCTCCCTCTCTGTGGGAGAGGGTTGGGGTGAGGGTTAGAACTAGAACAACATGGCGTAATTTTTTCACCACATAGTTTTATTTATTATTTTATTTTAACCAAATCATCTTTAATAAGGTTATAAAAATGTTCATCCATTGAATTTTTTAATGAGATGTTTACTATAAAAGGTAGTTTTATAGATTCTTCAAATTTATATCTAAGTTCTGATAATATTTGAGGGGTAATGTCACCTTCTATAAGAATATCTAAATCGGATAAGTTGGAAAAATTTCCTTTAACACGAGAACCATAATAATAAAACGAATAATTATTTGTGTAAGGAGCAATAATATTTTCTACTTCTTTTTGTTGTTCAGGAGTTATTCCTTTAATTGTTTTCATTAATAGACTTCTCCAAACAAATAATAAAATTTTTAACATCATCTAAGAATGTTTGTAAAACGGTTAATACAAATTGAGCTTTATTAAGATTATATTCATGTGATGTGTTGTTTCTTGCATCATTATATTCAACCCATTTTGTCCAATCTTTAATTAGTTCATAACCTTCCATGTATCTAAAAATATTTTTGATAGTGAGTTCTTGTTCAGTTTTGTTAAAAAATAACTTTAGATACTTTTTCATAATTTTCCAAGATAATTCATAAGTATACTCAAATCTTTGAATACAAGAATCAGCATACATGTTTTTTATTGGTTGTTCAACATCAGTATTATAATAATTAATTGCTTCTTCAAGAGTTGCTATAGCATTTTTAATATTGCTCAAATCCAGTTTATTATTCATAGTTAAATATTAACATACAAAGTACAATCTGTCATGTTGCTAGTTGTAGGTTTAATTTTCATATTTGAAAATTAACTATCCAGAGAAATTATTTATATGAACTCTTTGCTATTATTAGCTTTTGGCTTTTTGTAAACAATTATTACAAAAAATACAACTCGTGAAATTGAGAGTTGAGTATATACTTTATATATAAGTAAGCATTAAATAAACACAAGAGATATTAAGAGAGAGAAACTAAGAAGAATCGCAGGTGAGAGCAATGGCAGTATTGAACATCTATGATATTAATGCAAAAGCAAATGAAATATCTGAAGAATTTAAAAAACTTGATGCAGAGCAGGCAGATCAAAGCAGTATTTTATTTGAAGAGATGAGAATATTGGCATTAAACAATCGAACAAAATTTAATCTGTAGACAGGAGTTGTGTTTGGGTTAAAGGACAGATATAACTTAACTTAACTCAACTTAATTCCCACTAACTTAATTTTCAGGCCCATTTTGGGCCTTTTTTTTGTGCTACGCACGTAATCATGTTATGTTTAAATTCCTGTTTGGCTTATGGAGTATTGTTAAGTTTGCAATATACAGTTGTTATCGCCAAACTTCTGTTCATTTATTGTTGTTAATTTCTAATATCACTAGGAGGATTTTTCCCTAGTCCTGAGCGAGTTTTAATTGCTCCCCATGCTCGATACATTCCATTTTCATAAGTCACAAGATAGTATCCACCTTCAGGAATGTATTCTATTGTTGCATTTTGGTAAACATATTCTTCAGGCTCAGGCGTGATAGCATCTTCTGCGTATTTTCGTTGTAAAACTTTTTGTAATCGTTCTTGAAATCTTGTTTTTTCAGGTTTATATTTTATTTTACCTGTATTCATATCGCGTTCTTTTTTGTATTTCTCAACTTCTGCTTGGTTTTCGGCAAGTTTGAACACAGGAATAACAGCCATTAGTTCTCCTGATTGAATTATTAATAAAAATTCTTTATCATCACTAAGAGCTAATTCATACATGCCAGGCTTTAGATAGTGCCCGTTGTAATCTGTTATGTAATCAACAATTCTCAAAATTGGGTGTTTACAATCAGAATACCCATAACGATATAATGTACTTTGATTTTCTAAAAGTCCTGATGGATATCTAGGATAAAGTTTGGTTTCATCATTAATTCTTACATTAGGGGGTGTTGCCCTTTCAATCATTGGCATTAGTTAATCTCCTTTAATAATAATTTAATGGAGTTATCAATTTCGTCAAAAGATTTGCCTAATGCTTGAGATTTCCCAACAAATATAATTGATTGAGTATTTTTGAAATCAAAATTATTTTTAATGATTAATCTAATAGATTCTCTCATTAATCTTTTCAAACGGTTTCGTTTTACAGCTCGTTTATGTGTTTTTTTGCTAACAACAAATCCTATTTTAGGATTGCTAATGTTATCAGATTTTTTCCCAACAAACATTATTATTCCATTTTTATAAAAGGAATTTTGTATTTTGTATGTTGCTGTAAAAGCATGCTTATTCTTCAATCTATAATTTTTAGGAAGCATAAATATATTATACTCTAATTAGATAAAAACTAACTATTGATTTTATACAGTTAAATTTTTATCAACTCCAAAAGAACATGCTAAAACTGTTAAATTAACTCTAGAATTTACTCCAGTTTTTTCATATATAGATGAAATATGTGCTTTAACAGTATGTACTGTAATATTAAGTTTTTCTGCGATTTGAGGATTAGAATATCCTTGAATTAATAATTTAAGTACTTCAAATTCTCTTTCTGTAATATGATAAACTTTATTCATATTAATATAATAATTCTAATTTGTGAGATTTTTTTAACATATTTTCCATAAAATAAGATTTTATTAAATTTTTTAAACTTTTTTTAGAAAATTAATCAATTTTCAATAAAAAAAATACTTAATAACATTACAGGGGATTATTATGAGTAAATATTATGATTCGGTTTATTTTCCGAATTCAAATATGAATATACACGATGATAAAACAAAGAATCGCTTGTCAAAGCCACAAGCAGTTGAGGTTCCATTATTTGATTTTGGTAAATCTCAAAAAAATGATAGATTCTTTCCTTTTATATGGGGGAATAATATTAATTTAGATTTATCGACTAAAAATAAAGAAAAAATAAATATTCCTAAAGTTGGGAATGAGAAAACTCCCTTTGAATCTAAGACACAATCATTAATGTATAAAACTTCTCATAATACAAAGTTATTAGATATTGCTCAAAACCATTTAGGTTATCAAGAGGTAAGTAGTAGTGAATATTCAAAACTTTCAAAATCTGAAAAAGATAAGACGCAAATGCATTTTATAGGTAAATACGGAAATCCAAACCACCAATGGTGTGCCCATGCTGTGAGCCATTTATCTGAAGAAGCAGGAATGAATATAGATGGTCATAAGATGGGAGTTCAACAATATATTAATTGGGCAACAAAAAAAGGTTATTATCATCCGATAGAAACAAATACAGCGACAGCATCAAATTATACTTGGGAGCGTAAGCAACGCGAAGTCCAAATAAAAGAGCAATTTAAAACAATGAAAGAAGGAGATTTTATTGTTTGGAAATCATCATATGTTGCAGAACTTCCTAATGGAGAATTTAAAAATAAAAACTCTAGTCATATTGGTATTTTAGAGTCCGTAAATGAAGATGGGACAATAACCGTAATAGAAGGGAATGCAAATGAGTTTTTAACAGGTTCATCAGAACGAGAACTTGTTATGACTCAAGCTGATGCTGCTATAGGCGCACAAGATATAGGAGATTTTAAAGAAGTAAATAAGCGAGATGGATTAATTAGAAAAACTTATACAGCAGAAAACCTTGCTGCATTTGGTTATTCAGGATATATCGATACTCAAAAAATTGTTAAATAATTAAACAAGTTCAGCTTGTTCTTCCAGTTCTCTTTTAATATCATCAACAGTAACTCTGATAATTTCAGAGTTATCGTCTTTTTTAAGGAAAACTTCTTTTATACCAGCTTGAACGATAAATCTTTTACAAAGAATACAAATAAAATTGTGTCCATAGATATACATAGATGCTCCCATACATCTATCTTGTCCTGCTTGAATTATGGCATTTTGTTCAGCATGGATTGAACGACAAGTTTCGTATCTTGTTCCTGATGGGATATTATGTTTGATTCTGAAACATTCACCTCTTTCATAGCAAGATTCAACTCCTGAAGGTGTCCCATTGTAGCCTGTGGCTTTAATTTTTTTATCTTGTCCAACAATAACTGCTCCAACATGCGCTCTAATACAGTTTGAGCGAGTCGCACAAGTTTTAGCTAAATCCATAAAATATTCATTCCAAGGCTTAATTCCCATAATATTCATACCTTTATTTTTATTTGTATCCCTGACTAAATTATATCACTAAAAAATTAGTTAGGATAAGAAATTTTGCCTAATACAACAGATTTATCAGCACCTGTACATGATGGAACATTGTTAGGAATTCTGTAATAATTACAATAAGCTAATAGAGCAAATGCCATAACTTCTTTGAAGTTATTAGAGATTCCATAATCTTCATGAGTTTTAAGTTCAATATGTTTAGGAATGTAACCTCTTAAAAGCTTCATCATATATTTATTATAAGCTCCACCGCCACCTATTATAACTTCGTTGATATGTGCGTTTGGATAAACAAATCTATCATAAGCTTGCGCAATTGTTTTTGCAGTCAGCGCAGTTAGTGTTGCAATTATATCTTCAGGGCTTTCAGGTGCAAATTTTAAAATATTTTCTATGTATTTAGGTGAAAAATATTCTCTACCTGTTGTCTTAGGAGGTGAAATGAAATAATACTCATCTTCTAAAAGACAGTTTAGCCAACTTTCTGATATTGTTCCGCTTTTAGCTATTTCTCCATCTTTGTCATAAGGTTGATTAAAGAATTTTTTAACACAATAATCAATCATAATATTTCCACAACCTGTATCAAATCCAAACGGTAGACAATCATCAGATACTACAGTTACATTTGAAATTCCACCAATATTTTGAACAGCAGCATTTTTAAACCATTGACGATCAGCAAAACAAACCAAAGGAGCACCTTGTCCCCCGTGAGCGATGTCTGCTTCTCTAAAATTTGATACTGTCATACATCCTGTTTTTGCTGCAATTACTGAACTATCTCCAATTTGTAATGTGCTTTTTAAGTTGATGCTATCAATTTTTTCATCATATGGGAAATGATAAACTGTTTGACCATGGCTTGATATCAAATCAGGTTTTCCGTGTTCTGCAATAAGTACATTCGCAGCATCTGCAAAACATTCTCCAATTGCGAAATTAAGTTGACATAATTCTTTTAAAGAGATTTCTTGAGAGAATGCTTGGAAAATTTTTGCTTGTATATGTGGAGGATATTTATAATTAATCCCCTGAATAAGTTCGCAAGATAAATCAGGATTTACTATACATAAACCTGCATCAATTGAATCACAAGATGTTCCTGACATAAGACCTATAATTTTTTTAGGTTCTTTTTCTTCCATATTATCCTTTCAAAAATTCTTTATAAGCGTTTATATCACTACAAGCAACTCTTTTTGGCATATATTCTACATTATAATTTTCTGCAATAGCTTTTATATTATATGTTCCTGATGAAATTATAATTCTACTTTTTCTATATGCCAGCATGTTTTGGATTTGTTCAACAAGCCATTCACCTGCGTATTTAGGTGAGAATTCATCTTCCATTTGCAAATCTGTAATTATTAAATCATATGGATTTGCAGAATTTTCATAAATTTTATCTAAACCTTCTCTTGCATAGTTTGCTAAATCGATAGAATAATCTGTTTTATCCAATTCAATAAAAAGTTCTTCTAAAATATTTTTATGGAACTCTCTCCAAGCTGCCATATCATCAACAATAAGTATTTTCATATAAGTATTATATCAAAAAATAAATATATATAAAAACAGAAAATATATGCAAAATTAATATAATATGATAAAATGAATTTGCAGGGTAAGCACACGCTTCCACTTGGCACACGAATTTTTGAAGAAATCGGTCAAGAAAGGAGGCAATCACTATGATTCAAAAAGTGATAAAAACCACTATAACGGTAATTATAGCGGTTTTAAGAATTATCATTATTTGGTTGTAGGGTGTGAAGAAAGCCTTTAAAGAAAAACTACTTCTTACAAGGCTTCACCCTGCATTTTTATTATTTACGATTTTTCAGTATTTGTCAACCTAAGACTATTTTCATTTATACAATATATTTGTAAAAATCTTTTAATATATTTTGATAATTAGTAAATTTCTCTTGAGTATTTTACTTATTTATTATGTGTGTGTGAAATTTATAAAGGCTTATTTATGGAAATAATTTCAACTAATTTTTATTCTCCAAAACAAAAATATAACAGTAATTTTAAAGGGAATACAAAAAGTCATAGTGCGGTTGATACAGAACCTAATAAAGATACCTTATCCTTAACAACAAAAAAGCAAAATACTACAAAAAAAATTATGATTGCAACTGTGGCCACCGCGGCAACTGCAGCAACTGCCATTTTATTAGGTGTTAAAAATAAAGTAAATATTTTCAAAAATGTAGACATTATAAAAGAAACATTGAATGCAGTAAAAGATTGTGAAGGTTTAGTATTCCAAAATCCAAATCTTAATTTAATAAAAAAGAAATATAATGCCAAAAATTTGTATGATTTGTCTATTAGATATGCAACTATTGGAAATAATACAAAACATTTAACAGGAAGAGCTTTAATAAAAAATGAAATTCCTGAAATGTTTAAAGGTATAGATGAAACAACATTATTAAGTGAGCTTGATAAATTACCTACAAGGTTACATTCAGCTGTTGTTGAAAATTATCCGGAAAAATCAGGGACAATTTCTATAAATGGTAAAATTTTTAAATTTACATGGCTTGGACAAGGTGGAAGTAATAATGCCTATAAATTAACTGATGATAAAGGGCATAATATATGTTTTAAACATGCAAATAGATTACCTACAAGGTTAGGGCTTAATAATGGTATTATTGAAGAGGTCGCAATATTAAATGAGGCTAATAAAGCAGGTGTAGTTGATGTCCCTAAATTATACATGGCAAATATATTTGGCAAGAATACAGGACAATACAAACCACCTGAAGGAACTTGGCAATTAGTAGAATTTATAGACAAACCAAGAACAGTTAATTCTCAAAGTTTAAAATTAAAAAAATGGCTTGATAAAATAGGATTGATTCATAATGATATAGATGATAATTCTAATAACCTAATAAATGGTGTTGTTGTTGATATGGGAATGATTGTGCCGAAAGATAATAAAGCTAATATTAATTGTGAAGTTTCTGAAAAGGTATTGCAAGGTTTTTATGAAGGTAAAACAACAACCGAAATACTTCAAATGTACAATTAAAAATTAAAAAGAATTAAATAATTTGTCAACCTTACTTTCTAAGCTTTTCAGCTCCTTTTAGGTAAACAAATTTAGGTTCAAAATTATCTTCAACATTTACAACAACAAGAACTCTTAAACATTTTTCTAAAGAGTTTGGAGCATCAAGTTCGTGGAAGCACATCATTGCAATATTATCCCAACCAAAATCTAAACGAGCAAATTTTGCAGGGAATTCAGCATTCAAATCACTTGTTAATGTGAAAATCGCATGAGAAATATTTTCTTTTTTTATGTTGTTTTCTTTGATTAATTTTTCCAAAAGTTCAATAGTTGCTGATTTAATATCTTCTTTGGTATTATTTTCAACTGTAATAGCACCTCTTATTCCTTTTGTAATCATAAATTTTTAACTCCTTGAACTCCATGGAACCAGTCAACAGCTCTCATTTCACCTTTACCTTCAGGCTTAACTGTGATTAGTTTTATTATTCCATCACCTGTTAAAACTTCGATTCCGTCTTTAAGTTTCCCAACAACTGTTCCAGGTATAAAATCTGCATAGAATGAAGCTTCTTGTCTAGGTTCTACAACTTCTGTTGTTAAAACTTTTACTAATTTATTATTTAAAGAGAAAAATGCAGAAGGGCAACGATAAACCCCACGAACTAAGTTATGAATATCTTTTGCAGATTTACTCCAATCAATCTTACATTCTTCTTTGTTCAATTTGTTTGCCATACAAACTCCATCTTCACATTGAGGAGTTGGGCAAAGTGAATTTTCAACAATTCCTATCAATGTTTCCTCTATCAATTCAGGTGAATCTTCTGAAATTTGATTATATAAATCTTCGCAAGTCATATTATCAGGAATTGGAATAGGTTTTTTGATGCAAACATCACCACAATCAAGTCCTAATTCAGTAATCATTGTACAAATACCTGTTTCTTTTTCTCCGTCAATGATTACTCTTTGGATAGGGTTAGCACCTCTGTATTTAGGTAAAAGTGATGCGTGTAGATTTATTGTTTCATATTTCGGAATATCCAAAACTTCTTGTGATAAAATCTGTCCGAATGCAAAAGTTACAAAGAAATCAGGCTCTAATTTTCTTAAAGCATCCATAATTTCCGGTTCTTTTCTAATAGATTTAGGTTGAAAAACAGGAATATCATTTTCTAGTGCATATCTTTTGATAGGTGACATAGTAATTTTATGCCCTCTTCCAGAAGGTTTATCAGGCTGTGTAACAACAGCTTGAACATTAATTTTATCTGATTTGAATAAATAATCTAAAGACTTAAGCCCAATATCAGGAGTTCCGAAAAAAACAATATTAATCATCTATTCTTTATCCTCAGTTTCAGCTTCTTCTTCTAATCCTTCAGGAATTTCAATCATCTTATCCACTTCAATAGGAGGAAGATTATGTTTTGCAAGTTCTTCATCTGCAGCAAATCTGTTAGTTGCGTGATCAACAAATAAAATGCCGTCTAAATGGTCAAATTCGTGTTGAATAGCTTTTGCAAGAAGATTTCCGTCTGCTTCAAGAATAAAAGGACGTCCGTTTTTATCTTGCGCTTTAACAGTAACTTTTTTGTATCTCCAAACTTCAGTATATGCTTGAGGGAAACTTAAACAACCTTCATCACCTTTCATTAATCCTGATTTTTTTATTATTTTAGGGTTAATGAATACGATAGGATTAAGAGGTTCATCGTTTGTTGAAACATCAATAACGAAAATTCTTAAATTCTCTCCAACTTGAGGAGCCGCAAGTCCAACACCATTATTAACATACATTGTATCAAGCATATCTTTAATAAGAGTTTTGATTTTAGATGATACTTTATGAACTTCTTTTGATGGTTCTCTAAGAGATGGAGTACCGTATTGAACAATTTTTCTAACAGACATTCAGACTTCCCTCATAACTATTTTCTACTTATTATACGGTACTATACTTAAAGCTTAAATTCAACCTATAAGATAATTATTCCTATTGATTTCTTGTATAAATGAATTATAATAAAAACATAGGGGCAAGCCCTAAAGAAATGCAACTTCGTTAGAGCTTGACTTAGTACCCTAAAAGTTATGTTTTAATTAAAAGTTCCAGTATCTCAACTACTGGAGCTTTTGTTTTATACTTATCAATTAGAAAATTGACAAGTGGTATAAAACTTAACTTCATGTTTATCACCTCCTTTCTCTGCCGTTTTCTTAGTAAAAAGCGTGTACAGACGGAGGTAATAAGGTACTACCCTAAAATTATCTTACTATAATTTTAATATATTTACAATTATTTATTTCTCTTTGAAAATCAATTCGTAGTCTAAAGCCTCTGCTATTAGCTTCATTTCGGAGTATCTGATGGTATCAGCTCTCAATTTTTTTGATAAACCATCTATTGTATATTTTTTGCCACTTTTTTCTGACAAATATTTGGCAATACTTGTCATTGTAATCCCTTTTTTAGCAGCTAACATTTTTACTTCATTAATAGTATCCATTATCAAAAATTATACTATATTTTCTATTATTAGTAGAAATATGCTAATTTTATATTGACAATTATAGCGAATATATTCTATAATTAGCATATATTTGCTAATTATATTAAGGAGTATAAAAGTGGAAACAAGAACTTATATTGATGAAGATATGAAATTGGAGCTTTTAGAACATGAGGGCAGGATTTTTAATATAAAACATGGGATAACTTTCTTTCTTCATTCTTATAACAATGATTGGTGGGCTGATAATAAAGTTGAATTGTCTTGTATTCTTGAAATGTTAGAAGAATATATTATTAAAACTAAAGAAAAATTTAGTGTTATTGGAAGAAAATTAAAGCTTTAGCTTTTTTATTACAAATTGTTAATCTTTCTTTTTTAATTTTTGACTTTTCAAAAACAATCATTAAAACAAATATGTAGAATTGAGGTGTATATGTTTTTAATGGATTTGTTTAGAAGATGTCACACATGCCAGCATGAGCATGTATCTGTTCAGGCAGAGTTTAGTTATTGTCCTGATTGTGGAGAATTGATAGAAAACGAATGGTATATTGTAAGATGTGCATGCTGTGGTATAAAAGAAAAAGCTATCATAAAAAATGGTGAAATTATGCCGGAGGCAAATTTCTGTCATAACTGTGGAGGTAATGAATATATTGTCGAAAAATTACCTAAAATAAATTTTGTTGATATAAATTATGCAGTATTGGTTAAAAAAGTAGTTGATAACTCAAATGTAAGAGAATTTACCCAATGCTGGGATGAAAAAAATATGAACAAACCATTATTGCTGCAACAATTCCTATAAAATCAGCAATAATCCCTGTTAACATTGCATATCTAACCTTCTTTATACCTACAGATCCAAAATAAACAGCAAGAACATAGAACGTCGTTTCGGAACTGCCTACAATAACTGCGGTTAGTTTCGCAGCATAACTGTCAGGGCCGAAATGATGTGCTATGTCGGAGAATAATCCTAAAGTTGCTGCTCCTGATAATGAACGGACAATCATTACAGGTAGAGTTTCAACAGGTATCATAAATTTTTCTAACAATGGTGCAAGAAGATGCCCTAATGAATCTATCACGCCTGATGCTCTAAGCATTGATACCCCAACTATAATTGCAACAAGATATGGGATAATATTTACAGCGACTTTGAACCCGTCTTTTGCTCCTTCTGTAAATTCTTCATAGATAGGAATTTTTTTAACAAGTCCTAACGTTAAAATTATAAAAAGTATTGCAGGAATAGCCCATAATGAAATTAGATTAATCATTTATGACCTCCTGTTTTTTCCAGATTTTGCTAAATATTTTTGCAACTATGATTGCAGAAATAAATGCAATAGATGTAACTATCATTGTTGGTGCAATAATTTCTGTCGGATTTTTTGCTCCTGCTCCAACAAGGATTGCAATAACAGTTGCAGGTACTAATTGAAAACCTGCAGTACACATTCCAAGAAACATACACATCGCATCAGATGCTGATTCTTTGTTTTTGTTTTCTTGTTGTAATTCTTCCATAACTTTTAACCCAATAGGAGTTGCTGCATTTGCAAGCCCTAGAGCGTTTGCAGAAAAACTTAATGCAACATTTCCTAAAGCGTGTGAATCTTGTGGAATATCTTTGAATAACCATTTAGTAATAGGTTTAATACATTTAGCAATAATATTAATGAGTCCTGCTTTTTCTGCAATTCTCATCATGCCAAGCCAAAATGCCATAATCCCAATAAGAGAAAAAGCAACTTTAACAGATAATTCAGCACCTGTAAGAATTGAATTAACAACATCAGGAAGTTTCCCGTTAACGGCTCCTGCGATTATTGATATAACTATTAAAAAGTAAAAAATATAATTCATTTTTAATCCTTGATTAGTAAGAAGAAACAACAATTTAATTCAACTGGTAGGCTGAAATTTAGCCCCTTCATTTACCTCTATACCCTCTTTACTTTAGTTGTGTAAGCAGAATTAAATATAATTTCATTTACCCCCCCCTATATTTACCCCCTAGTTGTTTAAGCTGTGTAACGGTGCAGGGATTCTTCCGGCTCTGTTTACAAAATCAGCAGAAGATAAATAATTTACTTTCATAATAGGTGCTTCACCTAAAAGTCCACCGTATACAACAGAATCTCCAACAGTTTTTCCAACAGCAGGGATAACACGAACAGCAGTTGTTTTCTTGTTAATCATACCAATAGCCATTTCATCAGCAATAATACCTGCAATTGTAGTAGAAGGTGTATCTCCAGGGATTGCAATCATATCAAGTCCAACAGAACAAACTGATGTCATTGCTTCAAGCTTGTCAAAAGTTAGCACTCCTTTTGTTGCAGCTTCAATCATGCCAGCATCTTCTGATACAGGAATAAATGCCCCTGACAGCCCTCCAACATAAGAGCTTGCCATAATGCCACCTTTTTTAACAGCATCGTTTAACATCGCAAGTGCAGCTGTAGTTCCGTGCGCTCCGGCATGTTCAAGCCCCATTGCTTGGAAAATACCTGCAACACTATCACCCGGTGCAGGAGTTGGTGCTAAAGATAAATCAATAACCCCAAAAGGTACATTCAATTTTTTTGCTAATTGACGTCCAACAAGTTCTCCTGTAGAAGTAATTTTGTATGCAGTTTGTTTAATAGTATTTGCTAATACAGAAAAATTAGCATCTTTAGGCAAGCTTTCAATTGCAGCTCTTACAACTCCGGGTCCTGAAACCCCAACATTTAAAGCACATTCAGGTTCTGTATAACCGCAGAAAGCACCTGCCATAAATGGATTATCGTTTACAGAGTTGCAGAATGCAACGAATTTAGCAGCGCCAATCCCATCAGAATCTTTTGTTAATAATGCAGCTTCTTTAATAATTTCAGAAACTTTAAGAACTGCATCCATATTAATACCTGCTTTTGATGATGCAACATTAACAGATGAACAAAGTTTGCTTGTTTGAGCAAGCGCTTCAGGAATGGATTCAATAAGTGCTAAATCACCTCTTGTCCATCCTTTTTCAACAAGAGCAGAATATCCACCAATAAAATCAACTCCAATTGTATTTGCAACATCGTCTAAAGTTTTAGCTATTTTTACATAATCATAACTATCACAAGATTCTCCAATAATAGAAATAGGAGTTACTGCAATTCTTTTATTAACAATCGGAATAGAGTAATCATTTTCAATCTCATTTGCATATTTGATTAAATCTTTAGCGTGTCGCATAATTTTTTCTCTTATACGATCACAAACTTTATTGATATCCCTATCCATACAATCTCTTAAAGAAATTGCCATAGTTACAGTTCTGATATCCAGATTATGTAACTTAATCATATTAATAGTTTCTAGTATTAATTCTTTATCGAACGTCTTCATAATTAGCCCCAACAGTTAAAAATTCACTCAATACATCTCCTGCAGGTTTTTTAAGGAGTAATCTGAGTTCAACACGTCTACTCTTTGTTTTATCCTCTACACCATTTATTAAAATAGGTCTTGAAGAACTAGCCCCTTCAACCTTTATTGTATGTGTCAAATCTTTCTGATATGGTTTATTTGAACATTTTGCAAATATAAAATTAGCAACATTATAAGCACGATTCATTGATAGGTTCATATTTTTCATATATTGTTGTTCAGTAGAATAATTTCCTCTAAAGTTAGTAGAATCTGTATGTCCTTGAATAACAACAGCAGAAATATATTGTGCTAATTCTTTTTTATAAATAGAATCAAAATATACAGGAATAAATTTGTTTAAAAAAGCTTTGCCCTTAGGTGTTAGTTGAGAACTGTTTAAATCAAATAATTCTAAATCAGAAATTCTAACCAATCCTGTAACTGGATCCATTTCAACATGAACATTTTCTTTAGTATTAGTTTTTTCAGGTTTATTTTCATCAATTAATTTAACTTTGATATTTTGTTTTTGCATTTCTTGAACAACTTCTTGAACCATTTCAGTAGTAGCTTCTTGTGCTCCACTTCCTTGTCCTGTGTTTGTAACAAATGCAAAGAATAATGTTGCAAAAACCATGAACATTCCAAGGAACAAGTCGGACATTGTTACCCAAAATATATTTTCTTCTGCTTCAGCTTGTTTTTTTCTAGCCATTAAAAAATCCTTATTAGAATAATCCGCCTAAATCATCATCTCCGCTAGACGCTGTTTTTTCCATGGTTTTGTTAAGGTTATTAATCCCAAAAATCATACTATCAAGATACGGTACAACAATATTGGTTAAATCTTTTTTTACAGAGCCAGCAAAAGTAGCAGGTAAATTTTTCAGAACATTAGAATTTTCGTGAGATTGAGTTTTAGTTGTTTTTAACAAATCAATAAGGAATTTTTCGCTTGAGATTGTAGAGAATAAATCTGTAATTTTGCCTTGAACTTTAGCAACAGCTGGTAAAATTGATTTAGAGAACCAAAATTTATCAACACTCATAAAAATAAGAGCAGATGCAACAGCGAATACAGAACACATAGCTGCAACTTGCATGGTTCCAACGAATCCTGCAATTGATTTTGTAAGCGCTTGAGTACTGGAGAAATCCAACATTCCAAATGCAGTACCAATCATAATGAATGTAAATAACGGCCCAAACCCTGTAAGAAGAGTAGGAGCTAAAGCAATAATATGTTTATTATAATGAGCATAAGCCAATGTGTCTTCGTTAAAATAATCTAAAGCGTCAGCTGTTGTCTGAATATCAGACATAGAATCGGAAACAGAGTCATAATCTAATTCTTCAGTTTCGCTATCTTGATATGCAATATTTTCTGAAAAAACTAATGTATTTTTAAAATCTTCCCACGGTTTTGCAGCTAGTCTACTATTAGACATAGCATGTTTGAATTCTTCAAATTTATATGAGATATTTCCTTTTTCAAATGGTTGAATATCAGTATTTAATTTTTTGAGTTCTTTTCCTAGCATAGAATAACTTCTGATAGTATAAACCAAGCTAGATGTAAATACTGTCAAGATAATCTGAATAGGTGGGTCTTTTAAAAGATGCATTAAATCCATATCACTATACCTCTTAGTTAATTATATCATAATATAATTAATTTATACTATAGAGGTAAATATATTCATCTAAATGGTGGGGGTAAATATAAATCAATTAATTTTCGCCAATAGATGGTAATTGTGATGATCTTTCAGCAATAATTCTTGCTACATCGGCTCCTCCGAAAGTAATTTCTAAAACGAGTTGAGAATTTAATAGAATAGTTTCTCTATACTCCATAGAATCAACATCAATGATTGCGAATTCGATGAAGTCTTCCCCAACGTATTCAATTTTACCGTATTCGTTCCCAGTAACCCATCTGAGGAACACATACTGTTGTTCCAAGTCTTTTAATCTCTCTAACATTTTCATTTAATTTAACCTTCACTATCTACATTATATATTTTAGTTATTTTTTTCATAAAGTCAAAAAATAATTAAGATTGTAATCTTTTTCTTTCTATCTGATGAAGAAAACATTCTTTTACAATAAAATTGATATCTTCAGGTTCTATTCCGGTAAATTTAAATGCGTGAATATACAAAATAGAATCATTAAATCTTACAGGATTTGTATACATATGATCTGCTGTTGTAACAACAAATCTGTTTTTAAATTTTACATTAATTGTAATTGAAAAATAATCAGGAAACTCAGGTTCTAAAGATATATAACACATCCCCCTTCCTGAAATATTTTTTGTCGTAGCATTAATTTGTTTTGTTGCGCCATTAGGTAATACAACCAACAATGTTACAGGCAAGTGCATATCAGCACGATAATATGCCCTTTTTTGAGTATGCTCATATGGAGATGGATAAGTCGTTGTATAAATCGGAGTATTACCATTTTTAAATACTTTTAATAACGTTGCCTCCGCGGCAACAATACCATTTGTAGAATAAATCTTTATATCAATAGGAGCTCCTAATGAAACTTGATCTGTATAATCCGACATCCCAACAAAATTAACATATTCTTGTTTTATATCTTTTATAAGACAGTTAAAACTAAGCGCATCATCTGTACCTTTATTAAAAAGTAGTTTTGCGAATTTAACTTCGGATTTATCATTAATTAAATCATTGGCCATATTACAAAAATAGTAGCATTTTAGGTTAATAAAATCAATCCATAAAAAAAACGAGTCAATAAAGACTCGTTACAATTTAATAATCATCTCTCTTCAAATTAATATTCTATACCCTGTCTTGCCATAACTCCCATATCAAAATAATGTTTGATAGGTTTCATCTCTGTAACAAGATGAGCAAGCGCTTGCAATTCAGGGTGTGCGTATCTTCCTGTTAAAACTATTTCAAGGTTTTCAGGTTTATTTAATAATGCATCTTTAACATCTGCGACTTTTATCATTCCTAGAGAAACACAAATATTAATTTCATCTAAAATTATTAATTGATATTCGCCGCTGTTAATTGCATTTTTAGCAAATTCCCAACCTTTTTTTGCTTCTTTATAGTCATCCATACAAATATTGTGAGAATAAACTACTCTATCCATCCCAAATTGAACTACATCAAGATTTGGAAGAAATTTTGATGAAGAAGCAATTTCTCCATAAGAAGTACCACAATCTCCCTTAGTAAATTGGATAATTAAAACTTTCCAACCGTGTCCCAAGGCACGAAGTGCTAGCCCTAGAGATGCTGTTGTTTTTCCTTTTCCATCCCCTGTATAAATTTGAATATAACCGTGTTCTAACACTAATATGCCCTCCGAAATACTAACTGCATTTTCTAATTTCATTTTAAATTTTATCAACTATTTTGACATCCTATCAATAATGTAATTGATTTTTATGCTCCCAACATTTAGTTATACAAAACTTAAAAAATGTTTCGGATGTCTGTATACTTATTAAACCAAATTTAAAGATAAAAAACAAATATAAAGTGTTTACATGACAATTTTTTTACAAGGTTTAAATAAAAATAATCTCTAAAAAGCTTGATTTTATTGAGTTTAATAGGATGAAAATAAGTTAAACAAAAATTTACTAAATAAATATTAACAATTACTTGCAAAGGGGGTAAATATAGGCGGTTGTTGGGATTAGGATGGGAATAAGTATGTAAAAATTTATCATAATATTTCTTTACATTTGGTTGTAATTTATAATCGATTTTTACAACTCTTATTTTTATTAAAGTTCTTATTAAAAATAAAAAGTCAACCAAAAAAGTTCGATTTTTTAACTAAATTTCATTAAAATTTGTTCATTAAGAATGTAAATCAGTCTTAGTTATAGTAATGATATGGGGCATGTTAGATTGTAAATTTTTCATGCGAAATTCTTTACTTGATTATCCGATAAGATTAGCCTAATATAACAATGTACTTGGAAGGGAGTGATGGCTACAAGACTCAAGGGGAGAGTTGAAAAAGATTATATATTATAATGGAATATGAATTATTAATCATTTATTTTGGGAGTAAAGGGGAGAAGATTTAAAAAGGCTTAGTTTAAACTAAGCCTTTAAAATTATTTTTTAATAAGAATTTTAGAAATTGAATAAATTTGTTCTAATTGTTCTTTGTTACAACTATCAATAATCAGAAGTAATTGTTTTTTTATATCCAAACAATTTAAAAATGGATTAAACTCAAAAAAATCATTCACATTACATTTAAAGACTTCAGCCAATTTCACCATAGTAGAAAGCATTGGGAAAGATTTTCCCGTTTCAATAAGTGCGACTTGTCTTTGATTAATACCGATTATATCACCCAAATTTTGTTGAGTAAGCTTTAGAGATTTCCTATAATCTTTAATTTTATTTCCAACTTTTAGCTTAATTTCTTGTTCGTTCATTTTGATTCTTTCTATTTTATTTTTTGTTCATTTCTCTCTTTGGGGGAGAGGGCTAGGGTGAGGGTTGTTTAATCAGTCCCAACTTACCCTATTTATTTTATTTTGTTTTGTTTCCTCTCCGGGGGAGAGGATTAAGGTGAGGGTTAATTCTCTTTAATGTTTTGTATACCTCTTAATTTCTTTATTGAATAATTTTATTATTTTGATTTTTTCTTGTTTTTTTCTATAAGTTAATATTTCAAATACAAAAGGAATTCCTTGTTTTTTGTAACAAGTCCCGTTTTCATAAACATTTTTTACTATTGGCAAAACTGTATTAAAATCAAGATTTTCTAGGATATATTCTTCATATTCTTTTGTTTTGTTTGTCATATTAATCATTTTTTCTCTATTTTGAGCAGTATTTGTATTATGCCAACGATAAGAAAATAATATTTCATCAAAATATTTCATTTTGGCGTATTTTGATATTTGAAGCATTAGCCAATAATCTTCTAATGGAGCATCTGGTGTAAATTGTCCAATTTTTTCAAAGATTGATTTTCTAACTAAATATCCATTAGGAATATGATTGCCAATATTTAGTGAATCATACCGTCCAAATTTGTTAGACAAAAAAGAAAAATTATGATTTTTTTGTAAAAAATTTCCAAATGATATATATATTGCTTTCTTTTTATCATATTCAATATTAAGCTCATTATCCCAATAGCAAACTTTTGATTCTGAATCAATAAATTCATCATCTCCAACACAAAGAGCATAATTGGGATTTTTTGATAAAAAATTATATTCTTTTTCAATTGCATCAGGTTTTGCAATGTCATCAGAAGCTATTAAGTATAAATATTCTCCTTGAGAAAGAGATATAAGTTTATTCAATGTTTTACAAGTTCCTTGATTTTCTTGTGTTTCAAAAACAAAACGAGAAAATCTATTTTCACAAACTTGTTTCATCTCTTGGATTTTTTGCCAAGTAGAATCTTTTGAACCATCATCTATTATAATCAATTCAATATTTTGATATGTTTGATTGATTATAGATTGAATAGTTTCTTGAACATATTTTTCATGATTACATGCAGGTATTATTACTGATATTAAATCATTCATACTTATTAACAACCTCAACAACTTTTTTAACTTCATCATCAGTTATAACAGGAGAAATAGGCAAACTTATTATAGTTTTGTGTATTTTTTCTGTTATTGGGAATGACAAATTATTCCATTCTTTATATGCTTCTTGTTTGTGTGGCGGTGTTGGATAATGGATAATTGTTTGTATCCCATTATCAGATAGATATTGTTGGAATCTATCTCTCTCTTGTGTTCTTACAACAAAAACGTGCCAAACATGAGAATGTTCGTTGTATGTTTTCGGTAAGATTATTTTTTCGTTCTTGATATTTTCTCTATAATATTTAGAAATTTCTCTACGTCTTTGGTTATCTTTATCTAGGTATTTTAGTTTTACATCTAATACAGCAGCTTGGATTTCATCAAGACGAGAGTTTATTCCTTTATAAATATGGTGATATTTTCTATCACTTCCATAATTTGCTATAGCTTTGATTTTTTGAGCTAATTCATCATCGTTGGTCGTAACAGCTCCACCATCTCCCATACAACCTAGATTTTTCCCAGGGTAGAAAGAAAAACCTGATGCGTCAGATAGATTGCCGACTCTTTTTATTTCTCCCTCAACATTTACCCCTGCACCATGAGCTTGTGCGGAATCTTCTATGATTTTTAGGTTATATTTTTTCGCAAGCTCCCATATTTTTTCCATTTGTACAGCTTGTCCGTAGAGATGAACAACCATTATTGCTTTAGTTCTTGATGTAATTTTTTCTTCTATTAAATCTGGATTGATATTATATGTGTTGATATCAGGTTCAACAAGAACAGGAGTACACCCATTTTGAGAAATAGCAAGAATAGATGCAATATATGTATTTGCAGGAACTATTATTTCATCTCCTACACCAAACCCCATCGCTTTAATAATAAGATTAAGTGCATCAAGTCCATTTGCAACTCCTATGCAATGTTTTGTTCCACAGTATTGAGCAAAGTTTTGAGTAAAAATTTCGTTTTCTTCCCCTTGCAAATACCAACCTTTATCAAGGATTGTTTTAATTCTTGAATCAATCTCATCTCTAAAACGGTTATTTATTTTTTCTAAATCTAAAAATTTAATCATTATTAATCCTTTTTATTTAATTAAATAAAAATAAAAAAACATATTTAATAAAAATAATAAAATTGAAATTATAAGAAAAATATTAAATAGTATTTTATATTTTTTGATTTTTTTATTAAAATTATTTTCTTTTTGTTTAGTAAAAATTTTTGTTTTTGGTAATTTTAAATAATTAAAAATATCCCACCAAATTTCAGCTTTTTTAGCATTATAATGCCAAGGTTTTCCTGCTGCATAATGAATTATTTTAGGATTTATAATCGAATCATATAATTCTTCTCTGGAATAATCACTTATAAAATCTTCTTTTTGTAATAAATCAGGCAAATATGGATAAGAAATATAATTAAGAGGAATAAAACCAATTTTGTTTTTACAAGCAATATTAATAATATCTTGATCTGGCCATCTTTTAATAATAGAATCATCATTAATTATTTCAAGCATTTTTTGTTCAAGATTGTCTTCTCTAATTTTTTTAAGATTCATAACCCATATACCACCACCAATATATGAATCTTTTAACATTTCATAATATTCTTTATTTAAATGAGAAAGTTCATTTTGATTCCATTTCATAAAAGGATTTTTAACTCCTACAATGTATTTCTCATCAAGATTTACATTCAATAAATCTGAAATATCATCCATGAAAATAATATCAACATCGGAATATATAATTTTTTCATACTGTAAAAAAAAACTTGCTCCAAAACATTTTACAATAGCATCTACAGTAAATTGATTTCTTGTATTGTGTCCTTCAAAATTTCCTTTATTCCAAAATTCGTCAAGAAAACCCTCAGTATTTATAAAATTTAATTTCCCATTTTTAAATTTTGCAACAATGTCTTGCAATAAATTCTGATTTTCTGAAGTAATATCAGAATGTAAAACAAACATATCGTAGAAAATATCCTCTTTTGTCTTGTTCAAAAGAGAGAAAAAGGCAACAGCTGCTGGAATTGTATAATCATTATTAAAAGAAAAAAATATTGGTATGTTCTTCATAGTAGACTCCATAAGTATAAAATTAATATGACAAATAATATTGCGCTTAAAAACATAAATATTTTTTTATATTTTTTTATTTTTTTTATATAATGAGAAACATTTTCAGATTGATAATCATCGTTATATAATTCTACTAATTTTATTAAATCAGCATAATTTAAACCATAAAGATTATGTATTAATTCTAAATTATTATTTTTTGAAATAAATTTTATTAATAATGCATATCCCCATCTTTGTTTCTCTGGAATTTTTGATTTTAAAGCAAGTCTTGCTAAAAAATATGGAATTGTAGAAGTTTTTGGTTCTCCAAATTCTGAATAATAACCTTCAAAAATTTGCTTAAATTTATTTATATCTGAAATCTTTAAAAAAGGTTCCATCAGTAAATCTGTTTCTATTTTTTCTCTTTTGATAACATTTTTAGATCTAGCACATGCACTATTTGAAGATATTCTATATTTAATTAAACATTTATTTATAACGGCAATTTTATTATTTAAAAGTAAATAATTATGTAATTGCCAATCAGAGTATTGAATCAAACCATATGGTAAAGGTAAAAATGTTTCTACTGCACTTTTTTTAAATGCCATGCCTGGTGAAGGTAATTGATTTTCTCCTAAAAAAGAATTTCTAATAATCTCTGTTTGTTTTTTATTCTCATCTAATATTACATTTCCATCTTGTATTATGTTATTATATTCATCAATATATTGTAATGAAACATATACTACAGACAAAGTAGAATCATTATTAAATTTATTTAAAACGTATTTTATATAATCTTGTACTAATACATCATCAGAAGCAACAGTTGCAACAATATCTGCCTGTGCATTTTGGATTAATTCTGTTAATGTTGCATTAATCCCCATATTGTAGTCGTGTTGTATAAATTTTATTCTTGCATCTTTAAATTTTAATATTTCTTTTACTGTATTATCAGAAGAACAATCATCAATTATAATTAATTCAAAATCTTCTTCTGTTTGAGACAACACACTTTCTATAAAGTATTTGATATATTTTTCATGATTATATGTGGGACATAAAATTGAAATTTTTGTCATTTTATTTACCTATTTGAATATATTACTATTTTGGGTTTATCAGAATATTTAGAAAGACTTGGTAAAAATCTGAATAAATCTTCCTTTTTTATTTCAAAATTTTGAAAACAATTTTTGCATATTTCCAATTGATTCTTTCTAAACTCTTTTCTTATTTTTTTAAATTGAATATTATTAAAATAAGAAGTTTTGATATTTGAGTAATCGCCTAAATCTAAATCAAAATCATAATCTGAACAGCAAAGTGCTAATTTCCCATTTGCTCTAACAAAAATAGATTTAAACGGTTGGGCACAATACATATTTTTTACCATAGAATCACATGGCAACATTTTTCCCCGTAATTCTTCATTTGTTATAAGTTTTGAACAATTTAATGTTTTATCCCATAATGCGACAGGTAAAACAGGCCCAATTCTAACAATATCAACAAACTCAGACCATGTATTCATATACTCATCAATATCAGATTCTTTATTAATCAAAAAATTTATCTCTCTCGTAGGAGTTTTTTCGCCCTTTGATCTTTTTTCTTTTATTAATGTATCTAACTCTTTAACGTTATTATATACAACGTCAAAATTTAAATTTTTACGACTATTAGAATATGTTTCTTTGTCATGTCCTTCTATTGATAACATTATGTGACTTACTTTTAAAATAGAATCAAAATGGTTATGAGCAAGTGACATATTTGAAGGAAAACCTACTTTGTATCCTTTACTTGTCAAAAAATCAACAAATTCATCAAAATCAGGATGCAACATTGGTTCTCCCCAAGCTGCTAATACTACTGATTTTATTGATTTTATTTGACTTACTTGTTCCATTATGCAATAAAACATATCCTTTGGCATAATTTCATTTCTTCTTAATGACGAAATTTGTCTAGAACAAAAAGGACAAGCTGCATTACATCTATTACTAATATCTATAGTAATAGATGTCGGATTTACATTGTATTTTTGATTTTTATTAAATAATTTATTTAATTTATCTTTCCATTTCATATTTATAGTTCCTCATCTAGAATTATTTTAGTTAATTTTAAACATCCTGAAGGTAGTAAGTGTTCCCAATCCATAAAATCTTCATTATTAAAATTATTATTATTAAAAAAGTTTAAAATTTTGAAATCATTTACTTGATTGTATAAAGAATCAAAAATATCTGTATATTTAACTCCAATATCGTTTGCTATTTTTTTACAATAATATTTATACTCATAAGAGTGAGGAGGTATAATAACTATTAATTTGTGACCTTTTTGTTTTGCTAATTGAGCAAATTCTTTAACGAAATTTTCTTGTCCATTATTTCGAAAAGCATGTTTTAAATGAGATTTTACGTCTTTTATAGCGACATCATAGTTAAAAGGAGATATGCTTTCTTGATATCCTGTATATCCTTTAGGACAATAAATATCGTTAGTTAGTTTGTCTAAAAAATTTAATTCTTTTTCAAGAAAAGTTTTGTGAGGTTTATATTTAAAATTAATATCAAAAACTTTTTTATAATAATATGCAAATCTACTATTTATTGTTTTTTGTAATTCATATCCAGCAGAAAAAACTGAATATGTTAGATAAACATATTCTAAGTTATGACATATATCAGCATATTTTTTATATAATTCATATGAATAATATAAATCTTGAGATCCAATACATAAATTATAAGCCGTACAATTTTTATAAAAATTTGTATTTATACCAAGCATTCCATGGCTACTACCTAAAAATAAATGAATTATACTATCTTTGTTTCTTTCAATACCTATTTTTTTTAATTTGTATATACTAAATTCATTTTTATTAATTTTATGTTTTTTTTCAATTTGTTTCAATTTTAATTTATTTAAAAAATTCATTTTTATCCTTTTGTAAATTTATCATTTTATGTCATTATATATTACTGTATTATTAAATATTTTTTTATATTTTTTAGATAATCTTCTTTTGAGCATTCAAAAAGATAATCAAGTTCATTTTCTGCAACAACTTGTGCTCCCATCATTTTATGGTATTTAATTACTTTTTTATTATCTTTTCTTACATCAAAATGAAATTTTTCAAATCCCGTTTGTTCAAATGCATAATTTTTGCATAAATATTCTCCTTCCATCATTTCAAAAGGGGTACAATTATCTTTCATTAACCAACTACCAATACAAAAACTATCTTGTTTTAAATCATATATTCTATATGTACCGATAGGTTTATTTTTTTTTGATTCAATTATAAAATACAATTCGTCATTTAATGTTTGATATTTTTTTATATAGTCAATTTGTTTTTGTAAATTGTATTCGGTTTTGTGCAAATATTTTGATTTTTTATTATTGCACCGCAATGATAAAATGAATTTTGCATCATTTATATCTACTTCTCTTATGTTTACAAATTTTCCTTTAATAATAATCATTATCTTTTTTTCTTAAACCTATCACCATATAAATCTTTAGTTGTTAAATTGAACTTAACAGGTATTTTATAAGTTTCTAATTTTTCTTTAGCGAATTTTCTTAATTTTTTTATAAATTCTCTGTTATTATTTTCTTCATTTACTTTTACTTCTGCTTCAACAACTTTCCCCATAATTGGATTATTGACTCCATATATTCTTATATCTAGAACTTCTTCTAAATCTAAAAATACGCTTTCTACTTCTATAGGATAGACTTTTTGTCCCCCTACATTTATAAGATCTGTTGTTCTTCCTAAGATTTTTACATAATCTCCTTTAACAAGAACTTTGTCTTTAGTATTAAACCAACCATCCTCATCAAATGGACTAGGAGCATTTAAATATCCAATCATTGCAGATTTTGATTTAATGTATAAAATATCGTCTACAATTTTTGTCTGAAATGTTTCATCATTTCTAAGTTTCATCCATAAAGATTCTGAATTTTCTGATTTAGTTGGCATTATTCCTACTTCTGATAATCCATATGTTTGTTTTAATATTACATTTGGTAAAATTTTATGCATAGCTTTTAAAGTTGATTCAGGCATAGGCTCTGTTCCATATGTGATTATTTTAAGAGAACTTAAGTCATATTTTTCATAAGTTTTATTTAATATAATTAAGTTTATAAATGTTGGTGAAGTTGGTAACAGTTCTAATTTATATTTTTCTATTAAAGAACAAACCTCATCTGCACTTCTTGTTTTTAATGTAACAATTAGTCCTCCATTGCATAATGTATGCATCATGGTATTAAACCCACCAATATGATCGAATAATAAAAACGTAACTGTTGAAAGTTTTTTACCATCTTTTTTAAATTTCTCTAGAAGATAGGTTAGATCATGTAATGCTGCTTTAGGTTCACCTGTTGTTCCTGATGAAAATAATATTAAACCAGGTTTATTTTTATTTTTTAAATCAAGTAACATTTTATGATTAACAATATTGTTAATTTTCTTTATTTTAAAATTATTTTTTTCTTGGTTAATAAAGAATTCACTTTGAGATACTTTTATATAACTATCAATTGTTTTTATTGTATTAGATATTGGAACAATAATTGCATTTTTTTCAATTAGTGCAAGGAACATTGCGATTGACTGAGGATTAAAATCAGCTAACAATGAAATAATTGAATTTTCGTTAACATTAGTTTCTAAAAAATATTTTGCTTTTTTATACTCATCAAGTATTTGTTTAAATGTATATTCTTTTCCTTCAGTAACAACTGCTATGTTATCTTTAAAAGATATTATTTTATTTATAATAAAATCAATATTCATTTTATTTATTAACTCCTCCAAGATAAATAATTTGACCCGTTATAAAATCAGAAGATTCTTTTATATAAAAATCAATTACATTGCCAATATCTTCAAACTCTCCAAAACGTTTTATTGCTTGCCGATTTAATAAGTTTTGAATTTTATCAGGAGGGACATTTGCAGTTAAAAATGTTTTCACAGGAGTTGGACCAATTGCATTTACTGTAATATTAAAAGATGCTAATTCTTTTGCTAAAATTTTTGTCATAGATTCTACAGCTGCTTTAGAGGCAACATATGCTAGTTCTCCATCTAAATTAAATGGAACAGCAACAGTAGAGAAATTAATAATTCTAGGGTGATTAGATTTTTTTAATGCATTTATAAATGATCTAGTAACTATAAATGGAGCAAAAAAGTTAGTATTCATAACTTTTTTAGCTGTTTCTAGTGGAGTTAGCATAAAATGGTTCATAGATGCGATTCCTGCATTATTGATTAGTACATCTACTTCTCCATATTGTTTTTTAACTGCTAAAGCAAAATTGTTTATTTCTTTTTCATTTGTTAAATCAACAACAAAATGTTGATAATTTGCATGTTTAAATTCTGATTCACTTCTAGAACATCCTATAATAAAATGTCCTTGTTCTATATATCTTTTAACTAAACTCAAACCAATGCCACGACTTGTTCCTGTAATTACTATGTTCATTTTTATACTTCTTCCTTTAATAAATCTTCAATGTATGCTGTGATTGTTTCTATTGAATAAAATGGAGAACGTTTCTGAGAAAAAGCTTTTTCATTTACTAAATGGATTGTTTTATTATATTGGTCTTCAATTAATTCTTCTATTATTGAAATTAATGTAACAAAAGTTATAGAATCAATACATGCATTTGATCCAATAAATTTTGTATTTTCTGAAAATTCTACCTTTTCGTCATCTTCTAATTGTTCGTTTAATTCATCAATAGCGATTTTTAGTATCTCTTTAATTTCCATATGTTTCCCCTTTTAGTAAATATTCTTAACCTCTTTCAAGAATTCGTCATAATCTCTGATGTATTCTTTTTCATCATAATGTGTGCTTGCTAATACCATTAATTTGCAACCGTAAGAGAAATGTCGCATTTCTCGCCACATGTTTTTCCCGATATACAACCCAACATCAGGACGATTCAACCAAACTTCTTCTCTTGTATTGCCATCATCTAATACAAATTGACATGCTCCGTCCATCGCAACTATTATTTGTTCCAATTCTTTGTGTGCGTGTTTGCCACGTTCTTGTTCAGGTAAAGTATCGAAAATATAATAAACACGTTTGATATCAAAAGGTATATTCATTCCACCTTCTAGTGAAACTAATTTGCCTCTTTCATCTCCGAATACTTTCATATCAATAAGTTTATAATTCATTAGCCCTCCTTTTTAGGTAGAACCAATGTCCGAAAAGATATACTTCGCGTTTGTTGAAATGTATTCTTATAAATTTTTTCTTATAATATTTTAAGCTTTTTATAAAATATAATAATTTATTATGTTTATAATAAATTATTTTTAATACTTTAAGATTAAAATCTACACCTAATTGAATATCATTTTTGGTATTAATATAACTAGTTTTATGCATTCTCCAATTTGTGAGTTGTTTATCTATATAATAAAAGTCATGATTTTGTGCTATCTGAACCCATAAATACCAATCTAATAATGGTTTTAATGAAGAATTAAAATCTAAACCATTAAATAATTCTTTCCTCAACATTACACAAGAAAATGTTGGTACAATATTGATTTTTTTAAATACTTTCAAATAATTATCGGGATTTTTATGTCTTTTAATAGCTCTCTTTTGTTCATCAAAATATTTTGACATAGAAGTAATTTCTTCTTCTTCTCCAAAACAATTTACTGCATTGAATATAAATTCAACATCAGGGTTTTCTTGTATTACTTGTATTTTCTCTTCCAAATAATCAGGTGTAATAGTATCATCTGACTCTAAAAAAACTATCCAATCCGAAGAGGATTTTTCTATCCCTAATTTGACTGTTTCTGCTAGTCCTTTATTTATACCATTCTCGTGTTGGAAAAGTTTGATTCTTGAATCTTTTTCGCAATAAGACTTGATGACATTTACCGAATCATCTGTTGAACCATCATCTACTATTATCAATTCCCAATTTGGATATGTCTGAGCTAATACACTATCTATTGTATCTTTTATGTAGTCTTGATAGTTATAACTCGCAGTTATTATACTTATCAATCCATTATTTAAGCCCAAACTATCTCTCTGATTCATAACAAACTATCCATTATGTTATATACCTAAAACTTATGTGTATTATAGTATCATAAACGTTTTTTTATAGCAAATATAATGTAACAAATTATGTTGTAAAAGTTGGAAATATATTTAAAAAAATAGAATAAACTGAAAAAAATTAAAAACTCTTATTTTTCATAACATAATGGATAATATGTTATATTTTATGTCATTTAAAGTCATATCTTATAAAACAAAATTGCGATAACTCTCAAATATCTCATCTTCTTCTATTCCGATATAACGTAAGGTTATGCTTGGAGATGAATGATTGAATATCTTTTGTAAAATTACTACATCTTTAAACTTCTGATAATGATGATAGCCAAAAGTTTTTCTTAGTGTATGAGTGCCTACATTATATTTTATTCCTGCTTCTTTGCAAGCTGATTTGATTATCAAATAAGCGTTACAGCGCTCTAGTCGATTAGAAAATTTTGTCATAAATAATGGCTCATCATCCAAACGATTTTTTATATAATTATTGATTAGCTTTTGGAGTTTTGAATTTATTGGAAACTTTTTTCGCTTACCTGTTTTTTGTTCCTCAAGTTCTATAAAATCTTTATTTCTTACATCTCTTACATCTAAGCCCAAAATATCTGAAATCCGTAAACCACTATTTGTGCCTAATACAAAAAATAATAAATCTCGTTTATTCTTTTTGCTTAAAATGTTTTCAACTTTTTTAATACTCTCTTTTTCTCGGATTGGTTCAACTATTTTCATATATTATACTCCTTCTTAATTCCAAATTAAGAATAGTATTTTTGAAAAATAATTGCTAACTAATAACAACAAGAGTTATGAATTGTTCAAAATTTCTTCGATTGCTTGTTCAAATGTATATTTTATTTTGTACCCAACTTCTTGGGTTAATCTTGTATTATCGCCTACAATTCTTTCCGGTTGGTTTGTTTCTTCTTCTTTGATTATCAAATATTTTTCTTTACCTAATCTTTTGGCAATATATGTTGAGTAATCTCTTAATGAAATCCCCTTGCCTGTTGCCATATTAACAATTCCTTCAACATTACTGTCCAAGAATGCTGCAAAACCACTTGCAATATCTTTTGTGTACATATAATCTTTAACTAATCTTCCACAATTGATTATTACTTCTTTATTTTCTTGCAAAGTCTTTATTAAATGCGCAGTAAGTCGTTTTTCGTTTTCTCCGTGACCATACACATAAAAAATTCTTCCATATCCAAAAGATATTCCATTTGTTTTACAAAATGATTCTGCAATTTCTCTTAGGGCATTTTTGCTTGTTGCGTATAATGTTTGAGGATTAACTGCATCATATTCTTTTAATGGTTCATCTTTGAATTTATATTCAAAACATGTCCCGACATAAACTGCACGTTTACCACCGTTTTGTTTGAAATATTTTAATAAATTAATCCCTGCTTTCACAAATTCTAAATTTATATCAGAAGATAAATAATCACCTGTTGTAGCCCATGCAAAGTTCATTAAGTGGGTTGGTTTAACAGCTTCAAAAGCATTTTTTACTGATTCTTCATTGAATAAGTTACACTTAATCCAATTAACACCATTATCAGGATTGTTTTCATCAATAGTCAATGCAGATATTTCATATCCTAGATTTTTTAATGGTTCAATAATTTCTTTACCAATTAAACCTGTAACACCTGTTAATAAAACTTTCTTATCCATTTATTTTTTTCCTATCTGATAATATTCGAAACCTTTATCTTTAAGCCTTTTTTCATCATATTGATTGCGTCCGTCAAAGATAACAGGATTTTTTAATAATGACTTAACTTTTTCAAAATCAGGTCTTCTAAATTCATTCCACTCTGTTAGTAATAACATACAATCAGCACCTTCTAATGTTTCGTAAGCTGTTTTTGTGTATGTTATTTTATCTTCAAAATAGAATTTAGCAGTTTCCATAGCCTTAGGATCAAATGCTTTTACTTTTGCTCCTTTTTCTAACAAAGCATTTATTATTGTTATTGCAGGAGCTTCTCTCATATCGTTAGTTTTAGGTTTGAATGCAAGCCCCCAAACACCAAAAGTTTTGTCTTGTAGATTTTGTCCAAAACGAGTTATAATTTTTTCGATAAAAATATTTCTTTGTTCTTTGTTAACTTTATCAGCAGATGAGATTATACTCATTTCACAATTATTTTCTAATCCTGTTTTGATAAGAGCTTTAACATCTTTAGGGAAACAACTTCCACCATAACCGAGTCCAGGGAACAAGAATTTGTTTCCGATACGAGAATCAGTAGACATTCCAACTCTCACCATTTCAGCATCAGCACCAACTTTTTCGCAAAGGTTTGCGATTTCGTTCATAAATGAAATTTTTGTTGCAAGGAAAGAATTTGCAGCATATTTAGTCATTTCAGCAGATTTTACGTCCATTACAATTACACGATTACCTGTTCTAAAGAACGGAGAATAAATATCTTGCATAATTTGAGTTGCTCTATCTGAATCAGAACCAATAATAACTCTGTCAGGGTGAAGGAAATCATCAACAGCATTACCTTGTTTTAGGAACTCTGGATTTGATACAACATCAAAGGGGTAAATGGAGTTTTGTTTGATAATACTTGCAACTTTTTCAGCAGTTCCAACAGGAACAGTTGATTTATCAACAATAACTTTGTATTCATTCATTGATTTTGCGATTGATTCAGCAACATTGAATACATATTTCAAATCAGCAGAACCATCTTCTCCTTGAGGAGTTCCAACAGCGATGAAACAAACTTGAGATTTTTTGACTGCTGAATCTAAATCAGATGAGAAAACAAGTCTATTTTCAAGAACATTAGATTTAACAAGTTCTTCAAGCCCCGGTTCGTATATAGGGATTATCCCTTTTTTGAGTTGTTCAATTTTTTCAAGATTGTTATCTATACAGATAACATTGTTACCCATATCAGCAAAGCAAGCGCCTGCAACCAAACCTACATATCCTGTTCCTATTATAGTAATATACATATAAATCTTTCTTTTTAATTATTTTTTTCTTAATGATAAATTAATCCCTAAAATATAACAATTTTTGTGAGTATCAGTTTCATAAAAATTAAATATTCTTTTTATCATTGGGAAAATAAATTTTTTATAAATACGATTTTCTTTTTTTGCTAAATCTGCAAACTTTCTTGAAGATAATGATCCAAGATGATAAATAGTTTGGTTAGAAAAAACATAATTTGTTTTACCCATTTTCTCTGCAAAATGAATAATCCAATCATCTCCATAAAATATTTTTATATCTTCTGGTATTTCTTTATAAACATCTTTTTTGAAAAACATTATTATTCCAAAATTATGAGGTCTATATTTAACTGGTTTAAAAACAATATTATCTGATAATTGAAGATTAACAGTAGATATATCTATAATTATTTCATTATTTTTATTTCTAGTATCAATCACGTAATCTTTATCTGCTCCTACAATACCTACATTATCATCAAATAAATTTAAAATTGATGAACATAGATTATTAGGAATTTTTATATCATCATTAATAAGTGCAATATAATCATTTTTTGCTTCTTTAACGCCTAAATTCCAACTAGGATTAACAAAAAGGTTTTGTCCTTTGGAAATTATTCTTACTTTGTGGTTTTCATAATAGAATTCTTTTTCTGAATTATTATTTATAATAAGAATTTCCTGAACAGAATCATCAGAAACTAACGAATCAATTAATTCATTCAATAAACTTTCATCTTTTAATAATGTAGGAATGATAACTGTAAGATTTTTCATATTTATTTTTTCCAATAGAACTAACCAAAAATAAATTTACTAGACTGCTTTATTCTATCATAAATATAAATTATATGTATTTACAATATTTTTTTAAATATTCATATGCTTTTTTTTCATTTTTTAGAATATATTTTGAAAATAGATAAAATATTTTATAAATAAATTTTTTATTATAGTGTTTTTTAAGGAAATTTTTATTGTAAATATAATTCAAACAAATAGCAGCATTGTCTATTTCTTTATTTTCAATTTCGTTAGAAATATCTTTTACTGTATGAGTTTTTGGAGTAGTTTCGATTAGTTTTTCAAGTTTTTTACCCCAATTTTCTACAGAATGATCTTGCTCAAGATTTTTTTTGACCTCATTAACTAAATTGTTTTTAAAATCTTCATTATTTAATATGAGTTTTGTTTTTTTGTATAATTCATTTTCTGTTTTGCAATATGCTTGTGATTTAGCTAAATAATCAAATTGTCCTATTGGATTTTTTAGAGCAAGAACAGGAGTATTACAAGATATTGCATCAATCATCACAGTTCCACCACTCATAGGCCAAGAGTCTATGACTAAATCAGCAGCATTTATATAATCAAAATAGCCATTATTATAATCTACTTGTCCAATAGTTTTAATTACCCCATTAGATTTTTTATAAGCATTTTCCCAAAGTTTTTCTTTTGGACTTGGTCCTATTATAATAATTTTAATGTTATTGTTTTCTTTTATTATGTTTAATAAATAATCAACAAAAGATTTTCCACACATTGGAGTGTATTTATGAGAACCTCCAGCAGATACAATAAGTTTTTTATTTACATCAAGATTGAGTTTTTCTTTTGCAATTTTTTTATCAATAATTTGTCTATCTTTTGCTTCAATTGGAACACCAAGCATAAAAGAATCTGTTATATTTCTTTTAGGTATTGTTATAGTATCTGCATATTCTCTCAATGTAGCTAATTTATCTGTAATACTTTTACCAAGCCAAAACATGTGATCTGCATGGTTATAGAATATAACAGGTCGTTTAAAATCTTCTGTTCCAAATGCAACAAGTGAAGTTGGATCTTCCATGTGAGTATGAAGAATAATATATTCATATTCACTTGCTATTTTTCTTAATTCTATGGCTCTATCTTTTAAATTATCATTATTTAATAAGATTAATTCACCATTTTTTTCTTTAATAGCATTATTTAATTTTTTAGGAATTTCAAAATTTTCTTGATTAATACATATAACAGAGTGGATTTGATTTTTAGGCGATTGTTCAATCCATTTTTCAACAACTCTTGTATGTCCTCCACCAGTAAAAGCAGTTGTTAGAACATGTAAAAAAGTATTTGGTTTATAATCATTTTCTAATTCAATTTTGATAGATTTAGCATAATCAACAAATATTTTTTCAAGTTTGGTTGAATAATAATACCCGGTATTATTATATGTTGCATAGTCAGATGCAATAATCGCTAGGTCTATTTTTTCTTCAATATTTTTTGTTTTATTTATTTGTTCTAACAAATTTTCAAAATGAATTTGTTGTTTTTGTATAATTTTCTCTTCTTTGTTCATAATCAATCTTCTTTAAATATCAATAATTTCATCTTTTCTTTAAAATTTCTTCGAGTTTGTTTTATTGGTATAAACATAGATGGGATTTTTATAAAAATATGGAAAAAAATATTTTTTATATATGTAGACATTGATTTTTTTAATTTTAATTTTTTAAATATTTTGTCGTTTAATGAAACATTTCCTACACAAGCATTTTGTGGTTTACTTAAATCATAAGATGTCATATCATATTTTATTTTTAAAATATTCTCAGATATATTGTCATAAATAAAATTGTTTTGATTTTTTGTATTTTCAAGAATTAACAAATAAATATTTTTATTTTTAAATTTATTGTCTAATAGTTGATGATATTCTTTTAATTTTTCGATATCGACAAAATCTGTACGCCCCCAAAAAACAAATAGTATATTTTTAGATTTTTGAATATGTTTATAGAATCTATTAATACGTCTTTCATATCTTTTTTTAACTATTTCATACGCATCATTAAAATCTAAATTAGCATCAAAATCATGATAAAAGTAAAAATCTGTTTGTTTATTTTCATAATAATCATATTTTAAATCGACTATAGTATTTTTAGGTTTTTCTAACTTTTGAAAATCCTCTTTATTACAAAAATCTTTGAAGTCATTAAGTATAAGATTAATTCTTGTATCAAAATTAGATTTTGTTAACCAATCAAAAGGATAAGATGCATTTCGTAACTTAAATTTATTAAGATACATCGAACAAGCACAATCTTCTCCAATACTACATATTAAATCAAATTTTTTATTATTAAATATAGTTTTTTTCTTCATATCAATCTATACCATGAAAATCAGTTATATTATTATCATTTAATTCTATTTTTTTTATATAAAAATCATAATCTTTTGCAATATGACCAACATCTATAGCTCTGTATCCTTTTAAATATAAATCATAAGCCATAACGGTTGCTGTTGGTCCTAAAATGAGCAAAATTAACTTTGATTTATCTTGTTTCTCTACTTCTGATATTATTTCATCATATTTATTAAAAGCATTTACACTTGGAGCTTTAATATATTCAATAGATTTTGCACAATTAAATATATTGTTTTCTATTTTATCGAATACTGTTTCTCCAGAAACTATTACGATATCTTTGTTTTCCCATAATTTTTTCATCTCATCAAAATATTTTTGGCAATTATCATGTTCTAATATATAAGTAAGGAATACAGATGCATCATAATATGTTACACTTTTAGAACATAATTTTAAAAATTTTGGTAATTTCTTTGCAATAAAATTTTCAATGAATTTTGCTACAATCTTTGATTCTGTTTTTTTAGGATAAATGTATCTATAATTAAAACCTATCATAAAATTTTTATCATTTGTTTTTAATAATTTTTTTAATTTTTTTGATAATTTTTTATTTTTTTCTTGAAATGGAATTCCTTTACCTAATGCTAATTGGAATTCTCCATCACCGAATCTTCCAAAACTTTTATTTGAATTTAATATTTCATATAATGTTGTTTTTTTATCTAATACAGTAATTTTTTTATTAGAATTATCTTTAAATAATTGTTTTAATAAACCAAACATCTTACTATCCTTAATATTTATTAACTACTTCAACAATTTTTTTAACTTCTTCATCAGTCATAACAGGAGAGATTGGTAGACTAATTATAGTTTTGTGTATTTCTTCTGTTATTGGGAAAGACAAATTATTCCATTCTTTATAACATTCTTGTTTGTGTGGTGGTGTTGGATAATGGATAATAGTTTGGATTCCATTATCAGATAGATATTGTTGGAATTTATCTCTTTCTTTTGTCCTTACAACAAAAACATGCCAAACATGAGAATGTTCGTTGTATGTTTCAGGTAAGATTATTTTTTTGTTCTTGATATTTTCTCGATAATATTTAGAAATTTCTCTACGTCTTTGGTTATCTTTATCTAAATATTTTAATTTTACATCTAATACAGCAGCTTGAATTTCATCAAGACGAGAGTTTACTCCTTTATATATATGATGATATTTTCTATCACTACCATAGTTCGCTATAGCTTTGATTTTTTGAGCTAATTCATCATCATTGGTTGTAACTGCTCCTCCATCTCCCATACAACCTAGATTTTTCCCTGGATAGAAAGAAAAACCTGATGCATCAGATAGGTTGCCAACTCTTTTTATTTCCCCTTCAACATTTATTCCAGCACCATGAGCTTGGGCAGAATCTTCAATAACTTTAAGATTATATTTTTTAGCAAGGTCCCATATTTTTTCCATTTGTACAGCTTGTCCATAAAGATGTACAACCATTATTGCTTTAGTTCTTGATGTAATTTTTTCTTCGATTAAATCTGGATTGATATTATATGTATTGATATCAGGTTCAACAAGAACGGGAGTACACCCATTTTGAGTAATTGCAAGAATAGATGCAATATATGTATTTGCAGGAACAATGATTTCATCTCCTGCAGTAAATCCCATAGCTTTTATAATAAGATTAAGTGCATCAAGTCCGTTTGCTACTCCAATACAATGTTTTGTCCCACAGTATTGAGCAAAGTTTTTAGTAAAGATTTCATTTTCTTCCCCTTGCAAATACCAACCTTTATCAAGAATTGTTTTAATCCTTGAATCAATCTCATCTCTAAAACGGTTATTTATTTTTTCTAAATCTAAAAATTTAATCATTCATTTAATCCCACTTTATCTTTTATTAAACTAGTTAATTTCCTTGCTCCTGAATAATTTAAATGATCAAAATCTCCGAAATCTGAATCCTTAAAAATTTCATTTTTCCAAAAACTAAAAATTTCTGGTAAATTATCTTGTTGATATAGTTTGGCAAATAAAATATTTTCATCTGGTAACAAATTATAAAAATCATTTCGTAGAGGTGGAATAATTATTTTTAAATTAATATTATCTTGTTTACATGTTTCAATGATTTTTCTTAAATAATCCATTTGATCATTTTCTCTTTGATTTTCTCGTAAATGAGTTTTAGCTCTTTCATTTATGGGATAATCCGAAGGGAAAAAAATTTGTTGTTCAATATAGCCATTTGATGAAATATATTTTTTGAAGTTTTTATAATATTTTTTTATTTGCTTGTAATAAACTTCTAATTCAATATCTGCGTCATATTTATACGGAATATTAAATAAATACTTAAAAAAAGCACATCGTTGTTTTTCTATTGTTTTTTGTAAATCAAAACCAAAAGAAAATACTGAAAAAAACAAATAGATATTTTTTAAATTTTTTAATTCGTTCTTACAATATTTTAATAAATGATAAGAATAATATAAATCTTGTGATGCACTAGCTAAATTAAAAGAATTTGCAGAATATTGATTGGAAATAAAACCTGCTGCACCATGAGAACTTCCTAATATAAGTGTATCAATATTTTCTTTTTTTAATTGGAATTCATTATATTTTAAAATAATTTCATTAATAAACTCTTTATTTATTTTTGGTTTTGAATTTGTATTATTATTTTTTAAATTTATTATTTGTGAAAATAAAGAAATTTTAAATGTAAATAATTTTTGTAATATATTGTATAAACTTTTCATATTATTCCCTTGTAATAATTTTTATTATTTAGTTTGTATATTCAATAATGGAATAAATCCAAACAAGTAAATTTGACCTTTTTTTATTGTTAATAAAGGTATCTTCTTTAAGAAATAACATTTTGTTTTATCAAATGTTTCTATTATTTCAAAAAGAGTAAATAAATTTAAAAATCTTATTTTTGTTTTAGTATCTAAACAAGAATATTTATATTTAGAAGGTGATTCTAAAGATTCTTTTAAATACTTATATGAATGTTCCTGTTCTAATAAAATATTTTCTTTTACTAAATTGTAATTGATAAATTCATCTAAAAGCTCTTTATTTATTTCGTTAATACTATATAATAATCTATTTTTATTAATTTTTAATTTTGAAAATAATGTTATTAACCTATCATCTCTCATGTCATTTAATCGTATTGCTAGAAATTTCTTTTGGAAAATTATTGAAAAAACTATTCCGTGGTATGAATTACCTATTACGTAATCTGCATTTTTGATTAAATTTAAAAATTGACCAAATGAATTCATTTCATTGTTTTCATTTTTAAAGACATTAATAAATGTATATTCATTATGCATTTTTTCATAGAAATCTGTTTTTTTGAATTCATCAAAATCCCATAAAGCACATGCAATATATTTTTTATTAATTGGTTTTACATTAGTATCTTCTGAAATAATTTTATTATATTCTTCTTCGTTTAATAATAATACTGAATCAATTACAGATTCTGAAGCTATTCCTATATTACTTAAAATTGATTCTGCAGAATCTTCTCTTACTGCAATATTGTCGAATCTTGATAATAATTTTGTTATTAATGATTTATTTTTTATAAAATATGAAAGATTATGTGCTCCTAAGCTTGCAGCATAGGATAATATTTTTTTATTCCCTTCAACCCAACCTAAACTATAAATAGAACTAAAGCCATTAAATACTTGATCTCCACCTGTGACAAATAATTTAAAATCTTTTTGAATATTCTTTAAATCCTGAATATTATAACAAGGTGTTGTTAGATTTAAATATTTTTTACGGAAATCATCAAAGTGTTTATTTGTTTCTATTTGAGATGATCTAATAAAATTAATATTGAATGCATTGTATCCTAATTTTTCTATTACTTTTTTCATAGAATAAGCTACAAATAATGCTCCATAATTTGAATTTTCATCTTGGAAATTAATTATTCCTACATTTTTTGTTCCTAAACAAGTTTCTATTTTTTTAGAAAAACTCATATTTTTTAAACTAAAAAATAATTCTCTATTTTTATGTGTTTTTAAAGGTGCTTTTAAGTAAGGTTGATTAATTATATTTAGTTTTACTTCTTGCATACAACTAATTTTATCTTTTAAATTCTTTATTAAATCGTTACCTTTCGGAGTATTTATAATAAATGATGAAAATCCTTTTTCATAATCAAAATTTGGCATATAGTTTTTCACATTCCAAAAATCAGCTAATGTTATATCTGAAACTCTTTTTATTTGTGCATATTTACAATAGCTACAACTTTTCCTTAGGTATAAATTTTCACTGAAACCTAATAAATATTCTTTATCAAAGCCTTCTTCTAATATATCTATTCCATTTTCATCTTTTATTATTAATTTAGGGAAATAATAACTATTACTTTTATCTCTGAAATTTATATATGAATATTTTTTATTTTCTCCAAATTTTTCTCTTAAATATTCATTAAAAGTTTCTTGAGCAGGTACTCCGTGACATACAAAATCAACTAGATATAATTTTTCATAATCTTTTTGTAAAAAGTTTTTCAAGCCAGCACACTGACATGGGGTTCCACAAAATAATACATAATTATTTTCTTTTAATTTCTCTTGTACTTGCTTGTATACATCATTAATATCACTTTGTAAATATTTTGAACCTTTTAATTTAGCCAAATCTTTTTCATTATCAATTAAAACATGTTTTAATATAGCATTTTCATCAAACATTGCACCTGCTACATATCCATTTTGTTTTAAAATTTTTCTTGCAAGTAATGAAAACATCCCTCCAGATGAAGATTCATAACAATCTTTTATATCACTGTTAAAACCAATATAATATTGTTGTTTTTCTTTATTAAAATTAACTTGTAATTCTGGACAAACTTTTTGACACAATCCACAATTTGTACATTTTTCTTTATCTATGATTGGGTACAAAAACCCTTCTTCATTTTTTTGCATAGAGATTGCATTATTGGGACAAATCGAAAAACAAGATGAACAGCCTGTACAATTTTTCATATCACATAGGTTTGTCATTTTTATTTCTCCTTTATAAATTTTGTATTATTTCCCACATTTTTAGTCACAACAACTCCAGCAGCAATAAGAGAATTCTCTCCGATTGTTACTCCTGGTAGTATTGTTGCGTTTGCCCCTATACTTGCACCTTTTTTTATTAAAATTGGTTCAAGTTTGAAATCTTTGTTTTTTGATTTTGGGTATCTATCATTACAGAATGTTGCATTTGGTCCTACAAATACATCATCTTCTATGGTTATTCCATCATATAAATAAACACCGTTTTTTATAGTAACATTATCACCAATTACAACATCATTTTCTATAAAACAATGAGAACAGATATTACAATTTTTACCTATTTTTGCATTAGGTAATACTACACAATATTGCCAAATATTTGTTCCATCTCCTATATTGTTACTTTGTACGTCTGATAATTGATGTATCACTTTTTACCCTTAACTTCTTTCAAGAATTCATCATAATCCCTGATATATTCTTTTTCATCATAATGTGTGCTTGCTAATACCATTAATTTGCAACCGTAAGAAAAATGTTGCATTTCTCGCCACATATTTTTCCCGATATATAACCCAATGTCAGGACGGTTCAACCAAACTTCTTCTCTTGTATTGCCATCATCTAATACAAATTGACATGCTCCGTCCATCGCAACAATTATTTGTTCCAATTCTTTGTGTGCGTGTTTGCCACGTTCTTGATCAGGTAAAGTATCGAAAATATAATAAACACGTTTGATATCAAAAGGTATATTCATTCCACCTTCTAGTGAAACTAATTTCCCTCTCTCATCGCCAAAGACTTTCATGTTTATTAATTTGTATTCCAAAACTTACTCCTGATTAAAATTTATATGATAAATATTATCATGGAATTTATTAAAATACAATTTAATATATCATAAATTTATTATTAGTATTTGGTTGGAATTTTATATATTAATCAGTTTACAAATATTTTCTTCTAGCTCATTTATTGTTTTTACGACTGTATCAGAATTGTTTATCAAATTGGTCTTGTCTTCTCCATAACCCCATAAAACACCAATCCCTCTTACTCCTGCTTCTCTTGCAGAGATGACATCTGATGCAGCATCACCTATCATTACAGTTTCTTCTTTTTTTAAATCATACTTATCTATTATCATATTTATCATTTGGGCTTTTGTTATATTTTCTCCAAATTTATCTATTGTATAAACCTCATCAAACATATTTAATTTAAATTGTTTTATTATTCTTTGTGTCGGAAAATCCGGCTTATATGTCGCCATAAATATTCGTTTGCCTGATTGTTTTAGAGAACACAAGAATTCATACATTCCTGCATAAATCTCGCTGATATCATTTTCATCGTAATCATATATTTGATGAAAATTGTTTACAACTTTATCTAAATTAATTTTATCTATCTCAGGAGCTATAAGTTTAACTATTTCAGGTAGTGGAGGACCAATTATATTATGTGTTAAACGTGATTTATCAATTGGATAATTCGCTTTTGCAAATGCTTTCTCAAAGCAAATCATTACCTCCTTTGAAGAATTAATTATTGTTCCGTCTAAATCAAATATAAAATTATTAAGCACTTATTGCTCCACCTCTTTTTTCTAAATTTTCTAAACGTTTATAATCTTCTATCGATTTTATATTTTTATTTTTTATCCATAAAATTTCAAATTCTATTGATTTATTAATACTTTCAATATCTGCATCTTTATCGAGAATTATTTTTCTGGTTTCAAATTTCGTTACAGGTAATTTATTTATAAATGGTAATGATTTTTCTGTTATTTTCCCTCCAATAACAAACTCCTTATCTTTAATCTTTTTTGAAATTTCTTCTGCAATTTCAAAAATTCTATTATCTTCAACATCATCTATTCCCATAGATTCCGCTAAATCATTTCTACCAAGCACAATCCCTTTTATATAAGCAAAATCACTATCATTAATTATTTCATCTATTGCATTGAACCCTGTAATTGTTTCTATATTTATATATAAATTTATTTTTTCATCTTCTGAATAAACTTTTCTGACAGTTTCGACAAATTTATTTAATGCATACTTAGATTCTATCATTGGGGCTACAATTGATGATACTCCAATTTTTTTTGCTTCTTGAATATCTCTTAAAGCTCCACAACCACCTATTTTTAAAGATAATGGTAAATCAGATAGTTTTTTTAGGGCTAAAACTTCCTCATAAGTCGCACCTTCTGACTCAAATTCTGCCTTTAATCCTATAGCATGAAAATTTTGTTTTAAATTCTCAAGTAATAAATCCATAACTAGCCTCTAAAATCAAAATTAATTATATCACAAATTTTGATGGTATAATAAAACACAAGCGAGGTTTTTATGAGTAAGTTGTATACAAAAGAAAATATTGAAGCATTTATTTTGACGAGTAATAAAAAAGATTTCTTAAAAGAATCTATCACAAGTATTCTTAATCAAACAATTGGTGATATTTCAATAACTGTAATTGATATTGCTAGTTCTGATGGTACAGGGGATTTGGTTTATCAAATGTCTAAAGAACATCCTAATATTAAATATTACTGGCATGGAGATACTGAAAACAAAGTTGAAGCTTTTAAAAAAGCTATCGAGCTTACTCAAACAGAATACGTTTTGATGTTCCATTCAGAAGATGTTTTGCATCCAAGTTATTTAGAATATGCAATCTCTGCAATAAACAAATTTCCTAACACATCTATTGTTTCTACTCATTATCAAGGTTGGTCAAATCCTACAAATGATAACTGGCAAGATGCATCAAAAAGATTTGACTACTGTCCTGATAAGAAAACTTTTGCTAATTATTTATATCGTATGCAACGTTTCGCTTTTTCTCCAACAATATATAAAACACAAAATTTAAGAGAACATATATTTGATATGGCATATTATGGACAGTTTGGTGGTATTGGAGATAAGCCTTTTGCTGCAAATACAATGCAAGAAGATGATGGCGCAATAATTTTCAGAAGCAAAAAATTATTAAGATATAGAACATACGTTGGCAGGCATGATGTTAGTCCTAGTTATTCTGAAATAATCGCTTTTAATCATTTCTTTAAACAATATATGTATGATTCTATATATTCTATATTTATGTATAATTTGATTAACTTTAAACAGCTTAAAAATGCCTATTTCTGGGGACATGATTTTACAATGTCATTAGAAGAATTTATTGAGCAAGCAATAAATGAAGATGCAGGTTGTATATGGACAAGATTATGTATTATCCCATATCTAGGTGTCATTTTTAGAGAAACAGCTCATATCTTAAGAAAATTCTTTAAAACTCAATACAAACGGAATTTTTTTGTTTAGGGTTGTTGATAGTTTTTATTTGTTTCTCTTGACCAGTTAATTGAATTATATTTTTCTGTTTCAACTATTTTAGCAGGTATACCTGCAATAACTTTGTTTGTTTCAGAAAATTTTCTAGTTGCTATACTGCCTTTTGCAACAATACAGTTATCAGGAATTATTGTTCCTTTTAAGATAGATACATTTTCACATAACCATACATGAGAATTAATATTAATGTCTTTAGGAGAATTTAACATATTTTTTGAATATTCATCATATATTGTATGTCCATCGGCAGGGTCTAACTGAATATTTGAGCCAAATTGACAATCTTTACCTATATTAATACTGATATTTGGTTCTCCGTGAAAATCAAATTTACCTGATTCTATTGAAAAATCTTCATCTATATTAACTTGAACATTTTTTGCTCTTGCATTAATATATAAATTTTTTATTCTATAATCAGTTTTCTTAATTGATATTGTGGAATTAGAGCCACAATCAATTTTTACATTTTTCATTTTAGGAATTTTGTCAAAAAATTCAATTCTGTTATTGGAACCATAAAACTTAATTTTAAGCCCTTTGACTTTGTAAATTTTTTTTGATTTCCCATTTTTATTTAAAATAATATAATTATTTTTTATTAATAATGGATTGTTAATATTTATCTTAATACCTAAAATATTAAGTTTAATTTTGTCTTGCATTTTTAGTTCCTTGTTTTAGTAATTTATACTTAATATTATATTAAATAATAAATATAGTCATTAATTTAATAATAAAGTTTTACATCTTTTTCGAATTTTATTCGAAATGAAGTATTAGCAGGAATATATACAGAACCACCTTTGCAGAATATAGATACAACAGGTGATGCAACTGTACTGATTGTTCCTAAGGTTAATCCATATACAAAAGTGAATGGAGCAAGGATAACAGTTGTTTTATCTTGAACTAAATTTGCTGATAATTTGTTCATCTTATGGAATGTATTACGCCCCCATTTCCCTTTATTAACCGTATTTTTCCAATAAGAACGTTTTCCTTTTATATCTTCAAAGAAAACTTTTTTGCCTCCAACTCTTATAACTCTTGTATCAATATGTTGATATGTTCCACCAAATATAATTGAACATACTGATAAGTTTACTAATCCACCGTTTCCTGAAATCTGAGGTGTATGTGATTCTACAATTTCTCCGACAAATTTTGTCCCTTCTGGGATTGTATAATATGCTGTTTTTATTGGTTTTGTTGATTTGAATACAATACTTGTTCCAACTCTTTGTTTATCTGATATTGCATTAATATTTACTATATCAAAAACCATTCCTTTTCTTAGTTGCAAAACTTTTTTATTAGTTTTTGTAATCGTTTTCTTTATTGGTTTTTGAGTATATGTTTTTATCGGTTGTGATTTAATTGTACTTGTATTAGAACTAGATGAGCCACTAGCATTTTTAGGTAATGCAGGGAGTTTTGGTAAAGGTTCAGATACTGTTGTTTTTTGAACAGGTTGTTGTGTTGTTTTGGTTGGCTTTGAAACATTCTTATTAGAATTATTTCCGCCTATGTTGTTAATCTGATTAACATTATAATTTTTTCTTATCGCATCATCTACTGTGTAATCTAGGTCTATACCAAATACAGGCATTAAAAATAATGCCTGTATAAGAAATGTTATAAATAATTTTTTATTATTATTTTGTTGCAAGATATTCATTAATAGCCTTTGCTGCTTTTTTACCTGCGCCCATTGCGTTAATTGCGTTTGATGTTCCAACTGGAGCAACGTCACCACCTGCGTAAATCTTAGGAATAGATGTTTCTCTTGTTTCTTCATCAACTGTGAAATATCCACGTCTATCTGTTTCAAAATTAATTCCATCAGCTTCTGATGATTTTTGAATAATAGGGTTAGGGCCTGTACCTAAAGCTACGATTACTGAATCAACATCTAATGTTTCAAACTTGCCAGTTCCAACAGGTTTGCATCTGCCTGATTCATCAGGTTCGCCTAATTCCATTATCTCAAATTTCATGCCTGCAACATATCCTTCATTATCAAGGATTTCAGAAGGTGCGTGTAAGAATTTGAAGATTACGCCTTCTTCTTTTGCGTGTCTGATTTCTTCTAATCTTGCAGGAAGTTCTTTTTCTGTACGTCTATATACAATGTAAACTTCTTCAAATCCTACTCTAACGGCTGTTCTTGCAGCATCCATTGCAACGTTTCCGCCACCGATTACAGCAACTTTTTTACCAACTTTTAATGGAGTTGGAGTGTTTTCATCGTTAGCTTGCATTAAGTTTACACGAGTTAAGAATTCGTTTGCTGAGAATACACCATTTAAGTTTTCTCCTGGAATATTCATCATCTTAGGAAGACCTGCACCTGAGCAAATAAATATTGCATCAAAGCCGTCTTCTTCTAATTGTTTGATAGTAATAGACTTACCAACGATAACATTTTTCTTGAATTCAACACCCATTTCTTTTAGAGAATCAATTTCTCTATCTAAAACAACTCTTGGTAATCTGAATGGTGGGATACCATATCTTAAAACGCCACCGAATTTGTGTAATGCTTCAAATACAACAACTTCGTGTCCTGCTTTTCTAAGGTCAGCTGCAGCTGTTATACCTGCACAACCTGAACCGATTACGGCAACTTTTTTGCCTGAAGGTGTAATTTCTGCTTTTTCCGGTCTTGTGTTATCACCAACGTATCTTTCTAAAGCTCCTATTGCAACTGCTTCGCCTTTAATGCCTAAAACGCATTTGCCTTCGCATTGTCTTTCTTGAGGACAAACTCTACCACAAACTGATGGTAACATACTTGTCTGACGGATGATTTCGCCTGCTTTGTCTAAGTTATCTTCTTTGATTGCTTGTATGAATTGTGGGATTTGAATATTTACAGGGCAACCTTGTACGCATCTTGGGTTTTTACAATTCAAACATCTTGATGCTTCTAGTTTTGCTTGTTCTGGTGTTAAATTCTCTTCTACTGCATCAAAATTCTTTCTGCGTTCTATCATATCCTGTTCTTTAGGTCTTTGACGTTCCATATTCAAATCTCTCCTTATAATTACTTCCCGTTAACTTTACTTTATTTTATATCAAAATTGAGAAAATGTAAAAGATTTTCAAATGATTCTTATTGTAAATAATTCTTCATATAGTAGCAAAAAAAAATACATTTTGTCATTATATTAGTATGGAATTAGGAATTTTTAACTATAGTAACCGTGTGTGTTCTTCTAATCTAAACTTTAAGCGCAAGCTTAAAGAAGATGAAAAACCTAAAATGGAAGCTGATATGAACAAGGCTTTTAATTATTTAGGGATTAAAAATCGTGCTTTAATTATTCATGGTTCTGTTTATCCTGATTCAAAAGATGGTGCTAAAAATACACACAATAATGCTCCATTAATAAGAAATCATTATATTGGAACTCCATATAGACAAAGAGATTTTAATAAAACTGCTAAAATGCATGGATTTAATTGTATTCAATTAGGTCCAAATGGTGAGCTTTGCAAAGGCGATAATTCCCCATACCGTGCATCTATTTATGCTAAAAATCCTTTATTCCTTGATTATGGTGAAATGACTACAGATAAATATGCAAATATTTTATCTAAAAAAGATATTGATGAGATTAATATTAAACCTAAAAAATCTGGCAAATCTTATGAAATGTCTGATTTTGACGAAGCAAAAGAGGTTTCAAGAATCTTAACTCATAAAGCTTATGAAAATTATGAGTCAAAATTAGCTAAAGGTGATATTAATGCTCAAAAATTAAACAAAGAATTTGATAATTTTAAAGAAAACAATAAAAATTGGATAGAAAAGTATGCTATATTCCATGTTTTATCTGATATCCATGGTACAGATAATTTTCACAATTGGGATAATCCAATAGATAAACATTTGATAACTCAGAAAAAAAATAATGTAAAAGCAAATGATAGATATGAATTGATTAAACAACGTTCAAAAGATGATATTAATGAGTATATGTTTACTCAATTTTTAATTGATAAGCAAGAAAAAGCAGACAAAGCTGAAAGAGAAAAAGATGGTATAAAATATATTGGAGATTTATTAGTAGGATTTTCTTATGCCGACGAATGGGCTCATGAAGATGCTTTTAAGTCTGGTTGGAAAATAGGTGCCGAATTTGGCGGTCCTTGTAATTCTCCTCAAATTTGGGGTAATCCGCTTCCTGATCCTGACAAATTATTTAATGAGGATGGTTCTTTAGGTGAATCAGGCAAGCTTTTATATAATAAAGTATTAAAAGCAACAGAAAATGTTGAAAATGTTCGTGTAGACAATGTTATGGGACTTGTTGATCCATATGTATACAAAGCTGATACTGTACATATGATTACAGCCGTAGATAACGGGCAAAGTTATTCTATCGCAGATAGGGGTAAATTAAACGGTGGGAATTTATCATCTAAGCCTGAGGTAGATTCTGATGGAAATTATTTGAAAGTTTTACATAATATTGTTATTCCTGCATTAAAAGAAAATGGTATAAATCCCAAAGAAGTTGTTTGGGAAAATTTAGGTGAACAAACTGATGCATTCAAGCAAGTATTTGAACGTGAAGAGCAACTTCCTGGAATAATATTACCAACAGGAGGAAGAACTCAAGAATTATGTTTTGATTGGGCTCCTGTTAGAGATAAAAAAACAGGTGAAATCAAGAAAAATGCTGAAGGAAAAGAGATTTGGGAACAATCAGTCCAAAAACCTGATTGGAGCTTGATAGGTTCTCATGATAATATGCCAACATTTAAATATCTAAATCAGGGATGGATATATGATTCAAATGGTGGTGGATATGGTTGGATGCCTGCATATTTAGGTGGATACCTAAACCCAGATCCTAAAAAAGCTGATGAAAAAGATAGAATGATATCTGATATTCAAAATAATCCAAGAAAAAGATTAAAAGCAAAGTATGCTGAATTAATGCGTGGAACTCAAAATATTCAAGTTACTTTCTCTGATTGGTTGGCTATTGATAAGACATATAACCCTAGAGATAATAGTTCAGATACTTGGAAAGCAAGAGTTTCAGAAGATTATAATGATAGATACCACGATAATTTAATTACCGAAAAAGCTCCTGTTATGAACATGCCAGAACTTGTAGGTATGGCAGTAAACGCAAAGGCTGGCATGATGGTTGCAAAAGGTTTGAAACCAAGAGAGGAAGCTTATGCAGAAGCTAATCCGATAATGGACAGCATGAAACATTGGGAAGAAGTTCTTAAAGAACCTGAATCTTAGAGATAAATAGGTAATTAACCTATAATTTAGTCATTATTTTTTTTATTGGTTTTTTCAAGATATTTACATGGAATATTTTCTTCTTTTAAATAGTTAATCCCCCATATGTTTAATTCTGTAATAATAGGAATCAAGGTTTCACCCCTTTTTGATAATGAGTATTCGGTTTTAGGAGGAACTACTGGGTAAAGTTTTCTATTAATTATTCCATCAGCTTCTAATTCTTTTAGTTGTTGTATAAGCATTTTAGGAGTTGCTTGTGGAATTAATTTTTGTAACTCGTTATATCTTAGAGTTTTATTAATTAAATGTCCTATAATTATTCCTTTGTATTTCCCGCCAATAATATTCATTGTAGCTTCTAATGGGCATTGATATCCTTTTTTTGTATCCTTTACCATAAAAACTCCTTAAGTTACCTTATATATACTATTATATAAAAAAGTAAGTATTATACAAAAAAGTACATTCTTGATAAAAAGAAAATATGTGTTTAAAATTAAAGAACTTTGTTAAGGAGGTAATCAAAATGGAAATTACTCAAATAAGAAATGCGACAATAATTGTTGAATATAATAACATTAAATTTTTAATAGATCCTTGGCTTGGACCAAAAGATTATATGCTAGGGTTTGATACTGCGATAAATTCTGAAATCCGCCAACCAAGAGTTGAATTACCAATGAGTATCAATGAAATTGTTGATGTTGACGTTGTAATATTAACTCATATTCATCCTGATCATTGGGATATTTATGCAGAAGAAGCTATTGATAAAGACAAATTAATATTTGTTCAAGCAGAATTTGATAAAAATTATTTAGTTTCCAAAGGGTTTAAAAATGTTGAAATTTTATCATCTGACGGATTTGATTATAAAAATGTTATGTTATATAAAACTCCTTGCCAACATGGAAGAAGAGAAATTATAAAACCTATATGTGATAAAATCGGTATGCCATATGATGCGATGGGAGTGATATTTAAGAATAGTAATGAAAAAACTTTATATGTCGCAGGAGATACAATTTATTGTGATGAAGTTAAGGATACAATGGATAAGTTTTTACCTGACATTGTAGTTTTAAATTTGTGTGGTGCATCTGTAATAAATGGTGAAAAACTTATTATGAATAAACAAGATTTAAAAGAGTTTATTCAAGATTATCCAGATTCTACTGTTATTGCAAGTCATATGGATACAGTTAGTCATCTAACAGTGACTAGAAATGATTTAAAAGAATTTATTAAGATAAATAATATTCAAAAAATATTAGTCCCTAAAGATGGAGAAAAAATAAAATTATAAAAAGGTATACATACTAAAAAGCTCCGCAAAGTGCTGAAACCTGTTTTAAAAGCATATAGCCTTTGATATTTGTACTCCAAATATCCCAAGTGACAGCCGTTGTACGGTAGCTTTTTAGCTGAATACTTTAATAATTGTGGGTCTTAGAGTTCCGCTCCCGTCCTCGCCGGTAGAAATGGTATAACCAAAGGGTTAGAGTTTCTGTCCAGCTGATAGGTAACTTCTGTGACTGACCGCTTCCCCATATCTAATTCGAACATGTAGCTAATGGACGTTTTGAGTCCGTAATCTTGCGGATTTACTACTGTTGATTAAATTTGAAAATTAAGCCAAGTCTACTCTGTAAATGTATATAATTATTATTTACTATGTATCATATTTTTTCAATCCATGAATTCAAAAAACGACATAATTTGTTACAAAAGGGAAAAGGGGTAAATATATATGAGTAATATTGAGCTTACTCATTATATTTGTTTAGAAATTATCATAAATTATTTTAATTAAAATCTTTGAAGAAATCTGATAAAGAAATTTCTAACGCATTACAAATTGCTGATATCGTGCTAATTTTTATATCATGTTTACCTTGTTCAGCGTAACTTACACAACTTTTTGATAATTTAGCAGTCCAAGCAAGGGTTTCTGCTGTCATACCTTTTGCTTTTCTTAATTCTACAATTCTATTTGCAATTTGTTTAACTATATTCATTTTATTAGTACCTCTTAATCAATATTGACATTTTAGTACTAATTATAATTAAATTTAATATATTGGTATTAATAAAAAGAACTTAAATTTTTTATTTTTAGAAATTATATATAATTCAATAATGACATAGAGTTTGAGGCTTGAAATACCTGCATACTTGCTTGATAAGCATATTGACTCATATACCATTCAGATATGGTTTTTGTTAAATCAATATTCTCTATATCTGATTTTTCTCCTTCTATATTCAAGCTTGTATTTTCAAGGGCTTTACTAGTCATCTCAAGCTTATTGGTTACTGCTCCTATGCGAGAATTTATGCCTGTTATATTATTTATAGAATCGTCAAAATTATCTAATAAACGATTAATTGAATCATAACAAGAATTTATCTCGGATACTATTTGGTTTTTTTCTGCTTGCGTTGCGTTTTCAGGTAGATTTTCTTGTTCTTCTAATTTTGAGATTGTATTTTTTAAATTATTTCTTAAATCAATTAAATCGCCCATTATCCCTGAAGAATCTCCATTAACATTACTTTCTCCAAATACCTCTATGCCTGTGACATTAACTGTTTGGAAAATTCCTTCACTGATTTCAAGTTTTCGTTCCCATACATTATCTTTTGAACTTCCTTTATATTCTATTCCTGTAATTTCTCCATTGTTATCATATTGAATTTCATATGGTGCAGTTTTTGTATTCACACCTGAGTAAATGTAGTTTCCATTATGTTTTGTATTTGCCATATCGACAATAGATTCTATTAATAAATCGACTTCTGTTAATACAGAATTAAGATTATCTTTGTTGTATGTTTTGTTAGCAGATATTGTAGCCAAATCTTTTGCTCGTTGGCTTTTATCAATAATAAAATCTAAAGTATCTGATGATTGGTTTAGTTCATTTGTTAAATAAGTTATATTAGATTCCCATTCTTCTATTTTATTAAGCTCTCTATTTGCATTAATTATATTGATTGCTTCTGTTGGATTATCTAATATTGATTCTATTTTTTTGCCTGAAGATATTTGCTCAGTTAGTTTTGCATAATCAGCATAATTTTTTTGCATATTTAATACTAAATTTGCATTTATTGATGATGAGGTTACTCTATTTATCATATTTTCTCCTCCCTATTCTCCAAGGTGTACCAATGTTTCTAACATATTATTACAAGTTTCAAACACTCTTGCTGATGCTGAAAATGCAGTTTGAAATTTTACCATATCTGATAATTCTTCGTTTAAATCTACTCCTGTTTGTTCTTTTATTTTGTTATCAAGTGATGCTACAATTGAATCTTGTGCTGTTGCTAGATTTGTTTTGTAATCAGAATTAGAGGCAACTTTGCCAATAATTCCATTATAATATTCGTTAAATGAAATATTCCCGATACTATCAAAACCAGATGTAGTTGTATCGTTTTTAGTATTTATCATTGAAATAATGTTGTTGATGTTGCCAACAGCGTTATAATCTATTTGATTATCTGGGAAATATGCTGTTGCAATTTTGTTATAACCATCATCTTCTTTAAAAATAGAATTGATAGTTATATTATCAGCTTTGATAGTATCGCTACCATCCTTGGTTGTGAATATTTCATAATTTTCTAAGTTTGCATTGGATAATTGTATTGTACCGTTATTGTTTTCTAAGTAATATGCTCCTTTCTGTGTTTGAATTTCATTAAATACGTTTGCAATTGTTGAGGCTAATGTGTCTAAATCTGATAATACCGTATTAATATTTTTATCTTCTGAACCGGTATTGGCTTTTAATATCCCTCCTATTTCTCCTGATTCGAACTTATTGTTTATATTAGGAATTGTGCTGCCATCATTCTTTTCAATGTATACTACTGCATTACATTCATTCTTATTTTCTATTCCATTTTGTTGGCAATATTCATCATATTGAGCTGCAGTTTTAACATTAAATTTTGATTTTATTGTTGTTCCATATATTATTTGAGTTCCATCAAGTTTCAAATTAACTGTTCCATTTTCTTGAATACTTTCTTCAAAATTTCCGTATTTAGAAATATCTTTTAATAATAAATCTCTTTTATCTAACAAATTATTATTTTCTAATGTTCCAGTTTGAGATGATGCTATCATTTGATTAATTTTTGCTAAATCTTCTATTTTTTGATTAAGTTCATTAATTGATTGTGTAATCTTAGATTTATTTAATTCTGATTGTGAAATTCCATCTCCAACATTTTGGTTCTTAATTTCATTAAGTTTGGAAGATAGTTTATTCATTTTGTCTGTTAGTGTTGAGGCAGAATCAATAAAACTTATTCTTGTAGTTTTATCTGTCGGTGATTTGCTAAGATTATCAAGTGCAGCATAGAAATCTTCTAGTTCTTTATCCAGTCCTTTTCCTTGTAATTCGTCAAAAACTCCTGCAATATCTGATGCTATCTGTGCTTGTTCATTATAATTTGCTTGTTCTGAGATTTGATTTCTATAATATGATCCTAAAAAAGTTGTTGTATATCTTGAAACACTTACTATTTCAACCCCAATACTTGAATCTACTTGAGCATCGACATTATTGCTGATAGGAGAATTAATTACTAATGTTCCTAAATTAACTTTTTGTTTTGAATATCCTTCAGTATTAATATTAGCAATATTGTTAGATACAATGCTTATTGCAGATTGGTTGACTTGTAATGCTCCTGCAGAAATATTTAAAGCTGAAAAAAGACTACTCATAGATATCTCCTTTTATGCTTCTTTAATGATTGTACTAATAGGGGTGTTAAATTTAGAAAATCCAGTAGAAGAATAATTTTTATTTACCCCTCTACAAATTTTAATTATTAATTGTAGAGTTTTGTCTGATAAAACTAAGCCGTGTTTTATTAATTCTACGTTTGTTTTGTGTAAATGAGAAATCTCTTTTGCAAGTTTATTTATTTCTATTTTCTGGTTTTCAAGTTTGTTTGAAAATTCAGGAGATTTAATTTTTGCATAATTAATTAATGCTGAGATATTGTTAAATTTATCCCCTGCAATTTTTAATCTTTTTGTTTCAAAAATTTTGATTTTAGATATCAATTCAATGATTTGATTATCAATATTTTTGAGAGAATTGATATCATTTTTGATTAATGAATTTTTTTTGTCAGAATAAAGTATTCTAAGTTGTTTATACAACTCAATTTCTTTATCCATTAATCCTATTAATGAATTAAAGTCCATACCTGCCTCCGTGGCCATATTCAAGCTATATACTACTCCTCATATCCTTATGAGAGATGTTGTGTGCAAAGTTTTCTTTTAATTAAATATCCTTTTTTAATCAAAAAACTACAATGCGGTAAATGTATATACATATTATTTACTATGTATTATAATTTTTCAATTCCTATTTACATATAATGAAATAATTTGTTACATTGGTATTCAAATAATAATAAAAAATCAAAAAAAAAGGACAAGTTTGTCCTTAATAAATGGTAAGTATTATTTATTGTAGTCTTTTATTTTTCAGAAATTACATATAATTCAATAATGACATTGACATAATAGATGTTGCAGTTTGCATACTTGCTTGATAAGCCGTTTGGCTTGTATACCATTGGCTTATTGCTTCTGTAATGTCTAAATCTTGTATTCCTGAAATATATTCTTCTAAATTTAACTTGCTAGTAGAAAGTGCTTCTGTTGACATTTCTAATTTATTTGTAACTGTCCCAAATTTTGAATTAACAGTTGTCATTTGTGTAATTGAGTCATCAAATCCGTCTAATAATCCGTTTATTGAATCATAACAGGCTTTGATTTCTGCTCCAATTGCATCTTTTTCTGCTTGGGTTGCATTTTCAGGGAGATTTTCTTGTTCTTCAAGCTTTTTAATTGTATCTGAAAGTGCATTTCGAAAGTCTATTAAATCGCCCATTATCCCACTATTTGAATTTTCAGTATAAGTAGGATTACCATCAGCATCCAATACCGGAGTTACTCCATCTGCTTGATAAACAGGCTCAACATCACATTCTCCAAATGCAGCCATGCCTGTTACGTTACAAGTTTCAAATACTCCATCAGCTATTTCTAATTGTCTTTTCCAATCGCCATCAATAGCAGTACCGTTATATTTTATTCCAATAATTTCATCTGTTGGATTTCCATCAGCATCTATACCATACTGAATACTATATGGCTGCGTTTTTGTATTTGTACCACCATATATGTAGTTCCCGTTATAACTAGTATTTGCCATATCAACTACTGATTTTATGATGTTATCTAATTCTGTAAGAGTTGATATTAAGTTATCTTTATTTGATGTCCCGTTTGCGGCAGATGTTGCTAAATCTTTTGCACGTTGTCCCTTTTCCATTACTAATTCAATAGTTTCAGATGATTGTTTAATTTCATTAGTTAATGAGCCAATATTTGCAGACCATATATCAATTTTCCCTAATTGTCTATTTGAATTTATAATATTTACTGATTGAAGTGTATCATCTAATATCGAATTAATTTTTTTACCTGTTGATAACTGTTCTGTTAATTTTGCAAAATCAAGGTAGTTATTTTGAATATGTCCTACTAATGTTGAATTTATTGCAGATGATGAAACTCTTCCTATCATTTATTTATCCTTTATAATCCTAAGTTTACTAATGTTTCTAATAGAGTATTACAAGTTGTGAAAACTCTTGAAGAAGCAGAATATGCGGTTTGAAATTTAACTAAATCTGTTAATTCTTCGTTCAAATCAACCCCAGTTTGTTCTTTTGTTTTTGTATCTAATGATGAAACTACTGCATTTTGAGAAGTTGCAGCATTTGTTTTAGCTGTTGTTGCAGAAGTAATTTTTCCTAAAATACCGCTATAATAATCGCTTAATGAAATATTTCCAATAGAATCAAATGCTGCTGATGTATTATCTGTTTTTGTATTAATCATCGCAATAATATTATCAGCGTTACCTACAGCATTTAAGTCAACTGAATCAGGGTTTAGTGGGTCATAATCAGGGAAGTATGCTGTCGCAATTTTATTGTACCCACCATCTTCTAATAATAAAGAATTAATAGAAATATTGCTTGCAGTTATATTTGCGCTTCCATCGCTTGTTGTGAATATTTCATAATCTTCAAGGTTTGCATTTGATAATTGAATTGTACCTCCGGCATTATCAAGATAAAAAGCACCTTCTCTTGTTTGTAATTCATTAAATACATTAGCAATTGTTTGAGCTAGAGTATCTAAGTCATTTAGTACTGTATTAACATTCACCCCTTCTTGGGTAGATGAAGTATTCAAAATAGCACCAACAAGACCTGTGTCCATTCTGTCATTGATATTTTGTAATGTCGGTCCATTTGTTTTTTCAAGCATAATAACAGCATTAGATTCGTTAGTGTTAACAATTCCATTCATTTGACAATATTCATCATATTGTTGTGCTGTTTGAACATTGAATTTAGCAAGAACATTCGTTCCACCAACTAATTTTGTTCCATTAAGACTTAATGTTACAGTTCCGTTGTCTTGAATTGTTGTTTTAAAATTAGCATATTGAGATAATTCATTTAATACTTGATCTCTTTGGTCTAATAGGCTGTTATTTTCCAATGTTCCTGTTTGAGATCTTGTAATCATACTATTTATGTTTGCAAGTTTTTCTAAGTTTTGATTTATTGCTTGAATAGATGTGTATATTTCAGAATTTTTAAGTGATTCATAAGAAACCCCATCTCCAACACTTAATTCTTTTAAATCATTTAGATTGCTTGCTGTTTTGTTCATTGAATTTGTTAATGTTTGAGCTGCATCTAAGAAATTTATTCTTGCACTCATATCTGATGGATATTGGTTAAGGTTGTCTAAAGCTGCATAAAAATCTTCTATGGCAGTATCTAGGCCTTGTCCTTTTAATTCATCAAACATATTTGCAATATTTGTAATTGCTTGTTGCTCTTTGTTTAAGTATGATTGTTCCGATAATTGATCTCTATAATATGAACCAATAAAAGTTGTGGTATATCTTTCAATACTTATAACTTCAACACCAGCATTTGTTTTTGCTTGGGATGCTACGTTATTACCTATAGGTATATCTAAAAATAAGGCCCCAAGGTTAACTTTTTGTTTAGAATAACCCTCTGTATTCATGTTAGCAATATTATTAGATACTACACTAATAGCTGTTTGGTTTACACCAAGAGCTGAAGATGACATACCTAATGTTGTTAATAAACTACTCATTTATTCCCCTTGTTAAACATCTCTTATTATTGTGCTCATTTCTAAATTATTATCATCTTCTTGACCTTTGCCATTATAACTTGTTCCTTTTGGTGCACAAGCTTCAATGATAATATTTAATTTCTTATCTGTAATAATCATTCCGTGTTTAATTAATTTCATATTTGTTAAATTTAATAATGAAATTGAACTAGATAGATTATTTAGTTTAGCTTGTTGTTCTTTTAATTTAGAAACAAATTTATGACATCTTTCTTCTGCAATTTCAATTAATGAACTCATGCTATTAATATCGTTACCTATCATTTTTATTGCATCTAATCTTAGAACATCTATTTTTTTGATTTTTTCATAATTTTCGATGATTTTTGTATCAATTTTAGTTAATTCTAAAATGTTATTTTTGATTAAAATTTCTTTCTTTTCTGTATATAGATTTCTCATTTCTGTATACAATTTAATTTCATCATCTAAAATATTTACTAAATTTTTAAAAATTTCTTCTTGCATATTCTTTGCCCCTTATGCTATGTAATCTGCTATTACACTTCTACCGTATGTTAAACCATATTTGATATCTTCGTCTGTTAGGTTAATCTCTCCAAGTTTCTGTGCAAAGTTTCTTACATCATTAGTATCAATATTTTTAAGCAAATTGTCATTATCTGATAAGTTAATACCATTTGAAGTATCAATATCCATTAAATTTGATTGTTCTTCAATCCTTTTATTTGCTCCAAAGGCATTTAGAGCATTTATCATTTGTAATGAACTATTTCCACTTATTGATGATACCATTTGTTTTCCTTACCTTTAATTAACTCTATTTAACATATTTTTCCATTTGGTTGTAAATTTGTTTTGCAAAACCGAATGAAGTATTAGGATTACTTGCCAAATCATGTCCTATTTGTTGGTACATGTATGGTCTGAATGAATCAAGATAACCTCCTGATTTTTCTTCAAATAAACTTCCTGTCTTATCTACTGTTTCTTCCATTGAAGATAATATTTTGGTAATAAATATTGACTCAAATTCTTGTGCAGCTTTCATCAATTGTTCTTTGTTATCTCCTGCATTTTTAATTTGGTTATATACAGCCTGATCTGCACTTATTGCACTTGAATTCAATGCGTTTGATGTTATATTACTTACCATTCCTGATGTTATATCCATTTTCCACCTTATATAACTACTAAATCTGCTTGTAAACTACCTGCTTTTTTCAATGCTTGTAATATTGAAATCAAGTCGATTGGTGCAACACCGATTGCATTCAATGCTTTTACCAAATCATTAAGATTACTGTTTGCAGGCATATTTACTAAACTTGCATTTGATTTTTGAACATCAACAGCCGGATTTGCAAATCCAACAGTTGCACCTGCTGAAAAAGCATTTGGTTGTGAAACTTCATTATTAGGTGTTACTGTTACTGTAATGTTTCCGTGAGCAACAGCTGCAGGGAGTAATTTTACATCACTACCAATAACAACTGTTCCTGTTCTTTCGTTAACTACAACTCTTGCTGTTTCAACAGTTGGTGTTACCTCAATATTTTCTATTATTGATAAAAATCTAACTCTATCATTTTGGAATTTTGAAGGAACACTTATCATTACTGAACTTCCATCAATAGCCTTAGCCGGAGCTATTGTGTTAGAAATAGTTTGAGCGATTCTTGAAACCATTGTATAATCTGATTTATCCATAGATATTGTAATAGTTCCTTCATCCCCTATTTGTGTATCAATATCACGTTCCATAATTGCACCACCTGGGATTCTACCAGTTGATGTTATCGCTGTTCTTTTAGATGCAGAACCTGCTATTTTGTTAATCCCACCTACTGATACAGGACCTTGTGCTACTGCAACTGCTTCTCCATTTGGTGCTTTTAATATTGTTTGTACTAATACTCCGCCTTCTAAACTTTTTGCATCGGCAATTGTTGATACAGTACAATCAATCTTATCACCGTTTTTAGAAAATGGAGGAACTGTCGCTGTTACAATAACTGCAGCTGATGAACCTTTTTGGATATAGTTTTCTTGATCGATTACTGTCCCTAAGTTTCTTATCAACATTTTATTTGTAATCTGAGTAGAACGTGAGTTATCACCTGTTCCGGGTAGACCAACTACTACACCATAACCGACAATTTGGTTTTCTCGAACACCTTTTACGTGTGTTAAGTTCCCGATTCTAACAGGTGCTGATATTGTTGCAATTGGTGCTATAACCCAGCTTAGTAATATTAATGTTATTGTAACTACTTTTTTAATCATATTATATTTACCTCTATCCCTAGAATAAGTATTTGATAAGTCTGTTGAATATACCTTCGTTTTGACTTCTAGAGATTGTTCCTCTACCTGACATTGCAAATTGAAGATTTGCTACATTGTATGAATAAATTCTACCGTTTTGATCAATCCAACGAGGGTCAACCAATCCTGTTATTATTACATCCATTCTTTCGTTTCCGTTAACAAGTGTTTTTTTACCTTGAACTGATAAATTACCATTTGGCATTTGTTGAACAACTTGAACAGCTATTGTATCACCATATGAAAAAGTTCTGTTTCCTTGAGCATTTGATTCAACTTCGTTGCTTCCGCCATAACCGTCAGTCCCTTTTAAGAAACCAAGACCAAACCAATCTTTTAAGAATGATGTGAAAGTATCAACTGTTGTACTTGTTTTTGATGTAGTATAGTTCAAGTTATCATTGATTGAAATGTCTTCACTCATAATAATCGAGATTAAATCACCGATTTGTCTTGCTTGAACCCCACTAAATAATGATTTCGGACATCCTCCATAGTTTGCGTTTGCGCCTAATACAAATAAAGATTCAGCATTTGCGCTTGTGTATGATGTCATCATTACCATTAATATTAATGCTATTGAAACTAATATTTTTTTCATAATTCCTTACCCAAGTTTATTAAATATTTACTAATACTCTATTTTCGCCTATAACTTTTGCGTTATAAACTTTGTTATACATTTTATTTTCAACTGTTACATATTCTCCGATTACACCATCTTTTTTTGCGATGCCATCGATTGCAATTTGAAATCCGTTATCGGAGTTTAAAATAATTCTTACTTCAGAATTCATTGTTACATCAGGTCTTTCTTTAACAAAGCGTTTATCAATGAATTCTCCTTCTTTAAATTCTTTTTTAGCTATTATTTCTTTGTTTAAAGATTCTCTTGATACAACGAAATCGCTTTTATCTGCAATATTTATTTTTTTAAATCTTACTTTTGATAATGTAATAGGTTGTTCTCTTTCAATTGTATCTATTGCAATAGGAACTTCTTGATATGCTTTTATTTCAAGAGGTACGCTGATTGTTCTTTGAAGTTTACCATCTATAAGAATGTTAATTCTTTTAACTGCTCTTGAAGTTAATTTATAATCATCATTATTTAAAATTACATAATCAATTCTTCCATCAGGTAAATTAATTGATGGGAAAGGCAACATTGTAACTTTAATATCTAATTCTGCACTTGTTTTAGTTTTATAATCTTCTGTTACTATTTTTTGTATATCATTTTTTAATCTTTCAGCACTAATAGTTTGTGCAGATACAGTTCCTGCAAAAATAATTATTGTAAAAATTGTGCTGAGAATTTTTTTCATTACATTACCTCTTAATTATTATCTAATTAAGTTATTTGTTTCTTGAAGAATATTATTAGAAGTGTTAATAATTTTTGAATTAGATTCAAAAGCTCTTTCGGCTTTGATTAGTCCGATAAGCTCATCAACAATTTGAACGTTAGAACCTTCTAGCATGCCTTGTTGAAGTTTTCCTAATCCGTTTTGACCAGGTGTATCTTGAATAGGAGTCCCTGAAGCTTGAGTTTCAGTATATAAATTGTGTCCTATAGATAATAGCCCTGATGGGTTTTGGAATTTAACAAGTTGTAAAGTTCCAACGATAGCTTGTTGAGTTTGTCCAGGAAGTGTAACAGAGATGTTACCATCTTGTGTAATAGTAATTTCAGTAGCATCACGAGGAATTGTGATTGCAGGTTGAATAATTAAACCATCATTTGTTACTAATTGCCCTAACGAATCTAATTGGAAACAACCATCACGAGTATAAGCCAGAGTCCCATCTTGTTGCATAACTTGGAAGAAGCCATCACCTTCGATTTCAACGTCAAGTTCTCTTCCAGTTGACATTGTTACCCCTTGTGTAAATACTCTTGTTGTTGCAACAGTTTTAACACCTAATCCAATTTCAATACCTACAGGTTGGAATGTTCCTTGGTTCATCATTGCACCAGGAGTTTTAATAGCCTGTGATAATAAATCTTGAAATTCAGCTCTTGAATGTTTAAAACCTGTTGTATTTACGTTAGCAACATTGTTAGCAATAACATCTAAGTTATTTTGTTGTGCTATCATACCTGTTGCAGCTGTTGTTAATGATTTTAACATTTTTTATTTTCCTCGCCCTGTTTAATCTTAACTAATTTTCTTAACTCCTGATACGACCAACTGATATCGCCGAATCCAATAAATCACTATTAGTTGTTACTACTCTGCTTAGTGATTCGTAATTTCTGTTTGTATTTATTGTATTTAACATTTCTCTTATAACATTCGAATTTGACATTTCAAGCATTCCTTGTTGAATTGTAAATTTTGTAGGTGGAGTTACTAACTCTTGATTATTTTCACTCCTAGGTGCAAATTTTGAATATCCTACTGAACGTAAATCTTCTTTATCGCTGAAGTTAAATATCCCAAAAGTTCCTAATGCAAATCTATTTTTGCCATCAAATGCTTCAATATTTCCTTGTTCTGTTACTAAGATTTGATAAGCTTCTGTTCCTTCTTCCATATCATCGTTGTAAAGTCTGATTGGTCTATTTTGATTATCTAAAACGTAATCCCCTTCTTTTGTTGTTAAGAATTGTTGACTATTTTTGCAGAAAGAACCATTTCTTGTATAACCAATATTGCCATCTCTATCCATTACTTTGAAGAAACCATCACCTTGAAGAGCAAAATCAAATGGAACATTAGTTTTTGAAAGTCCGCCTTGAGTGAAATCGTATGTTATTTTCATTGTCTCGCTTCCCATACTTAATTCACCTAAATATCTGTTGCTTCCTGTACTTTGACCTTTGATAAGTTCTCCATTTTTTTGATATACAGCAGAATCCATTGTGTTTTTAAAAGTAAGCATACTTTTTTTGTACCCTGATGTATTAACATTCGCAAGGTTATTTGCTGTGTTATCTAAGTTGTCCATTAAGGATAACATTCCATTTGATGCTGATTCAAATCCTCTTAGTATCATTAGCTTGCGTCCTTAAATCTTCCATAACTTGCCATTACATTTTTTACATAATTTTGTGTTTCTTTATACGGTGGAATACCATTGTATTTCTTCACGGCATTAGGGCCGGCATTATATGCTGCAAGTGCAAGTTCTTTATTATTATCAAATCTGTCCATTAATCCTTTTAGGTATTTTGTTCCACCGTAAATATTTTGTTCTGCATCAAAAGCATTTGTTACTCCTAAGCCTTGTGCTGTTGATGGCATTAATTGCATCAAACCCATCGCTCCGCAAGGTGATTTTGCTTTTGGATTAAACCCTGATTCTTGTTTAACAACAGCTTTTACAAAATCAGGATCTAAATTGTTTGCTGAAGCATATTTGTCTATTAATTTGTCAATATCCCCATGGCTAACATTTGTTCCACTTGAAGGAATACTTGATTTTGAACCATATTCTTTCTCATATGTCGAATCAAGTATTTTTTGAAAATCGCTATTTGTTTGTCCATCATTTCCAAAGTTCATTATTGATTGGAACTGATTTTCAATAGCGCTTATACGTCTTAATGTTAGCTCTAGTCCGGAAAGTTCCACTTTCTTTCCCTCTCTCCCTTGTACAATTTTGTACGATTATATACTATACTTACCAAGTCTACATTATAAATTTAAACTATTCACAGGAAAGGTTCATCAATCATAGGGTTGAAGTTTAAAAAAAATATATAGACCATTTGGTCTATATATTTTTTTTAAAATTTTAGTTTGTATAATAAAATTATTCTCCATAAACTGTTGTTGTTATTTTTCTAAAAAATATAAATACTGTTTTTTCATTAATATCAATAAAACTTACTTTTTTTATTTGTCCATCTTTCATTGCTTTTTCAATCCCAGCATCTCCAACTTCTACAAACCATAGTACATTTAAACAATCTGATTTCCCTGATTTTAAATTTGATAAATCAGTTATTTTTGTTCCTGTTGCAGTTAGTGGATAACTTGCATTTGTATAAAACAAGCCCATTGCATTTGCTTTATTCCCTAATGAAAATAAAGTTAAACACACAATCATCAAAATACCTAAAATAAATCTTTTCATATTCGCTCCTATTCTCCGTATACAATTGTTTCAATTCCAGCAACATAAATTGGTATAAATCCTAATGGAACATACACTTTTGTTTTTTTCCATTCAACAAAATATATTTTAGTTATTCCTGCTTCTTTAGCTGCTGCTAATATTCCTGCATTTCCTGTTTGAACTAAACCTAAAATATTTGTTGTTGTAGATTTACCTTTTTTTAATTTATTTATATCAATATTATGCCCCTGACTATCTTTATAAATACAATTTGGTAGAGTTACATTTGTGTATATTCCTCCTCCATCTAAGTATTTATATCCATACCCTTCTGCATAAGCTTTGTTTGAAAATAAAATTAAACTTAAAATAATAATAAATCTAATAATCATACTTAATTCCTTTGTAAAACTTTATAAATTTTAAATAAAATTAAATTATACAAAATATTATATTTGTATAACTGTATTTAGTCAATACTTTTTTATAGTTTTACATCATTAAATTTATATATAAATTCTTAGATAATAATGTCTGAGGCATATATGAATATAAAGAAATTATTAGGTAAAAGGATAAAAGAATTTCGTAAAAGTAAAGGTTTTACGCAAGAATATGTTGCTGAGCAAATAGGTATTGAATCTACAAGTATTAGTAATATTGAAAATGGAAAATATTATCCAACAGCTGAAAATTTAGAAAGAATCATTAAAGTTTTAAATGTTTCACCACAAGATTTATTTACAATTGAACATTATCAAAATAATGATTTTTTATTAGATGAAATTAATACTCTTTTAAAAGACAATCCTGATAAAATCAGAGATTTCTATAAAATATTGAAAGCATTGATTAGTTAATTGTTCTTTAATTATAATAAAAGAATGATTTTAATATCTCTAATACTTAGAATACTGTCGAATCCGCTGGCGAATGTTTTTCAAAAAAAACTTACCAAGAATTTTACATCATTTGTAGTAAATTCTATTACTTATGGTGGATTATGTTTTTTATTATTACCTATTATTTTTTATACTAATTTTATAAATCTACCATTAGATATATGGAAATATGCAATTATTGGTGGTTTGTTTGGTGCTTTAGGGAATGCTTTTTTAGTAAAAGCATTGTCTTTGGGGGATTTATCTGTTTTAGGGCCTATAAATTCTTATAAATCTGTTTTTGCAATGATTTTTGGAATATTTTTATTAGGAGAAATCCCATCTCTTATAGGGATATTTGCAATTGGTTTAATTATATGGGGAAGTTATTTTGTTTTTGATACTGTAGAAGAAAAATTTTCTCTAAAATTATTCAAAAGAAAAGATATAATTTATAGATTTTTGGCTTTATTTTTTACTGCGTTAGAAGCTTTGATGATAAAAAAGGTTATATTATTATCTGATATTCTTATTTCATTTATTTTTTGGTCATTCTTTGGATTTGTATTTTCAATTCTTTTTGCAATATTTAAACAAGATAAATTCAAACTCCCTGATAAAATATCATCATTTCAATTTGTGGGTTTAATTTTAATGTTTGGTTTAATGCAGATTACGACGAATTATTTGTTTAATAATATGAATGTATCTTATGCGTTGGCATTGTTCCAGTTATCATCTATTGTTAATGTAATATTTGGGTATAAATTTTTTAAAGAGGAACATTTTTATAAAAAACTTCTAGGCTCTGTTATTATGGTTATTGGGTCTGTAATTTTAATTTTGAATTAGATTAGGGTAAATTTTAATTATTATCAACAGGTAATCCTAATCTTTTAAGAGGGATATAATTAAAATAATAATCGCAGCCAACACTATGTATATAAGCTAAAACATCTTTATATTCAGGTTTTTTAAACCAATCATTTAAAATATAAATATATTCAACTTCAAAATTTAATGATGCTAATAATCTTTTATATTGTTTTTTCTTAAAATCGCAAGTTTGCAATTTTTCATCAACAGAACCTCCAACTTGTTGATATTTACATTCAATAATATAAAAAGTGTTATTTAAAATAACATAAATAGAATCGTCAGGTAATAGTTTTTTTGAAAGATAATTTTTCCAATTTACATTTTTTGTTTCTAGAAATTTATACAATCCATATTTTACAAAAATCATTCCAACTAATTTATCTTTATAAAAAACATTATTATTATCATCGACATTATAATTTTTAATACCATTTAATAATGTTTTTAAATCAGCTTTAGATTCAAACACTAGTCCTGTTGTTGTATTTCCACCACCAATACCATCTTTAATCATTTATAATTCCTCACTAAAACTTCTGTAATTTTACCTCTACCATTAGCATTTGCATTTACTGCACGAGAAGCAAAAACTTTTTTTATTTTATAATTTTCATACAATTCATTAACCAATTTAGTATCAGAATTGGAAAGCATAAACATTACCCCCATTGCATCTAATTCATCACAAACCTCTCTCAGTTTAAATTGCATATCAATGTCAAAACCATCTTTAGTGTATGAAGTAAAACTGGATGTCTCATTTAATGGAACATAAGGAGGGTCAAAATAGACAAAATCGCCTTTGTGGACTTTCTCTAAAATCGTTGAAAAATCTGTACATTTAACTTCTGTATTTTTAAGTAATTTTGAACAATTTATTAAATTATCCGCATCAACAATTCTTGGATTTTTATAGTTCCCAAACGGGACATTAAATTGTCCTTGAGAATTTACTCTGTATAATCCGTTAAAACAAGTCCTATTTAAGTATATAAAACGACTTGCCTTTTCTACATTTGAAAGTGTTGAATATTTTTCAGTTCGATCTAAATTTCTTATTTCTAAAAAATATTCTTTTGATACTTCATGCTTATTCAGATCTGAAATTAATTCATAAACATTATCTCGAACAGTTAAATATAAATTTATCAACTCCTCGTTCATATCTGAAATGTAGCCATTTTGTGGTTGTAACTCAAAAAACAGAGCACCACCACCGATAAAAGGTTCAAAATATCTGTTGTAAGACTTTGGCATATTTTTGAGCAGTTCAAACATTAGCTGACGCTTTCCGCCAACCCATTTAATAATCGGATATGTTTCATTTTTCAATTGTTCTAAAACTACTGCCATACTTTTTCTTTCTTTGAAAATGCTTGTTCAAACCTTTT
>CASFGO010000029.1 GCA_949294335.1 uncultured bacterium | reverse complement strand
TGAATTGATTGCCTATATCTTTTTGATTTTGTGAATTTATGTTGTTTCCGCCTGTCAATTCCTTATTCCTTTTTATCGATACACTTCACTATGGATGTATACGACAAGGTATTAGAAAATCTTTAGTGATTGTTAAGAAATCTAAACTTATATTAAAAATAAGAAGTAATTGATTATTTTTTCTTTACTATTTTGCCTGTTTAAAATAGTATGATAATATATAGTATAGTATATAATGTATAGTTAATAAAAGAGGTTAAATCGTGGAAAATTTAGGACCAGATATTTTTGGAAGAAAAGAAGTAATAGAACCAAAAGATAACGGTATGCCGCCTTTAGCACCAGGCGTAGGACCAGCAAAAATTAAAGTTATTGGTGTAGGTGGTGGCGGTGGAAACGCTGTAAACCGTATGATTAAATCAGGATTAACAGGTGTTGAATTCTGGTTAATGAATACAGATTTACAAGTATTACAGTATTCATCTTGCGACAATAAATTGCAATTAGGTCCAAAATTAACAAATGGTTTAGGTGCTGGTGGCGAACCTCAAATTGGGGAAAAAGCTGCTGAAGAAGCACAACAAGAAATTACAAAAGCAATTGAAGGCGCAGATATGGTATTCGTTACTGCAGGTATGGGTGGCGGAACTGGTACAGGAGCTGCTCCTATTGTTGCTAAAATTGCTAAAGATTTAGGTATTTTAACAATCGGGGTTGTTACTAAACCTTTCTCTTTTGAAGGAAAACGTAGAGCAAACCAAGCTGAACAAGGGCTTGAAAAATTAAGAGAATCTGTTGATGCTTTAATCGTTATTCCTAACGATAAATTATTAGATGTTGTAGATAGAAGAGTATCACTTCAAGAATCATTCATCGTTGTTGATGAAGTTCTTCTAAGAGGTGTTCAAGGAATCTCTGATATCATCACAATTCCTGGATTAATTAACGTTGACTTTGCTGATGTTAAGAGTGTAATGCAAGCATCAGGCTCTGCATTAATGGGTATTGGTCGTGGTACTGGTGAAGGAAGAGCTATCGAAGCTGCGAAAATTGCAGTAAATTCTCAATTACTTGAAACATCTATTAATGGTGCTTCTGGTGTAATCGTTAACATTACAGGTGGACCTGATATGACATTACACGAAGTTACTGATGCTACAAATATTATTAATGATGCGGTATTAGATGATGCTAGAGTTATCATTGGTGCTGTAATTGATGATAATATTCAAGGAGAAATCCAAATCACTGTTATTGCAACAGGATTTGAACTAAAATCTCAAAAACCAGTTTTTGAAAGAGCTGCTGAAGACAGAATTAATCCTGCAGACTTCTTTGCTGGTTTCAATAGAGATAACAACTCTTCTTCTAGAGCAAATGATATGTTACCTAGCTTTACTAATATAGAAATTCCTGATTTCTTGAAGAAATAGTAAATGCTAAGAGTTTAATTTTAAAAAAAAGCCCTGAGATATTCTCAGGGCTTTAAATTCATTACATACCTATTACACTTAACCATTAGATCTTTGGAAGTATCTTTGAGGAGATGCTTTATATCTTGCTTTCGCATTGATTTGAGAGCATATATTACCTAATTTATTTGATAATGCAAGCATATTTCTTTGAATGCAAGCAATATCGTTCATTGTTTCCATCATTTTTTCAGGGTCAACCATTTTTTCCATTAATCCTTCATGGTTTTCCACCTGTTTCCCTGCATATTTTTTGACAAGTAATTTATCAATATAATCTTGAGCACCTATTGCCATAACTTTATTCCCTAAATATAACCGTTTTCCCATGTATATAAAGTTATTTTTAAAGGAATTATTGCTTATATATAGATAATTATTACGACTTTGTTACAAATTTATTCAATTACAATATTGTACTTTTCTATATCAATATTTTCTTTTATTTCTTTATTTTGCTGATTTAACTTTGTTCTTAAAGTTAGCCAATTATTAATAATAGAGTTTGTTGTATATTTTTTTTCTATTGTGGTTGATGTCATTTTCTACTCCTTCACATTTTGGATAAATATTCTGAATAGTAAAAATTGCTAAATTGTTAAAAGTTATTTACAGTTATTTACTAAAAGAATAATTTTAACCTTCCTCTACTAACTATATTCATTAGAATATACTTATTTCCAATTGGGCTATTATTTGGTTACAGTATTGTTGATTTTTTTTGTTAATGCTACGATTGTTGATATTGTAGGGAGGATATTATGAACATTCTTTTTGTAATAGATAAAATTGAACTTAAGTATTTTGAGTTTAATAATCTTGTAACAAATTTTTGGTTAATCAAAGAATTTTTAGATAGAGGAAACGAAGTTTGTATTACAACCATTAACAACCTTTATCTTGAAAAATCAGAAGCTTATGCTAAAGTTCACCAATCTTACGTTTTAAATAATAATATTTTTTATAAAGAAGAATCATTAAATTTTAAAGTTGATGATTTTGATTTAGTAATGTTCCGTCCAGATCCTCCTGTTGATAATGATTATTTAGCAGCAACTTATATTTTGGACTTTGTTAAACACGCAAGAATTATTAATAACCCAAAATCTATCAGAAACTTTAACGAAAAAATGCATACGGCACTATTTTCCGATTTAATGCCAAAATACTTAGTTTCTGCTAGTCGTTCAAGAATTGAGGACTTCCTAAACGAATGTGGTGAAATTGTTTTAAAACCTTTAAACCAATGTTTTGGTAAAGGTGTAATGTATTTACACGTTGGAGATCCTAATACTCGTTCAATAATCAACAATTTAACGAATAATGAAAATTCTCTTATTATGGTTCAAAGATATTTACCAGATGTAAAATTTGGAGATAAAAGAGTATTAACTTTAGGTGACGAAGTTTTATCAGAATGTGTATTAAAATTACCTACAAGTGATGATTTCAAATTTAATACACATAACGATAGCTATATTAGAAGAGGGAAACTTACATTTTCGGAAGAGGAAAACTTTAAAAGAGTTGCTAAGGAACTTAACAAAATGGGAATTCCAATGGCTGGGTTAGATGTTGTTAATGAACAAATTATTGAAATTAATATTACTAGTCCTTGTTATTTTATTAAAGAAATAAACGAACAATTTGGAGTTAATTTAGAAAAAAGAATTTGTGATTACATACAAAATGAAAGCTTATATTATGTAAAAAATAAATTATCAGTTGAACCGGTTGTTGTTCCACAACTAGAAGTAAACAGTCAAATAGTTATTGGGGAAGATAATTCTTATCCTTATAAAACAGAAACATTTTAAATAATGAATTATAAATAAAAGAATGTCGAGCTTTATTAAGTCCGACATTCTTTTTTATTAAATAAATTAAATAGCTTATACTAAAACTATTTGCCTATTTCATTAACTCCTTTAGTTTGGATTTCATCAAGAAGTTTGTTAATGAATTCATCAACTTCAAATGTTCCAACTTGTCCAACACCACGTTTTCTTACTGCAAGTGAGTTAGATTCTTTTTCCTTATCACCTACAACGCAAACATAAGGAACTTTGTGTTGTTGAAGAGCTTCTCTTATCTTGTAGTTCATACTTTCAGATCTGTCATCAAGTTGAACTCTAATACCTTTAGCTCTCATTTTGTTATAAACTTCTTCTGCATAATCAGCATGTTTATCGTTTGAAATTGGAACAATAGTTACTTGATTTGGTGCTAACCAAGCAGGGAATGCACCTGCATAGTGTTCAATCAATATACCATGGAATCTTTCCATTGAACCAAATACTACTCTGTGTAACATAACAGGAGTTTTCATACTTCCATCTTTATCTTGATATTTAATACCAAATCTTTCAGGAAGGTTGAAATCAAGCTGAATAGTTGCACATTGCCAAGTTCTGCCGATAGCATCTTTAACTTTGAAGTCAATTTTAGGTCCGTAGAATGCTCCGTCACCTTCATTGATTTCGTATTGCATACCACGTTTGTCCATAGCTTCTTTAAGACCAGCTTCTGCTAAATCCCAGTTAGCAAGTTCGCCAACATAGCTTTCAGGACGAGTTGATAATTCAACTTCAAAGTTCATGTTGAAGATTTTCATTGTATCTGATACAAAATCAATAATTTCATTGATTTCGTTAACTAATTGTTCAGGAGTACAGAAGATGTGAGCATCGTCTTGAGTGAAACCTTGAACACGAGTTAAACCAGCTAATGCACCTGATTTTTCTCTTCTGTAAACTGTTCCAAGTTCTGCCATTCTTAATGGTAATGAACGATATGAATGTCTATTTGCTTGATAAATCAAGATGTGGAATGGACAGTTCATAGGTTTTACTACAAATTGATCATCTGAATCTTCGTCTTTTTGGATAAAGAACATATTTTCTTTATAGTGGTCCATATGACCTGATATTTCCCAAAGTTTTGATTTTGCAATTTGTGGAGTGTTAACGATTACATAACCACGTTTTCTGTGTTCTGTTCTCCAATAGTTTTCTATTTCTTCTCTTACAATTGCAAGATTTGGATGCCATAGAACAAGACCTCCACCTAATTCTTCTCTTACTGAGAATAAATCAAGTTGTTTACCTAATTTTCTATGGTCACGTTTTTCTGCTTCTTCTAAGAATGTTAAATAACCTTGAAGATCTTCTTTATTCCAATAAGCAGTTGCATAAATTCTTTGAAGCATTTTATTCTTTTCATCGCCTCTCCAGTATGCACCTGCAACTTTTAATAATTTTATTGCATTTCCTTTGATATAAGAAGTGTTAGGAATGTGTGGTCCTGCACAAAGGTCGTTAAATAGAACATTTCCTTCTTTATCTTTTGTTAAATAAAGAGTAGGATTATCATTTCTATGTTCTTCTAATAACTCAGCTTTGTAAATTTCGCCTTCTGCTTTAAATTCTGCAATTTTTGCATCAACATCTTCTACTTCATATTTTTCAAATACAAGATTTTGCTTGATGATGTTTTTCATTTCTTCTTCGATTTTTGCTAAATCTTCTTGAGTGAAAGCATAACCATCTGTTAAATCGAAATCGTAGTAGAAACCATCAGCTGTAGAAGGTCCGATAGCCAACTTTGCTTGTGGGAATAACTTCTGAACAGCTTGTGCCATAATGTGTGAGCATGAGTGTCTTAATACACTTAAAGTTTCATTGTTCTTTTCCATAAAAAATCTTTCTGTCCTTTTTATTGTGTTGACAAATTATCCATAAAACAATAACGTTTGTTTTAAAACTTGTCATCTGGGGTGGACCCCCCTAACTGTACATTTATATTTTATCACTTAAAGATATTTAAGAAATATTTTGACTATTTTTTCTTAAAAAAAGTTTCTCTTATCCAACTTTTCTTATTAGTTTTTTTATTAGTTTCTTTCTTTTGAATTGTTAAAAATACTTCACTAAAAGGAATAATAGGCTCCATCTTATATCCGCAATCTTCCGACAATGAACCTCCCATTGAAAACAATTCTTCTTGAGGATATCTTCTACATATTCCTGGTCGAGTTTTGTGAATTTTGCAACGGTTAGTTTCAGGATCAAGATTTGTACATTCAAAGACTAAGCCTGTTTCGTCTTTATCAATTACTTTTAAATATGTGTAAAATCTATGTTGGTGTTTTAAATTCTCAAATTCTTTTTCATCCTGAATGATTCCTTTATAGTGTTTTACATATATTTTTTTGCAACACTTTCCACAACCCAAACAATGACCTGTTCTGTAATATTTTCGCTTTAATATTTTTGAATAAAAGAATTTTTGAAATTTATTTAACATTGACCAACTTTGACTTAGCTAATTTATACTCATTTGAATTAGGACTTGCTAGATGCATTACTTCTGTGAAATATTTATTTGCACTTTTAATTTCTCCCTTTAATAATAGTTTATTTGCTTTTGTAAGATAATTCTTTGTAATAATATCTTCGGAATTAATAAAACTATTTAATTTATTTATTTCATCTGCATATTCTAACTTTAATTCAGGGTTTAATATAATAATATTTTCATATTCTATTAATGCTTCATAGTATTCATTATTTTCATAATGTTTTTTTGCAAGTTCTAATGTTATATCAATTGCAGATTCATCAATAAACTTTTTAATATTACTAATTTTTCTTAGCATTAGTAAATATTCATCTTGGAGTGATATTATATATTTTAAATACCTGTTATAAAAACAATATGCCATTCTATAATCATTTACTGCTTCAAAACATTTAGCAATTTTTAAATAGATATTTTTCATCTCTTTATTATTTCTTGTTGCATAATCATAATAATATAGTGCATCTGCATAATTCTTTGCTTCATAATATAAATCTGCAACAGCTAAAGAATATTCGCTAATTATTGGATATTTTTTTACTGCTTGCAAATAATATGTCAATGCAAGATTCTTTTCATTTTTTGAAAAATAATTTTGCCCTGCTATAAACAAATCATTTGCATTTCTGAATTGTTCATTTATATTTTTCTGTATAGATTGATATTGTTTAGTATCTTTCATTTGTGCATATTTTAAATATTTATCATAATAAAATACAGACTCATATAGCATATTTTTAGCAAAATATGCTATGGCAAGATTTAAACATACAAATTCATCCTTGGGACTTATACTTCTTGCGATAGTCCAATTTTCTATTGCTTTATTTGCATCAAGCTTTCTAAAATAGCAATTTCCAAGATAAGAAAATGCTAATGAATTTGTTATATCAAGCTGAGATGACTGATGCAAGTATTCAATTGCAGAATCAAAATCACCCTTTTTATAAAAACAAATACCTACATCTAAATATAACTTAGAAGATGCACTAGTTTTTAATAAACCTAGATATAATTTTAAAGCAGCATTATAATTCCCTTCTTTAAAATGCTTTTTGGCGGCATTAATAATAGAAGTTTCTATATCAGCATTATCTTCTACACTATATCCAACTACATCTACCATACGCAGATATTATAACATATTTACAGACCTAAGTCATCTATTAATGATTTGTTAGTTGCAAGAGCTGCTATTGTACTATCTTCAAATACATCAACAACTCCTTTTGAAAACATTTCTTTCATAATATCATTATGAGAAGTATTTTCTTCATCAGATACTGCAAGCTCAGTAAATTTTTTAATATCAAGTTCTCTTTGATACATCTGCATAGCTTTATTAGATATGTCAGATGAGTCAATCAGTAAATTTGAATTATCTACTGCATTATTTTGCGAACGGCGATTAGCGTTTGTTCCTAGAATACTGTTTAAAGAATCCTGTTGAACTAAACGGGAATTTAATGCTAAATCATTTGAATTGTTATTATCAATGTTATTAAGCATTGCCCTAATCCTCCCTGCAATGAACGGATTTATTTACTATTCTTAAGTTTTACCTCTCCGCCATAATATTATGGAATATATTTTGCATAATGTCATCATTCATTCATACGAGATAAATTAAAAAGGCTAGATATCTTAAATCTAGCCTTTTTAATTATTAAGTTATTTATTTATATTAAACTATAACTCTTACCCAACCTTCAGGACCTTTTATTTTCCCAAATTGTATTCCTGTTAATGTTTCATAAAGTTTTTTAGAAACAGGACCCATTCCATTTTGAGAATTTTTGAAAACAATTTCTTTTCCGTGGTCATTAACTTTCCCAACAGGAGAAATTACTGCTGCAGTTCCGCATAGACCACATTCTACAAAATTATCAAGTTCGGATAAGAATACTTCTCTTTCTTCAACAACATAACCTAATTCCTGAGCTAATGACATTAGAGAACGTCTTGTTATTGAAGGTAAAATTGTTGAAGATTTTGGAGTAACAACTTTGTTATCAGACGTTACAAAAAAGAAATTAGCGCCACCTGTTTCTTCTACTTTTGTTCTTGTTTTAGCATCAAGATACATGTTTTCATTAAAACCTTCATTATGAGCTGTTACTATTGGATGCAAACTCATTGCATAATTCAATCCTGCTTTTATATGACCTGTACCATTTGGGGCTGATCTATCAAAATCACTCACTTTTAATACTAAAGATGATGCTACACCTTTTTTAAAGTAAGGGCCAACAGGAGATGCAAAAATTCTAAATTGGTATTCCATTGAAGGTTTTACACCCATTACAGGACCTGTTGCGAACATTACGGGTCTTAAATATAATGCCGCACCTGTTCCAAATGGTGGAACAAATTCAATATTTGCTTTCACTACTTGTTCAACAGCATCTATAAATCTATCCACAGGAAATGCTGGCATTTCTAATCTGGTTGCAGTTTCAACCATTCTTTGTGCATTTAACTCTGGTCTAAATACAACCACATGACCATCTTCTGTTGTATATGCCTTCATTCCTTCAAAACAAGTTTGGCAATAATGAATTACACCAGAACATTCACTCATTGTTACAGTTGCATCTTCGCTTATACAACCATCATCCCATTTACCATCTTTATAATTTGATACATACCTTTTGTCAGTTTTGTAATACCCAAAACCTAAATTTTCCCAGTCTATATCTTTTTTTTGCATTTTATGCCTCTCTTCTTTGGTTTATTATTTTTTTAATTCTCTTATTATTCCCATTCTTTTTAAGCTTTTTGCAATTATTGTGCCTGTTTTTTTACTTTGTGTACTCATTGTAATTTTATCTTTCCCCATATCAAAAACTGTATTTATTCCTTTTCCTGAAATAAAATCACGAATTTCATTATATAAATATGGTTTATGCTTATTATTTTTACCCAACACTGTATAATTATATGTTGAAATTTTTGGATATTTTACTGTTATAACTTTTGCCATTTATATACTCCTTTTTATCCTTACATTTATATCAAACCACATCAAAATTTATTTTGTTATTTTAATATTGCATTGTTACATTTGGAAATAAAATATCATAAATAGATTTAAAATTAGGAATAATATAATCAACTCCTTCAATCTGTTTATAATATTCTCTTGTTTCCATTGAAGTAACAGCAACTATTGTTCCTATACCTGCTCTTTTGGCAGCTTCAATCCCTGATAATGCATCTTCAAATACAACACATTCTTTTGGATTTACTCCGATTTTATCGGCTGCTATTAAAAAAATATCAGGATTTGGTTTACCTGGAATTGTGCCATCTGAATATACTATTTTATCTAAATCAAACCACTTCGCCAGATTAAATTCTTTTTTATAAAAATCTACATTATCTTTTTCTGACATAGTAGCTATTGTCATCGGAATATTTTTTGATTTTAAAAAATCTAAAAATTCCTCAACCCCTTCTGCTAAGTGAAATTGTTCAGGAAGTTTTTTACACATATTACGATAATATGATTCTTTTTCTTTTGCTAATGCAATTATTTCTGATTCCGGTAATTTTTCCCCTACAGCATACTCTATAATATCAGAATTGGTTCTACCAAACATATATTTCTGCATTTCTTCATCAGAAAAAGGATATCCTCTTAATTTTGTTGAATAATCTATCCAAGCATCATAATGTAATTTTGAATCCCAAAATAATGTTCCATTAAAATCAAAAATAAATCCTTTTATCATTTTTTTGCCCCAAAATCATATACATTTAACCCGATTTCAGAATCAAATTTACGCCCTATTTTTGCATTTGGATAAGATTCAATTTCAAATTCAGCCGCACCATTTATTACTGCTGACATCAAATGCCCTGAAATTGGTTTATATTCACTATTCCCAAATGTCGCATGAATATGCAAATATTCATCGTCATCCTTTGTTGAAATATTGCCTATTAAATTTGATATTTCCATTTGTTCATTAAATGTTTTGTCAACATATTGTTTTGTTTCTGGGTTAAAAAACCTCAGAGTTGCCGAATTTACAGCTCCTAATCCTGTTATTGTGCCTACATTTATTTTTTGAGTTTTTACAAAATCCGTTAAAGTTGATACAACTTCACTACGATTATTTAAACTCAAAATATATTTATTCCCATATTGTTTAGCTTGCCAATTATCTCCTGTTAAAACTTTCCCATAATCACTACTCATTTTAAAGAACAAAATACATGCCAGTATGATTAAAGTTATATTAAAAACTAAAAAAAATACTTTCGGATTCATAGTCAAAACCTCCATGAGTATTATAATACAAATAAAAAGGGAGCACGAAATGCCCCCTTAAAATGGAGTTTAACTAACACTAATAACCTATTTTTAGAAATTAGTATTATTGACTTACTAATCTCATCGCTTCTTCTAACAATTCTTTGTTTGATTTAATCAACGCATTAACAAGTTCCATCTGAACTTTTGCTTGTTGATAATTTGTCATGTTCCCTTTAAAGTCTGTATTTGCCTGTTCTAAAAGACCTGAACGAATAGAACCACGACCTATAACAGGTTTACCTGATTCTTCTGTTTCTACAAAATAACCTTCTTTAACTTCATATAATCCACCAGGGTTGTGGAAGTTTGCAGTTGCTATTTTATATAAAGGCACTGAACGCTTTCCTCCATCTGCCTTACCATAAATAGTTCCATCTTCTTTTATTTCATATTCATCATATTTCCCCATAAACTTACCGTTATTTGGGTCTATCCACATTTTTATATTTGTTGTTGGAATACTTAATGCTCCGCCTTTTAGAGCTGTTTCTTCATATAAATCTGCACTAATTGATTTCGTTCCAGCCATAATTTCACCATTATCATTTAAAATATAGCCTTGAACAGTATCACCATTTTTTGCTCTGTATATACCTTCAGAATCAAATGTAAATTCACCTAAACGAGTATATCCAGTTTTACCTTCACTATTTCTTGTTACAAAAAAACCACTTCCTTCAAAAAATACGTTTTCATTTGAAGTACCAGGAGTTGATTTACCTTGGCCTTGATTTTTCAATGGATTATCGACAATCGCTCCACCTAAAAATGTTTGGAAAGTTACCTTGCTTTCTCTAAAACCTGGTGTATATTGGTTCATCATATTATCTGTCAACGTTTCCATCCAGTGGGTTGTTGCTCTTTGAGTATTTATGGCCGTTGTAAATGAATCATACATCTGATTCTCTCCTTTATATTAGTGTGTCGTTAGTTCTTTTTTTCAATAACTCTGTATCGATACCAGCTGACTTTATTGTGTTTATTACTTCTTGCATATCAAGCTGTGCATCGTCAGTTTGTGTCGATGTGTGTTCTATTTTGTCATATTTTATACCTTGTTCCTCAAATTTCTGTCTTAGGATATATAAATTATTCTTCAAGTTTTCTTCTAGTTCTTTACTTGAAGTTAAGAAGTTCGCTGAGATTTTTCCTTCCACATCTATTTTTATAATGACAGAAATTTCATTGTCAAAATCTATTCTAAAAACTTTTTTATTTGTTAATGTTTCTTTAAGCATTGAAAGAAATTTTGCTGATAAAGCTGATGGATTCTCAGTTTCATCAAAATTAAAATCTGCTGTTCCTTGTTTTAATAGATCTGTTATATAATCAACATCTTCTGAAGATAATTCTGAAACATCAAGTTTTACTAATTTATTCTTACTTTCTTCTATTATTTGTGCCATAACATTTTCTGCACTTTTTATTACAGCCGAATTTGAAACTTCTATTCTAGATTGATTATGGATGCTTATAATTTCTGACAAAAGCTCCATATCTTCTTCACCATTATGACTAAAATCATTATCTGACAAATCAGAATAACCACTATTTTGTCTTGCCATAGCAAGGTTTTCTTCATCTGTTGATAAAATTGACATATCTTCTAACAACTCTTCACGAGTTTCATGAAATTCATCTTCCTTTTTACTTTTTTTTGAATCAGACATTTTCTCTTCACTCGTTGATAGGTCTATAGTTGTTTTTATAGCCTCATCTGATTCTTTTTCTTGAATTTGAGCTTCTTGTAAAACTTTAGTAACTATTCCTGCAAGTTCTTCAGGTGTTTCAGATACTGCACCTGTAATATTTTCTAATTCTTTTTTACTTTTTGATATTTGAACAGGATTTATTTTTGTTGAAATATCCATTAATTTTAATAAATTTCTGGCATCTGTTTCTTGTTTAGTTTCAGAGATTTTAGCTTGGGTTTCTTGGTTTACCCCTCCGGAGCGTTTTTTTGCAATAGCTTGGTTTTCTTCATCTGTAGAAAGAATAGATTCATCTTCCCTTATTTCTGCTTCGGTTTCTCTTAATTTTCCTGATAATGTTTCATCTTTTTCAAGCATAGAAGAAAATCCTTCTCCTTCAAAATCAAAATTTTGACTTGTTTGAGATTTCAATTTGTCATCTTTTATTGGAGTATATGTATCAATTTTATTTGAAAACATTAAGGAATCCTCTATCTACAAATAAAATATCGGAATAAAAAGGATATTCTTTATTACATTTATTATTTTTCCTCTTTATAGAGTAGTATTAATGATTTTTAAGAAATAATCCAAGTTTTAATGTATTATATAGATATGCCATTTAGATATCGATTACAAAAAATATTAGAATTTAGAATTAGAAAAAAAGAAGAACAAGAAGCTGTTGTACAAAAAGCACAACAAGCAGTTCGTCAAGCTGAAATGGATATTGAACAAAATAATAATGAAATACAACAAACCATTATGGCAAAAAAAATGGCAGATTATAGAATGATGGAATATTATGATAAATACTTGCATCATCTTTGGGATAAAGCTGAAGAACTTGAAAAAAAACGACAAGAATTACAACAAGTTCTTGATGAAGAAATGCAAAAACTTATCAAATGCGAACAAGAAGTTAAAGTTCTTGAAAATCACAAAGAAAAGAAAAGAGAACAATATATTGCAGAAGAAAAAGCCGCTGAATTAAAAATGTTTTCAGAATTAGGTGTTCAAAGACACTTCTTGCGAAGTAGAGAACAAGCAATTGAACAAGAAGCATTAGAAGAAATGTATAATAATGAAGACGAGCAATAAAAAAGCTGCATTTAATGCAGCCATAACATACACACTATCACTTATCTTTTCAAACTTGTTTTAAGGTTTAAATTTTTTAATCAATTTCCAAGCGCCAGCAATTAAAGCTGTTGCTCCTGCTAATATACCTCCTATTTTTAAACCCTTTTTAATTTTTTCTTTTTTAGTTGAAGGTTCAAATGAATCAGAAGGATAATCACAAGCCTTAGGCATTGGCTTATTACCACATATTTTGCTGCCTTCATCATATAAAGCATTTATTAATAAATCATCTGCACCATAGCATTGTGGTGGTAATTTTATCATTGCTAACCTTTCTAAATTCTAACCTTACATGTATATTAAGTTTTTTTTGATAAAAAAATTGCCTTTTTGTAAACCAATGTAACATTACAAACCTAAAAATAGCAAAATTTCTTATTCCCATGACTTATTGCAATAGTGGCAAAAAACCTGTATAATGATAAAAACAACTACTATAATCTATACAGGGTTAAACCCCCGAAAACAAAAGTGTGTAACCTAAAAGTAACAAATCATTAAAAAATTAAGTAATTTTTTATATTTTACTGTAAAATATTACTAATATGTATGGAATAAGATGGTGTAAATTATGATGGAAACATTAGAATTAGCGAATTACAATTTTTATTCAAACCGTTTAGATATGGAATTAATATCTAATATCGTTGAGGGTTTTAAGGAAATTCTTGAAGAAGATAAAAAACAAAAACAACCTTTGTTTTTAAGAGTTCAAGACAATTTTATTATGAACATTGCTCGTAAAGTAGTTCAAGAAAAGAAAAAAACTTTTCTTATTGGAATTACTGGAGAAAGTGCTTCTGGAAAAACTGTTTTCGTTGATAACACCATTAAAGCTGTTGTAAGAGATAAAAAAGAAGGTATTTATACCGTAATTCGTTGTGATGACTATTACAAAGATACATCTAAAGAACTTCAAGCAGCAGGAAGTTACGAAGAATTATTCAAATCAGGTTTTAGCTTCGATACTCCTGATGTTATAAATTTAAAATTAATGAAAGAACATCTTATCGGATTAAAAAATGGAGAAACTGTTGTATCTCCTCGTTACGATTTCAAAACTTGTGAATCTCATCCTGATGGAGATGTTAAAACTCCAGCTAAAGTTATTCTAACTGAAGGATTATATGTTCTTAATGAAGAAGTTAGAGATATTATGGATGTAAAAGTTTATGTATTTACTCCGCTTAATGTTATAAAAGAAAGATGGTATAAAAGAGCAATATCTCGTGGAAAAACAGGTGAAGCTGCTGATTTACAATTCAAAGATGTAAATAAAACAGCTCAACAATATATTCGTCCTACATACCAAATTGCTGATTGTATTATTAATGGTATGGTTACTCAAGAATATATTCAGGAAATTACTGATAAAATGTTTAAGAAAATTTCTGATATTGTTTCGCAAATCTAGCATTAATTTATAAATTCAAGTACAATATTGAAGTTATGAATTTAATCGAAACAAAAGAAGATAATTTATTTTATATTGGTGGAATCGTTAGAGATATGATTCTTAACCGAGAGTCTTTTGATGTCGATATTACTTATGTCGGTAATGCAATTGAATTTGCAAAAACAATTCCTAATGCTGAAATTATAAAAATTAATGAACCTTTTGGTACTGTTAAAATTCTAATTGATAATAAAGAAATCGACCTTGCCTCTACCAGAAATGAAATATATCCTAAAGTGGGACATTTACCGCAAGTTACAGAAATAGGATGTTCGTTAAAAAAAGATGTTTTAAGACGAGATTTTACAATAAACACTCTTGCAAAATCTCTTAAAACAGGTGAAATTGTCGATTATTTAGGTGGAATTGAGGATATAACAAATAAAACGATAAGAATTATACACGATAATAGTTTTATAGACGACCCAACAAGAATTATTCGAGGATTAAAATTTTCTGTTAGATTCGGTTTTAGTTTAGATAAACATACTAAAGATTTGCAGAAAGAATATCTAAATAATATTAACTACGATATGAGCTATAAAAGAGTTAAAAAAGAATTAATAGACACTTTTAATTTGAATTCTCAAGATGCGTTTGAAAGATTTTTCTCTGAAAATATTTATAAATTATTGACAGAAAAAGAAATTATTGCACCTAAATATAATATCCAAAATCTAGTAAATAAATACCCAGTAAAAGATATATGGCTTGTTTATTTGGGTTGGATGGATTTAGAAAAACTACCATTAACTAAAAGAGAAAGTAAAATTATATCAGATTATAATTATTTGAAATCGCATAAATTAAATGATGATTATTCAATATATTCTGAATTCAAAAATTGTGAAAAAGAGAGTTTGCTTCTTTATGCGATTAATATTGATGATAAAAAAGTTTTCAAATATTTTGATGAATTATCAAAAATTAAACTTAAAATTACAGGAAAAGACTTACAAAATATGGGGATTAAACCATCTAAAGAATATTCAAATTGTTTTAAATATATTTTGAGAGAAAAAATTAAATCCCCAAACATTAATGAAAAAGAGTTAGCTAAAAAATTTTTTAAGCTTGAGCCATAACTTTTGCTTTTTTATTTTCATTTACTTTTTGCGCTTGATTAGCTTGTGCAGTTTTAGCTTTTGAATAATCATATGTTCCTGGGAAGGCATTTGTTCCTGTTGTTTTTCTTGTGTACCAATATTGTAAATCAGGAATAATTCTTGATAAGAATAATGAAGCAACTGCAAAACCTGCTAAGAAGTTAACACCACTCAAGACTAAGTTCTTTTGTTTCATTTTATTCAATAATTTTTTATTTACTTTGCCATCACCTTTTTCTGCAGCTTTGCAAATATCATCTACATAATCCTTCATTCTATCGTTTAATTTTTCTAATTTTTTATATGAAACGTATTTATTTGGATTAGATGATGCACCACCTGTAAATAATTCATATGATTCTTTCAATAAATCAGGAGCATTTATTTTACCACCTGTATAAACACCTATAACTTGTTTTTTAGTTAATACACTCTTATCAAGTTGTTTAGGTTGTAATTTAGACATTTCCAATGCTCGTTTTTGAAGCTCTGGATTTGTTTCAATTTTATTAAATTCTTCTAATGTAATAGCTTCTTTGTCTTTACCAAAGAATTTATTCAAATCAAGAATTTTTGTATCTTTACCTAGAACAGATTCTCTAAATTCGTTTACTGACATAGAACTGTTCTCATTTTCAAATAAACCTGATAAATGTTTATGTACAATACCTGCTGTATTAGGATCTAATCTTGTCCAACGACCTGATTCAGCTTTATTCAATCCTGCTCTTACATGGTCTTGAGCCCACATATAGAAGTAAATTGAGCCACCATCTCTGATTATAATTTCAGCTTTTTCTTGTTTTCTTCTTGCATTATAAGTTCTTCCACCTAATACACCTAAATCTGTTGATAATAATTGACCGGTATTAGTGTTTTCTATAAAGTTTGTAAATGAATTTAGCCCACCTTTAAATGCAACTTGATTTGGTTTGTGATTATCTTTGTTCATTACAGATTCTTTAAAGTGTTCAAATCTTGTTTTATCTATATGAGGAACAATATGTTCTTTATCTTTTTTAGCAAAATAGTTTGTAAGTTTATGATTTAATGGAGGAACTATAAAACCTATAATATAGTTAGCTGCAAGAATACTTGCTGCAACTTTACCAAATTTCATTAATGAAACTGTTCTTTCTGATAAGTTTTTAGGGTTTAATAATTTATTATTTAAGAAATTGTTAAACGGTTTTCTAACAGCATCTTGACCTACATCAACACTAGTATCAAGTCTTTTACCATTAGCTCCTTTTGTTGCATTTAAGAATTTACCTAGAGCTTTATCTCCAAGCCAATTAAATGCTTGTACCCCCCAAAGCCATACGATAGAACCGCTAGTTTCTTCTATAACTCTCTCTCTTGCTTCTGTAACACCACCGCGTTTGTAAGCTTTATCTGTACGGCCGGCAATAACAGTACCTTCCAATGCTACAATTGGAATTTTAGCATCGGTTTTAGTTACTGCTGTAATAGTTCTACCTAATATATTTCCAAGTCCGGCTGTCACAGTTGGTCCTTTTTCTACACTTACAAAGTGTATAAGTCATGTAAATCACAATACTTGCTTATTTTAGCAAAAATGTAACAAGTTTTAAAGAAAAATGTTACATTTTAACGTATTATTTACACTTATTAGACCAAACCTTCTTTTAATGCTTTAACAGCTGCTTGAGTTCTATCATCAACAACAAGTTTTTGAATAATATTACAAACATGAGCCTTTGCTGTATGTTCACTAATTGTAAGAGTTTTTGCAATTTCGCTATTTGTTTGTCCGTCCACTACTAATTTTAAGACTTCATATTCTCTTTGAGTTAAATTAGCATGTGTTTCTCTAAAACCTGCTCGAGATAATTGACGCGGGGGAATAACACCACAATTCTTATCCTTAATATATGGAACGACATGAGAATCTATCCACATAGCCCCATTTTTTATCGTTTTTATAATAGTCATTAAAAACTCTGTATTTATATCCTTCATAATATAGCCAAATGCTCCTGCAGATAAGGAATCAAATATCTCCTGTTCTGAGATATGAGATGTTAGCATTATTACTTTTAAATTAGGAATATTTAGTTCTAATATTTTTTTTGTAGCCTCTATCCCTGTCATATCAGGTAAGCCAATATCCATCAAAACAATATCAGGTTTTAATAACTTTGATTTTTCTATAGCTTCTGCACCATTTTGAGCTTCTGCTATTATTTCCATTTCTTTGTAATCATCAAATAAGGATTTAATACCTATTCGCATTAATTTCTGGTCCTCGACCAATAAAATACGTATACCCATAATTGTCCTCCGATTTTATTCTAGAGCGAATTTATAAATTTAATATCGGATGAGTATTTTTGAACAATGACAATATTATAAATTTAGAATTTTGAATTCTCATTTGAGTTCTTGAAATATTTCTAATATCTAACAAAAAAAACTAGAGCTTGGAGAAACTCTAGTCTGTAAGTTTTGTATACAATTAATTTATCTATTATGATTTATATTTATCTTACTTTTATCTTTGGTACAACTGACATTCCAGGAACAATTATGTATTCATTTGGATCAATTTTTTCATCAAACACAATTTTTACAGGTATTCTTTGAACAATTTTTACGAATGAACCAACTGCATTTTCTGGAGGGAATAAACTTGATTTTGCTCCTGAACTACGTTGAATGCTGTCAATTTTTCCTTTGAACTTATGATTCGGATATGTATCCACTTTTAATTCTACAGGCATGCCAGGCTTCATTCCTCTCAATTGAGTTTCTTTGAAATTAGCTACAACCCATACTTCGTGAGGAACTGAAGTAAATAATGGAGAACCAGCATTAACCATCATACCTTTTTCTACACGTCTTGATGATACTGTTCCATCTTGAGGAGCATATATTGTTGTATATGATAAATTTAATGCAGCTGCATCTCTTTGAGCCTTTAGAACTTTAATATTTGCATCTGCTACTTTATTCCCTGATTGAGAATTTGATAATACATCTTCTTGAGCCCTTGTATGTTGAGCCATCAATGCATCTCTTTTGGTTATTGCATTATCTAATGTTTGCTTAGAAACTGCGCCTGCAGCATATAAGTTTGTATAACGTTTTACATCTGTATTGGCTAATTCTAATTCTGAATTTGATGCATTTAAATTTGCTTTTGCATTCTTTTGATTTAATAACTCTCTTTGATATGCAGCATCTGCTTGAGCCAATCTTACTTCATAATCTCTTGGATCAATTTTGGCTACTATATCACCTTTTTTAACTGTTTGGTTATCTTTTACATAAACTTCTATTATCTGACCTGATATACGAGGCGCAACACTAACCGTTGTTGTTTCAACATATGCATCATCTGTTGATTGATATTTCATTTCTTCAAATATCCAAAACAAAAGTAATATTGAAACTACTACACCTATAAATATCATTACAGGTCTTTTTATACTCAACTTTTTTGTTTTATTTTCAGTTTGTTTTTCGTCCATTTTAACCTCTATATTTGTAACTCTACTATATCTTTAAATGTATCTCTCATACGCTTTAGTATATCTTTAGTAAATTTTATTTCTTCATCTGTAAATTTTTCTGAAACTTTATCAAATACTGGAAAAACTTTTGCCATTACATCATGAAGAACTTTATCACCTTCTTCTGTTAATACTATTTTTTTTACTAAACGATTATTTTTCACATCAACAACTCTTTTGATAAACTCTTTTTTTTCTAATGATTCTAATAATCTACCAGTATTTGCTCTATCTTTTACTAATAATTTTGCCAAATCCCTCTGACAAATATCAGGATTTGAATATGTTACATCCAATACCAAAAACTCTTCTGGTGACACTGGAGAATTTAATTTAGAAAACAATTGCAATCCTAACATCTTAGAAAATTTTTCAGTTAGCTTCACATCATAATAAAGTGAATCTGTATATAATCTATTTGATAATTTTGATTTTAATTCTTCTGCTTTTACTTCTTCTGTCATAACTTCTTTCTTTATAATATAATGTTGCTATAAAAACATGTTGCATTTACAACATACTTATGTTATCATCATCGTATTAAAAAAGCAAGTAGTAGGAGAAAATAATGAAAAAAAGGATAATTGCAGGGTTATTGTTAACTAATTTCATAAGCATGAATTGCATGCCTGCATTAGCTTTTATACACTTAGGTGTTCAAAAAGATTCAGTTGATACAAAGCCAAAAGTAGAATCAACCAAAGTAGAAAAAGTTAAAACAAATAAAAAACAAAAAACAAAGTGGACAAAATTAAAAGTAGAAAATAAATATGATTTCATTAATTTACCATGGTGGGAAAATTTTAATGATGATTACTTAAATGATTATATTCAAAAAGCAATGGAACATAATCATAATAGCAAAATTGCATCATTAACAGTTGATGAATATTTTCAAAATGTAAAAGCCCAAAGAGCAAATGAATTACCAACTGTTGGCGCTGGTTTTATCCCAGGTTATGGAGGTACAGAACATGATAGCAATGGATCTTTATTATTCCCTATTATGGTAAATTATGAAGCAGATATATTCTTAAAGAATCATGACAAGACAAAATCTGTTAAAAAATTATATGAAGCATCTATTCAAGATGAACGAGCAGCATATATTTCAATAATATCAGCAGTTGGAACAACATATTTTAATATTATTCAATTAGATCAATTAATTGAAACTCAAAAACACATTGTAGAATTAAGAAAAGAAATTTATAACCAAATGCTTATAAGTAACCGTGAAGGTGTTACATCAACATCAGATGTAGTAAAGGCAAATAAAGCAATGGTAGCAGGAGAAGCTGATTTAATAGATTTAGAAAAAGCTAGAATAAAAGCATTAAACCAGTTAGCAGTATTAATCGGAGAAAGCCCTGAAAATATTAATTCACTAAAACGCTCAAATTATAAATCAATCTCATATAAATATAACATGCCAGAAAGTATTTCATCAGAAATAATTACACAAAGACCTGATTATATAAAATCAGAATTAATGCTTCAAAAAGCCGGTATTGATGTAAGAGTTGCGAAAAAAGAATTTTTACCAACAATCAATATTGGAGGTCTAGCATTATTCAATGTATTACATTCTGGAGGAATTAGTTTCCCAGATCTTATATGGGGTTTTGGTGGAGGAATAATGGAAACATTTTTCACCGGTGGTGCTAAGATGGCTAACTTGAAAATAAATAAAGTTAAATACGAAAAAATGCTTGAATCATATAAAAATATAAATTTGACATCAATACAAGAAATAAATGATGCAATGTATGCATATAAATATAGTAATGATAAATATAATCAAAACCTAACAAATCTAAAATTAGAAACAAAAGATTTTAATTTATCAAAAAAAATGTATGAACAAGGAGTTATGTCAAAACTAGATTTAAACCAAAAACAAGAAAATCTTTTGACTATAGACAACCTTGTTGTACAAAACAAAATTGCCTGCATAGTTGATTCAATTGGTTTATACAAAGCAACAGGAGCAGGAGTAAATAAAACAAAAAGATTAGACTAGACATATAAACTAAGAAATCCTAAAACTACCAAAATAAATCTAAGGGTAAGCAAAATGCTTGCCTTTTTATTTTTCATTATACTCTTGCCATTTTTTGCAATCAAAGCGCAAATCTTTTAAAGTAATTTTAAGCGATTTTAGATATGGGGTAAATTTTTCTATCAACATTCTTTTTTGGATATTTAACTCTTGAGCAACAATAGAATTTTGACAAGCTATAACCATTACACCTGCACCAACCATACTGTATGGTTTTGATTTTTCAGCAAATTTTTCACCCACAACTTTTTTCCAAAAACGATATAAATTAGACTTTGTAATAGCTTTTTTTATATCTTTGTTTTCTAACATATCAGCAATTACAAAATCAACACCTTCAAAATCAGTATATAGAACCTTTTTTGTCAAAAATTTTATACCCCTACTTTTTTTCTCGTTATTTGTGATAGTATTATATAATGAAATTTAATCAACTGGAAGAATTAATAAAAAATTCTAAAAAAATATTAATCGTATCTCATATAAATCCTGATGGAGATGCTATTGGTTCTGTATGTTCAATGTATACAACCATCTATGATAATTTTAAAAAGAAATCAGATATTCTAGTTGTTGGGCATTTACCAAATTCATACAAATTCTTGCCTAATATTGATAAAGCAGAATTTAAATTTGATGATTCTATGGTTTATGATTTAGTTATAACATTAGATGTTGCAGCATTAGATAGATTATCAAATGCAAAAATCTTATTTGAAAAAGCAAAAGCAACTATTAATATAGATCACCACAAAACAAATAATGAATTTGGAAATATTAATGTAGTAAAAGGAAGTGCAAGTTCAACAGGCGAAGTTTTATTAGAAATTTATAATGAACAAAATTGGAAAATTTCTTTAGACTCCGCTATTGGATTATACACTGCAATATTAACAGATACCGGCGGATTTAGATATGAAAATACATCTGAAAATGTTTTTAAATCAGCTGCTCAACTTGTTAAAATTGGCATTAATCCAAATGAAATTTATAAACATTGTTATGAGTTAAAATCTAAGAATTTTGTAATGTTTCAAAATTATTGTATTAATAAAGCAGAATTTGCTCATAATGACAAAATTGCCTATTCTACTGTTTATAAAAGAGATATTGAAAGATTTAACGGAGAAGAAGATTTCACAGACGGACTAGTAGAAATCTTAAGAGCAATTGAAACGACAGATATAGCATTTTTAGCCAAAGAAATTGACTCTAAAACAACAAAAATTTCTATGAGAAGTAAAAAATCAGATGTAGCTGAAATATGTTCTGTATATGGAGGCGGGGGGCATACTTTTGCAGCAGGTTGTACAATAAAAACAAATATTGAAGGAGCTGTTAAAAGAATGTTAAAAACCATAGAGGAGAAAATTTATGGGTAAGGCTTTTGATTTTGTTGTAAAAACAGTCAAATCTATTATCGATAATGATTTTTCAGGTATGGCAGCTGAAATGAGCTATATGCTTGTTATTGGAATTTTTCCTTTTATGTTGTTTTTAATGTCTTTATTCAATCTTATTGGCAAAAACTATTTCATGAATCCATTATTTATTTTTATGGAACGAGTCATGCCAGATGATTCAATAAGATTAATTATTAGTGTACTCAACCAAGTATTAGGATTTCAAAAAGGTACAACTGTTGCTATCGCAGCTTTATTAATAACTTTATTTATGTCAATGAATGCATTGTCTGTTATTATTAAAGGTTTAAATAGAGCTTATAAAGTTGAAGAAACTAGAGCATTTATTTATACAAGATTTTTGTCCTTGCTAATGGTTATAGTAAATACTTTAGTATTATTTTTAAGTATAAATATAATCATTTTTGGTAAAGTTATTATCAGATTTTTAACCGCATTTATAAATTTATCCCCTAATATTGCAGAAACATTACTTGCAATAAGATGGCCTGTTGCTTTTATGGCATTATTCCTAATGGCATTTCTACAGTATTATATTTTCCCAGATGTAAGTTGGTCTGATAGATTAAAAAGAAAAAGTGCACTTCCTGGAACTATATTTTTCTGTGTTATATGGTTAATAGCATCAGGTGGATTTTCAATTTATGTTAACAAATTACATACATATAACTTTGTATATGGGACAATCGCAGCATTTGCAATGTTAATGGTATGGTTTTATTTTACCTCTATGCTTATTCTTATTGGCGGAGAAATTAATTCTCAAGTTCATGACAAATTAGAACAAGATGAACTTATTGCAATTATGGAAGCAGAAGAAAAAGAAGCTCAATAACCAAAACGCAACGGCCATAAATTATATAACCGTTGCGTTGAAATTCATAAAATAATAGTAGCTTCTATTGTTCTGTTGCTTCTTGTAATTTATCACAAGCATCACATTGTGGCATTGGTTTGCAATTATCACATGGAGCAACTGTTTTTTGACAAGGATCACATTGTGCTTTTTGTTCACAAGGATCACATTTTGGTTTACAAGGGTCACAAGTATTTTTCTTGCAAGGGTCACATTTTTCTTTTTTGCATTTGCATTTTGGCTTGCAAGGATCACAATTATCTTTCTTACAAACTTTTTCACATTTTGGACAAGTACCCCAATTTGCAGGGTTTAAATTTCTCCAACAAAATGCGTGAGATGCTGTTGTACTTGCAGCGATTGCAACTAATAATGTTGTAGCTAATAATGTTTTCTTCATAATATCTCCTTTTCCTTATCGACATCTAACGTCGCACATTTTCATGTTACAAACCCAATAAAAAATGACTATTCCCCAATCGGAGATACCATAAAGATTAATTTTTTAGTTTGATGTATAATAAGTTTAAAAATGAGGTTTAGGAAATGAGTAAATATTTATTAGAAATAGGAGTAGAAGAACTACCGTATAAATTTATACCATCTGCAATCAAGCAGTTGAAAGAAAGTTTTGGAAAATTTTTAGAAAATAATCATATTGAATATTCAGATATTAATGTTCTTGCAACTCCAAGAAGATTAGCTGTAATTATTGATGGATTAGCTGATTCACAACCTGATTCTGAAAAAGTTTTTAAAGGTCCTATCAAAAAAATTGCTTATGATGAAAATGGGAATTTAACAAAAGCTGGTGAAGGCTTTGCAAAGAAAAATGAAATCAATCCTAGTGATTTATATGTAGAAGATGATTACGTTTTTGCTAAAATTTTCACAAAAGGAAAAGATACTAAATCAATTCTTACAGAAAACATTTCTAATATTATATTAAAACTTCAAGGCTCACATTTTATGAGATGGAGCTGTCATGATGAAAAATTCTCTCGTCCTATCAGATGGATTGTATCTGTATATAATAATGAAGAATTACCTGTACAAATTTTAGATATTAAATCATCAAGATTTTCAAGAGGTCATCGTTCTTATACTCAATCTGTTGAAATCAAAAATATTGATGATTACAAAGACAAATTAAGAAAAGCTTATGTAATTGTTGATCAAAACGAAAGACAAGCAAAAATTGTTGAGCTTGCAAAAGAAGAATCTGCAAAAATCGGAGCTACAACAAGAATTTCTGATGATTTATTAGAAGAAGTTACATATATTTGTGAATGGCCGGTTGCTGTTGTTTGTAACTTTGATGAAGAATTCCTTACAATTCCTGATGAAGTTACAATTACAGTTATGGAATCTCACCAAAGATATTTTGCATTATTTAAAGATGGCAAACTTACAAATAAATTCATTACTATTGCAAACTATATTGGTGATGACTTCTCAAATATTCAGGCAGGAAACCTAAGAGTTATCAAAGCAAGACTTGATGATGCTGTTTTCTTTGTTAAGAACGACACTAAAAAACCTTTAGAAGATTATGTTGAAAACCTTAAAGGTATGACATTCCAAAAAGGTATGGGCTCAGTTTATGATAAAACTCAAAGATTAATCAAATTAGCAAAATCTATAAACGAAGAAGTTAATAACGGTCAAGATTCTGAAACTGTTATTAGAACAGCATATCTTTGTAAAGCAGATTTAGCAACAAACCTTGTATTTGAATTCACAGAACTTCAAGGATATATTGGTTCTGATTATGCAAAATTAAACGGAGAAGCTCAAGGTGTTGTTGAAGGGATTAAAGAACATTACTTCCCACTAAATGCAGACAGCGAACTTGCAAAATCAATAGAAGGTCAAATCGTTGGTATTGCAGATAAAATCGATACTATATGTGCCGTTTTTGCATCAGGCAAAAAACCTACAGGTTCTTCTGACCCACTAGGTGTTAGACGTGCTGCTTTAGGTATTATCAAAACTGTTATTGAAAACAAATTAAACTTAAATATTTCTAATCTTATTAAATCAGCTTTAGAACTTTTACCTGTTCAAGTTGATTGCCAAAAAGATGTTGAAGAATTCTTTGTTCAAAGATTAGTTATATTCTTAGCTGATAATTATAAAAAAGATGTTCTTGAAAGTTGCTTAAACAACAATCCACTTTCAAATTTATCAGACTATATGGCAAGAGTTAATGCTATAGCAAAACTTGATAATCCAATGATGATAGAAAATGCAAACAGAATTATCAGAATTCTAAAAGATGCATCTATTGATAATATTGATGAAAGCTTATTCGTAGATGATGCTGAAAAGAAATTGTATGAATGTATGAAAGAAGTAAACTTCACAAACGATTATGATAACTATATCAAACAATTAATCGGACTAAATGCACAAATCGATAATTTCTTTGAAAAAGTTCTTGTTATGGATAAAGATGAAAAAATCAAAAATAACAGAATCGGACTTTTAACAGCATTAAAGAAAGATTACGATAGAATCGCTGATTTTTCTAAATTACATTAATAAATAATTATTAATTAAACATATAAAAAAGGCTTTGGGAAAACCAAAGTCTTTTTTAATCAAAATACTCTCTACCTTTAGTCAAAATAATTTTATCATCTTTCAAATCTATCTTAACTAAATGTTTTTCCGGATTTATTTCTAATATTTCAAGTAGTGCTTTAGGAATAACAACACTATAACTTGCACCTGCTTTTCTCATCTTTTTTTCCATAAAAATATTTTATCATTTTGCTTGAAAAATGTACATAAAAATAAAATATAACTAATATAAGCAAGAGTGATTTCACTACTTTAGTAGAATGTTTTATATTTTTTTCGATTTAACCTAATACAATAAGGGAATAAGTTTTCCCAACATAGGAGGTTAAATGATGAACTATACAGATATTGAATTAGAAGGAATTGATGTAAACGGAAATCAGACTAAAATGAAATTAGCTGATTTAAAAGGTAAAAATATTATTCTATATTTTTATCCAAAAGATGAAACACCAATTTGTACAAAAGAAGCTCAACATTTTAGAGATGCAATAAGCAAGTTACCCGAAGATACGGTTATTATTGGAGTAAGCCCTGATAATATTGAATCACACAAAAAATTCTTTAATAATCACAAACTTAATTTCAAAATTTTATCAGATACAGAACACAAACTTGCAAGAGCTTTTAAGAATTTGAAAAATGATATTGAAGAAAAAGCATCTGATATGAAAGACAAAATGGAAGAAAAACGAATTGAAATGAAAATCAAACATGCCGAAAAACAAATGGAAAACGAATGGAAAAAAAGCCATGATAAACCGGTTACAATGCGTTCTACTTTCATTATCGGAAAAGACGGTAATCTTTTAAAAGAAATGAGAGATATCGATATCAGAGGTCATGTTGATGAAGTAGTAGAATACGTAAAAAAATTATAAATTAACATTAAGGAGTCGTAACATGACGGCTCCTTTTTTTTATCTTTGTAGTATCCTATTTTCTATGATAAAAAAATTAATCATCATAGTATTATTATTCATCATCTCAAATCAAGCTATCGCAAGTGTAATAAGTCCTGAATTAGAACTTGAAATGCGATATAACATCTCTAAAATTTATGGAGAAGAGAACACAGATGAGATTTATAAAAATATAGAAAACCTTGCTAAAAAAGCAAAAATCCAACGACCTAGAACTTTAATTCAAGAGGATTTAACAAGAAGTTCAGATTGGTATAAAGATGAAATTATTTATATGTTCTACATTGACCAATTTGGAACAAAAAATCAAAAGAAATCCAACACTTTTAAAGATGGGATAAAAATGCTTGATTACCTAAAAGATTTAGGAATAACAACAATTTATATCCTGCCTTTTGCAGACTCTCCAATGGGTGATTCAGGTTTTGATGTTAAAAACCCTAATAATGTTAGGCAAGATTTAGGTGGAATGAAAGAATTCAGAGAGTTTGTAAAAGTTGCAAGGGAAAAAGGGTTTAAAATAAAAGCAGACCTAATTCTTAACCATTTTTCCGACCAACATGAATGGTTTCAAGAAGCATTAAAAGGTGATTTAGACAAACTAAACTACTTTATCGTAAGAGAGGACATGCCTGAATATACAAAATATGTTGATAAGAAGAAGGGTACAATAATTGAATACAAAGAACCAGACGGAAAAATCTCTAAACGCAGACTTATATTTCCTGAAATAACAGAAAATCATTATAGGAAAGTTACTATAAATAACAAAGATTATTATATATATCATACATTCTATCCCTTCCAATTAGATATCAATTGGGAAAATCCTAAAGTTTTATATTACTGTCTTGATAGCATAAGTTATTGGGCAAATATAGGAATTGATATATTTAGAATGGATGCTATCCCATATTTTTCAAAAGAAGAAGGAACAGATGCTGAAAACTTAGACACAACGCATTATATAGTAAAACTCTTAAGCGAATACCTCCAAGCTACAGCACCACGTTCAGTTCTACAAGCAGAGGCATGTCAAAAACCTAAAGACATTCTTCCATACTTTGGAGAAGAAAGAGAAGTTAACACATATATTGATAATAGAATTAAACGAATAAATAGAACTGACGAAATCCAAATAGCATACCACTTTCCATACATGCCAGCACTTTGGGCAATGTTTATAACAGAAGATAACAAATATTTTATAGAAGCAAACAAGCACACACCTCAAATTCCTGAAACAGCAAGTTGGGCAACATTTTTAAGAGTACATGATGAACTTACATTAGAAATGATTAACCCAGAAGATAGAGAATTAATTTATAATGCACTTGAACCTAAAGGATGTGAATTTAGAAAAGGTTTAGGAGTGAGCGGAAGGACTGCCAATTTCTTAGATAATAATCCAGATAGAATAATTCTTGCATTCTCAACCCTGCTTTCCATGCCAGGAATTCCAATTATTTATTATGGAGATGAAATAGCAGCCCAAAACAATTTTGAATATGCTGATAATTATGCAGAAAAAAGAAAAAAACAGCTTAAGAAAAATAAAATCAAACTTCTTACCTTCTTTGATAGCAGAGATATAAATAGAGGTGATATAACTTATCAATCATTTATTGATTCAATGAAAAAGAAAAATACACTAAGTTCAAAAGTAAGGTTTAAAATCAAACAAATGATTAAACTTAGAAAAATGAATCCAGCAATTGCAAGAGGTTCTTTTGAAATTATAAAAACAAAATTACCATCAACATTTGCATACATAAGAACATATAAAGATACTAAATTCTTAATCGTTCATAACTTATCAAAAGAAAAACAAAAAGTTGAAATTTCACTCCCTTCTGAAATTATTGAAAAAGATAATGATGGATATGTTAACTTTAGAAATCTACTTGATAACAAAAAATATAAAACAAAAATCTCATTAACAGATAAAAAAATACATCTTTTGATGCAACCCTATTCAACAATGTGGCTAAAAATAATTCCTAATAAAAAAGGAGACGTTTAAAACATCTCCTTTGTCTGTATTAATAATTTGTCGCTTTGACCTCAAAATATGATTTTGGGTGTTTACAAACAGGACAAATTTCTAAGGCTTTTTCTCCAAGAATTGAATGTCCGCAATTCGCACATTCCCATACGACTTTTTCATCTTTTTCGAATACTTTGTTATTAACAATGTTTTCATAGAGTTTTCTATAACGTTCTTCATGCTCCTTTTCAATTAAAGCAACTTTTTCGAATAAAAACGCTATATCATTAAATCCTTCTTCTCTAGCCTCTTTTGCAAAAGTTGAATACATATCTGTCCATTCATAGTTTTCACCTTCCGCAGCTGCTTTTAAGTTATCTAATGTATTTCCTATCGCTCCGCCTTCTAATAGTTTAAACCATATTTTTGCATGCTCTTTTTCATTATTAGCAGTCATCTCAAAGATTTTAGCTATTTGATTATAACCTTCTTTTTTAGCTTGAGAGGCAAAATATGTATACTTATTTCTTGCTTGTGATTCACCTGCAAATGCAGTTTGCAAATTCTTTTCAGTTTTAGTTCCTTTTAAATCCATGATTAATACTCCTTTCTTTTTGGAGAGAGACAGGGCTTATAACAAGCCCTGTAAATCTATATTATTATTCAGCAGGACTGAATTGGTCTTTTCCTACGCCACATAATGGGCAAGCATAATCTTCCGGTAAATCAGCGAATGATACATTATCATTTTCTGCCGGATCATATACATAACCACAAACATCACATACGAATTTTTCCATTTTCTGTCTCCTTATACTGTGTAAACTAACTAGGGATTACCCTCTACATTTATGACAAATTCCTTTAACCTGCAAATTGGTTTGAAGAACTTCTCCGTATTTAAAACTTTCCTTTGGAGGCTCAATATGATTATCCATATGAATATCATATACAGCTCCACATTTTACACATATGAAATGACAATGAGGCGACAAGTCTGCATCATAACGACTTTTAGGCAATTCATTATCAACTTTGAATATCAAGCCTAAATCCTCTAATGATGCCAATGTTCTATATACAGTATCTAAAGATATAAAAGGCATAACCTCTTTAACTGCCTCATAAACAGCTTCAGCATCAGGATGAGTATCTGTTGATGCAATCATCTTTAATACCTCTATCCTTTGTGGCGTAAGACGCATGTTTGCTTCTGCACACTTTTGCTTTAGTACCTCTATCTTTGATTCTATATTAATCATAATCATTCCTTATTAGTAATTATTACTAATAATAACATGTTGTTTCATTTTTTGCAACCCCTATTAATAATTTGTACTAATCCTTTGTCGGGATTAATGAATGATAAATTATAGATATATTATTAATATGAAAAATATTAAGCGAAATACTCTATTGAATTATTTAAAAGATAATTTTGATGTTGAATCAAATGTGAATAAAGATAGAATTTTTGATTTTAATAAAAAGCCTGAGAAATCAGATAAAATAATTTATTTATGCGAAAGAGAATTAAGAGAAGAAGATAATTTTGCTCTTAACTTTGCTTATGAAAAATCTAATAACATAAAAGTTGTTCATTCATTATATGAACTAAAACAAGAAAAGTTTGGCGTTTTGATAATAGATTTTAATCCAATTAGAAATTACAGCATGCTAAATAATATTGATTGCAAAATCTATGAAGTAGATTCACATAATATTGTCCCTGCAAGAATTGTATCAGATAAACAAGAGTATTCTGCAGCAACCTTTAGAAGAAAAATATATTCTCTTATAAATAATTATTTAACCAAATATCCTGAAAAAGAGATAAAAAATAAGCATGCCAGAAAGGTTTTGGCTCATTTTATAAAATACAAATTAGATTATTATTCAGAATACAGAAATTCACCTGATAAAGATGTAACATCAGGATTATCAATATATCTAAATAGAGGGTTTATATCATCACAAAGAGTTGTATTAGAAGTATTAAAATCAAATACGCATAAAGAAAATAAAGAAGAATTTTTAGAAGAAATAATTGTAAGAAAAGAACTTGCAGATAATTTTTGTCTACATAATAAAAACTTTAATAACATAAATGGAATACCTGAGTGGGCAAAAGCTAGTTTAAATTTTCATAAAAACGATATAAGAACGTATTTATATACAAAAGAAGAATTTGAGCATGCCAAAACCCATGACATTTTATGGAATACAGCTCAAAAACAATTAGTTAAAGAAGGAATAATCCATAGTTATATAAGAATGTATTGGGCAAAAAAGATTCTTGAATGGAGTAAAAGCCCAGAAGATGCAATCTCAATTGCAATATACCTAAATGATAAATATGCTCTTGATGCACCATCTGCTAATGGTTATGTAGGAATACTTTGGTCAATAGGTGGCTTACATGATAGAGCATTTGCAGATTATGAAGTAACAGGTAAAATAAGGCGCATGACTTTTAATGGAATAAAATCAAAGTACAAAATAGATGATTATATTTTAAAATACCAAAATTAAGCATTAAAAAAGCGGGATTAAAACCCGCCTTGTGTGATTTTGACATTATTCAAATTGAACTTTGTCGCTGGCTTGAAGCTGTTTTTTCTTAATATTATGAACTACAGCATCAACTAATAGTTCATAACTTGATGAGTTTTCAATATTAGGAAACTCCATCTTGATTTGTTCTCTGACCATCGCTTCCAACCTTCTCTCGTCAGAAAGAGTTTGAATTTCTTTATTATCGGCTAACATATCAATGTATTCTTTACGATGATTTTTTTGCGAGTTCGCAAAACTTAACCATAAAGACTTGGGGTCAACATTCTTAAGCTTTTGTATTAACTTAAAATTTTTCCACTGATTAAACATTGATTGAACCTCTACACACTATTATACTATGATAAAGTAAACTAAAATAAAATAATTGTCTAATTGTTACTTAGTTGTTACATATTTTTACATATTAAAATTATATATATAAGTTATAAGCCGGACTGACTTAATCAATCCGGCTTACTATTGAAAGGAACATTAGTTATATATTAATTACGTTCTTCTTACTAAATTAAGTTTAACGCAATACTAGGTGTTTGGTTCGCAGTTGTTAACATTGAAGCACCTGCTTGTTGTAAGATTTGAGCTGCAATGAACTCAGATGATACAGCTGCAATATCAGCATCTTTAATAAGTGATTTAGCACCTGTTAAATTATCACCTTGAACAGCTAAACTTTCTACTGCTGAATCAACTCTGTTCATATAAGCCCCGATTTGAGTAGCTCTTTCAGTTACATCATCAACAGCTAAGTCAACTGTATCTAAGAACATACGAGCTGAATTATCGTTTACGAACACCGCATTACATAATGCTGTAATTGTTACAGAACCATCTGTTTTAACAGTTGATGTACCTGCTTGGTAATTTATTAAACCTGCTTGATCCATAGCTGCAATAGTAGCACTTTCAAACCAATGACCAGCAGCACCTTCATATTTTAAAGTATCAGATTCAGCTGCACCTGATGCCATTGATTGAGCAGCACCTTCTGTTAATTTCATTATCGCAGTTATTTTAGCACTTGAGAATAAAGATTCATCCAATGTGATAACGTTTTCGCTACCGGAATTAATACCAACTTGAAGGTTAACACCGTCTGTTTGAGAGCCGTCTAATAATTTCAAGCCATTAAATTCTGTTACATCACATAAACGGTTCATTTCTTGCATTCTTTGCGCAACTTCTGATGCGATTGCAACTCTTGAAGATGTTGCATAAGTACCGTTGGCTGCTTGTTCGGTCAAATCTCTAATACGTTGAAGATAACTTCCGATGATTTCTAACACACCTTCTTGTGTTTGTAATAAACTTGATCCCATTTGACCATTTGTTTCAGCTACATCATAAGTGCTTAAAACTGATTCCATTTTCTTTACTACACCATAACCAGCTGCGTCATCAGCTGCAGAGTTTATTTTAAACCCTGTTGTCATTTTTTCCATTGCGTCATTCATTCTGCTAGTTGTTGAGTTAAAGTGTCTCTGAACAGATAATGAGATAACGTTTGTGTTAATACTTAGACTCATAACTATCTCCTTTCAATATTCGTCTTTGTAGTTATGCCCATGATAACGACAATCAGAATTTAAAAGTTTAACAGATTATGAAATATATCAACCATATGTAGGAGAAGAAAAAATAAAAACATTATATAGTCTAGCTTTTCGGCTATATCATATTTATTTAAAATCATAATAAAATGGAAGGATTATATAACCCTTCCATTTATTTTTCTAGATTGATATTTTATATTTTTAAATTACACCTAACATATCCATTGAAGCTTCTAATTTTTGCATGTCATTAAAGTTTACACCTTGAGTTTGTTGTGCTGTTTGAGGATAGTAACCATATCCTGAGGTATATTGTGGGTATCCTTGAGATTGATACATTGCATATAAATTATCTAATGCTGCTTTATTTTTATAAAATGTATCTAATTGTTGAGGAGTTACACCTCCCATTGCTTGAGCTTGTTCTAATTGGCTAGATACTTGGAATGGGAATGTTACTGTATTATATAAATCTTCAATTCCTTTTGCTGTTGCATATGTTACTGGTACTGATGAAGGCATTGTTAGATTCATAAATTCTTTATTTTTAAGATATGGAATTTTCTTGATATAAGAGTTAAATACTGGAGATTTACCATAACTATCTTTTACTGCTGTGCTTACATATGATGTAACATTAGAACCTCTAGAAGCTGCACTTGCGAATCTACCTGAACTTGCTGATTCTGCTTGTGCAATTGATAAGTCGTATTTTGCAAGTTCTAATTCAGCTTTTGCAACAAATAAATCTGCATCTAAACTACCATCATAATCTTTTACTTTTGTTTTAGCTTCAAGACGTACAACTTCTGCTTGTTTTTTAGAAACTTCTAACTGTTTTGCACCTACATCTTTTACTGATTCAGTTCTTGCTTTGAAATTTGTTTTGAATGATTGAGCTTCTGGAATATCAAATTTTAAATTTTGTTGTTCTAATACTAAATCATCATACTGTTTCTCTAATATTTCTAATTTCTTAGCATCTGTTTCGTTAGCAAACTTTTTCTCTACTGATGAGATTTGATCTCTTACATATTTTGCTTCTGAAAGTCTTTGGTCAAGAACTTGTTTTGCAACTTTTGATTCTGCAGTTAATCTTTCAATTTCAGCCTTAATAGGTTTTTGATATGCTTCTGTATCATTTTTGAATAATGATTTACGTTTTTCTGCAATTTGTTTGTCTAAATTTTGGATATAATCATTTGCATCATCAAAAGAAGTTTTACTATTTATTTCTTTATACGCATTTTCTGTTGCTTGTCTTTGAGTTTTTAACTCATCTAATTTTGCTTGTGCTTTTGCTTTAGACTTGCTACCATCTTTTAATTTAGCAACTTTTTTATCCTGTAATGCAATTTGATCATCCAAATCTTTTAATGTTTGTTCCTGAGTTTGTTGTCTTGTTGCTGCATTACTAGGGGATTTTACATATTGGCCTAAATTAGTTTTTGCTGTACTGTACAAGTTACTAACTTTATCAACAAATAAATCTTTAACACCTGTAAATTTATTACTTTGATATGCAGCTTTTACTTCTTTTGCTCCATTAACAACAACATCTTTTGTAATTTTACCTGAATCTTTAAATGCTTCCCAAGACCCTTTAATTCCACTATAATCCTTTGTGGCAAGACCTTTTGCGGCATTATATGAATTCAACGAAGCTTTTACACCACTTACGGATAATGCAGTTGCTAATGTATCAGCACCAACTCCTTCCCAAGCAGCTTTAGCTTCAGCATCTGACTTAGCCGTAAATGCTTTATATGTTGAATTAGCAAGACTTGCTGTTGCCATAGCAGCTCCACCTGCTGCTAATACGACAGGAATAGCTGTCCCTGCTGTTGCAAAACATAATAAAGCAACTCCGGCACCGATAGCCACATTCTTAACTAATTTTCCAAAACTATGACCTTTATATGTACCATCTGGATTCCATTCAAAGCCTAATAATCCACCTAAAAATTTACCTGCACCTTTTATTGCATGCCCTGTTGCATTCAAAAATCCAATTTTGCCATCATCTTTACCATCAGTACATCTATGTCCCTTAGCTTCAGGTTGTACTTGTTGTGGTTGTTGTGCTGCCATTAATGACATTTCATCCAAATACTGTTGTTGAAGTGCTTGATTTGGATACCCTGCTTGTTGTACATAATTTGCTCTTGCGTATGCTTCTGCTCTACGTCTTGCATCTTGTGCAAATACATCTTGTGAAGAATATGCGCCGATTCCGCCTGCCATTTTTCTTACTCCTATATCCCCTGTAACAATTTATATATAAAAATTTCCAATACAAAATAGACCACTAAATAGTAGTACTTTTTTTCGTATCTTAATTCCCGTACTTATATAAAGTTTTTTATTACATGAAAATTGCCTTGAACATGGAGTTTCAAGGCAAAAACCAATATATTATTAACTCATGAGTGTTTACATTTTGTTACAATGTTTTTAAGTATTCAATTATATCTCCTGACTCATACATTTCAACACCATGTTCTTTATCTACTAAAAACGGAACCTGACGCTTTCCTCCAATTCTAATTAATGCTTCCTCATTTCGAGGATTTGATATATCTATCTTTTGATAAGGAATATTATTCTCATCAAGAAATTTCATAACCTTCAAACAATATGGACAAGTTGGCAACATAAATAATTCTAACATTTTAGATTCTCCTTATTACAATATACTAATTTTACCCCTATTATTATTTCCCCTCCCTATTATTTTTTCATCAGGCAATCAGGTATTTCAAAATTCTTAACAAAATGAGGATGTGGAAAAATTCCAAAATTGACAGATTTTTGAGATTTTTTAAATCCGACATAAGGGGTGTGAACATCAGGTTGTGTGTGGAATAGGAGACAATCTGTTATGAAACCGTTCCCCAGAGTTTGCGAGAAAATGTTAATTTTTTCACAAACTCGAATAGTTTTATACGCTTGCATTCAATATCTCTTTATGGTTTGATTATCATGGAATAAGCTATTCCTCTTAGGCTTATTTAGCTAAAGATTAAGCGGCGAATCTTTACACTAGAGAATAAATAAATTAAGAAGGAAAATTAAACATGTTAAAAATCAGACTTAAAAGATTAGGTGCTAAAAAAGCTCCAATATACAGAATTATCGTTATCAACTCTACTACTAAAAGAGAAGGTAGACCAATTCAAGAATTAGGATATTACAATCCTAAATCTAAAGAAATGAAATTAGATAAAGCAACTGCTGAATCTTGGATTTCTAAAGGAGCTCAACCTACTGACACAGTTGCATATTTACTTAAAAATTGTAACGAAGATGGTACTTTAAACTACAAAAAATCTGATGTAGTTAAATTATCTAAAAAAGCTAAAGCAAAACAAGAAGCTGAAGCTGCAGCAAAAGCTGAAGCAGAAAAAGCAGCTGCTGAAGCTCAAGAAGCACCTGCAGAAGAAGTTACTGCTGAATAATAAAATATTTAATTCACACACACATAAAACACCGATAAAACAATTAAGTTTTATCGGTGTTTTTTATTAACTTTATTATTGTTTACAATTTGTCTTAATCATAATAATAAGCTATGATTATTATATGGAAAGTGGGAAGATTGTTGTAGTCGATGATGAAAAAATAGTAACCTCAGCCTTTAAAACTTTATTAATGGTTGAAGGTTTTGATAATGCTGAATTTTTCAACAATCCCAAAGAAGCACTTGAATATTTAAAAAACAACACCCCAGACCTTATTATCTCGGACTTTCTCATGCCGGAAATGAACGGATTAGAATTTTTAACAGAAGCTAAAAAATTATATCCGGAAGTAAGTAAAATTCTACTTACCGGCTATGCAGATAAAGAAAATGCTATAAGAGCGATTAATGAAGTTGGACTTTATAGATATATTGAAAAACCTTGGGATAATGACGATTTAATAATCAATATAAAAAATGGAATTGAAAGAAGTTATTTATTATCACAATTAAGACAAAAAATTGCAGAACTTGAAGTTGCAAAAAAAGAGCTTGAAAATTATTCTCACAATCTTGAAAAAATTGTTGCTGAAAGAACTGCTGATCTTTTAGAATCAAATGCAAAACTAAGTAGTATTATTACAAATTCAGCAGACGGGATTTTTGTTGTTAATAATAATGGTTTAATTGAACAAGCAAATCCTGCTTGCGAAACTTTATCAGGACTAAGCGAAGAAAATCTAAAAAAATTACATATAGAAAAGTTTATTTGTTCTGACAAACTTGATATAATGGACAAAATTTTATCTACTGACGATAATGAATTCCATGTCAGAGATTGTTATATCTTAAATCTATTAAGCAATTCTCAAATACCTATTGATATAAGCCTTGCTAAAATTTCTGATACCAGTTATGTTGGAGTAATTCATGATATCTCCGAACAAAAAGAATCTGATAAACTTAGAGATGATTTTATCGCAACATTAACCCATGATTTAAGAACTCCATTACTAGCCGCAATTCAAACTTTAAAATTCTTTATAGATGGTTCTTTAGGCGAAATTTCTGACAAACAAAAGGTTCTATTATCTACAATGCAAAAGAGTAATGAAGATTTATTAGGTCTTGTTAATGCATTATTAGAAGTATATCGATTTGATGCACAAAAGCTTGTACTTTGTAAGACTAATTTCTGTTTTAACTCATTGGTAAAACAAGTTTATAATGAACTACTCCCACTTGCTCAAAAGAAAAACATAGATTTTAAACTGGAAATTCCTGAAAATAACATTACAATACATGCAGATGGTGGAGAAATAAGACGAGTTATTTGTAATTTATGCGGAAATGCCATTAATTATACCAATAATGGAGGCGAAGTTATTGTATCTTTAAAAACAGAAGAAAAAGATTTAATATTCTCTGTTCTTGACAATGGAAACGGAATCCCTAAAGAAGATATCCCACACTTATTCCAAAGATTTTCTCAAGGGACAAGCCAAAAACGTTCAACAGGAACAGGATTAGGCTTATATCTTTCAAGACAAATAATAGAAGCTCACAATGGGAAAATTTGGCTTGAAAGCAAATTAAATAAAGGAAGTGAATTTTCATTCCTTCTAACAGATGTAGTCGAAATTAATACACAAAATAGTAAAAAAGAAGAGGTTAAAATAAAATAATATGATAAGAGTTTTGCTTGTAGAAGATCATGAACTTGTAAGAATGGGGTTATCAATAATGATTGATAAAGCCGAAGATATAACTCTTGTAGGGGAAGCTGAAAATGGTCTATCAGGAGTAGAACTTGCAAAGCAATTATCACCTGATATTGTACTTATGGATATTGGACTTCCTAATATCGATGGTATTGAAGCAACAAAAAGAATCAAAGATTTTAATCCACAAATAAAAGTTTTAATTTTCACCTCAAGAGATGCTGAAGATGATGTATTTGCAGCGTTTAAATCAGGCGCTGATGGTTATATCATGAAAGGAGCAAGTACAGAAAATATTCATACTGCTATACGTTCTGTTAATGAAGGTGTAGCATGGATTGACCCTGCGATTGCAAAACTTGTATTATCAAGCATTCAAGCTCCTACAGCTAATAGCGAAACACGAACATCAAACGGAATAAATTATAAAGCAGGGAAATCCATGTATGGATTAACTGAAAGAGAAATGGAAGTTTTAGCTCTTATTGTTAATGGACTAACAAATCCTCAAATTGCAGAAGAATTAACTATTACAAGAGCAACAGCTAAAGCACATGTTCATAGTGTTCTACAAAAACTTTCTACAGCTACAAGAACTCAAGCAACAAGAAAAGCAATGGATGAGGGTTTAGTATAAAATGTTTTGGGCAATTCTTGCTATAGCTTTTGTAACATTTTTTAGAGTGCAAGTAGAAGATATGCACATCATTAAACAAAAAAATCCTGTGCTTAGACAATATCAATACGAATATGAAGCTCAAAAAGAAAATTTAAAAGAAGAATATGAAAAAAGTATTCTTCCAAAATCAGGTTTTATGCTTGAAGAAGAATATCAACAACAATCAACAGGAATAGATAATGAAAACAGAATTGTAGAAGATAGAAAATACCCTAAGCCTGCTGATATGAAATATGTACCTCAGCCAACATACAAACTAGTAAGATATAATAATCCCCCAGGAACTCCTGAATTAAATATCCCAAGAAAAATTGAGTTTGAAAGAATTGTTAACGCACAAGGTATTGTGTCAGGAGATTTTACAAAACTTGTATATCCTTCAATATATTATTACCCAAAACAAAGATGTACAGCATGCGATGTTTTTGTAATCCCATTAGATACAAAATTAAACAGAGTTGAACGTGTTCAAAAAGCAAATGTTATAAAAAAAATCCCTGAACCAATTTTTTCTACAATAAAAGATATTTCTGAAGAAGGTGCATTTAGAACAATTACACCTGTGGATTATTCTCCTGATAACAGATATATCGTTGCAAAAGAAAAAACAGGCTACATTTTTGATGGGATATGGAAAACCGAATTACTTGTCCATGATTTTATGACAGGCAAATCAAAAAAGCTCACAGAAGCAAGAGAAACAATTACTGATTATTGGCACAATGTTTCAGGTGTTGAATTTGATGACTACAGATGGGACATATATCCTTTAGGCTTTGACCAAACTGACCCTACAAGAATTCTTGTAACAGGCTATGCGTATACAGGTGGAGTTCCAATCTTCTTAGGAACTTGGGCTGTAGATGTGAATGGAGAACGAACACAATTAATAGATTTGGAAGGAACAAATCATTCTGTATGTATAGTTGGATATAAATTAGTTCACGACAGCTATGTCCCAAGAGAAGAAGTTGAATGGGAAAATGCAAGACAAGAAAAAATTGAAAAAAATAATAAGAAAAAAGCCAAAAAAGAGCTTAAAAAAGTAAATAAAGAAAAGAAAGCTCAATATAAAAAGAAACTAAAAGAGCTTAGAATGCAATATAGATTAAGAGTAAAAGAATACAAAAAAAATAGCAAGCCAGGTATGTCAGGAGTTGATGGAAACGTTACCCCTCAAGAAACGACAACTACACCATTAGAAAACAATTCTCCTCAAGAAGAAAATATCAAAAATATAAACCAAGAAAGCTCAAATTAAATTCTATATCTTAGTAGATAAAGAAGGAGCAATTTGTATAAATTTACGAATTAAATTAGAATCCCACTGTTTTCCAGCACCTTCTGTTAAAATATTGCAAGCAACATCTAAGCTTAGACCTTTTCTGTATGGTCTATCACTAATTAGAGCATGGAAAGCATCAGCTACAGCAACAATTTTTGCAGCAAGAGGAATTTCATCACCTTTTAATTTTTCAGGATAGCCTGTTCCATCAATATGTTCATGGTGATATTTTACAATCGGTATTAAATCTCTTAATGCTTCATTTGGCATTAAAACTTTGTCAGCACCAATTGTAGGGTGTTGTTTCATTACATTCCATTCTTCATCTGATAATCTATCAGGTTTTTTCAAGATATTTTCAGGAATACCAATTTTCCCTACATCATGCAATAGGGCACCTAATTTAATTCTTTGAACTTCATCTTCAGGAAGATTAATTGCTCTTGCCAATGCTTCAGAATACCTTGAAACAGAAGTTGAATGACCTTTTGTATAAGGGTCTTTAGCATCAATGGCTCCTGCTAATGATGTTGCAATTTCTGACAAGTGATTTACTGAATTAATTTGTTCATTATTAAATTTTTTCAACAATTCTTCTTCAAAATTCATACCCATTTGAGAATGACGTTTTGATAAAACTTCAGCATAAGAATGAAGCGCTACATCATCCCAGAAGTTAAAATCAGAAGAACTGATTATTGCAGACATGCCATCTTTATATCCTTGAGCTTGAGAAATATACATAGCTTGCTCTGCAAGTATTAATAATTTTTCTTGTTCTTTTGCACACTCAGGATAAGATGCAATACCTACAGAAACCTTAACAGGCCCTACATCATCTACAAAACAACAAGACAAACTATAAGTAATATATTCTGCAATATATTTTGCTTCAGAAACATTTGTATTAGGTAATATTAAAGCTATCTCATCGCCACCATAACGTCCTGCCATATCTGACTTTCTTAAATTATGTTTTACTTTTTCTGCGACAAGTTTTATTACCTCATCACCTTTAGCATGGCCAAGCTCTCGATTTATTTTGGAAATATTATTTACATCTAACATTACAATTGATAAATCTTGACCTGCTTCTTCAGCATTGTTTAATTCTTTTGTTAAACATTCTTGGAAACCTCTATGATTATACAATTGTGTTAAAGAATCTGTATTTCGATGAGCATTTGCAGCATCAATTAAAGAATAATTATCAATTACAGTTGCAACATAATTAGCAACAAAAGAACATAAATTTCTTTGAGATTCATCCAATTCATCTGATATTATCATTACACCAATACACTTATTTAAAGATATCATTGGGAATATCGTAACAGCATGATTATGAAAATATGCTAAATTTAAGAAATTAACATTTTTTTCGCTAACTATAGATTGGTTGAAAAACGCTTTATTCACGGGGTTTACTGTATCATTTTTGAATACTTTTGATACAAAAGCATTATCCATTTTGTCTATTAATTTTAAATTTATACAACCTGAATTTTCATTATACAAACCACAAGCAGTAAAAGAAGCCCCAATATAATTTCTCAATATTTTATGAATTCTCAAATAAAAAGATGAAGGGTCACTTGCAGGTGATAATCTTAAAATTGCATCAATAACTTGTTTATAAATTTGAGTATCATTTTTATTTCTATTTGATAACGCATTCAATGTTGCAATTCTACTTGGAACAGAAGTTGAGGACAATAAATTAACCTTCGCCACTAATTTACTTGCAGATAGAGGCGATGTAGCATTTGTATTATTGGGAAAATGCTTTTTGGTATCTTCCTTGAGTATATGTTGTTTATTGCGTTCCAAAATAAATTACCTACACATGATATGATACAATATTTAAGTTAAAAAATAAATCTTTTTTGCCATTTTAATTCAGATTGTTAACATTTTTTAAGAAATTTGACTTTTATTTTCGCATGCTTTTTAATTTATTTTCTACTACTAGATTAATAAAACCTTGAGGGAAATGAGAAAATATTTCTGTAATTTTTGCATCCAAACCAATAGTATATGATGGTTTTGGATTAGTTTTTTTATCAATTTTAATAATTTCATCGATTATTTTATTTACAGGAACACCTTTAGTTTCATTTTTTAAAGCATTTTTTACCAAATACTTACATTCAGCTTCGTAACCTTTTGATTTCTCTAGTACGTCATTATTTTCTCGTATCGATTTTGACCATATTGGCGTTGCAATTGATCCTAATTTTAGGGAAACAACTTTTACACCACTTTCTAAACTATACAAGTTAAATAAAATATCCAACGCTCTTTTTGATGCACAATAAGGAGCAATAAATGGATATATACCAAATGAGGACATAGAACTTATATTTATAACTTTGTTTACTGATAATGCCCTTGTTAATTCTAATGCCCCAAATACATTTACATCGAATTGACGTCTTAATTCGTTCATATCAATTAATTCTAAAGCTCCTGCAACAACACATCCTGCGACATTAAAAATTGTATCTATTTTTTCTGTTTGAGAATTAATAAATTCTATTGCAGGTTGGATTGTTTCAGGTTTTGAATAATCAACATAAAAAGGTATTATATTTTCTCCTTCCAATTTTAGTTTTTCATTCCTGTATCCAGCATAAACAATATTACTCTTTGAATACTCTTCTGCTAATGCTTTACCTATTCCTGATGTTGTTCCTGTTATTACATATGTCTTCATAATTATATTCTATTATAACCAAACCATGCCTGTACATTTGAATTTTTTTATTGTTTAGAATAAACTCTTATTGGAGACTATTATGATTTTATTATTTTTATATTTATCTATTTTTACAATTTACTTCATTACATTAACCGTAATGAGCTTAAAACATGAGAAAAAACAAAGAGATACATACAACCAAAGAGAACACAATATATGTGTTGTTGTATATTCTCATAACAATGCTAAAACTATTGAAAACCTAGTTAAGCAATTAAAAACACAAACTTATCCAAGAAGAAACTATTCTATTAATGTTATCTTAGATAACTGTAGCGATGAATCTGAATTTTTATTCCAAAGTGATTTAGATGTTAATGTTTTAAATATCAAAAACGTTGATACAGTAGGTAAAGACCAAGCTATATCAATTATGACAGAAAGATTATCTACTGTTACAAATATCGATGCATACGTTTTTCTTGATGCTAAATATTATGTAAATTCTGATTTTCTTACAAATATAAATAATTCATTACAAAAAAATCACGTTATTACAGGTGCAGTTAATCTTATTTGCAAAGATGAATTATCTTTAATTGATAATATTAAATATAACTATAATCAATACTGTAATAATTTTATCAATAAATCTAGAGCAAAATTAGGATTAAGCACTTTAATTAATTCTGATGCGCTTGTTATTAAAAAACAAATTGTTGATGCAATTGGTTCAGTTAATTTTAAAGATATTAATTCTGAATTAAAATATACTCTTTTACTTGCAAAATTAAATTGTAAATGCATTTTTGATTCTAACATTAAAGTTTATCTTGATATGGAACATTATGATTTAAGAATTCCATCTTTAAGCCACAGATGTTCTATGTTCTGTAATGCAATTAAGCAAATTAATTTTAAAAATAAAAGTCTTACAGAGCTTATCTTCTCTTTAATTGCACCTAATTGTTTAACAGTTATTTTAGGTTATTTTACACTACATATATATGCATATAAATATATATTCTCTGTTAACATTTATCTTATAGCATTAATGTTTGCAGCTCTTACTATAAGTTTTTGTGCAAGCTTGTTAAATACAAAAATATTTGCAAAAGAGCATTTATATCTTTTTGCATATCCTGCATATACATTCTGTAGAGTGATTTATAATTTCCCTCCTATAAGATTTGTTAGAAATCTTATGTTTGGAAAAACAGAAGCAAAACATATAGAAAAACTATTAGTTGATGTATTTGTTTTCGATGGCAGAAGAAATTATCCTTGTAAATTAGAAATTATTTCTGATAGCGGACTTGTTAAAGTTGTATTCATTAACAAAAAGAAAAAATACACAACAAAAACACAACATATCAGAGTTATTGATGCAATAAAAGAAATATCTTCAAAACTTGAAGAACATGGAATGACCCTTAAAATTTGCCAACACTGTAAATATTTTGAGCCAACTCAAGATGGTTCAACAAATATGGTTAAAGGTTGTTGTAAATTTGAATTCGCAAACAGAACACCTGGTGATATTCTTCCAACTGTCCTATGGAATTCTTGCGAAAGTTTTGAAAAAATGAATATTATAAGTCTTGTTGATGCTATTGGTGCAGGATTGAATAAAGAATAAAATGGCCAGTTGTGTATACATACATATTCCATTTTGCTTAAGCAAATGCAAATATTGTTCGTTCATATCTTTCACTGATATTTCAAAAAAAACAGGATATCTTTATTCATTACTTAAAGAAATAGATTACTACTACCAAAATGAACCTTTGGATACTATTTATTTTGGCGGTGGAACTCCATCTTTAATGGATATTTCAGAATTAAAAAAAATATTGAATAAATTTAATTTATCCTCAGATACAGAAATAACTATTGAAGTTAACCCAGATTCAATTGATGAAAAATATCTTATTGGATTAAAAGATATTGGATTTAATAGATTAAGCATAGGTTCTCAATCTTTCGATGATAATTTATTAAAACAAATTGGGCGAAGACATAATTCAAATCAAATATTCCACACAATTGAACTTGCTCAAAAAGCAGGTTTTGAAAATATAAGTGTTGATTTAATATACGGACTTCCTAACCAAACTCTTGAGATGTTTAAAAAAGACTTGGATATAATAAATTCATTACCTATTCAACATGTTTCGCTATACGGATTAAAAATTGATGAAGGTTGTTATTTTTATAAAAATTATCCTCAAAATCTTCCAAATGATGATATACAGGCAGATATGTATTTAACAGCTATTGAGAGGCTAAAAGACTTTAACCATTATGAAATAAGTAATTTTGCTAAAACAGGCTTTGAATCAAAACATAATCTTAACTATTGGAAAGAAAATGAATACTATGGTTTTGGTATAGCAGCCCACGGATTTATTGATAGTGTAAGATATTCAAACTACGAAACATTAGAAAAATATTTAGAAAATCCTATTGAAAGAGAGTATGGTAAATTTTTAACAGAACAAGAAAAATTAGAAGAAAGTATATTTCTTGGATTTCGCATAAAAGAAGGAATCAATACTAATACAATAAATGAAAAATACCATATTGATTTTGATAGAAAATACAAAAATATTATTGGAAAATACATCGCTACAGGTCATCTTATAAAAACAAAACAAGGCTATCAACTATCTGACGAAGGTTTTTTACTAAGCAACATTATTTTATCTGAATTTATTTAAGTATTATAGACTTGATTTTAATCATTGTTTAGTGTTGAATGTAATTACTGAGAAAATTATTTCTCTAGTCTTTAAGAAAGTAGATTCAATTTATTGAATAGTCGAAATATAAAATTAGCTAAATTTGCAGGGTTCTGTTACGGAGTAAAACGAGCAGTAGAAACTGTTAAGAAATTAAAAGCAGATAACCCAAATAAAAGTATTTGTATTTTAGGAGAACTTATTCACAATACGCAAGTTATCCAAGAGCTTGATGCTATGGGCATAAAAACTATTGATGAGCTTCCTGAAAAAGGAGAAGGAATTTGTGTAATAAGAAGTCACGGCGCATCTCCTAAAGTATTTGAGGATGTAAAAAATGCGGGATTTGAAATAGTTGATTTAACTTGTTTGGACGTTAAGAAGGTTCAACAACAAGCAATAGAACTTGCAAAAGACGGACATTTCCTAGTAATTGTAGGTAAATCTGAACACCCTGAAGTTGTTGCAATCAAAGCTAATGCAGAACTTTGGAGTGACAATGTAGTTGTTGCAAGTAGCCCTGAGAAATTAGAAGAATATAAAGAAAGTATCAAAAAACACAAAAAAGTCGGAGTTGTTGTTCAAACAACCCAAAGAGTAGACAATTTAAAATCAATAGTTGATTATCTTTTACCTATATCAAAAGAATTGCATATCGCTAATACCATCTGCTCAAGTACATCAATGCGCCAAAAAGAAGCAAAAGAACTTGCTCAAGAAAGTGATTTGATGATTGTTGTAGGATCAAAGAAAAGTGCTAATACAACACACTTGGCAGAAATCCTAAAAGATATATGCAAAACTATTCATATTGAAAAAGATATTGAACTAAAGGATTATAATGAACTGATTGAAAATGCAAAAGAAATCGCAATAACAGCAGGAGCATCAACTCCACAATCAGTTATAGAAAAGGTTGTAAACGAAATAAAAGGAGGAATATAAAATGACAGCAACATTAGAAAGAACGTTAGATGAATTTGAAACTCTATTAGAAGAATCATTTTCAAAATCTTACGCAGTAGCAGATATCGTAGAAGGTACTGTTATTAAAAAAGAATCAGAAGGATATTTAGTAAGTGTTAAAGGTGCTAAAATGGAAGCATTTTTATCAAACAAAGAATTATCTTCTGATGAACCAGAATTAGAAATCGGCGACATCAAAGAATTCTATGTATTAAAAGAAGAAAATGATGAAGATGCAATGTTATTATCATTAAAGAGAATTGCATTTGCTCAGGCTTGGGCTCAATTAAATGATGCAAAAATCCAAGGAGATACAATTCTTGCAAAAGTTGTTTCAACTGTTAAAGGTGGTGTATTAGTAGACGTTGCAGACCTTAAAGGTTTCATTCCATCTTCACAATTAAGAACAGGAACTCCATTTGATGGTTTAATCGACCAAAAAATCGAAGTTAAAGTTCTTGAAGCAGATCCTAAGAAAAACAAACTTATCTTATCACAACGTCAAGCAGTTGCAGAACAAAGAGATCAAGTTGTTGACAACGTTTTAGCTTCTTTAGAAGAAGAATCAATCGTTAAAGGTACTGTTGTAAGAATCACTGACTTTGGTGCATTCGTTGACATCAACGGTATTGATGGTTTATTACCAATCTCTGAAATTTCATGGCAAAGAATTAAACATCCTTCAGATGTTATTACTCTAGGCGACGAAATCGAAGTTAAAATTATTAAAATCGATACAGAATTAAAGAGAATTTCTTTAAGCTTAAAGAGAATGGGTGAAAATCCTTGGCAACAAATCGAAGGACAATTCGAAGAAGGTCAAGTAGTTAAAGGAACTGTTAATAAAATCACTACATTTGGTGCATTCATCAACATATTCCCAGGCGTTGAAGCTTTATTACCAGTATCTGAAATGAGCAACGAAAATGTTAACCCATTCAACATGTTCAAAGTTGGCGATGAAATCGAAGTTCTTATCAAAAGATTCACTCCAAAAGAACACAGAATTGCTCTTAGCACAAAAGATATTCCTAACGCATAGGATTATTTAAATACAAAAAAGAACCATTCTTATTAATCTAAGGATGGTTCTTTTTATTTTTTATTATTTTCTCTATCCGAATCAGCCATTTCACCATATGCATCATATTCAAGAGCACTTTTCATCATCTCTAAATCAAAATCGGTATCTTTATCATTTAACCCGACATAAGCAACTTCATCCCTTGTTCCTTCAGCACCCCGAGATGCAGACATTTTAGCAGCAGAACCTTGTTGTGAAGAAAGAGCTGCATTATGCTGCTGGCCTATTGAAAATCTTTGACGTATTGCGGATATTACTGACAACTTAACTCTCCTCTAGAGTATACTTTAAAGCTCATGAGTATAAAGTATTTTTAAATAATAAAATTTCAGAAAATTAAAAAATTGAAACATTTGTTACAATTGGTTACGAAACAAATAGTATGATATAATCACTATTATGAAGAGAATAGCAAAATTTTTATTAATAGTTTTATTTTTAGCTTGTAATAGCGTATTTGCAGCCGATTATAGAGTATTAGTTGTATCAGATAACCTTGCAAGTAAACCTTGTCTAGATGCCTTTGTATACGAAGAATCTGCAGAATTTTTTGCAAATCAAGTAATTAACAGACTAAATTTATCTGGAACTGTTGAAGCTCCAACTATTTCTGAAGTTAGAGAAAAATTAAAAAGAAATGAAAGATTATACATAGAAACTAGAGAATCATTATTAAGATTTAAAAAAGAATATAATATCAATTATGTAACAGTAGGTAAATTAGCTAAGATGTATGGAGTTAATAAAGTTTTATTATTAACAACAACAGCAGATGCACAAAACTATTTTATAAGACGAACCTTTTGGGACTTTTTAAATATACCTGGTGCAACAGTAATTGATCCAGCAATTAAACTGTCAACTTATGCTGTATTAATCGATACAGATAGAATGGTTAATATTTGGGAAGATACATTCTACAAAACAATAAGTTCATGTGAAGCAAGAATGGTAACAACAAACTTACAACCACAAACTCAACAATTAGAAAAAGTTAGAGATTATTCAAGAATGTTAGGCCCACAAATAGCTCATCACGTTCAAGCAAGTATAGTTCCAGCAATTACATTAACAAGAGAAAATGAAATAACATACGGACCAAAAGATTTTGATAATGTATTTACTAAAAAATTCAGATGGTATAAACATGGAACAAGAGAAATAGCAAAAGAAACAGAATATAAGTATAATGACCATGTAGAAAAACAAAGAGCAAAAGGAGTTGAGCCTTTAGCTGATAAATTCAGACGTTGGAAAATAGAGTTTAAACAAAGACAAGAAGCTAAAAAATTAGAAAAAGCTCGTTTAAGATTAGAGGAAGAACAACAAAAACATATTCAAAATATAAATAATACACAACCACAAGAACCAAAAGTAGAAGAAAAAGATTCAAATATCATTGAAATAAAAGATGTTCAAAAAATAGAAGAAAAGAAAGAAAAAGTTAATACAAAAACAAAACAACAAAAACAAGAAGAACCAAAAATATTGAATATAACAAAAGAAGAACACATAACTCCAGAGGTTGAAGAAGATAAGGTTTATGAGAATCAAATCAAATATTATCAACCTAAACAACGTATAAGACCAGAGGCAAAAAATACAACTATTAACGATATTTAATAAAATAGTTGACGTAGAATTATGTTCTTGGTACACTTGATTTTGCTAGCAGAGAATAGCAAATAGCAAGAGATTGTTATTAGTGATAATTAAATATAAATTTTAATTTGCGCTTGTAGCTCAGCCCGCAGTGAGCAATCAGCGAACGGTAGTTAAAATATTCTACCTGATGAGCTACAGGAAATGACAACTGAATAAAAATTTTAATTTGCGCTTGTAGCTCAGCAGGTAGAGCACTCCCCTTTTAAGGGATAGGTCGCGCGTTCGAATCGCGCCAAGCGCATTTTTTAGTGCTTATTTTTATTTTTGGTTGCTGCGCCTCGCGTTAAACGGCAACGCTCGCAATCACTTCTTGGTTGTCGGCGATAAACAGGTCTACGGAATTGACATACGTCAATCCCTTCGCCTTCTGCCGACAATCCGCAACTCATCATTTCCGTTGATTCTTGCTCGTCTCTCACTTCGTTCGTGCCTCTGCTCGGCTTGCGCCAAGCGCATTTTTTAGTGCTTATTTTTATTTTAGATTGCCACATCATTTAATTAACTTATTTCCAAGCTTTAATATGTGCGCCTGCAAATGCTCCGTTCATCTCATCCAGTTCTTCTTCTGAGATTAAACTCTTATCAAATGATAAACCATCTATTATATCTTTTGTATAAACATGATTTGGCTCTATTGATATATTTTTAAATCCTGATTTTTCTAAAATTTTTATATAATCTTCTATTGGCATAGCTCCTGATATACAACTTGCCCACAATTGTGCTTGTTTCTTTATATGTTCAGATACAGGTTTTAAAGAAACTACATCAGCTATAGCTACTCTTCCCCCTTGTTTAAGCACTCTATATGCCTCATCATAGACTTTTTGCTTATCACTTGATAAATTAATCACACAATTAGAAATAATTGCATCCAATGTCTCATCAGCAAGCGGAATATCTTCGATATAACCTTTTATAAACTCAACATTTTCTGCACTCATTTTCTCTTTGTTCTTGTTTGCCAATTCTAACATCTCATCAGTCATATCAAGACCATAAATTTTACCTGATTTCCCAACATATTTTGAAGCCATTAAAACATCAATGCCACCACCAGAACCTAAATCTAAAATTGTTTCACCTTCTTTAATCTCTGCAAAAACGAATGGATTTGAGCAACCTAAAGATGCTGTAACAGCTTCTTTGGGAATATCTTCCAAATTCTGACCTGCATATAATCTTTCGGCTCTTGATGGTTTCTTACAACAAGAACAAGTTGCCTGTTCTTCTACTTCAACATTCTTCGCAATATTTCCATAAAAATCTTTTACTTCTTTTTTTACATCAAAATCCATAGCAAACCTCTTTTCTTGACTATATTTTCTTTATATGCCATAATTGGAATATATAACAATTACAATATATTCCATTTTTGGAATATTGTCAAGGGGACGTATGGATAATAATTTGTACAAAAGAAAAGCAGAAATTTTTAAAGCACTCTCAAATCCTGTAAGGTTAGAGATTATAGACTTGTTAACAAGCGGAGAAAAATGCGTTTGTGAAATAGTTGAACAATTAAATTATGAACAACCACATATTTCAAAAAGCTTGAACAAATTAAAAGAAGTGGGCTTAATTCAAGATAGAAAAGAAGGATTGAACGTTTATTATTCACTGAAAATTTGTTGTATGGGTGATTTCTTTAATTGTTTAAACAAAATCATCAATCAAGAAAAATAAAGTTCCATTCCAAAATATTTAGCAATTTATTTACCTACTCAAACATATTTATCTCTACCCCTAGCAAAAAATATTTTTAGAAGATTTTTATAAATATGGACGTCACAAACAAAAATCAACTATCACCCCATTTCCAAGCTAAAGTTAGATTAAAAGATTTTAGCTCTATTTATAATCCAAATGTAAGAGATACAACCAAACTTGATAGGATGTTCAATGAAAATAGTCTAGTAAAAACATGCCAGCAAGTCTCTTGGAAAACAAAAACCAATATTATTAACAAATATTTTAATAATCCTCAAAATTCATTTGAGAAGAATGTCCAAATGTTTTTTTATAGAATGGCTCTAGGAGCACGAAAGCTCGGCGATAAAATCTTCTTCTTAAGCAATAGAAAAAGTATAAATCACTTAAATAAAACATTTACTGAATTAAAACCAGAATCAAAAGAATACATTGATGAACTTGCAAAGGTAGGGAATTCAATAGGTAAAAAACATATTAATATAAACATTGAAGATAAGCCTTTAGATAAGGTTTCAAAATCTAAAAATGCAACAATATTTGTATTGAACCATCCAAACTTTAATAAAGATAAATTTAATTATGTAATTATAAATTCTCTACTTAACAAAATGTATGCAGAACAAGGAAGACAATTAGATTGCCCAAGACCTAAAATTATTGTTAGCAAAAATATGCTTAAAATTCTTGGCAAAAAAGTTGGTAATATATATAAACAACTTGGGTTAACTGAAGTTGATGCTTCACTAAAAAATCGAGATACAAAAACAAACTCACACACTATGCATTCATTGCTCAAAGAATTTGCAGAAAATAAATCAAATATTTTTATATTCCCAGAAGGCAACAACTCTTCCTTTGTTAATAAGCCGTTTGAAGAAAAGCTTCAATCAGGTATAGCAGGACTTGTTAGGACTGCAGCGCAAACAAAAGAAAGTGTAAGAGTAGTTCCAGTTGGAATACACTATACAAAAGATAAAAACTCTTTTGGGAATTTATTTATAGGAAAACCTATGTATTTCAAAAAATCAGGAAATGATTTAGTATACACTGAAGGTATTGAAAAGAAAAAGATATCACACGTGAATATTAAAAATTCTATTCCTGCTATTTTAAAAGAAATATGCGAAAACATGAAATATGGAATTGAAAAAGCTTCTAATATGTAATAATTTTATATTTACCCCTAGCAAATTTATTTTTTACGTGTTTTATATTTAATGTTTGAGTTATAATAGGCCTATAACTTGGGGATTATATGACAAGCATACATAAGTTTAATTCAAAACAGAATGTATTTGAAAAAACGCCTCGACTTCACCAATCAGAAATTGCAGTCGAAGCAAAGAAAAAACGTACACTTATGGAATGTCGTTATAAAAGAGATGAGTTTGTATCATCAAGAGATAAAGGAAAAGCTTTAGTAGGTTCTTTATTAGGAACATTTATACCAATGTTATTTTTTTCTAAAATCCAAAAGAAAAGTCTATGGAATTTAAAATATAAATTTGCTGAAATTGCAACAATGTCAATTGGTGCAAATGTTGGTTCTATTGCAGTAAGTTCTATTGGAAAAAACAAAAAAGAAAAAGAGAAAAAATATAATGAAGGTGTTTTCCAAGTTATAAATTCTCTTATGCCAATGGCACTAGTTGATGGTGGAATTAAACTTTGTGAAAAATCAAAGAAATTCAACAATACAAAAGCAAAAATTGCAGCATCAGTTACAGGAGTAGTTGCAGGAACACAATTAGGGATTAAAATAGCAAATAAAATTACAGATCCTAAAAATGTAATACCAGATAGGAAATATACTGCAAAAGATGCTATTGCAAACATTGATGATGCTGTAGGAATACTTGTATTAGGAAAAGTTCCTTTTGCAGATAAAATTCATATAGAAAAAGTATTACCAGCAATTTACACATACTCAGGATATCGTTCAGGAACAAGTAATTAATAATAAAAAAAAGCCACAAAAATTGTGGCTAAAAATTTGTTTAGTAAGATTAGGTAAGTAAGTTTAAGTTATAAGCTTATTTACGAGTTAAGTCCGTAATTATAATCTACTTTGATATTACTACTTAACATTTGTTTGAATGAATCAATATATGAATTAATTTCTGATAATTCTGTATTAATTGTAGTGATTTGGTTATCTAATTGAGTTTCCCAGTTAGTTAAATCTTCAAGTTTTGCTTCATAATAAGAATCCACATAACTTATTTCATCTTGATATTCAGGTAATTCTGAATAATCTACATAAGTATATTCTTCTTTATCTTTATATTGGGTAGTAAAAATATTTTTATATTCAGTTCTTAAAGCTGTATATCTTGAATTTTTCCAACTTGCTAAATCTGAAGTTCTTGCAGAAGACAAAGTCTTTTGGTTACTATAATTTGTTAAATCCAAATTAATAGTATTGCGTCGCATTATATATGATTGAATTATTTCACTTAAATTTGCAACTGCCATCTCTGTCTTACCTTAAATTAATAAACTCTTACTTTTAAATCTCTTACTTATTTAACTTACATGTATATAAAAACATGCCAGAACCCTTGATTTCACATGCTTTTCAATTCTTTACAATTGTTAACATTTTAATTTTGAGAGATTTTTTATTGTGTTATCCTTTAATTATGAGTAAATTTGTTTTGAAAGAAATCAAAAATTCTGATTTAGTCAAAGAGCTTGAGAATATTGGCTTTGACAAATGTTATAGAGAAAAAGGGCAAGAAAAATATAAATATAAAAATTTAAAGATTTTCAGCTTAACAGTTCCACAAGCAAATATTTTGAAACAAATCGCATTAACTGTTGGGGCGGATTGTGCCGTACATAGAGAAGTTATAACAGGTAAAGTTGAAACATCTGATGTAATATTAGGAGGGAGTTATTCTGAGCTTCGTAAAATCGCTGAGAAATTAAAATTTCAACCATTTTCCTTAAAAAATCTAGCAGAAGAAATTATTAAACAATTAGAAATAAGTCCCTCAAAAACAAAACTTGTTGGGATATTAAATATCACAAGTAATTCTTTTTCAGACGGAGGAGAATATTTAGATATCAATTCTGCAAAAGCTCATTTTAATCAATTAATTCAAGATGGGGCAGATATAATTGATATTGGGGCAGAATCAACAAAACTTAATGCAGAAGCTATTCCTGCTGAAGTTCAAATAGAAAGAATTTTACCATTATTGGATAAAAATTATAATATAAGTATTGATACAAGAAGCTCTATAGTTGCAGAAGAATGTTTAAAAAATGGAGCAAAAATTATTAATGATGTATCTGGTCTAAAATATGATTCTAAAATGGCAGAAGTTATTGCTAAATACAATGCAACAGCTGTAATACAACATTCAATAAATATGGAAAATCAAGGCAGTAATGTTAAACCATACAATAATGTAATCGATGAAGTTTATTTGGATTTATATAAACAAACAGAATATGCAAAATCTGAAGGAATAGAAAATATAATAATTGATGTTGGGATAGGATTTGATAAGACATTAGAAGATAATTTTAGATTATTTAATAGAATAGATGAATTCAAATCGCTTGGATATCCTATTATGCTAGGTATTTCTAGAAAAAGTTTTCTACAACTTAATAATCATACAAATGAAGAAAAAGATATCTTTACATTAGCTTTAAATACTTTAGCTATAGAACATAATATAAACTACATAAGAGTACATAATGTAAAATTACACCGCCAATTAATTGACATCTACAAAAAAGAAATCATATAATTATATTGTATCGTTAATATCACATGTAAACATATCTTTACAATTAAAAAAATAAAAAGCAATTTTCCAATTCAAAATCACTTTATAAAAATATAGAGAATTTTGAAAAGGAATGAAAATGAAAGAATCAGAATTAAACGCAATGATGTCAGTAGTAGCAGATCCAATTAATAATGTATATAAAATTGAATCACAAAAAGATATTGATGAGATTCAAAGAATTATTCGTATATTTGAAATTTCTAAAGCTCAACGCAACAAACACAAATTATTATCAATTAAAAACTTAGCAACATTAAGAATCGTGTTAAGTAATAACTAAGAATAAATTATCATTAATAAATAATTTAAATATAAGCCTGTTAGAATTAACAGGCTTTTTAGTTTATTAATTAAATAAAGCTTCAATAAAATCAGAAGAATTGAACTCTTTCAAATCTTCCATTTTTTCTCCAACACCAATTAATTTAACAGGAAGATTCATTTCTTTAGCAACAGCTAAAACAATTGCACCTTTAGCCGAACCATCCAATTTTGTTAGAGCTACAGATGTTAAATTAACTGCATCTTTAAATACTTTAGCCTGTTGTAGACCATTTTGTCCTGTATTTGCATCAAGAACAAGAATACATTCTCTTAAATTTTCAGGAGCATTTTTATCAATAACAGACTTAATCTTAGATAATTCTTCCATCAAATTATATTTATTTTGCAAACGTCCTGCAGTATCAACTAAAATAACATCATAATTTTCATTTTGCGCTTTTTGAATAGTTTCAAAAACAACAGAAGCAGGATCAGCCTTATCTCGTCTTATAATATCAGCACCTGCTCTTTTAGACCAAATGTCTAATTGTTCTTCTGCAGCTGCACGAAAAGTATCAGCCGCAGCAATAAGAACTCTTTTGCCTTCTTGCTTAAATTTATATGCCAATTTACCTATCAAAGTTGTTTTACCAACACCGTTTACACCTGCTATAAAATAAATATTCAAAGCATTTTCTACATAGTTTAATTGGTTTGAGCCTGCAGAATTTAATGTTTGTGTGAATTGTTCTCTTAAATAATTTTTAACTTCAGAAGGTTTGATTTTGTCTTGAGAGCGCAACTTATCAACTAACTCAGCAGCATAATTTACTCCTAAATCCGCACTAATTAGTAAATCTTCCATATCATCAAGAACAAATTCAGAAAATTCTTCTTCTTCAGCAACTGTATCTACAACATTCCCAATCAAAGCTTGAGCTGTTTTTGAAACAGTCTTTTTTAAATTTTCAATACTGTTAGAAAAAAATCCAAACATTATTTAAGCCCATTATCAACAACAACTTTTGCTAATACACCATTTACAAAAGATGAACTATCTTCTGTTGAATATTTTTTAGCTAATTCAACAGCTTCATCAACTACAACCTTCATTGGAGCACCTTTTGTGTATAAAAGTTCAATTATAGCAATACGCAAAATATCCTTGTCCATTTTAACAAGTCTTGAAATATCCCAACCTGTTGTATGTTTTTGGATTTCTTCATCAATTTCTTTGTGATGAGCTTTAAATGCCTCTGCAATTTCTATAACATATTCTTGAACATCACTTTGCGCTTCTAATGTTGTAAACTCAGCAATTTCTAGAGCTAATAATGTTTTTTCTACAACATCTAAAACAGTTTCAATATTTTGAGACAATTCAGCAGTTGTTGGAATATCAACAGGCTTATCTTTAACACCTATTGGTCTTGATAAATTAGATTCATGTTCTGCTTCATAAGTATCTATATAATTTTTTATATCAATCAAAGATCCCACTGAAAGTTTCAATTCTTCAGAAGAATTATTTGAAAGAATTCTAACTGATTTAAGCATAATATCTTCAAAATCTTTTGAAGAATATGAAGTAATCTCTTTATCAAATTGTGAAAATAATATAAGTGCTAATTCACGAGCTGCTCGTCTTGCTTGCATAGATTGTCTCCTAATTAAAATACCTTTATGCTAGTTAAAATATAACATAAAAAAGAAATTAATTCATTTTAAGAGAATCTAATGATACAGAAGTATTATTTAGTTTTTCTCTATTTAAAATTGTACCGATATATTTTTTAACTATTTTTATTTTTTCAGGAGTTGCAACCATTGGAATAATATCTTCATCAGAAGCGTCAAAATTTCCAATCAAATAATTATTTGTAGAATTTTTGATAATACTCTCACGTCCACTTGGTAATTCTTCAAACCCCATTTTACTATAAAACTCAGCAGCATAAGATAATTCAGGGACCTCAGAACGAACATATACATCTTTAAATCCATCTTGTTTCAAAGTATTATAAAACTCATTTGTTAAAACTTTTCCGGTATTTTTAACCTTTTTATCTGAAAAAGGATTCCAAGTTGCAAGCCAATCTAACTCTGTTTCTTTTCTGGCATGATTTTTACGACTTGAATAAGCTAATTTATTATCTTTTGAAATTTTTAAAACATTTCCAATCAATATACCACAAGGATTTGAGTCTTTTGTAGCTAAAAATATCCTTGCTTTACCTTTAATAGACCTTGGAGAATTTAATATTTTTTCAGCAGCAGAAAATGCTTCTTTCATTACTTCTTGTCGGGAATAGTCATTTATTTGCTTGTCCTTAAAATACTGCTTCAAATTTTTAGAAAATTTAGATATAAAAGGTAAATCACGCTTTTCAAGCTGATATACATTCAAAAAATCACTTTTCCCATATTGATAACGAGCCAAATGTATAGCTTTAAAATTTAAATTTGGTTTAGATAAATTATAATAAGTTTGATTTTGACTTTGATTTATATACATGAAATTAACCTTCATTTATATAAAACAAACTATATACTTTTTTTGTTAGGAATGATAACAATATTTACAATAAAAAACACCCTGAAAATTAATTCAGAGTGTTTTTTATTTTTTAAATAAAATTATTCAACAATGATAGCTGAAACTGGGCATGCATCAGCAGCTTCTTTTACAGCATCTTCGTTAGCAGCAACTGCTGCTTCGTTAACAACTGCTTTATCATCAATACTGAATACTGCATCACAAATTGATTCGCATGCGCCGCAAGCTATACAAGAATCTTCAACTGTTACTTTCATTTCTTTCTCCTTTTTAATCGTTAATTATAATAAACGTTAATTAAATAACAAGTTAATTATAACAAAAACATGTAAATATTAAAATATCCATTTTTCTATTTCTTTAGAAATATTATCAAACCCTAGGGTTAATCCTAAATCCTTAGGTTCAATATTTTTACTATAATAAAGTACCGGGACATATTCTCTAGTATGGTCTGTACCAGGTACAGTAGGATCGCAACCGTGATCAGCTGTAATTACCAGCAAATCATCATCATTCATTGCATCAATAATTTTGCCTACATATTCATCAACTTCTTCTACAGCACGTCCATATCCAACAGGATCATTTCTGTGTCCATACAACATATCAGTATCAACAAGATTAGTAAATATTAAAGATTTATTTGGAACAAAATCTTTTGGAGTTGATTCATATTTAATACTATTCAAATCAAGTTCATTTTTTATTGCTTTTAAAGTTAATTCTAAACCTTCTTTGTTAGAACCGGTATGAATAGCATGAGTTATACCTGCTTTAGAGAAAATATCTTCAATTTTACCAATCGCAATAACTTCGCCGCCAGATTGTTTAATTCTATCCAAAACAGTTTCTCCTGTTGGTTCAACAGAATAATCACGTCTATCTTTTCCTATTCTTGTAGGTTTTCCATCAATAACTTTATATGGACGAGCAATAACTCTAGATACATGATATCCACCATCATCAAGAAGTTTTCTTGCGATTCTACACCATTCATATAATGTTTCTAATGGAATCATATCAGTATCAACAGCGATTTGAAAAACACTATCAGCACTTGTATAAACAATAGGGAATTTTGTTTGATGATGTTCATCATTAAGTTTTTCAATAATAGCAGTACCACTTGCAGGACAATTAGCTAAAATCCCACCACATTTTGTTTCATTAATGAAATCATTAACCAATTTTTCAGGAAAACCATTTGGAAAAGTTGCAAAAGGTTTTTCAGAAACTAAATCAGCAATTTCCCAATGACCTGTTGTAGTATCTTTACCTTTTGATTTTTCTTGTAACGTTCCATACTGTCCTATTGGATTAGTTTCTTTCGGAACACCCTCAAAATCTTGGATATTACCTAAACCTAACTTAGCCATATTAGGTAAATTCAATCCTTTATTATACTTACAAATATTAGCTAACGTATTACATTCAGGAATATCATTAAATTCAGCACAATCAGGCATAGCACCTATACCCATTGAATCAATAACAACAACAATTGCTCTTTTCATATTTTATCCTTTCCCTACTCTACTGTATTAAAGATTCTATCACCTGCATCACCCATACCAGGTACGATATAACCTTTTTCATTTATACATTCATCAACCGCAGCAACTGTAATTTCTACATCAGGGAATTCACTATGAATAAGTTCAATCCCTTGAGGAGCAGCAAATATACAAATACATTTAATATTCTTTTGAGGGATTCCTTTTTCTGCATATAATCTTATAGCTTCTAACAAAGAATTCCCTGTTGCTAACATTGGATCAGTTATATATACATAGAATTTTTTAGGATCAGGTGTAGCCATAGGAACTTTATTATAATACCAAACCGGTTTCAAAGTTTTTTCATCACGATACATACCAATATGCCTGATACAAGCATCAGGTAGAATATCAATAGCTTCATCAGTAAAAATTAATCCTGCTCTTAAAATCGGTGAAATAATGATTTTAATATCAGGATCAATATCTTTTGCCATAAATGTTTTAAGTGGGGTATGAACTTCTCTATCTACTAAAGGAAGATTTTTAGAAGCCTCATATAAAAGAGCTCTGGTAATTTTACGAGCAGCGATTCTTACACTTTGAGAATCATTATCCTTATCTCTCATCGTACATAAACTTTGACAGATAACAGGATTAGTTATCAATTTTACATTTTCATTCAGCATGATTATTATCCTTATTCCCTTTCTTTATATCGTCCATTTTATTTTTATAATTGTTAATATCTTTTTGTACATTATCAACCCAATTATTAGAAAATTCAAGAAAATTATTTACATCTTTTTGAGTTTCTTGAGTATCATCTTGTAAATCAGAATTTTTTAAATCTTCTCCAAAAGAAGAAATTTTATATGTAATTGAGCCAATTTTCCCAAACATTTGATATAATAAAGACCAACAATCTCTTAAACGATTAGTTCTTGAAACAATAATATAATCATCAGCATCTAATCCATATTGTTGAACATAATCTTTATTAGGCGGATAAAGTTCTATTGATTTTGAACCTCCAAGCCCTGTGAATTCTACATTAGCAATAGTACCTTTAGGAAGCTTAACTGATTTATCTTTTATAACAAATCTTACAAAAATTTCATCATCATTAACTATTTTAAGAGTTTTCACATAACCGACAGGAACACCCATAAGGTTAACAGGCGAACCTACAATTAAACCATCGACATCAGCCATAAATATATTATATAATTGATAAGTATTTTGGGATGATTTAAAAATAAAATAAGAAAAAACAGAAAACGCTAGTATAATTAATAACCAGATAAGTAATTCAAATTCTCTAAAATACCGAGTACGAGATTTTCTAGCATCTTTATCCATAAAATGATTATAACTAAAAATTCAAATTCTCACAATATATATAGTTATATTAATCCATTACGAGTATTGAGATTATTATAAAGTTATTGTATCTTTAAAATCAAAATAGGAGAGAAAAATGAACGCAATAGAAAAAATTATAGGAATAAATGAAGTTTTAAAAGACATATTTAGATTTGTTCAAGAAGATGAAGAAATAAAACCTGACTTTGAAGAATACTTATCAACAATGGGAGCAATGAATGCAACATCAACCCAAATGGAAAAACTATTTATTCCATATGTTTTCGAGCGTTATATAGGAGAACCCGCTAAAAATATTATTGAATTATACAATGAACGCGGAAATTCAACTAAAAAAAATATTGCAGAAAGTTTTCTTAATGCACAATACTCAATATTTAAAATCAAAAGGATTTTAAAAAATGGTTTTAAATTATATAACCTAACTAACGAAAAAGAATATGAAGTCCTATCCCTAACTAAAATGACAAATTTTAGAGGAATAGGTATGGGCGAATTTATTGTTGCAAGAATTTTCAAACTAGAAAATGAATACTACTTAATAGGTATTGATAATGTTTTATCATCCTCAAGTGAGGAAGATGCAACAAGATATGCAGTAGTAAGAATTGTTCAAGCACCTTGGCTTGTATACCAAGATAATGAAGAAAAAGAAAATGAAATTAAAAACACAATACAAGAAACTTATGACAAATTTATTGATATATATAAAACAGATGAAATTATAACCACAAACAAATATGCGGATTCAATAATTGGTCAACTAAGCGAAGATGAAGCTCAAGAAGACTTTAATTTAGAAGAAGCAATTAAACCAATTGAAACCTTCAAATTCTTTGAAATAAAAGAACTAAATAATGATTATAGCAACTTTATCGAAAATTCTCTTGGCGGATTTTCATCTCACAAAGAAACATACGATGTTGGAATAATTATGGATAAAGAATTTGGTATCTATACAATTCCATTTTATAAAACATTCTGCATGATTTTTGAAGATGGAGAAAAAGTAGAAAATAAAAAAGAATGTATAAATTACTTATTAAATAATGATTCAGTATCAGACAGTTTACTAAAACGAGTTGCATCAAAATATCAAAACTTTATGGATGTAATTAACAAAGAATTAGAATCTGATTACACACTAGAAACATTAATCCAAAGATATAAAATGGACTTTTTAAGAAGAAAAATATACTCATCAACTTCTGTACTATTCCATTCACAAGTATTTTCGACATCATTAGGATTATTAGACAGTGTAGATGAATTTGTAGAAGCAAACAGCTAGTTGTTACAATCCTTTACAAACATGTCAATTATATATTCTATATATACTTTATATAGATATGGATAGTTCAGCAGCAAATACATCTAATTTACAAAGCACAGCTTATGTTCAAAATCCGAATATAAGTGAAAGTGTTCAACCTGTAAGTCAACCTACTGTAAACAATGTAGATATGACAAATGTTGAAAATACTACAGTTCAACAAACAACACAATCAGAAACTGCTGAAAAACCAAAAGGTTATGACTCAGAAAATTCAACAGTTCCTACTAGTTATATTAAAAACTACATGTCAGGTTTAAATAAACCAGATATGTTTAGAACTAATGATAATGGTGATAGTTATAATTTAACTAATGTATTATCTAACTCAAATTCAATAAAAAATGCTTTTACAGGCCAGATTCGCAGAGACACCAAATTCCAAAATTTGCATCAGGAAGCAACAAAGTTATTTGCATCACAAGATCAAACTAATTATCGATATATGCATCATCCTATTTTAGGTAATATGCGTGTAGCAATTGATGCAGATGGGAAAGATATTGGTTTACCAGAAGCAATAAATGAAACAGGGAATCCATTTATATTTGAAGACCCTAAAAATATTCATATACTTGCATAGTTTATAATTATTTATATATAATACATTTATGAGAATTGCATTAGTAATAAATCATAATGTATCCAATACGAAAAACGTTCTTTCAAAGTTCACAGAAGAACTTCAAAAGAACGCTTTAGAGTATGAAGTTATCAATGTAGATAACTTGAAAGGAGGTTATGATTTTATATGCGTAATAGGCGGTGATGGGACAATTTTAAAAACAGCCCGATATTACGCAAACTATGGAACACCAATATTAGGAATAAATTTAGGTCGTTTAGGTTTTCTATCTCAATCAGGAACAAATGATATAAATAGAGTAATTCAATGTATTAAAAATCAAACATACAAGGTTCAAGAGCGACTAATGCTAAAATCAGAAAAATTTGTAGCATTAAATGATTTTGTTGTAAAAGGTAGTTCAGCAACCAGAACTTCAAAATTTTCATTAAAAATCAATGATAAATTTGTATGCGATTATATTGCAGATGGAATAATAATTTCAACGCCAACAGGTTCAACTGCATATGGATTATCAGCAGGTGGCCCAATTTTATCCCCAGATATTGATTGCATAGTAATCGTTCCAATATGTCCACATACACTAACTGCTAGGCCACTTGTTATTCCAGCAAATGAAAAAATAACAATAAGCTCAATGGATGAACTGTTAAATGTGGCAATTGATGGACAAGAATATAGTGATAAAATAAAAGAATTTAATATTGAAGCATCAGATAAAAAAGCTAAATTAGCATTTTTAACAGATGATGACTTTTATTCAATATTAAGAAATAAACTACACTGGGGAATTTCTCCCGTTAGTACAATATAATTTATCTATTCTCTATCACCACGACCACCACCATATCCACCATCACCACCACTTAATCCACCAGCATCATAATCGCCTGTTCTTATAGAACCAACAACTAAATTTATACCTCCAGTACTACCATTTGTATAACCTTGTAATGTTACATCATAAGTTCCTGAAGTAGTAAATGATGGCGCAGTATCATTAAAATAATTATCAATATCTGCACCTCCTGAAAATTTTAGACCAACATTATATACAGAAGATAAAATTAATTTAATTTTTATTTCTTGATAAAAAGGTGATAAGAGTCCTGTAGTATCAATCATAATATTGATATCACCGTTAGGATTTATAATATACTTATTCCCAAATTCAACTAATTGGTCACCTGAAACGCTTTCTAAAACAACTAAATTTTCTCCCTGAGAAGTTCCAGAAGATGAAGTTATACCAGTTAGTAAACTTCCGTCAATTGCAGGTAATTTTCCATCAGAAGTAAGTTTTACAAGTTGATTAGCACCATTAAAAGTGTTTCCTTGAGTAGTTATGTTAGAAGGTAATGTTGGGATTGTTGGTTTATCAGATAAATCATTGTAACTACCACTTGTTGCAACAGCTGATAAATCTGACGTATTCGCTTTAGCAGATAATTCTGTTTTTGTAGCTAAATTTGAAACATCGGGGATTGTTGGTTTGTTAGACAAATCATTGTAACTCCCACTTGTTGCAACTGCTGATAAATCTGATGTATTCGCTTTGGCAGATAATTCTGTTTTTGTAGCTAAATTTGAAACATCGGGGATTGTTGGTTTGTTAGACAAATCATTGTAACTCCCACTTGTTGCAACAGTTGATAAATCAGAAGAATTAACTTTCTCATTTAATTTTGTTTGCAAATCTGCTTGATTAGAAATATCACCTGAAATATTACCCCAAGAAGTAGATAAATCACCCAAATTATTAATATTTTCAGCAACTGTATTAATATTATCCATATTTTCTACAACAGTTGTAAAATTAGTATTATCAAGCAATAAATCCACATTAGATTCAGCAAGTTTAGCCGAATCAGCATAGATTTTAGCCTGATTAGCATAACCAAGCGCAACATCAGAATAATATTTTGCTTGGTTGTTAGAAATAGTAACACGATTATTTTCTTTCGTGTTATTAGAAGACATGTTCACCATAAAAAGTTCCTTTCTATAAAATGTAACAACAAAAAAGAGCCCATAAAGGCTCATAAAAAATCAGTAAACAAAATTTGATAATTAATTTACTCCCATATAAAAAAAGAACACCTAGATGGTGTTCTTTTTTTATATGGTACCCCCAAGCGAATTCGAATCGCTGTCTACACCGTGAAAGGGTGTTGTCCTAGGCCTCTAGACGATGGGGGCTTGTGACATAAGTATATAGTAACAAAACAAGATTTAATGTCAAGCAATTTTGTAAAAAAAGTTTATCTTATTTCTTAACTATTGTCTTAACTTATATCTGCCATATAAAAATAACTGAAAATATATAGATTGACATTAAGTACAAGCAATGTAATATGTATATTATGAACAAAGTCCTACATATAATTATAAATATGTTCAAAAAATATGACTCTTTAAGAGAGGAAGCTTGGACTCATTTCATTGTTTTAGTGACATACATTTTTGCC
>CASFGO010000028.1 GCA_949294335.1 uncultured bacterium | reverse complement strand
AGCAGATATGAGAAAAATTGATGCAAAAGATAAGAAATTTGATACAGACTTAGCAGCAATGGAAGCAGAAAGAAATGCAATCAAAACAGAAATTGATACATTAAAAACAGTAGCAAAAGACAACGTAGATAGAACATTCAAGTTGTTCTCATAATAAGACTCAAATTTATAATTTACCCACAAAAAGCACTGATAAAATATCGGTGCTTTTTATTATAGTTATAATAATTATTTATGTAATTTCAAATAAAAATTTTGTATAAAAAAAAGGATGCACAAGCATCCTAAAAATCCAACTATCACAAATCAATTTATATATTATAATGGTTTATTCCATAAAGATTCTGCAAATTTGCTTTGCGCTTGAGCATCTACTGATAAAGCAACATTGTTTGGAGTAAAGATGAATACCATTTCACCAACTTTTTGAGCTGTTCCGTTTAATGCATGTGCTGCACCACAAACGAAATCAATAGTTCTTTGTGATTGGTCTTTATCTAATAAATGTAAGTTTAAAACAACTGTTTTTTTATCTTTTAAATGTTTTACCATTTGACCTGCTTCACCAAATGAACGAGGTTCTACTATCATTACTTCATAACCTCTATAATTTGGATGATTAACAACTTTCATTTCTCTTGAACTTTCAGTTCTTGTTGAATATTCAGGTTTTGTTACTCTTAAAGCACTTCCTTCTTCTACGTATTCTTCTTCTGTACCAAAATCAAAAGCATCTTCTTCATCTCTTGTTAAGCCTTGAGTTAGAAAATCAACTATTCCGCTTAATTTTTCTGTTATTGTCATCTTTCCTCCGATTATTTAAATAATATTCTTCCTAAACGTATCATTGTAGCTCCATTTGCTACTGCTCTCATATAGTCATCGCTCATACCCATTGATAATTCCTGCATGTTCAATAAATATTGCTTGTTTAATTCTGTTTTGATTTGTAAAGCCTCATTAAATATTGAATCGAGTTCCTTTTCGTTTGCTCCTAATGGAGCCATACACATTAACCCGTTTATTTCAAGATTTGGTAAGTTTTTGATATCGCTAAAATTGGTATAAAGCTCTCCCTTGCTAAATCCAAACTTTTGAACCTCTTCTGAAATGTTTACTTGCAACAAGACTTTTTGAACTTTATTCAATCTTTGTGCAGATTCTGAAATGCATTTTGCAAGTTTTATGGAATCTACTGATTGAATATAATCAAAATATTTTACAACTTTATCAACTTTATTTGTCTGCAAATGTCCGATAAAATGAAACTTGGAGTTATTACGAATCTCTTCAGGCAATTTTTCAATTTTTTCAATTGCATCATTTGCTCTTGATTCCCCAAAGTCTCTTAATCCAACTTTGTATGCATCTAATATTGCTTCTAAGCCATAATATTTTGTTACAGCAATTATATTTGGTTTATAAGGTGCGATTTGTTGTTTTACACGTAGAAGATTATCTTTTATACTTTTAACTGACATTATAAATCTCCTCTACATTATAAAATTATATCTTATCGCTCATGATAAGACAAATATTCAATTGTAAAAGTTTTTCCTCCTTTCTTAGATTCCTAAAACCCATGATTGGCATGCAATTCAGCGAATCTATAAATATTAAGTTTTGTTAAATTTGTTTTGTTTGTTAAATTCTTGACATACTTTAGAATATTAATTAATATTCTAAAGCTTATTTTAATAATTATTGTCCTAAATATGATAAAGTTTCTAGAACAGAACTTGCTGTTGAGAAAACTCTTGAGTTAACTTGTATTGCACGTTGAGCAATAATCATATTAGATAATTCTGTTGCCATGTCAACATTAGAGCCTTCTAAACCACCTGTCTTAATTGATCCAAAACCATTACCGCTAGACATTCCGTAAGCAAATTCTCCGGCATTTGGACCTATTGTCCACATATTATCTGTTTCAGCGATTAAACCTCCGTTATTAATTACAGTACCTAATTGAATTACCATATTTGCAGGTTCTAAAGTAGTACCACTCATATCTAAATCTGTTCCTGCAAGCCCTGATGATGTAATAATAACACCTTCTGATGTTGTATATTCCCACATAGCTCTGCCGGCATCATTGAATGTAACTGTCAATGTTGAACCATCATTATATTTTGCAGTTAACACCCCTGATTCAGATACCGACCAATCTGTTCTTTTAATAGCATCAGCATTATTAAATGTATCACTAACTACAGCTGTTTGGTTTAAATCAGAACTATAGAATAGTGTTTGGCCCTCAGTTGCTGCTTCTAGAGCATCAGTAAAACCTGTTTCTGATAAAAAGTTTGATGATTGCCCCTTTTCAGATACTGTAATTGATTCACCTGAATTATTTACTAATTGAAGACCTCCATCAATAATACTAAACTGTATATCACCATAACCTTGAGAATTAAATTCATTATTAACACTATTTACAAAGTCTTGTAATGATGAAGTTAAATCCCCTTCTCCAATCGTATATGAAAGTGTTTTTTGCACATTTCTTACAGTTACATTACCATTTGTTGGGAAAGGCCCTTTAATATAAGTTCCATCATCACCTTTATAATAAGTATCAGTAGGAGATAATTCCCCGTATAAATCTGTCATTGCAGCTCTATCAGCAGTTGATAATGCTGACATATCCATTTTTGAATAAGTTACTTCTGCAGGATCACCTTCTTTATATATATAAGTATCAGGCGCACCATCTGCATTAAAATCTGCAATAGCATATGTTGAGCTTGTTCCGCCTATATTAAAAACAAAAGTTCCTTTTTGAATACCATTTGCTAAAGCATTTAATTCTGTTAGAGTTTTATTAACCATTTCTGTTCTATTAGTACCGGAAATAGCAACATTTAAAAGAGAAGGAACTCTTACTGTAACATCTGAAGTTCTTGAGGAATATTCATTGGTTGTACCTACAACTTTGTAACCTGCTGCTGTTACTAAATTTCCATCAGAATCTAAAGAGAAGTGTCCGTCACGTGTTAAAAATTGATTGCCAGTTCCATCTTGAACAACAAAATACCCATTTCCTGATATCATTAAATCTGAGCTATAACCTGTTTGTTGAAATGTTCCTGATTCAAAATTACGAGAAATTGAAGCTACTTGAGTTCCCAATCCGATTTGTCTTGGATTGGTACCTCCACCAGTTCTTGTTGCTGCAGAACCATTAGATAATGTATTTGAAAATAATGTTGAAAATGTTACATTTGCAGATTTAAATGCTGTTGTATTAATATTTGCAACATTGTTTGCAATAACATTAATTTGGGTTTGTCCCGCATCCAATCCGGTCTTTGATGTGTAAAGTGCCTGACTCATTTCTCTCTCCTCTAATTATATTGTCTAGTTTAAAGTCTTTTTATAATAAATTAATTATGATTTTTCTTCTTCTTCAGTATCAGTACCAACTTCACCTGGAAGAGTAACAGCGGTATCACCACCACTAGTTCCCGGTTCACGAATATTTTGAACATATGCTATAGAATAATATTTTCCATTTACTTTTATTTTTCCTTCTCCACCATCAAATGTAGCTTCAGTAACAGTACCGGTTATAACTTCATCAGGTTTTTCAGGATCTGGAATAATATCTACTTCTTTACCAATTAATGATAGTGTTTGGCTTATTCCACTGTTTTGAGCTACACCACTACTTAATGATGCTAATGCATCTGCTAAATTCTGTAATCCTTCATTCATTTCTGTCATTTGTTCTAATGATGAATATTGAGCAAGTTGTGATAACCATTCTTGGTTTTCCATAGGTTGAGTAGGATCTTGATTCTTCATTTGTTGTAGCATCAAATTTAAAAACATATCTTTATCTGATGTTGATGTTGTTGTTTGGGTTGCAGAATTAGATGTATTCCATGTTGTCTGATTCTGCATTGACATTATTTCATTATTTACACTTGATACCGTCATAATACTTACCTCTGTCTAGTTTATATTTTCTTCATCATTCATATTATTTCTTTGAAACATTTGTTCAAATGAATTTTCTTCTTTTTCTTTATTTTGCTTTTGTTCTTGTGGATTTTGTTTATTTGAATTTTGATTTTCTTGTTCTGTATAATCCATTTGGGTATTATTTTCAGAATGGTTTATTTTAACTGTTACTTCGTTAACTTGTACTCCATGAGTTGTAAGAGTATCTTTTAATTGAGTTATATTTGTATCTAAAATATCTTTAACATTTTGAGATGATACTAATAATTCAGCAGTCATTCCATCTCTTGTATTTGCTAACTGAATTTGGACTTTTCCTAGTGATTCAGGATTTAGTACCATTGTAAGTTTTGTATTTGTTGTATTGTTTAATGATTGTAATTTTGTATGAATTTGAGATATTATATCTTCTTTTGAAATGCTAGTACTTAAATTTTGTGATGTTAATTGATTTGTTGAAACATTAGAATTTATACTAGATACTTTTGAATTTAGTCCAACAGTGTTATTATCTGATATTGTTTGAGATAATTTAATATCATTTTGATTAATATCAATATCTATATCAATATTGTTGTTGTCTTTTGTATCATTTGTTGTTTTAGTAGCTTTTTTTATTGCTTCTTGTTTATTTTCTGCAAAATTTAATTCTGATTCACTATTAGATTCTGAATTTGAATGTTCAACTTCGATTTCTGATGAATTTTCATCTTTTAAGTTAGAATATTCTTGATAATCATTTTCATCTTGTGTTTTATTTGTTTCATCACTAATATCAATTGAACTTTCAATATCTTCAGCAATTTCAGGTAGTTCGTCTAATATCTCGTTTTCTGTTTCAAGTTCTTCATTTGTAATTGCAATGTTTTCTGTTGTTAAATCTTTTGATGCACCAACAGTTTCATTTTTATCCATTACATATTTGATTGCTTGTTCTGTAGATGTCATTATTGTTTCGTTTGTGCTACTTTCTACTGTATTTGTTGTTGTAATATCTTCAATGGATACATTTAATTCATCTATTATGTCTTGAGATATTAAATTATTATTTAAGTTTTCATTTAAGTCAGTAACCTCTAAAATATCAAAATCTTCTGTATTTATGTTAACCATTGTTTCATTATTAGATATTTTAGTTGGTAAATCTATGACTGTTTGATTTGTTGATATATTGTCATTGTTAACTAAAGTATTAATATTAAGATCAATATTAATATTAGAATTAGAAACTTCTGTCTGAGTTATAGAATTATCTGAAGATAATTCTTGATTAAAGTTTTCATTATATGTTTCAGAAATATTATTTAAGCTGTTACTTACATCAATCAAAGTGTTAGTTGTAATGTTTGTACTACTATCTAAATCATTTATAAATGTATTATTATTGGAAGCTGATAAATCATCTTTAAAATCTTCATTTATTGTTTCTTCTGATTGTACATTTTCTTGATTTATTTCAATATCGTTGTTACTTTCTTTATTGTTATTTATATCAATATTGTTTACTTTATCATTGTTATTTTTTAAATTTTGTTTATTATTACTTTTGCTAAAATTATTTATAGTAGTTTTATTATTTTCTATATGTTTTTGTTCAGATATATGATTTAATCCTGAGTTAGTTGTAAAATTATTATTATTTTTTTTAGTGTTAATAATTTGATTATTGTTTGTTTCAATTAAATTTTGTTTTTCATAAAGTTTATTAGCTGTATCCATTGCAAAATCAAAACTATTACTTGAAGCATCTGTATACATACTGCTAGATGTTGCAGATAATAGATTTAATACTGAATTGTTATTATTGTTTATTACTTGTTGTGCCATCTAGCTTACCTTATATCTTGTAGTTACTATGTCATCAATTTCTTTTGCTGCTTTAGTTTCAATATTCTTGTAGTATTCTTTTTCTTGTTTTTCTTTTAACTTTTCTAAAACTTTTACTTTTTTATATGCTTCACTAATTTCCATTTGTTTTGCTTTTAAAATAAGTTTTGTATTTTCAATTATTCTAATTTGTTTTTTAGCTTCATGTCCTAATTTTATTAGATATCCATTGCTACTGGAAATTGTTGTTATATCAAGCATTGGTGAGTTACATATATCTTCTAAAGATGTTAAAGTCTGAGCTTCTTTTGAATGAATTTGTTCTAATTCTTCGATTTGTAAATTTAGTTTTTTTACAATATTTGCCATTTCTTGCTGTTTTTGTTCCAATTCTTTTTGACGCATGTCTAAAACAGCTTGTAAACGAAAACTAAATTTTTTCAAATTTTAACCTCTCTCCAGTGATAATATAAGACATCACCATAGTTAATTTACATCATTTAAGGTACATACTACATCATACGCACGGTGGATATTTATAAAAAAAGATTAAAGTTCGTTTTAAGTTTGCGAAGATTAAATTCTTGTAGTAAAATCGACTTATGGTTAGATTTTTACAAAATTTAGATAGAGAAAAAATTTCAAAAACAATATATTCTATATTTAAAATTCAAGAGTTTTTTACTGATATTCAGAATGTTAATCATCCTGATCTTGAAAATTGTGTTTATGCAATGTGGCATGCTCATCAATGTTGTGTTCATGGATTTCCAAATAGAGGTAAGGTTAATATAATGATTAGCCGTTCCAGAGATGGTGAAATTATAGCAAAAGTATGTGAAAAATGGGGATTTAAGGTAGTAAGAGGCTCTAAAGGTAAAAAAGGCAGTACAGAAGCTACTTTACAGATGATTTCAGAACTTAAGAATGGGAATTGTGGTGCAATTATGGTTGATGGACCAAGTGGTCCTGTAAAAGTTGTTAAAGACGGTATTGTAAAAATAGCAAAATTATCAGGTGTGCCTATCGTTCCTGTATATTGGTATTCATCAAATTTAACTTTTTTAAAATTCCCTACTTGGGATAAATTTAGAATTCCATTTTTCTCTACGCATCTAATCAATTTGTATGGTGAACCTATATATGTCGATCCTAACAATACAGATGAACAAGATGAACAGATAAGATTGAAAGTAGAAAAAACTTTAGAAGAACTTGAAAAACAAGCTCCTCAAAAATTTAAAGAGGTATTTAGATTCGGCATATGGAAAAAGAAAAAATAAATATTCTTGCGATTCAAATGGAATCAATAATTGCTAATAAAAAGGCAAATTTTGAAAAAGTTACAAAATTAATTGATAGTAATATTAAACAAAATACAGATATTTTAATTCTTCCGGAGTTATGGAATGTTGGTTGGGCTTGTGATAAATTTATTCAAGCAGCTGAACCTTTCGAAAATAGTCCTACAATTGTTTTTTTAAAAAACATAGCCACAAAATACGATGTTAATATTTTAGGTGGGAGTTTTGTTAATAAAATAAATGACAAATATTATAATACTTGTCCTGTAATAGACAGAAAAGGAAATTTAAAAGCAACTTATAATAAAAATCATTTATATTCTTATTATGATGATTCTGAGGGGACATATATAACAAAAGGTGATAATCCTGTTATAGTTGATATCGAAGAAGTAAAAATAGGCTTAACGATATGTTATGATATAAGATTTCCTGAAATATACAGAGCATATAGAAAAGCGGGTGTAGATATTATAGTAAATATGGCTGCTTGGCCTTTATCTAGGGCAATTCATTGGAATTCACTTACGCAAGCGAGAGCTGTTGAAAATCAAACTTTTATGGTTGCTTTAACTCAAACAGGGACATTACCTACTGGCGCTAAAAATTTAGGACATTCTTTAATTTATGATTACAGTGGTAATATTCTTGATGAAATTAATACAGTTGAAGGCGCTATTTCTGCTACGATAAATTTATTTGATATGTATGAATTTAGAGATAAATGTACTATCTTAAATGATATTCAAGATAGTTATGAGGTTTTATGCAATGTTTAAAAAAGTATTTACATCGATTTTAATTACGATATTATGTTCTAATCTTTGTTTAGCTAAAGATTTTTCTAAGGATATAAATCAAATTCTTTCAAATTCAAATATAAAAAAAGGTGCAATATCTATATCAATAAAAGATGTTGAAAATAATAATATTGGTTATGAACTTAATTCTACTGTTCCAAGACCTCCTGCTTCAATTCAAAAACTTATTACTACACTTCCTGCTGTTGAGGTATTAGGTGAAAGTTATAATTTTGAAACAAAATTATATAAAGATAAAGCAGGGAATTATATTATAAAGTTAGGTGCAGATCCTTATTTAAAAACAAATGATTTGAAAGTTTTAACTAAAAAAATGCCAACAGAGGTAAAAACAATTTATATTGATGATACAATTGTTGATTCTAAAGAGTGGGGTGAAGGTTGGCAATGGGATGATGACATTAATCCATTAATGCCAAAATTTAGTGCATATAATATTGATAGAAATATGATTAATATTTTTATTGAGCCTACGATGAAGGATGCTCCAGCTAATATTGTTTTTGAAAAAGATTATCCAATTTCATTTATAAATAATATTAAAACAGGTGATAAAACAGATTATAATATTGAGAAAAAAAGTTATGAAGTTCCAGATATAATTACTGCAACAGGGGTAGTTAATAAAACAGTAACTGTAAAAGTTCCAGTGAATAGCCCTAAAAAGAATTTTAAATTAAGATTAACTGATGCTTTATTGGATAATCAAAAAAGTAATAGTGGAATTTTTTATAATAAAAAACTTACAAATGATTATTATCTTGTCGATAAAGTTTCACATAGTATTTCTCAAGCAAAAATTGATATATTAAAAAATAGTGATAATTATGTTTCTGAAACTTTATTCAAAATTGCAGGCGGAAAGTATAAAAATACAATCGGAACATTTGATGCAGGTAAAGAAATGTTTAATGATTATTGCCAAAAAAAGAATTTAGATAATTCTCATATAAATATTATGGATGCAAGTGGTGTATCTAAAAATAATCTTATGGATACTGATTTTATGATACATTACTTATTAATAAATCAAGATGAACTTGAACCAATAATGGCAACATCTGGTGAAGGAACTATGGTTGATAGATTATTATATTTAAAAGGTAATATCAAAGCAAAAACAGGAACTTTATCAAATATTAGTACTATTACAGGTTTTTTGTCAACTCAAAATGGTCATAAATATGTTTTTTGTATAATGATTCAAGATTCTAAATCTGACAATAAAGATAAGAAGCTTCTTGAAGATAATATAATAAAAACACTGTATCTCAAAGGATAAATAAAAAGTGCAACACAAAATAATGTGTTGCACAGAATTCAATCAACAACTTCTTTTTTACATCAAGTTCTTAATTATTCTAAATTAAATTAAGAGCAATTGATGGTGTTTGGTTCGCTGTAGCTAATAATGATGATGATGCTTGTTGTAAAATTTGAGCTTTAATGTAATTAGAAGATTCTTCAGCGATATCAGCATCTTTAATTGTAGATAATGATGATGTAACGTTAGAATATTGTACATCTAATGCATCCGCAGCTGAATCTAATCTGTTTTGCATTGCACCAATTTCTGTTTGTATAGCTGTAACTTTATCTAGAGCAGCATCAACTGCATCTAATGCTGTGTCATAATCAGCTCCACCAACAGTAAAATATCCTGTAAATGTTGTTTGTGCAACCCCAGTTAAAGACTGAGCTTTCGCATCTTTAAATAAATCAGCACTTAATGCAAGTTGACTATTAGCAGTAGAATCGATACCTACTTGAAGAGTTATACCAGTAGCTTGAGAGCCATCTAATAATTTAATACCATTATATTCAGTATTTGCTGCTATTCTATCAATTTCTTCCCAACGTGCATCAATTTCTGCTTTGATTGCATCAATAGAGTCTTGACCATAAGTACCGTTTGCTGCTTGTTCAGTCAAATCTCTTATACGTTGTAAGTGTGTGGATATTAAATCATAATTACTTTCTGCTGTTGACAATAAACTTGAACCTATTGCAACGTTATCTTGAGCGACACTTATTGAACTTAATTGTGTTTCCATTTTTGTAGCTACTGCATATCCTGCAGCATCATCTGCTGCGCTATTTATTTTGTAGCCTGTAGTCATGCGCTCTATAGATTTATTTAATGCCTTTGTTGCATCGTCCAAGTTTTTTTGGACAATCAAAGATCCCAGATTTGTGTTAATTGTTAGAGCCATTATTAACTCCTTTCAAGCTGAAATAATCAATCCTCAATGATTATTATTTCGATTTAATAAAAAACTTATAACGATACAATCCTTAGATTATTCTTATATACTTATTATAACCTATAACTATATTCTCATGAAGTGCATGAGTATATTTTTGTTACATTATTTAATAATCTTTAATTTATAACTGAATTTCACCTTGTCTATAAATTATTAATTCTTCATTTTTAAAACCAACAACAGTAGATGCGAGTCCTTTTGCTGTATATCCATAGTCAGAAATTACTAAGTCAACTTTATTTCCTATATAATTGATTGCTTCTTCATATGTGAGGGCTGCTGGTTCATGGGATAAATTTGCACTAGTGGTTGCTAAAACTCTTGTTGGAAAGCTTTTGCATATTTCTGCAAAAACATTATTATTAGGAACCCTAATACCTACTGTTTCAAAATTAGATGTTATATATCCTTTTGTTTTATCACTTTTGGGTACAACTACAGTTAGTGCGCCTGGAAAATGCTTTTTTATTAATTTTTGAGCAATTTTAGGGACATCTTTAATATAATCTAGTAGGGGATATATGTCATCAGACATTAAAATTAATGGCTTTTCTTTTTCACGACCTTTAATATCATATATTTTTTTTACAGCTTTTTCGCTTTCAGGAAGACATCCTAAACCCCAAACAGTATCAGTTACAAAGGCTATAACTCCATCATTTTCTAGGGTTTCTTTTATTTTATTCTTTAATTCTTCATTTAATATCATTTTTTATGCTCTTTTCAATTTAGATAAAATTCTGTTTAACATTTCATTTATATAATGAACTTTAAATATGCAACTTAATAAAACATATAATACCAAAATTTCAATTGAAATAATAGAAATTCTAATTATTTCAAATAATGATTTTGGTAATACAAGGTAAGTTCCAATTAATTTAGTTGAAACATAAGCAATAGCTAATGTTGATAATCCAACAATAGACATTTTTAATAAATTAATAAATAAATCTTTATATGCCATTTTGACTTTTTTAGAGATTAATAATCCCAATATAATAGCGTTGTATAATGTAACTAATGATGTTGAAAGAGTAATACCACCAATTTGCCATCCTAATTTTGATATAAATATATAGTTAAATATAAACTTTAAGATAATTGATGATGCAGCTATTAAAAATGGTGTTTTTGAATCATCAAAAGCATAATAAACACGAGTTATTGAATCCCTAAATACATAAGGGATAATTGAAAATGATAGATATAATAATGCATCAAATACCATTAATGAATCTCTATAAGTAAATGCTCCTCTTTCAAAAACTAATCTTACACAATCAAGTCCTATAGTTAAGATTCCTATAATGATAGGAATCGCTACAAAAAATAGTAATCCTACACCTTTATTAAAATAAGATTTTATGCCATTATAATCTTTTTGTGCAACTAATCTAGTAAATAGAGGGAATAAAGGTACTAAAAATGCTGTAACTAAAATTCCTACAGGAAATTGGAAAATTCTATTTGCATATCCTAATGCCGTCCAAGCTCCTTCTCTTAAAGAAGAGGTAAAAAACATATCAACATATATATGTAATTGTCCTATTGTAGAGCTAAATACTGCTGGGATTAATAATTCACATATTGATTTTAATTCTGCATTATTTCTGAAATTCAAATTAGGTTGAAACTTAAAACCAATTTTTCTTATCTGTGGAAATTGAAGTAAAAATTGACATATTGCACCAATAGTTGTTGCCCAAGCTAATACTAATCCAAAATTATCTTCTTTAGCCAAACATACTGCAAGAATAATTACAATACTCATAACCATAGGTGAAAAATTAGGAAGCATAAATTTTTTATATGTGATTAATAAACCATAATAAATTCCAACAATCCCTCCAACAATAAATACAGGAGTCATTATTTTTAAATGTAATGCTGCCAAGGAAATTAATTCAGGTGTCCCATTGGAAATAATTATTCCCATTATTTGAGGTGCAAATAAGTAGCAAATTAATCCTAAGGCTGAAAAAAAGCATACACTTAACACTAAAAACGTGTTATATAACTTATTTACAAATTCAGAAGGTTTAGTATCTAAATTAGGGATTAACTTTGAAAATACTGCAACAGTTGCACTATGAAAAGGACCACCTACTCCTCCAAGAAGGATGATTGCAAATGATGGAATTTGATATGCATAAAAATAGGCATCTGAAACAATAGATGCTCCATAATATTTTGCAGTGACTACATCTCTTAAAAAACCAATAATTTTACTTAGAATTGTTACTAATGCAATTAACCAAGCTGCTTTTAGTATTCCTGAACTATTACTATCTTTATTACTTCCAACATCTTCCATGATTAATCCTTAGTGTAAAAATTTTATGTATATTGTTATTTTAGTATCTCCTTTTGTCAAATCAGTTGTTACCAAACGATTTTGACAGGCTGGAATGTATGTAATCTTATTTTCTCTATCTTTTCTAAGATATTGTGAAATGTCTAATTCACATCTTTGAATATTTAAAAATTTGCTTAAATCAAAATTGCAAACTTTTCCATTTATGATAACTTGTAATGCATTTAAACCTTTTCTATCAGGGATATATAATATTGCTTTATCTGATGGAGGGTAGAATTTTTGTTCAATAACTGATTTATCTACTTCAACAGGGATTGTTCCTAAATATATTCCTGTATAATAATGTTCTAAAATTTCAACAAAGTTCTTTTTAAGTTCTTTTGCCATATAACTTGCACCATATTGGCTCATTCCAACTCCGTGACCAAATCCTCCTCCGTATGCTTTTATTTTAACTATTTTATTATTAGCATCTGTTTCACATTTGAAAACAACATTAGCACTTGGTAAAGCTGAACCATCTTTTGTAAATAATCTTCTAATTACTAATTCTTTTGCGACTCTATATTTGCCCTCAGTTGTTATAATATCTAAATATATTATTTTACCTGAATTTCCTCTTCTTATAACTTTTAATTCTTTTAAAGTTCCAATTTTGCTATTATCAAAAAATTCAGGTTTAACAAAACTCGTTTTTGATTGTTTAGGTAAATTTTGTTGTAAAACTTTTTCAAGTTCTTCTCTTGTCCATTCTCTTGTCCAACGGTAATATCTTGATTTTACATCATAAGATTGAGGTGTTGTTGAATAAAATTCATAGGCAACTTCTTCTCTATTTAATGCTTTTGTATTTTGAATATCTGGTTTTGATAGTAAATAAGGTTTTAAAGAACCAGGGAATTGTTTTGTGTCAGGATCAGAAAATGCGTATGAATAATTTTCTGAATATCCACCAGAACAAGAACTATACAATGCTAATATTGGTTCATGATTATACATTGCTATAATATTTCTTGTTTCTTCTACAGCTTTGTTACCTGTTGGGGTTTCAGTATTATATCCAAAATAAACTTGGCTTGCTACACTATCAACTACATCATAAGCTTTTGAAACTTTTGTTCTTGGTTTTATTGCGTAATTTCTAGCAGCAATTGCTTGGGCTTTTAATGCTTCAAGTCCAAAATTTTCTGGCATTTCATTTGATACAACACCTTTTAAATAATCTTCTAAGTCAATAATATTAATTAGATATAAAACATTAGGTTTTGTATTCTTTTGGATCTTAAAAGCTCCTCTATATAAAGCTTGTTTCCCTCTGCGTTTTAAACCTTTTACTCCAATAAAACCATCAGGACAGCATACTACAAATCCTTTTGTTGATTTGTAAATTTCTTCACAATCGTCCATTTTTAATTCAATTATTCCTTGATTGATAAAGAATGGAATATCTGTATCTTCCTTTATTTTAATAATTGTTTTTCTTGTGTCTGGATCACATACATAACAAGTTGATGTTCCATATAATGTAACAGAACTTTTTTCTAAAGTCTTGAAATTATTATCCATAATTCCTACTCGAATTATAGATGATTTTATTTCATCATTAGTTTTTGCATTAACCGATGTATATGTTAATCCAATTATTAATATAAAAATAATTGATAATAATATTTTTATTTTGTTTCCCAAATTGTTCCCTCTTTAGAATCTTTTAAAATAATACCAACATTATCTAATGCGATTCTTATTTTATCTGCAACTTCCCAATTTTTATCAGTTCTAGCTTGTTTTCTATCGTTAATTATTTCATCCATTGATTCATAATTTTTTTCTAGCTCTTTGCTTACTTGAATTAATTTTTCTTTTAATTCATCTTCTGATAGTTGAGCTTTTTCAAAACTAAAACCTAAAACAGATGCCAATTTATATAATATTGTAAATGCATTTTCAACATCTTTATTGGCTTTATTAGCTAAATCAAATAAAACTGCTAAAGCTTTAGATGTATTTAAATCTTCATCCATTGCTTCTACAAATTGTTTATATTCTTCTGTTGTTGAAATATCAAATTCTTCATTTATCTTAGTTTGTTTTGCATTTAACATTCTTTTAACACCTGCAGAGGCAGATTGTAAGGCTTCATCAGAAAATTCTACAGGCATTCTGTAGTGATTTGTTAAAATAAAGAATCTTATTGTGTTCGCATCATAGCTCTTTAATAAGTCATCTACGGTTAAAAAGTTTCCTAATGATTTAGACATTTTTTCTTTATTTATAGTTACAAAACCATTATGCATCCAATAATTAACAAATTTACAGCCATTTGCACATTCTGATTGAGCTATTTCATTTTCGTGGTGTGGGAAAATTAAATCAGCTCCACCAGCATGAATATCTATAGTTTTACCAAGATGTTTTCTATTCATTGCAGAGCATTCGATATGCCATCCAGGGCGACCTTTCCCCCAAGGAGAATTATATCCAAATTTTTCATCTCTTTTCCACAATGTAAAATCAAGTGGATTTTCTTTTCTATCACCAACTTCAACTCTTGCTCCACTTACTAATGAGTCAATAGGTTGTTTAGAAAGCATACCATATTGAGGAAATTTTGATACCCTAAAATAAACATCGCCATCGATTTCATAAGCGTAGTCTTTATTTATTAAGTCTTTTACTATTGAAATCATTTCACCTAATGTTTTTGTTGCAAAAGGTTCTATATCTGGTTTTAAATTATTTAATGCTTTCATACTGTCTGAAAATTTTCCATACCAATACTTTGAAACTTCTTCAGGTGTTTTATTTTCAGCTTCTGATTTTTTTAATATTTTGTCATCAACATCAGTGACATTTCTACAGTAAGTTACATCATATCCTCTGAATTTTAGATATCTGTATAAGATATCCCAAGTAATATAGCATCTTGCGTGACCTAAATGAGCATTATCATAAACTGTTGGTCCACATACATACATTTTTACTTTATTTCCATCCATTGGGATGAATTCTTCTAACTTATTAGTATATGAATTAAAAACTTTCAAAATTTTTCCCTTCTGCTAAGTATAATTTCAATTATAATTTTACTCCAAAAAGATAAATAAAAAAGCCTATCCAATTGGATAAGCTTTTTTACCATAAATTAATGATATTAATATTAATAAATTACAAATATTGATCTTCTCTACGTAAACGCATACTAACTTGTAATTTATTAGATTGAGAGTTTTCTGGAACAGATTTAATAATTAATCTATTAGTTCCATCATTAATAACTCTAGGAACACTTGCAGTCATCGGTTTAACTGATCCGTGAGATGTAATTGCAATTGGAGTAGGGTTAGTTACGTTGTATTGTTTTGATGTAGCCGCTCCAGTTGTAATTGCAGAATCAGGATTAGCCTTTAATTTGTAATACTCAGCCATTGTTTTAGCAACATATCCTCTTGTGCAAGGTGGTGCACAGTGGTGTTTTAAAACATAAGCAGGTCCAGCATTATATGCTGCTAGTGCTAATTCTGTAGAACCAAACATTTTGTATAACATCTTGTAGTACATAATTCCACCTTTGATGTTATCACTTAAATGATAAGGGTTTACACCCAATTTTGCCGCAGTTGACGGCATAAGTTGAAATACCCCAACGGCACCATAAGCACTTCTACTTGAATGTCTATAACCTGACTCAACTTTAGCTATTGATAAAGCTATTGCAGGGTCAACGCCTAGTGCAACTGAATGTTGAACTATTGTGCTTTTAACATGGTTTACGGGTACTTCAGAAGCATTGACTTTCGTAGACAGTAGTATCACTATCAATGTAGTGAACAGTACTAGTTTTCTAATCATCTAAATCCTCTTTAATTGTAAATTGCGCCTCCGAAAAAGATTCGCCTTTTTTAGTTAACAGCTATCAAATTTGAATCTAACGGAAAAAATTTATACTATTATAATATTACAAAAAGATTTCATTTCAAGTTTTTGGATATTTACCACTTGTCTATAATCGTTAAAACCCGCTCATAGTAAGCATGTTAAGAAATGTAACAAGTACACTTAAAAGTGTTCGTAAAATTATAAACCGGAAATATATTAAATATTTTTTATGCAAAAAAAGAGAAAGTTATACTTTCTCTTTTTGATTTATATTAATTTTTAATTTTAACTAGCAGAATTTAATAAATTGCTATATGAGTTTTGCATCTTTGAAATTGTATTTTCCATTGCTTGGAACTGAGCTTGTAAACGAGCTTGATAATTATCAACACTAGTTTGTGCTTTAGTTATTTTTTCATTGTATCTTGTCATGTCGCTTTGGATTGAGGATGTTGTTGTAGAAAACCATCCATCTGTTGCTAAAGCATCGTCTAAGATCCCTTCAAATTTTGTTAAAAGACCTTCTTCACTAGTTGTTCCAACTAATAATTTTTTTACCGCATCAGGGTCTTTATCAAGAGCTTCTTTTAATTTATCTTCATCAATAGATAAAGATGTTGTATCAGCGCTAATACTTGCTCCAGCTTCAGCTGTTGAAACTCCTATTTGTGATAATAATGTATATATATCATCTCCATATCCTGTTGATGATGTAATCATTTGACGCATAGAGCGTTCAATTGAATTTAATGCTGTATCGCCATATAGATCTGCTCCAACAGCAGTCAATTCATCTAACTTTGTCATAACTTCATTGTATTTTTCTACAAATGTAGTTAATGCTTCTGCTACTTTGGTTGTATCTTGTGTAACTTCTAATTTGGTTGTAGGTTCTTCTTCTGTACTTACCCCTTTAAGATTAATGGTTACGCCATCCAATCTTGAAAGTTCACTTGTAACTGTGTTTGTTGGAGATACAACTTGTGTTCCATTTATATATAAAATTGCATTTTCACCAAGAGTTTGGTTATCAGTTTTTAATGCTGATTTTGTTAAAGAACCATCAGCAGCCCACTCTGATTCAGTAAAGCCCATTACATCTGTAAAATTGCTTGTACCTGCTTCTATATTAACATATGATTGACCTTCAACAGTTGATGTCAATACTAATTTAGAATTTGCTGAATCCCAATATGCAGTGGCTCCTGCATCTTTATTATTGTTAATATCAGAAATTAAACTATTTATTGTTGTGTTTTCATCAATAGTAAATTCTGCATCTCCAATTTTAAATGTTCCTGCTTTAATACTTGTTGTTCCACCATTTCCGTCAGAGAAAATATTTTCTGTAGTAATTTTGGTAGTTCCTGTTACTTGGTATAAAGATGATGTTGATTTATATGTACCATCTTCTTGTTGAGTTAAACCAAGCATTGATTTTATGTTTGAAGTATCATTTGTTGCTCCAATTAGAATTTCAGATGTTCCATTTTGAGCTGATAAGTTTAATTGCCCATTAGAATCAATTTCAGCTTTTACACCAGCTTCTGCAAATCTTGTTTTTAAATCTTTAACTGTATCTTCGCTAGAGATATTAATAGTTTGTTTTACTCCATCAACATATACGGTAAGTTTTCCTTCAGTTACTCCTAAATCTGATACTTTGGTATCATCATTTGCAATTGCACTAACTGCTTTATCAGAACTAACTGATGTTTTTGTTGCTAATTGTTCTACTTTTATATCGTAGTTGAGTCTAGCTGCATTTTGATTTACTGTTGCTGTAAAAATATCTTCATTTGATGATGTAACAGAATTGTTTCCAAATAAATCTAATGCTCCTCCAAATTTTGAGTCGGTTAATTTTTCTATTGCAGTTCTCAAGTCATTAAAGCTAGCTTGTAGTTCAGAAACTGTTGATTGTTTCTTTTCAATAGTTTCTAATGTGTTCTGCAAAGATGTAACAGTAATTTGTTTTACTGATACAAGTGCTTCAACCCATGAATTAGTATCTAAACCAGAGGCTAAACCGCTGAATGTGATTGTAGGCATATAAAAATCCTTTCTTAAATCTGCCTTAAGCGCTATACATATTATATATCATGTATGCCACCTTTTCAACCCTATTTTTGACAAAATTTAATCTTTTGTTACTTTTGATTTTAACAAACATTAGCTTTTGTTATCTCATCTATATCAATGATTTATTAGGTATTTCTGTTAATAACTTAATATTATTAATAATGTATTTAATTTCATCTGATATATCATCTATCGATTCAATTTGAGCTTTTACTAATGTTGCGAATTCTGCTTTTTTAAATTCATGAATACCTTTTTCTTTAAAAACTTCTTCTAAGATTTTTACCATTGGTTCTTGTTTATTAATATCGGATGTTGTAATTGTTGCAAAATTTTTTAAGTCAGAATTAATTGTTTTTAGAATTAAACTGTGAGGTAGTAAATCTTCAAATTCACCACTATTTAAAAGATAAGTTTTATCTTGGAATCTTAATTTTGAATTAATTAATTTTACATTTTCATTTGCATCTTTATCTAGCATAATAAAAATGGGCAGTTTTAAAGTTTCTGATAGTGAATAGTATAGTTTTACAACTTGATTTTTTCCTCCTGCAGGAAGGACCTTTATTCCATATTTATCAAAATCATAATTTAGAATTTTAGAGAATTGTGGTAATAATATTTCTTCTGTAATTCCTTCAACTATTACTACACAACTTATTGGAAATAATAATTTCTTTTCTTCTCTTTGTTTAACTATATCTAAAGAATTTTTCAAACATTTTAACCATTTTAAATTTGGGGGGATATCTTCATTTAACAATTTAATTGCAGAGATATAGTCTAATCTATTTTCTAAAAGTTTATTAACTTCACTATTATTATTAAATGTTTCATTTTCATAATCTTTTAATCGACAGTTGATAGATAAATTATTAGTATTATCTTCTTTTAATGAATTATTAAAGATTTCAGTGGCAATATCTCTTATATATGTGTATTCTAAATCCTCTAAATCTGTTTTTTTAAATTTAGGTTCGATTAAATTTGATACAATAATATCTTTAAAAACCCGAAGATATTTTTCTTCTGTTGGTTTAAATCTAGTTAATCTATCAATAGAAATTATTATTTGTTTTTCTGTTAGTGGTTTGTACTTCATCTTAACCTTTTTTAATATTTATATCTTAAATAAGCAAATTTTTAAAGTAAAAAGTTTTTATAAAAGTATGATTAGTGTGAATTCAAATAATGTTATGTCTTGTTATAATACTTCTCAAATAAGAAGTAAAGCTTGTAGTACTGATAAAAATACTTATTCTAATTCAACTAATCATTCAAGTATTAACTTTACTTCAACTCCAGTAAATACAAATATTCGCACTAGTTTAACAACTAAAGAAGAGAAAGAAAAATATAAAACATTATCGCAAATGTTGGATAAAGCTGATAGAAAAAATTTAGATTATACCTTAAAATCAGGAGTATTATTAAATAATGATTCTAATGATAAATCATCAGTATTAGATAACTTATATAAAATTGCAACAACTAAACGTGCTGATGAATTAGATAGTAAAAAGCTTTTAAAAGATACTTTAACTTCTATTGCTAATCCATATACTATTACGCAAAAGTTTGGTGATATCCCAAATGAATATAAAACAGAAGTTATTGATAAACTAACAAATAATTCAAAAAATCTTATTACAAGAAAAAATACAGAAATTGAATTAAGAGATTTATTCTCAGGTTGTTGTGTAGCCGCAAGTGAGCAATTTAATCTAGCAAAAAAACAACCAGCTGAATATGCAAGATTTGCAGAAGGTCTTACATCTCCTGAAAAATCAGTATCTAAAAATATTAAACTTGATAGTTTATCTGAAAATACGCTTGATGCAATTTGGTTGTTAAATTCTTTTGAAATTCCATATGAAGCAAAAGATTTTAAAACTGCAAAAATAAAATTAGCACCAGATGATAATGCATATTTAAGAGCTAAGATACAACAAAATTTTAGAGATGATACAGAACGTTCATCTATTGATGTATTGATGCAATCAACATTTATGAATGTTGCATCTCAACAAAGCTATAATTCTTTAAATGATAAGAGAGGCGGTAAATTTAGCAATGAAGATAGTGGCTTGATTGATTATGAAAAAACATTTTTAGAATCAGTAGTAGAAGACAAAAATACAATGTCTGTTACTTATCAAAATGTAGATGATAATCAAACTCTTATTGGATATACAACTGATTATGATACTGTAAAATCTCAATTATTAGAAACATTAGATAAAGGTAATAATATCATAATTGGCTATACCCTTACTGATGAAAATAAAAAGATTATAGGAGCTCATGAAATAACAATAACTGATTATAAAAAAGATAATAAAGGTGAATTATATTTTGTATGCAATGATACTGATGATGATGTGTCAGAGCCTATTGAATATCCTGCAACATATTTAATTCCTAAAATTCATCATGCAGGATTGCCTGAAGATATTGCTATGAAAACAATGGAGCAAACTGATACTTGGCGTTATAATATTAGAGAATTTAATAATAATAGAACTGCAGCATAAAAAGTATTTATTTTCTTACTTCATATAGTATAATAGCTTTGACTTTATTAATATGAAGGAGATAAGTATGTTTTGTCCAAGATGTGGTAGTGAAATAAAGAACAATCAAAAATTTTGTATAAATTGTGGCTATGATTTATCAGAAGATGTAAGAGAATTAAGTAATAAAAATAATATTTACAAAAAGTCTTATTATAAAGAAGAAAAAAAATCCAATATTAATGTTGATTTTAATTCTATTTTTAATTTAATTTTTAAGATAATTTTTGCATTAATATTATTATTTGTAGGTTTAATAGGTTTAAAATTTATCAGTCATTATATTTCTAATAATAATTTTAATACTGATAAATCAAAATATGAATTATATATGGAAGATCCATCATCTATTCCAGAATTGGTTCAACCTGAATGTGTTCAAGATTTAGTAAAAAATTTAAAAGATGTTCAAAATTTTCTTGTACTATACTTAAAATATTCACAGGATTCAATGGAACAAAAGGCAAAAGTTTTTGATAATTATAGACAGCAACTTTTGAAAATAGAAACATTTTCTAATGAAAATTTACTAAAAGAAGATATAAAAAATTCTACACCACAAACAAAGAAAGAATTTAATAAATGTGCATCATATTATAATAAAGAATTAGCACCTGTAGGTTTAAAAATAGTTTCAGATACAGCATATGCAAAATATTATTTAAAAGAAGATTACAGATTTACATATAAAAAATTTGGTCAATATGTTTCATCTGATATGAAAGCATATTTATATTTAAGAGCTAAACATAAAGATGAATTTTTAGAAAATGGTGGATATTTAGCAACAACCCCAAAAGAAATGAATAAACGAATTTCAGATTATGAAAAATTTCTTGTTAATAATCCAAATTTTGAAAAAATAAATGAAGTAAAAGATTATTTATATGTTTATACTTTTGGTTATATTTTTGCAAATGATAGACAAGAGATGAAAGCAATAAGACATAATACTTTCAGAAAATGGGATAAAAAATTTATTAGACAAAATAAAAATTCAAAATTAAATCCAATATTTAGTAAGATGGTAACATCTGCAAATGGTATATCATCTAATCAGTTTGATAATTTATATCCATATGAATATGAAAAAATGTTGGAATCAATAAGACCTATAAACGGAGAATTAGATGATATATTTATAGATTTGCGTAAAGAGCTAATTAAAGATATATCAAGTGTTGGATATAAATATGTATATTCTCAAACAGAAGGAATGTGGACACCATTTAATGATGCAACAAAAATTTCAAAAGATTCTTTACTTGTTGCAAATAATGAGCAAGGAGGGTTTGATGTATACAATAATAAGTTTAAGAAGACTAATCAAGTTATAAATATTCAAAATAATGAACAAGTTATACTTAAAAGAGGCCAGTTATTAGTTTATAATCCTCAGTGTTTACAAATATCTAAAATAGATTATTCATATGGTAATTTTTCTGTCAAAATTCTTTCTTCAAAAGAAATTAGAACTTATTTCCCTGATGTTTTGATTATTAATGTTGACAATATTGGTAATAGTCCTGTTCAGGTAACAAAAGATAAAGAAAAACAATCATATATGTTAATCTCTCATGCAGGAAGTAATTTTGATGGGTATATTTTACATTCAGATATCCCATTAGGGCAAGAAGAATTAAGTAATATGTTTTCTATTAATACAATTGAAACGGTTAATGTAGAATGGATTCCGGCAACTGGTGATGGAAAACAATATTTTATTACTTTTATTACTAATATAAAAGAATCTACAATACAAACTGATAATAGTCAAAACTTACAAAATAATACAACATCAAATACAAATAATAATAATCAATAGGACATTAAACAAATGATTATTTATACAAAAAAGAGAGAATTAAGCATTCTCTCTTTTCTTATTAACAATACCATCTTTAATCATTGCTCCAAAACCAACAAGACCAGAAATTACTAAAGCTACAGTTGCATAAGTTCCAAATGCTTTTTTGTAATTTCCTTTTAATAATGATATTTGTTTTGGATTCAAATATTTTTTAGCCATTTTTATCCCTCTAATAGAAGCAATACCTTCTTCTGCTAGCATTGGAACATAGCTTGCAAGAGTTAATTTGCCGGCATTATTTGAGATAAAATCTAAAGTTTTTTCAACTTTACCCTTTTTATTTTCAGGTTTTGATCTATTAACATTATGGAACATAGCAATTGCCAAAGCAATTGGAGCAATAACTGATATGTTCATTGGGGTTAAGCATCTTCCCTTAGTTAAGGCTTTCATAAAAATATTTTTACTTGTAAAATCTTTTGCGTGACCTAATTCATGGAATACAGAGGAATGAGCGATTTCATCATTTATGATTACAGTTTTAGCTTTTGGATAAAAACAAGCATTTAAGCCGTTTTTAAACATTTCCTTCATTTTATTTACATATCCTTTAGGTTTTTCATTTTTAAATAATTCATCTAAATGAGCAACGCTTTCAGGGGTTTTATTTGAAATAAATAATTTAACTCCTTTATCCGCTAGACCTTCGTTTTTAATAATAGTTTCTGCTACTGCTTTTGTATTCTCAAATGAATCAACAGCAGGCATCATAATTTTCATATAGTCTTTAGTTTTAGCAATGTCTTGTGGCTTAAATGGTTTTACTGCATCATATGCTAAATATGCTAATGGCGTTGCGCCAATTGTTGTTCCTACAGTTGCTCCAACTATTTTTCTTGATGTTGGTATCTCTTGATTTTGTGAATTATTATTAATACTTGCAACCATAAAACCTCCTAAAGTCGATATAAAAACGCGCAAGTATTTTTTTTGCTAGTTTATTACAAAAAATTTACTTAATTTCTTCTGTTGAGGTTTCTTTTTTGACAGGTGTTTTGGCAATAACTAATCTAGTAACTCTTGCTCCATCAACTTTTTGAACTGTAAATTTTAATCCTTGTTCTTTAATCTCAACAACATCGCCGACTTGAGCTATACGACCTAGGATTTTTACAACTAAACCGCCAATTGTTTCAATATCTTCAAAATCAAATTCTTCTTCTTTAATATCAAAGAATTCAGCAACTTCATCTATTCTCATCATTGCATTTGCTACATAAGTATTTTCCGCAACTTCTTTGATATCAACTTCTTCTTCTGTATCAAATTCGTCCTGAACTTCTCCGATAATTTCTTCTAGTACATCTTCCAATGTGATTAAACCAGAAGTTCCACCAAATTCATCTACAACAATTGCCATTTGTCCGTGACGTTTTTTAAATTCTTTCATCAAATTATCTAATGTAATTGTTTCTGGAATTAACATTAATGGACGAATTAATTTATCAATATTAAATTCTTCACCGTTTAATTTTGCAGCATACAAATCTTTTACATGGATAAATCCTAAGATTTTATCAATATTTTCTTCGTAAACAGGATATCTAGTATATTGATTTTCTAATGTGATTTTATTAAGCTCTTCATAAGTAATATCATCTTTATCAATACACATCATATCAGTTCTTGGAACCATAATTTGTTTAGCTGTCAAGTCAGAAAATTTAAACATATTATGCAACATTTCTGCTTCTGTTTGATTTAAAACTCCTTCATTGTAACTTGCATCAACAATCATGTCTAATTCTTCTGTTGAATGAACTAACGGTGATTGAGGTGCATCTATACAACACATTTTTAATAATTTACTGTTTGCAGTAGCTAATACCCATACAAAAGGTTTAAATACTACTTCAAAAAAGCTAATTGGTCTTGCGCAAAATAACGCAAATTTCTCAGGATATTGTATAGCCATACATTTTGGTAACTGTTCACCTAATAATACATGCAAGAATGTTACCAATGCAAATGAGATTGGAACAGCTATTGCATGAGATGTAACTGATACATTTATATTAGGGAATAATACAATAACTTTTTCAATTATTTTAACGACAGTTGCTTCACCAACCCAACCTAAAGCAATACTTGCTATTGTTATACCTAATTGGATTGCTGCAAGCATATCATTCATATTCTCGACTGTTTTTAAAGCAACCTTAGCTGTTGAACTTCCTTCATTAGAAAGTTGTTCTAACTTTGTTTTTCTAACTTTAACTAAGGCAAACTCTGAAGCAACGAAAAAAGCATTTGCAAATATCAATATTGCAACTACTAACATATTAATTAAAATACTCTGGTCCATTTACCTTTTATAATCCTCTATCTTATTTAATAATTTTATAATACATTTTCAAAATTTTCAAGTTATTTCATTAATTGAGGGTAATCTATTTTGATGATTTTTTCTAATTCATCTAATAATTCACTTTCAGGAACTCTTTTAACTATTTCACCCTTTTTGAAAATGTAACCTTCACCTATTGCTCCTGCAATTCCGTAATCTGCATGAGATGCTTCTCCAGGACCGTTTACAGGACATCCCATTGTTGCAATTGTGATTGGTAAATCTACATTTTTAAATTTTTCTTCTACTTTTTTAGCTAGTCCTATTAAATCAATTTGAGTTCTACCACAAGTTGGGCAAGAAACGAAGTTTATTCCCTTTTCTCTTAATCCTAAGGATTTTAGTATTCCCCAGCCTGCATAAACTTCTTCTACAGGGTTTTCTGTTAGAGAAACTCTGATGGTATCGCCTATGCCTTCTGCTAATAAAGTACCTATTCCAACAGAAGATTTAATCAATCCGCCTTTTAATGTCCCCGCTTCTGTTACTCCCACATGAAGAGGGTAATCAACTTTTTCAGCCATTAAACGGTAAGCTTCTATAGTTGTCATTACATCAGAAGATTTTAATGAAATTTTCATTGTATCGTAGTCTAAATCTTCAAGAATTTTTATATGATTCATTGCACTTTCAACCATTTTTTGTGCAAGTGTTAAATCTTCTCTGTTTTTTAATTCTTTTTCTAATGAGCCGGCATTGATACCTATTCTTATAGGTACATTATTTATTTTGGCAAGATTTACAACTTTTTCTGTATGTTCTCTTTTGCCGATGTTACCTGGGTTAATTCTAAGAGCATGAATCCCGTTTTCAATACATTGAATTGCTAAACGGTAATCAAAATGGATATCTGCAACTAAAGGGATATCAGTTTTTTTTACGATTTCCTTAATTGCATCTGCAGCATCTTTATTTAATACAGCAAGCCTTGCAATATCACAACCAGCTTCTGAAAATTCTTTAATTTGGCGAACTGTTGCAGCAATATCTCTAGTATCTGTGTTACACATTGATTGAACTGATACTGGAGCTCCGCCACCAATTTTTACATTTCCTATTGAAATTTGTTTTGAGTTTCTTCTTTTTATCATATAATAATTTTACAACGAAGAGGTAAAAAATGAAAATAGCAATTTTATCAGATGTTCATGGGAATTTAATCGCACTTAATGCAGTTATGGATGATATCGCAAGAAATAATTGTGATAAGACATTCTTTTTAGGTGATTATGTTTTAGCAGGGCCTGAACCTGCGCCTACATTAGATTATTGTATGCACCTTAGTACATACGATAATATTGAAATGATTCAAGGTAATACTGATAAAATGATTGTTGAGTGTTCTGATGAATTATGTGAATCATTAAGAGAAAATGGAGCTCCAATTATGGCTAATGCTTTAAAAGAAGATGCTTCTATTTTAAATGATTCACAAAAAGAATTTTTGAAAAATTTACCTGAACAAAAACTTGTAGAAGTAGATGGATTTAAAATTCTTCTTGTTCATGGTTCACCAAGAAGAAATAATGAAGATATTTTGCCTGATACTCCACCTAAAGAAGTTGAAGAAATGGTTAATGATACAGAAGCAACAATAATTCTTTGTGGACATACACATATCCCATGCGGATTTCAAACAACTACAAGAAAAACAGTTATTAATGTAGGAAGTGTAGGAAGACCATTTACAGAACAACCAAAATCTTGTTATTTAATTTTAAATATAGAAAATGGGAAATTTACTATCGAGCATAAATTTGTGCGATATGATAACCAAAAATCTTCAGAAGTTTTGGCAAATAGAACATTTGAAGGTGCAGATAAACTGGCACAAGTTTTAATAAACCCTACAGAACGTCACATGTGAAAATGTATATTATTTTTGAAATATGATACTTAATTGATAATTTAAGAAATTATAATTTGGATAAAATATGAATATAGATGAATTTAATATTTCAGAAGATTCTGTTAAAGAATTACTTTTAAAATACGCAATGAAAATAGAAAATATAGTTCCTTCTATAAAAAAAACTCATTCTATATATATTGATTTAGCAAAACCATTAGATTTTTGCTTAAGCAAAATTGATGATAGTTTCAAAAATAAATTAAGTGGTTATTGTATATATGTTATAAAAATAAATGAAAAAATTTCAAATAAAAATTTGAAAACATATAAATTAAAAAAGTATAATAGTGAAAATTCGATTAAATTACCACAAATAAATGATACAAATATTGAAAGTAAATATTTGTATGTTGGAAGTTCTAAAAATATAAAAACAAGATTAAAGCAACATATTGGTAAGGTCCCCAAAGGAACTTATTCTTTAAGGCTGAAAGATTGGTTTTTAGGAGAAATTCATATTGATATTTATTGTTTTCATAATAATCAAGATGAAGTTCAAATTATTGAAGATTTGTTATGGGAAAAGTTAAAACCAATATTCGGGCGTCAAGGTAAAAAATAATTCAAAAATTAAAAAAGACAATAACCGAAGTTATTGTCTTTTTAAATGGTGGTGCAGAAGTTACAAAGTTAGAACTTATAATCAATAAATTTATTGAAAAAGTTCGCACTTTTGAAATGTTTGAACTTGGCAGAATGATTGATTGTATAAATTTAAGAAAAGCTGCATAAACTTATATCCATGGATTTTTAAGTATTTTACCGTTAGGAAGTTCTATTTCATCTTCAAATAAACAATTTGCAAGCTTTGACAATCTTAAACGTAGTACAGTTACTCCTAAGTTTTCAAATTCCTTTGTTCCAAATCGATATACAGATTTGGTTTTTAATGTTTTTGTTTTTTCGTCATAATATTTTTTTTCTATTTTGTCACTAGGTGCAACTATAATAATTTCCACATTAGGACAATAATTTTTTATGTATTCAACTGGCGGAATAAAATCACTATCAGTACTAAATAAAAAAATCTTATTATATTTGTTATCTCTAGCAGTATTTACTAAGTCAATTGCGATTTTAACATCAGTCTTTTTTTCTTCAACTTTTTTGATGCATAGCATTTGTTCTGGAAGAATTTCAGTATCGCATTTTATGCAATGAATGTTTTTTGGAAAACAAATTTCAAATTTATGAATAAATTGTTCGTGTTTGCAATTTTTGCACTCAACATAAGTATTCAATGGCTCACTTCTAAATTTAAACTTACCTTCTATGACATCAATGTTTTGAGATTTTAAAGCATTAATGTAAATATCGTGATTATGAATACTTTTATGTGGATTACCCTTGTCATCACATTTGTAATTATTTTTAGCAGTATAAAATCTTATATATAAGTCAGAAAAATCTTTATTTTTTAACAATAAATTGCGCATTACAGAATCATAATTTAGCCATTTTAAAGATTTAGGATATTTTATTCCTTTCATGTGAGCCACTATGGCGTGATAAAAATTAAAACCATCTATAAATACCGCAACTTTATCTTTCACTATACTTATTCCTTGTTATAAATATGCAGAAGGGACCTTGCGGTCCCTATCTAGCGGCCTCGAGTCAATGACTCTCAGCGGGTCTAATAAAATTTTATCAAATTAAATATTAATGTCAAATTATAAATAAATTATATAAAAGAATTACCTGGGGAAAATCGTAAAAATAGTCGATATTAATATAATTAAATTTTAACATATTATACTATTTTTTTCAAGATTACAAAACAAAAATTAATTATGTACTACAGAAAAAATATTGAGGTATGCTATGACAACAAAGAAACCAAATTTTATTGTTAAATTTGACAATTCAAATCCAACAGAGGAAGAAAGAGCAAAGGCTATTTGTGATTTAATTTTATGTTTAATGAAATTATCAGCAAAGCAAGAGGCTAAAAAGTTTAAAACGAAAAAAGAGCAAAAAGAATATGAACAAAAATTTTCTAATTTTGCCTCAAAAGCCTTATATAACAACAATTTTGACGATAAAAAACAATAAAATTATGTTCGAACTCCTAAAACTCTCGTTATTATTGCGTTTTGACGATTGATTGTTTTTGGTGTTTGTCTTGTTTGAACAGGTGTAGAGCCAAAAAGCCGCATTTTGACAATAAAAAAAGAAGTCTTAATGACTTCTTTTTAAATGGTGGGCATGAAGAGACTCGAACTCCCACGCTTTCGCACTAGTTCCTAAGACTAGCGTGTCTACCATTCCACCACATGCCCATATTCAATTTTCAAAAGGTTCTTTCTGAACCTGAACGTGTCTACCCCTCTCCTCGAAGATACTCAATCTTCTCGTCGGCAGAGTACCACATGCCCATATTCAATTTTCAGAAGGCCCTTTTATGAACCGACCCCTAAATTATATACAAAACAAATTTTTATTGCAAATAAAAATTCCCTATTTGTTTTTTAATGCCTCTTTTAATGCTTTTTCTAATACTTCTATTTTTGATTCTAAAACTTTTACCCTTGCAGAACTCTCATCTTTATCAATCCCTCTGCGTTCAAGTTCCCTTTTATATTCTGTAATTTTTTTGTCACCTTTTAATTTGGCAAATGTCATTATATAAATTCCAATTACCATACTCAATGTAGTAACTGTTAGTAATACATAAAATAATTCAGTATGATTAATTTGTGGGTTATGTGCTAATAAATTCATAAAATTGGTGTATCCTATATAACCAAATTCTGCAAATATTATTATGTTTAATATTAAATAGATAAAGAATCTTTTATTCATTTATTTCTCCTTAAGTTCATTTTGTTTTAAATAATTCAAAACTCTTGTGAGTTTTTCATCCATTGGAATCTCTAACTCGATTATCTCATCACTAAATGGTTTTGTAAACTTTAATTTGTATGCTTCAAGAACTTGTTCCTGTGTTTTTATTTTTATTTTTCCAAAACCATATAACGTATCATTATAAACCGGATGCCCTATGTGGCTTAAATGTACTCTAATTTGATGTGTTCTACCTGTCTTTAATGTTAGTTCTACAAATGTTGCTTCTTTGAATTTTTCAAGAACTCTTAGTTCCGTTAAACTAGGTTTCCCTTTTTCATCAAATACTACATCCATTTTTTGTGGTTGTGTCTTGTGACGTCCTATTGGATAATCCAAAATTAAATCTTCATCTATTACACCTTTTACAACCGCAAGATATTTTCTTATTGCTGTTTTTTCTTTAATTTGATTTGCTAAAAATTCGTGCGCTTGATTATTCTTTGCAACCATTAAAAGTCCAGATGTATTTCTATCAAGTCTATGTAATATTCCTCTGCGAAAATCTCCGTTAATATCAGATAGGTTTTCGCCAAATTTGAATTTTAAAGCATTTACAAGAGTATTCTCTTTTTCGGTTGTTGTTGGATGAGTCAACATACCTGATGGCTTGTTGACAACAAGCATATTGTCATCTTCATAAATAATATCTAGTGGAATATTTTGAGGTGGGATATAATTTAATTCTGTTTCAAAATCAGAACAAGTTATTATATCATTTTCTGATAATGTATATGAAGGTTTAATAGTTTTATTATTTACAAGTATTGTACCTTTTTTTATCTGTGATTGTATTTTTGAACGTGAAATATTAGACATTATTTCTGATAAAAATAAATCAATTCTTTTCCCGTCATCGTTATAATCTATAATAAATTTTTGTGTATCCATATTATTTTTTTGAATAGTTTTTATTAAATAACATAATCATTATAACAATAACACTAATATTGATGAAAATATCTGAAATATTAAAAACAGGGAAGTTAATAAAAGTAAGTTCAAAATAATCTCTAACAAATCCAAATGCAATTCTTTCGTACATATTGCATCCAACGCCTGTGATTAGGAGCGCAACAAGAAACATATTTTTCATTGTTAATTCTGATATGTTCTTAATTGTGTACCAAAGAATTAAACCTATTGCTACAATCCCAAAAGCAATAAGTAATATTTTATAATCTTGAAGTATAGAAAAGGCTGCACCTGTATTTTCCATATAGTTCAATTTTAATCCTGGAATAAACAAAAGCGGATCTTGAGATATTGAAGAAAAATATGTTGAACAATACAAGTTGAAATAAATAAGAAAAATAGTACTAACTATTAAATACATTAATTTAGATGTATTACTTGGTTTTCTTATCATTATTTTTATTAACCTCAATAAATTTATTTACAGGAACTACATTCATTCTTTCCATCAAACAAGCATAACCTGTTAGGTTTATATTAAGATTTTGATTATTATCAACTTTAGGTCGAGTAAACCCAACAGTACCAACAAGATATTCATTAGTATTGTTGGTATTTGCTTTCATAATTCTTTCAAGAGTTCCTTCAGGAGAGAATTTTCTAAAGATTTCTTTAGAAGGTTTTTGAGGATAAGTTATTTTATCAGCGTTAATTGAACCTATAGCAATAGAGCCGTCAGGAGCTTTAACTTTTAATGATGCAGTATATTCTTTTCCTGCTTGAATTTGTTGAGGAGTTTCAAAAGAACATTTTGCTAATTTCCCGTCACCCCATGATAAAATAATATTTTCTTTTACAGTGTAGTCATTAGTTATTAACCAAGAATTTTTATTTTTCTTTAGATAATAAATTGATTGCATTGTACTAACAAATTCACCAACATTATCATTTTCAGCCTTAGCATAACCTTTAGCTGTTTCAGTAACATCTGCAACAGCCATGCCATTATAGAAATTAACACTGTTAAGTTTAACTTGATATTTTATGCCAGGATATGTTTTCCAAGTTTCTTTAAGTAATTTGGAAAGAATATCAAGGTTAAATCCATCGCAGCTTATATAGTTTTTATCATAAGCTTTGATAAATTCATTATGATTATAATTGTTAGCAGCTGCTTCATATTCTGCGAAGAATTTTGCAACAGAATAAACATTGCCGATATAAGTTTTTTCTTGTTTAGGTTTAATAAATTTGAAGAATTTATTTTCAGCAGAATATGCTTGGTTGAATGAACAACCTAAACTTAGTGCTATAAGAGTTATTGATAATAATTTTTTCATAGAGTAGATTATATAACAAATTAGAAAAAATATTAATAAATTAAATAAAGGATATTTTAAGAGAATTAACTAATAAAAAATAAATACTTGCAGGTAAAATTTTATATGCTAATATATAAATACAGTAAGCCTTGGTAGCTCAGCTGGCCAGTTGGCAAAAAGCCAACAAAGTATCAAAATCCGCAACCCGGTTGCTCGATACAGCTGAGAGTGATAACTGAATAAATTAAAAATAAGCCTTGGTAGCTCAGCTGGATAGAGCAACCGCCTTCTAAGCGGTAGGTCATGCGTTCGAATCGCATCCAGGGTAAATAAAAAGAGGACAGATGATTCTGATCCTCTTTTTATTTTACTCCATTCATCATTCGAAGTTTTAATACTCTTGTATCAAAAATTTCTTGAAAATTCTCTGGAAGACCCAAGTTTGATTTATCTTTTGCATTAAGGTTTTTTATAAGATTTTTTACTCCCCCAATATATTTATTAGTGCAATTTGCTTCATCTTTAATTAATATATGCGATAATATTGGAGGAGATGCTGGTTCTTTAGGATTGACTAAATAATTAAGTGTTACTGCTAAATCTGTTCTATGTAAACCTAGAAGGCAAGACATATATAATTTCCCTTTGTTCATTAAGTTAAAAAATTTAGGGAGCTTGTCTTTAAATATTTGGTTTTGTGCTTCTCGCTCTTTTGTACTTAATTTAGATGTATTTGCATTATTAAATATTGGCATATTTATATTAATAGGAAAGTCAAAGTATTCTATCCCATTTTTCTTACAATTATTTGCATATTTCGAAGTTGGATTAGCTTCGCGTCTTAAATCTATTATATTATTTATACCTGATTCTTTTAATTCTTTTAATATATTAGGATTTTGATTTGCTAGAGTAACTCCTCGAATTGAATTTGAATTTATAAGTCTAAAATTTTTTATTCCTATATCTTTAATTCTTCTAATATCAAGTGAATTAGTACTTCTTACAAATGAATCAGCTTGTATTCTTGCTAGTTTAGGACAGTACCTAAAAATTTGATTTTTTATATTTGGGATTTTATAATTTTTTAATGGTAATATTTTCATATTTATTAAATGTTTGTAAATAAAATTTTTGCTATATATTTGATTATTTTATTTATATCCGTTAAAATTTTAAGATAATATTAAAATGGAGTAGGTTTTGGTTTTAAGTACTTTAAATATATTGCCTATATGGCAACAAAATCATTTGGATGTTTGTATTGAAAAAGATTTGTTCAAAGATAAGAAAGTTTTAGAAGTAGGTGGTCAAACTCCATATAATATAACCCAATCTCTAGGGGTTAAGTCTTGGATATGTGTTGATCCTGTTATAAAAGAAGATAAAACTTTCGGTGAAGATTATAAGCATTATAAAGCATCTATTTTGGATTTTGATAAAGAAAATGATTTTGATTTAATTTTTTCAACTAATGCATTTGAACATATTGAAGGTTTAGATATTGGGATTAAAAATATGTATAGTCTACTTAAACAAGGCGGGAAATTATCTGCGTTATTTGGACCAATATGGTCTTGTTATAAAGGTCATCACATTTTTTGGCCTATACGAAATGCTGAAACTATTACTTTTAATAATGTTAAATTACCTGATTGGGGGCATTTGATTTTGTCAGAAAAAGAATTTGAAAATGAATTAGTAAAAAATTATGATAAAGATGTTTCAGAAAAAATTGCTAATTGGGTATATACAAGACCTTCTTTAAATCGCTTATTATATGATGATTATAAAAATATTATAGATAATTCAGGTTTCAAGATTTTAGAATTTAGGGATTGGCATATTTCAAAATATCCGTCTGAAAAGTTACAAAAATTCTTAGAAAATAAATATAATAATAAGAATTTTTCAACAGTAAGTATAAAAATTTTATTAGAAAAATAGGGTATTATAATGAAAGCATTAGTTTGGGATTACAATAAAATAAATCTTATTGAAAAAGAAAAACCAACAATTATTGATTCAAGAGATGCAATAGTAAAGGTTACATTATCATCTGTTTGTACAAGTGATTTGCATATAATAAAAGGATTTGTACCTAAAGCTGTTCCTAATACTGTATTAGGGCATGAATTTGTCGGAGAGGTTGTTGAATTAGGTGCTGATGTTAAAAATTTATCTATAGGAGATAGGGTTAGTGCTAATTGTGAAACCTTTTGTGGCGAATGTTATTTTTGCAAACGTGGATTTATAAATAATTGTGAAAATGGAGGTTGGAAATTAGGTTGTTCAATAGATGGTTGTCAGGCAGAATATGTAAGAGTCCCTTTTGCTGATACTGGATTAACAAAGATTCCTGATAATGTTAGTTATGAGAATGCTCTTTTTGTAGGCGATATTTTATCAAGTGGTTATTTTGGAGTTGAACTTTGTGAATTAAAGCAGAATGAAACAATCGCAATTATAGGCTCTGGGCCTGTTGGTTTATGTTCAATGGCTTGTGCAAAATTATTTAATCCATCAAAAATTATTGCAATAGATATAAATAGTACTCGTTTAAATTTGGCAAAAGAATTAAATTTGGCAGATTATGTGTTTAATCCAAATGATTGTGATATTGAATTTGAAATAAATAATATAACTCAAAATCGTGGGGTTGATTGTGTAGTGGAAGCAGCTGGAGGAAATAATACTTTTGAACTTGCTTGGAAAATAGCAAGAGCAAATGCAATAGTTGCTGTGGTTGCGATGTATGAAGAAAATCAGGTTTTACCTTTGCCTCAAATGTATGGTAAGAATCTTATTTTTAAAACTGGTGGAGTTGATGCTGTTCATTGTAAAAAGCTTCTTGAATATATTTCAGAAGGTAAAATTAATACTGATTTTTTAGTTACTCATAAATATTCTTTAGATGAAATAGAAGAAGCTTATAAACTTTTTGAAGATAAAAACAGTAACTGTCTAAAAATTGCAATTTATTAATTAAAGCATTTCTTCAGGAATATGTTTAAAATTGTTTCTTATTGTGTTACCTTGTTTACTGTATTCATTTCTTGCTTCTTTACCTCGTTTATCAGCCATAATTTCAATATAGTTTCTCTTATATGCTTTATAATTTACAGTATAAGGAACATAGTTTTTAATTGATGTAGTACATTTATCTGCTTCTTTTTGTAATTTGGTATTTCTAATTGGTCCATATTTAATAGCAATATATTTATAAAAATAATCTATTCCACCTGTATTTCTAGCATCAAGAAAATGTTGCCAACCATGTTCTACTTCGTGTCTAGATGTTGAAACTAATTTGTCTTTAGTTTTCATATTATATAATTTATTAAAACATATCATTCCATTTTGATAAAAAGCTCTTAAATGTTCATCTCCTATATAATTAGTGTTAATATTAAAATCTGAGTTATCAAGCCCTCTTTGATTAATAAAATATCTTGTAATTGGTTCTTTCATATCATTAATTTCTAATGCTCTAAAACCTAGAAATTTATCATTTTTAGGGAAATCGACATTTTTATGTTTTTCAGAACCTTCAATATATTGATTGTTAGATTTATCTACATTAAAACTCAAAAATTTATTTTCAGATTTTGTTACTTTATTATTAATAATTTGTGGGTATTCAATGAATGAGTGTGTTTCATAATTTTGATTTGGATTTGTGTTGATTTCTACTTTTGATAATATTTTATTCCCGTTATTTATATTTTCAGCAATATAATTAGTTTGGATTTTATCTTTATTCCAAAGAGTTGTTTTTATCCCGTGTTCTTGGAACATTTCTTTAAAATTATTATAAACTTGCATTATCGTACGAGGTAAAGAATATTCTTTTATAATAGTAGAATTAACATATTCTTCTTCTCCTATTGCATAGTCTTTATAAGTATATATTCTATTTTTATATGCCTTATTTTTAAAATCAAATGAGCGCTCTATAATTTTTCCATTAGAATCTCGAAAGGTCGTAATTTTACGTTTTCCCTTCTCTCCTACTATTCCAACTACTACTTCATCAACTGTGTATGGTAATTCATTAGCTAGTCTTGTAGCTTTTCCTTCATAGTATTTAAATGGTTGGTTTATTGTTTTTCCTACTAAGTAATATTTTTTGCTCATAATATGTTAAGTATTCTAAAAATATTTTTTGTTGTTTGTCAATTTAATTTATTTATAAAACTTTATAAAAATATAAGTAAGATTAAGGTGGGATATTTTATGTCAACAAGAATGGATAATTTTGTTAGCCAGATAAAAAATCATACATTTATCAATAATAAAACTAATAAATGGAATGATAATCAACCAAAGCCAAATTATACAACAACACCAAATAACGCAAAGGAATTGCGTGATGAGTTTGTTTTGCAACATAAGAAAAATGGATTATTTGAACGTTTGTATAACAAGTTTAAAAATATAACAAATTTTGGTTTGGGTTCAAAAAAAGTTGAGGCTCAAATTGCAGAATTTGAAAATGGTAAAGTTGATAAAGAATCTGTCAAGAAAACTATATCAGATTATCGTGTATCACAAGAAAATTCAGCACAAGCATTTGGAGATGTTGTAGCTGGTCTTACTGGTGTTTCAACATTTTATACAGTAAAAAACTTTGGGAATAAATTGAATGCAAGATTCAAATTAAATGCAGTTCCAGGTATGCTTTCAGATATTCCAAAAATAGATAAATACATTAAGCCAATAAAATCTATTGTTGGATCAAAAGGTAAGTTAGTTGCTGTTGCTGCAGGTGTTGCTGCATTACAGGCTGGCATGTTTAAGCAATGGGCTTTACAGGTTAATAGAATTGGTTCAAAAGAATTTAAAGAAACAGATGCTGAAAAGAATTTGAAGGCTCAGATTAAACAGAAAAAGGCAGAAAAAGCTCCAAAAACAGAAATTAAGGCTTTGAAAAAAGAATTAAAAGCATTACAAAAACAGCGTAGTAAAGCAAAACGCAAACAAGAGCTTAAAAACTTTGGTACAGGTTTTATTAGTGGATTATTAGCTCCTGTAACAGCTTTGGCTGGTGGTATTGTTGGTGCACCTATGTATGTAGCAGCCAATACAGGCTTAAGATATGCAACAAATCAAAATGATAATCGTAAAAAATCTTTCTTTGATTTTACTGAAACATTAAAGAATAATGCTGCATTAAATACAGTTGCTGCTATTGCAGTAGCTATTCCTGCATTCAAAAAGGCAAGATACAATAAAGCATTGGTTAAGAATTTAGAAAAAGTTGTAAATGATTTAAAAGATGCTAAATTAAGCCCATTAAAATTCGAATCGAATAAAACTGCTTATAATGAATTAGAAGATTTGATGTTAAATTCTTCTTCAATAAACAATATCCTTCGTAGTGGTTCTCCTGTTGAAGAACAAATATTAAAATTAACAGATGAAAATATTTTTGCAGTTAAGTTCTTACAAATTTCAAATGGTGGAAGCCCAATAGTAAAAGCTTTAAAAGAAAATTGTCCTCCATCCAGAACAATGAAAGATGCACAAAAAGTAATTAATAACTTAATAGGTGATGATAAAAAATATACTGTTTCAAAATTATTAGGGGTTGGAACAATTGCAGAAAGTTACTTGGCAAAAGATGCTTCAGGGAAAGAAGTTTGTATCAAGATTCTAAAAGAAGGTATTGATGCCGCAAAAATTCAAAAGGATAAAGAAGCGTTTATTCAATTAGTAACTAAAGGAGCTCCAAAAGATAAATTAACTCAAGAGCAAAATTATTTAATCAAAAATATTAACAATTTAGCAGATGGAATTTTAAAAGAAGTTGATTTTGAAAATGAAATGAAAGCTGCTCAAAAATTGGCCAAATATACTAAAAAAGCTAATGTTGTAGTTCCTATTGAGGCTAAACAAGGTATCTATGTAATGGAAAAAGCTAAAGGTATAAGTTTAGATACATTGGTAAAATATAATGAATTGATGTTCCGTAAGAAATATGGATTTGATACATCAAAAATTGATAAAGAAATCGAAGCATTAAAAGCAAAATCTCCAGATTTTGACATATCAGAATTAAAACCTGATGAAATCAAACGATTACTAAGTAGTTATATGGATGTTTTAGTAGAACAGTTCAATAAAGTTGATAAGAATGGTAAAACATTGCATGCTGATATTCACCCAGGAAATATATTTATTGATTTAGAGGCATTAAAATCCAAGAAAGGTAAATTATTTACGTTAATTGATACCGGTAATACTGTTGACATATCAAAAGAACAAGCATTACGCTCTATCGAGTTAACAAATTATATTGAACGTGCGAATGTGAAAGATTTAACTAAATATGCTTTAGATGGTGCAATTTTACCGGAAGGAATGACTCCAGAAAAAGCTAATGAAATATTAGAGTCAACTTTGAAAAAAATGTTCTTTGATAATAAAACTCAGTTATCTAAAATTAATAACGAAGAGTTCTTGAAATTAAGTTCTAATATAATGAGAGAACATAATATTATTCCAAATGATTCTCAGTTGAATTTAAACAAAGCTCAAAAATCAGCTTATAATTCTTTAGAAGGATTGTTACAATCATTATTGGCAAGAAAAGCAGAAGGTAATGATGTTCATAATCCTATGTTTATGATGTCTATGGTAAAAGATTTAGCTCAGATAATGGCAAAATATAAATCAGCAGCTAAGGTTCAAGAAATGAAGAATTTGGCTAAGATGCCAATAGGTGAAGCATTCAAACAGTTCAAAAATCCAAATATGAACCCAACTAATTCTGTAGAATATTTAACTTATCATTTTAAACAAGATATGCCAAAGTCTTACGATATAGCTTAAAAATATTTTACTGATATAATTATCTTATGGATAAATCAAAATTATTATCAAAGATAGATGATTGTATCGTCAAAAAGGATTATATATCAGCAAGAAAACTTATAAGAAATGATTTAAAGCGAATAGGAACAAAATACGATTATTATTTCTATATGGGTGTAGCATCAACTGACGCAGATGAAAGATTAAAGAATTTTGAAAAAGCTTTATCAATAGAGCCTAATAATATTGAAGTAATAATCAATCTCGCAAATGCCAAAGATGAAGCAGGAGATTATGACTCTGCTATATTGGGTTATACAAAAGCTATAGAATTAGATAAAAGAAATGCTCTTGCATATAACAATCGAGGTTTTTCATATTTCCATAAGGGCGAATTTGAAAAAGCAATGAATGATTATGATATGGCTTTAATGTTATCTCCAAAATTAAAGATAGCAGAATATAATAAACAGGATTTAATTAAGATTTTAAAAGAAGATGAGAAGTATTCTGATTTATTAAAGAATGCAGAAAATAGCCATAAAGATTATAAATATTATTTCAATTTAGGAATACAAGAGGCAAATGTTGGTAATACTCAAGAAGCAATGTCTGCATACAATAAAGTTATTGAATTGAAACCTGATTTTGCACCTGTTTATATGTTTATAGGTATTATAGAATTTCAAAAAGAAAATTATAAAAAGGCATATGAATATTATTCAAAAACAATAGATATAGATAAGAATATGGTGGATGCATATTTCAATCGTGCTCAGATAGTTTTTGCGACCAAAACAGAGGATGAAAAGGAATTAAAATCAGCATTAGAGGATTTAGAAAAAGCTATTGAGTTTGATGACAAATTTATTGATGCTCATTATTCCATGTCAGTAATTTATAAGAATATGGGTGATTATAAACAAGCTATAAAATCACTTGATAAGATTCTTGAAATAGATGAACAGAGTGTAAATGCAAGAGCACTAAAGAAACTTTTGATTAAAAAATATTTGAATTAGAATTTAGACAAATTAAAATTATTCTACAAACATTAGTTTTCTTCTACTTTTTTTACAACTTTGATTTCATACCCTAATATTTCAAGAATAAGTTTAAATTCTTCTGCTCGTAAGGTTTTTCTTATAAGTTTTTTAGATAGTAAGTCTACATTATATTTTTTATTAGTTGCAATTGTTAGATAATTTGCTAATTGTGTAAGTGTAGTATTTTTACAGAATAAAATATATTTTATTATGTTTCTAATTTCCATGATATTTCTCCTATATGTTTATTTAACATATTTTTAAAAATTTATAAAATAATCTACATATATGTGGAATATTAGAATTTTGAGGCTAAATTTAATGTACATATATCTTATTGATGTATGTATAAAAATTTATTATAATAACATCAAGCGAGGTGTTATATGAATAATGAAGTTCTTAAAGATTTGTCTTACGGTGTTTATGTTGTTTCAACTATGAACGATAATAAACCAACTGGTTGTATTGCAAATAGTATTATGCAAGTTTCGTATGACACTATTGCTGTTAGTATTAATCATCAAAATTATACACATCAATGTATGGAAAAATGTGGGAAATTTGCTATATCAATTCTTGGAGAACATGTAAATGATGATATAATTCCCGTATTTGGTTTTGAAACAGGTAAAACGGTTGATAAATTTGAAAAAATAGAATACGAAATTACAGATGATGTTGCTATATTGAAAGATGCAATTGGTTATATTATTTGTGAAATAATAGACAAAATGGAAACAGAAACACATACGATATTTTTAGGTCGAATAATTGATGGTGATATTTTGCATGGTGATACTCCAATGACTTATGCTTATTATCATAAAGTTAAAAAAGGAAGCAGTCCTAAGACTGCTCCGACTTATGTAGAAGAAAAAGTAAATTCTGAATTATGTTACAGGTGTACAATTTGTAATTATATTTATGAAGGAGATATAACTAAAGAGCCTGATGATTATGTATGTCCAATTTGTAAAAAACCTAAATCAGTTTTTATAAAATGTTAATTATTTAATAGCTAATTGAGCTCTATAGAATTGGTTGTGTATTATTGAATCAGCTATTCTATCATTATTAGGTGTAGATGCTAAATATAATGCTTCAAGTTTATTTAAACGGTTTGTTAATTCATTGGTTGTAGTGTTAGTTACTTGATTTTTTAATTTGTGCCAGTAGTAAGCTTCAACTTGTGTACATTTAACTTCTTCTGCAAATGTTGCTCTTTTTAATTTGTGGAAACTTTCGTGAGCTATTAGACAAGCTAATGCTTCTTTTGGAGAATTTTTGTATCTGGAGTTGATTAAAATATATCTTTCTCCTAATGTTCCAACTGATGCGATTGCATAATCTTTGGAGTAATTAAAATCCATCATTGTTAAATCATAGAATATTATTTTTACTCCATTTTCTGCAAGATTATCAAGAACTTCTTCTCCGCCGTTGTTGTTTAATACTGTTAATGCTGCTAAGATTTTTTCATCTGTTGAAAAATGTTTTAGATTATATGATGCAAATGCTGGTGAAACAGCAAAAAATAGCACGCTTAATAAAGCTATGATTGTTCTTTTCATATTGATACACACCCTTCTTTTAAATTTTTGTGATAATGAATTTTTCCCTCGGTGTGTATATCGGTATTTTTTTATAAAACTTTAGGATTATCTTAAAATCTGTTACATTTCTTAATTGTTAAAATTACACTAAATATGTTAATATGCAGTAAAGATTGAATTAATAAAGGATACAGGCATGTTGAATATAATAAAAAAAGATTTTTTGGCATCAATAATAGTATTTTTGATAGCACTTCCATTGGCTATAGGTATATCTATCGCTTGTGGATTACCTATATATAGCGGGATTGTATCAGGAATTATAGGTGGAATTGTTGTAGGATTATTTTCTGGTAACTCGCTTCAAGTTTCTGGTCCTGCTGCAGGTTTAATATTGATAATTGTTGATATTATTCAAACTCAAGGTGTTGAGAAGTTATTTTTGATAATTTTTCTTGTAGGGCTTATTCAAATTACTTTTGGGATTTTATCTTTTGGTAAATGGTTTAGGGCAATATCCCCTGCAATAATTCAGGGTATGCTTGCAGGGATTGGGATTTCTATATTTTTGTCCCAATTCCATATTATGTTAGATAGTTCTCCTCAGAATAATTTTATTAATAATATAAAGGATTTATTGAGTGTAATATATAATTCTGTTTTACCATTAGATGGATCTCAGCACCATCATGCCTGTACAATTGGTATATTAACAATATCAATGATATTGTTATGGAATTTATTACCATATAAAAAATTAAAAGTAATTCCATCAGCTTTAGTTGGTGTAATAACAGCTTCATTGGTTGCAAATGCTACTCATTTGGATATTACATATTTACAAGTTGGGGATAATTTTTGGAGTGGGATTAATTTTATACAATTATCAGAATTTTCTCATATATTAAATCCAACAGTTATTTTAAATGCACTTGTTATAACTTTTATTGCCAGTGCAGAAACATTATTGACTTCTGCAGCAATTGATAAAATGTGTACGAGATCAAAAACAGATTACGATAAAGAAATTATTGCACAAGGTATTGGGAACTCATTATCAGGATTTTTAGGTGGGTTGCCTATTACAGGTGTAATTGTAAGAAGTGCTGCTAACATTAATGCTAATGCTCAAACAAGATTGTCTGCTGTATTGCATGGGGTTTGGTTGTTATTATTTGTTTCAGTATTTCCTTTTGTATTAAATTATATACCTATATCTTCTTTGGCTGCAATATTAGTTTATACAGGTTATAAGTTAGTTGATATTGATGCTGCAAAACATTTATTGAAATTAAGTAGAGGAGAGTTTGCCATTTATTTAATTACTCTTGTTTCAATATTGTTCACTAATTTATTTGAAGGTATTTTGATTGGTTTTATCTGTGCATTTATAAAAAGCGCATATAAAGTATTAAAGGTTGATATTGATTCTGAGTATATTGAATCAGAAAATAGAGTTGTTGCAAAATTACATGGTAATATAACATTTTTACAACTTCCGACCTTAATAGATGCATTGGAACATTTACCAAAGGATAAAAATATTACCTTATGTACAGAACGACTTCATTATATAGATCATGCCTGTGTTGATTTCATAAAATCTTGGGAAAAAGATAGAATGAAAAAAGTACAAGGTTATGAATTATTGATAAAATGGGATGAGATAAGTAAGACTTATCCAAGTTTTAAGTGGCATTTGTTCCATAAAGAGCATGAGGATTAATTGTTTTTAATTAATTCAGTTTCAATACTATTGATATCTCCACAAGGTTCATAGTCTATTTTTATTACTCTATAGTATGAAGGTGTGAGAAATAATGCAGGTGTAGAATAATGTTTTATTCCGTATTTTTCAAACTCACCTTTTCTATGATAATGTCCTGATGCAATCAGTTTTACATTATTGTATTTTTTTATCACTTTTAATAAAGCTCTTTTATTACGGATTTTGTGTAAATATTCATATATTGATTCTTTAGAAGGTTCAACTATTGGAAAATGTTGGAATATTAAAACTTTTTTATTTTGATTCTCTTGAAGTACATTTTCTAGCCATTGGAGAGTTTCTTTATTAAAATATCCTCTTGAATCTATAACATAGTCATTTGTTCCATCAAGCATAACTGCAATAAAATCATTGTTTAATTCAACATAATAATTCGGATAATATTGATGATATCTAGATAGGTTGTGTATAAGTTTTAAAGTTTCTTTTTTGTTCATTCCATAAGGAGAATTAACATCGTGATTTCCTAGTGCAATATAGTACGGTTTGTTTAAGTTGTTTACTATATTGAAAAATTTTGAATATAATTCTTCGTATGACCTGTCAACAGAATCTCCTGTAAAGAATACATATTGAATAGAATCATCATTATTAATCTTACGAATTGCACATCTTAGATTTTCTTCTGCTTTTGATAAATCCCTTCTTAAGATAGGTTGATTAGTTTTTGCAGGAATGTGAACATCTGTAATTTGAGCAAAAATTAATGTATCTGCAAGGGTAATATTTGCAGTTAATAAGAACACTAAAACAAACAAAATCTTTTTCATAGATTAATTATAATATGTTTTAATCATTTGTCTAGTGTTATTTACATATTTTAGGTAGTGACATAGGTTCACATAGAATTACTTTAATATTCTCACCTTTTTTAGCATGATATTTCAACCCTGGAGTTAAAAGACCTGTAATAAGACCTACAGTACAACCAACAGGAATGCCAACAGCAAACCCAACACCTAGTTTTGCAGGGTTTGGTATAAATGCAAAACCTGTACCTGCACCAGCTCCAACACAACCTAATCCAATTGTATATAGAGCAAGTTTTCCTGTTGTCATCCAAGGACCTTCTTTTAAGCTACCATCTTTTGTTAAAGGTTTACCACTCATGCAAACTGTTGTGTTATCAGGAAAAACTATACATTTGAAGTTTAGATATACTCTTGCGTTTTTGTTTGGAAATCTTTGTTTTTCTATTCTTATAATATCTGCAATTACAGTAGAACATGCCGGAATTAATAAAGTTCCTTCTTCAGTATATAAAGCATCAGGAAGAGTAAAATTAATTGTATCTCCTGCTTTTGCACATTCTGATTTGAATTTGCAATTAAATGCTACTTTAAGAGCATTTCCTTTACATACAATATTTCTTAGATTAGTAATAGCAACCTGATTAGATGTTGCACCTTTTTCGTAAAAAGTATGTTCATATCTTTGAACTTCTTCACAAGGAGGTTGTTGGTTATCGCAGCAAGTTTGTGCAAATCCACTTGTCCCCATACAAATTAAACATAATAAAGCAATTAATTTTTTCATACTGATATTCTCTATAATTCATATAAATAAAACATTCACTATGTAGGCTATATATATTTGTCGGATTTTATTTTTTATTTTTAGATAAGAATTTGTGTATGAAAAAATTATCTTTATACATATTAATATTAACAATGATTTTAAATACAACATCAGTATTTGCTAATATGGCATTTAATCCTTGGCCAGGTCAATATGGAGTAAATTCTTGGGGTGATAATACATATTCTTATGGTAATAATTATAACGATTATACCTATTATAAAAATAGAAGGCATCGTATAAAAAATAGGAATACTAACAATACTATAAGAAATGTAATTAGGGCAAAACGTATGGCAGATATGTTAGGAAAATAATTTTAACCTTTATAATCCATACTTATACCTTGTTTCATATAGTGAGGAATATCAATGTTATATTCTATGCAAAAATCTAGCATTTCGTCTTTTTCATGGTAGTTTGTTGTAAAACCTTGTTTTCTATAAAATTTATGAGGATCTTTATCCCAGTAGTCGGTTTTATATGCAATTACATTAAGTTTTCCATCAAACCCCATTTTTTTGCTCATTTTTTTTGCAAAGTTAATTAACGATGTTCCAACTTTAAGCTGTTTATTTTCTGGATAATAGCTTCTAAGTTTAGAGATATATAGTGTATCTTTTTTAGGTGCAAGAGCAATATAGCCAAGTAATTTATTTTGATTTAGTGAAATCATATTATATTGGCCATCTTTGTTATATAAAATTCTATCTGTTATTTTAGTTGGTTTTATTGGTGCCATATTTTTATAATAATCAAACAAAAAATAATTTGCTATTTGAATTTAATTTTTTGTCCTTCTTTGAAATCATCTTTGATATTGGTGATTAATTTTTCATCACCTTTTAATCCTTCTAATATTTCAATTCTGTCACCTAGGTCTCTGCCTTGTTTAACTTTAATGAAATGAATTGTAGAATCAGGTTTTACTTCAACTACATATTGATCAGGTGTTGTTAAAGTTGTAATACAAGCTGGATTAACTGTTAGTATTTTTGGAGAATCGTTTATATTTATAATTGTTTTAACGTATAATCCACTATATAATCCGTAATTTTCATCATTTGGAATAACAAGAGCTACTTCCATTGAACGAGAAACATTATCTAATTTTCCTGAGATTTGAGATATGTAACCTCTAATTTTTTGTTGAGGATTTTCCGGAATAAATATATCTACGGCTTGATTATTATTAATAAATCTAACATAGTTTTGAGGTACAAAAATTGTTGCTCTGAATTTATCAATTTGTTGAATTTCAAATAAACTTGTACTTGTAGTGCTACCGCCTGCAACAACATTTGCACCTGCATCAATGTTATATTTGCTAATTACACCACTAAATGGTGCAATTACTCTTTTATAACCTTGTAGAGATATTAATCTGTTCAAATCAGATTTAGCTTTTGCAACATCAGCTTTTGCACCTAAATAATTCATTTCCGATGTTTTAAAATCATTATATTTTGACTCAATTTCTTGCTTTGATATAGCTCCATTAATTCCTGATTTTTGATATCTATCGTAAGTTTGTTTTGCATAATTATATTGGTACTGTGTTTCCATTAAGTGCTTTTCAGCAGAGATTAAAGCTGATTTTGCACTCATAGCTTCTGCATCTAAGTCAGGGGTATCAATTGTAGCTAATAATTGACCTTTTTGAACATATTCTCCTAATTGAACATATCTTTGGCTTACTAATCCATTTATCCTTGAAAAAATTTCTGTATGTAAAAATGGTTTTAATTCCCCAGATAGTTCTAATTGTGTGAAGAGAATGGTTTTGAATTGAATCCAATAATAGAATGTCATAATGCAGAAACGATATATTCAATGATAAATGAGGGTTTAGGTGCATCATTTTTACCAGATTTATTTTTAAAATTTTTCCCACATCAAGAAAATGTTTGTTGTAACAAAGTAAAAGGTTATACATACAAACGTGATTTTTCAATTTTTTATAAAAAAGATAAGTATTTAGTAAAACCTGCAAAAAGATTTTTAGAATTATTTAAACAGATAATATAAAGAAATGTAACGAAATAACTCTTTTTTGAAATCCTCATAGTTAATAACAACTTAAGAATAATATAAGTTGAGATTCTGTGAAGCGAAAGGAGAGTATAAATATGTCAAATGGATTTTCAATTGATGCATTACGTGGTACACCTTTATATGCATTAGCACAAAATGCAAATGTTAATGGTGGAGGTACACTTGATGCTGCAGAGATGTTTGCATTTCAACAACAAATGCAAAATATGGGTTGGAGCCCAGAACAATTTGGTTTAGCAGTAGAAACAACTGATAATGCAGGAGAAACTGCTAATGAAACTAGAAAAAACATGCAAAAAGCTGGAAAAGATTTAGAAAAAAATTATAAAGCTCAGTTTGGTAAGCAAGGCTCCGAAGCTGCACAAACAGCAGAACAACGTGCTGATGCAGTTGTAAAAACTGCTTATGACATGTTTAAGTATGAGCATGGTAATACAATGTTTGTTCCACAAAGTTTAGGTGCACGTCCTAAGTATACAAATGCACAGTATATGGATGATGTTGCTCGATATTCAGCGGATTTAATGCAATGGGCAAATGATGTAAAACAAGAATATATCAATGCAACAAAAATGACAAATGAACAATTAGCAGCGTTAATTGTAAGTAATGATAATAATAATGCTCGAGATATAATGATTAACGACAGTACAAATGCTGCTCAATTATCAAACCAAATGGATGAAGGATTTGATAAAGTAAATGCAAATATAGATGCATCAACTAATAGAGTAATTGCAAACGATAATAAAAATACAAATCGTGTGATTGCAAATGATAATAAAAATACTGCCTCTATTCATAATCATATTACCGCAGATGGAGATTTAACACGATATCAAAATGCAGTAAATACAGCAGGTCTACATCAACATATTTCAGCAGACGGTAACTATACACGTGGTGTCGTAAGAGCAGAAAATGATTATACAAGACATACAGTAACAAAAACTGCAGAAGATATTAAAGATACTGTAACCGAGGATGGAGACAAAACAAGAGCTAAAATAGATGCAGAATCTGAAAAAGTTCAAAAATTAATTAAAGAAAAAGGAGCTGAAGTAATAGATACATTAGATCCATTATATGTAAAACGTGCAGTTAAAGGTGTCCGCGATATGGCTATAGCAGCAGGAAAATCTGTAGCAGAATTTATAGCTGATAATCCTGGTTTATTAGTTGGTGGTATTCCAGTTGGAATATTAGCAGCTAGAGGCTTACTAAATAATTAAAATATATAATTAATTAATATAAAAAGGAAACAGAAATTTAATTTTCTGTTTCTTTTTTTTACCTCTTGATTGTGATTTTCTTTTATTTTAAACTTTGAATGTGGTTTACAAATTTAAGGAGATAAATATGTCAAGAAAACCAATCATTGCAGGAAACTGGAAAATGAATTTATTACAAGATGAAGGAAGAGAATTATTCGAAGGAATCAAATCTCTTGTTTCAGGTTTAAGTGAATCTCAATTACCTGAGATAGTAGTTGCTCCAACCTTTACAACAATCGGTGTTGTATCAGCAGCAAAAGCATCTTGGGGAAGTGATAAAATTAAAATTGCAGGTCAAAACTGTCATTGGGAATCATCAGGTGCTTATACTGGTGAAATTTCAGTAGAAATGTTAAAAGATGCAGGTTGTGATTATGTAATTATTGGTCACTCTGAAAGAAGACAATATTTCTCAGAAACAGATGAAATGATTAATAAAAAAGCAAAAGCTATTTTAGCAGGTGGATTGTTACCTATCATTTGCTGTGGTGAAACATTAGAACAAAGAGAAGCAGGTGTAACAGATGAACACATCGCATCTCAAATCAGAGCAGCATTAAAAGGTTTAACAAACGAAGAAATTGCAAAATCAGTTATCGCATACGAACCAATTTGGGCAATCGGAACCGGTAAAACTTGTGATTCAGTTGAAGCAAACAGAGTAATTGCAATGATTAGAAGAGTTGTAAAAGAAGTTTCTTCAGAAGAAGCAGGAAATGCAATCAGAATTTTATACGGTGGCTCAGTAAAACCTTCAACAATTGAAGAACAATTATCTCAATCTGATATTGACGGTGGTTTAATTGGTGGCGCAAGCTTAAAAGCTGACAGTTTCAATGAAATCATTACAAACTCAATGAAGGTTGCTGTATAGTTTTAATAATTAAAAGATAATAAATTTGGAAGATTGAAATTCAATCTTCCAAATTTTTAGGTTATGTTATTATATATAATATAAATTTAGAACAAGGAGAATAAAATGTCTCAACAATATATACCACAACCAAAGACCAGAACAGCATTAGTATTATTTTTAAAAGGCGCAGCAACACCAGTTGTGTTATATTTTGATAATCCTCAAGCTGTTTATCAAGAGTTTAAACAATTAATGAAGAGTCCATCTCCAGTATTGGTAGAAAAAGAGGCAAATGGACCTGTTAAAAAGATTTGTTTTGTTTCAACTCAAATTGCAAGTTTAGTATTACAGGATGAAGTATATGGATAAGGTAAAAATATCAGAGATAGAAAATTCTAATGAAAAAACACTTCATCTTGATATAAATGAGTATATAGATGAATTAAAAGCAGATGTAAATGCATCTATAGATATAACACCATTAGGCGAATTTGTAATTGTAAAAGGTGAAATTTCAGGAAATATTAAGTTAACTTGTGATTTATGTTTAAAAGAATATGATTACGAATTTGATTTTAATATTGATGAGATGTATGCTAAAAATTCAGTCTATGACGATGATAAGCAGGAAGTAGAAATAAAAGATGGACAGTTTGTTATCGATTTATATGGCTCAGATGAGATAGATATTTATGACTTATTGTATCAATCTGTAATATTAGAGTTACCAAATAAAAAAGTTTGTGGTATAAATTGTAAGGAGGATTATTTTCAAAAAGATGACTCCTTTAAAGTTCCTGATGAAAGAATGGAAATATTTAAAACAATAAAAATAGAAAAATAGTCGAAGTAATAAATATATAGAAAGGTATAAGAAAAATGGCAGTACCAAAGAAAAGAACAGGACATAGCGCACAAGGCAAAAGAAGAGCAAACTGGAAGGCTACAAAACCTGAAACAACAATTTGTTCAAATTGTGGAGAACCAGTTTTAACTCACACAGTATGTACAGCTTGCGGACATTATAAAGGTGAACCTGTAAGTTTAAAAGATAAAAAAGTAGAAGTAAAAGAAGAAAAGAAAACTGCAAAAAAAGCAACAAAAAAATCAACTAAAAAAGCAGAGGCAAAAGTTGAAGAAGTAAAAGAAGAAGCAGTAGAAGAAACTTCAGAAGAAGTTAAGGAAGAAGAAAAAGAAGACAAATCTGTTGAAGAATAGAGGGTAAGATGACAAGAATAGCTATAGATGCAATGGGTGGTGATCACGCACCTTTTGAAATCGTTGCAGGTGCAGTTTGGGCTGCTTCTGAATATGGTGTAGGTTTAGAATTAGTTGGAAAACAAGACCAAATCGAACAAGTTTTAGACCAAATAGAACAAGAAGGCATATATTCAGATTGTGGCAGAGGTGGTAGAAAGCGCCGAATAAAAATTGATACTAAAAAGCTAGATATCAAAATAACTCATGCATCAGAAATTATTGAAATGGGTGAAGCACCAGGACAAGCTATTCGAAAAAAGAAAAAATCTTCTATAGTATTAGCAGTAGATGCAGTTGCAAAAGGTAGTTCAGATGCTGTAGTTGCTGCAGGTTCAACAGGTGCTGCAATGGCATCAAGTTTGTTTGGTTTAGGTAGAATCCCTGGAATCGAAAGACCTGCTATTGCAGTAACACTTCCAACAATGAAGAAACCTATTGTAGTAATTGATGCTGGAGCAAATAGTAGTTGTACTTCTCAAATGTTAAAACAATTTGCGATTATGGGTATGACATTCTCTAAGAATGTTTTAGGAGTAGAAAATCCAAGAGTAGGTGTTTTAAATATTGGTGAAGAAGCGGGTAAAGGTAATGAGCTTGCGCAAAATACATACAAGTTATTAGAACAAGATCAAGATAACATGAACTTTGTTGGGAATATTGAAGGAAGAGAAATATTCTTAAATGTATGTGACGTAGTAGTTTGTGATGGTTTTGTAGGTAATGTTGCATTAAAAATAACAGAAGGAACATCTTCAATGTTGTTCAGAATGATAAAGGCTGAATTCAAATCAGATTTTGTAGGTGCAATAATTGGTATGTTAGCAAAACCATTTATGAAACGTATATATGAAAAAATTAACTATGAAGAATTTGGGGGAGCGCTTCTTCTTGGTGTAAAAGGTATAACAGTAATATCTCACGGAAGAAGTAAGGCTTACGCAATTAAAAACGCCGTAAGAGTAGCAAAAGATGCAGTTGAAACAGGCGTTAATAAGAAAATTTCAGAATTTATTGAGGGCTAGAGGTTAAAATGACAAACAAGTTGATTCCTTTAAGAATAGCAGGAGTAGGCTATTCTATACCAGATACAGTTATTACTAATGATGATTTAACTCAATTGTATGAAACATCAGATGAGTGGATATATTCAAGAACTGGTATAAAGGAACGACGAGTTGTATCAGGAGAAGAAAATGCTATTGATTTAGGATTTGCAGCTTCAAAAAATGCAATAGAAAAAGCCGGCATTGATCCAGAAGATATAGATTTAATTTTAGCAGCATCTTCAGCACCTCCAGATTTATACCCTGCTATTGCTTGCCACATTCATGAAAGATTAGGTATTCAAAAGCCAGTTCCTGCATTTGATATAACAGCAGCATGTTCAGGTTTAATATATGGTTTAAGTATTGCAAAAGCTTATATTGCATCAGGCATGTACAAAAATATTTTGATTGTTGCGACAGATAACAACTCAAGATTAGTAGATTGGACAGATAGAGGAACATCTATTTTGTTTGGTGATGGTGCTGGTGCTATGGTTGTTACTCAAGCTGAAGATGGTATTGATGATGTAATAGCAATAGATATAAAAGCTGATGGTAACTATGGACATTTAATAGAATTAGCATTCGATGGTAAAAATTGTCCATTGGTAGAACAGTATGAACCAAAACAAACTGGTATTAGAATGAATGGACGTGGGGTTTATACATTTGTAGCAAAAGTTTTACCACAATATGTAGAAGAATTAGTTTCAAATGCAGGAATGAAAGCTGAAGAAATTGATTATTTAATACCTCACCAAGCAAACTTAAGAATTATCCAAGCAGTTCAAGAACGTCTTGGATATACTGATGAAAAAGTTGTTACTAATATCAAATATTATGGAAACACATCTGCAGCATCTATTCCAATAGCTTTAGCGGAAGGAGTAGAAAAAGGAAATGTTAAATTAGGCTCAACTGCTGTATTATGTGGTTTTGGTGCCGGCATGACATGGGGTGGTGCTATCGTAAGATTGAGAGAAGGTATTTGCTAGGTGGGGTAAATATTCCATTTAGTATCGAATAATTATAATTTTTATAAGTTTATAATCAATTAGTGGTTAAATTTAAGGAGAATATATGACAAAGAAAATTGCTTTCTTATTTCCTGGACAAGGTTCACAATCAGTGGGCATGGGAAAAGATTTGTATGATAATTATGAGTCTGCAAAAAATGTTTTTGATACAGCAGACAAAGTTTTAGGAAAAAGTATTACAAAAATGTGTTTCGAAGGTCCAGATGAGGATTTAAAACAAACAGTTAATACTCAACCTTCAATAGTTACAATGTCAATTGCGGCATTAGAAGCATTAAAATCAGAATTAGATGTAATTCCAAGTTATACAGCAGGTCACAGTTTAGGAGAATACTGTGCAATGTATGCAGCAGGCGTTATGTCATTAGATGATGCATTAAAATTGATTCAAAAGAGAGCAGATTTAATGTCAGAAACAAAAGGTGGTTCAATGGCAGCAGTTTTAAATGCTCCGGAAGGTTCTGTTGAAAAAGCATTACAAGAAGCATCTTCAGTTGGTTATGTAGATGTTGCTAACTATAATTCACCTGTACAAGTTGTTATAACAGGTGATAGTGATGCAGTTGCTAAGGCATCTGAGTTATTAAAAGAAGCTGGAGTAAGAAAAGTTGTACCTCTAGCTGTGTCAGGAGCATTCCATTCTAAGTTCATGGAAAATGCAGGAAAAGAATTTGAAGGTTTTGTATCAGAATTTAATTTATCTGATTCAAAATTACCAGTAATAACAAATGTTGATGCAGAGGCAACAACATTAGCTACTGAATTCAAATTAAAAATGCCAAAACAAATATATTCATCAGTTCATTGGACTCAAACAATAGAAAAAATGATATCTGATGGTGTTGATACATTTATTGAAATTGGACCTGGCAAAGTATTAGCAGGATTAAATAAAAAGATTAATGCAGAAGTTAAAACATATAATGTATTTGATAAAGAATCATTAGAATTAACTATTGAAGCATTAAAATCAGAATTATGTTTAGCATAATAAAAGACTAGTATTTTATTATATAAAGGGAAAAATTATGACAGATAAAAAAGTAGCATTAGTAACAGGTGGATCAAGAGGTATAGGAAAAGCTTGTGCTTTAGAATTAGCTCGTGCCGGTTATGATGTAGTAATTAATTACGCAGGAAATGTTGATGCTGCAAACAAAACAGTAGAAGAAATCAAAGCATTAGGTGTTGATTCAGCTGCTTATAAGTTTGATGTTTCAGATAAAGAACAAGTGAATGCAAACATTGCAGAAATAGTAGAAAAATACGGAAGAATAGATGTATTAGTAAACAATGCCGGAATTACAAGAGACGGTTTATTTATGCGTATGTCAGATGAAAATTGGGATGCTGTAATTAATACAAATTTATCAAGTGCATTTTATGTTTCACAACCGGTAGTAAAGGTAATGATGAAACAAAGAAGTGGTGCAATTGTAAACATGTCAAGTGTTGTAGGAGTTTCAGGTAATGCCGGTCAAGCAAATTATTCAGCCGCAAAAGCTGGTTTAATTGGTTTAACAAAGACATTAGCAAAAGAATTAGGTTCAAGAGGAATCAGAGTTAATGCAGTAGCACCTGGGTTTATTAATACAGATATGACAAAAGATTTAGATACATCTAAATTCTTAGACTTTATTCCACTTAAGCGATTAGGTGAAGTAGAAGATATTGCAAAAGCAGTTAAGTTTTTAGCAGTAGATAGTGATTATGTAACCGGCCAAGTATTAGAAGTTGATGGTGGTTTGATAATCTAGTAATAAATCTTAAAACATTTTGCAAAATTATCTTTAAATAGTATAATTTAATTTGAATAGTGATTTACGTTAAGAAGAAAAAGAGGAAAAAGAAACATGAGTACATTTGAAAAAGTAAAAAAAGTTGTAATCGATCAATTAAGCGTTGATGAAAATTTAGTTACTCCAGAAGCAAGCTTTACAGCAGACTTAGGAGCAGACTCTTTAGATACAGTTGAATTAGTAATGGCTTTTGAAGAAGAATTTGGTTGTGAAATCCCAGATGAAGAAGCAGAAAAAATTCAAACAGTAAAAGACGCAGTAGATTATATTGATGCACATTCATAATCAGTAAAAAGGATTAAATTACGAGAGGATTATTATTAATTCCTCTCGTAATTAATATAAGAAGAAAAGGTTTATAAAGATGTCAAAACGAAGAGTTGTAGTAACAGGTATGGGTGCAGTAACACCTTTTGGTGTAGGTGTTAAAACTCTATGGGATAACTTAGTTGAAGGAAATAGTGGAATAAGTCTAACGGAAGGCTTAAGTGAAGGTCATACAGTACTTATTTCTGGTCAGGTAAAAGATTTTGATCCTGAAGAATATATAAATCCAAAAGATGCAAAACGTATGGATAGATATACTCAATTTGGTTTAATCGCAGCAGATGAAGCGATTGCTGATGCTAAATTAGAAGGTGCAGATATAGATCCATATAGAATAGGTGTAATAGTAAGTTCTGCTGCCGGTGGTTTTAGAACATTAGAAAAAAGCCATAAATCAATTTTAGATAGAGGGCCAACAAAATGTTCACCATTTACAATTCCAATGATGATTGCAGATATGGCATCAGGCAGAATTTCTATGAAATATGGTTTTAAAGGGGTAAATAAAGTTGTATTATCAGCTTGTGCAACAGGAACTCATTCAATTGGTGATGCATTTAGAGCAATCCAATATGGTGATGCTGATGTAGTAGTAGCAGGTGGTTGTGAAGCAACTATTTGTGATATCGGTATTGGTGCATTTACAGCTGCAAAAACTTTATCAAAAAGAAATGATGAACCTCAAAAAGCTAGCAGACCTTATGACAAAGATAGAGACGGCTTTATCATGTCAGAAGGTGCGGGTGTATTAGTATTAGAAGAATATGAATCAGCTAAAAAACGTGGGGCTCATATTTATGCAGAAGTAGTTGGTTATGGTCAATCAGCTGATGCATATGATATGGTTGCTCCTTGTCCAGAAGGTAAAGGTGCAACTAAAGCTATGGAATTTGCTCTTCAAGATGCAGGAATGACTCCAGCTGATATCCAATATGTAAATACTCACGGAACAAGTACAGGTTTGGGTGATATCGCTGAATCAAAAGCAGTTGAAAGATTATTTGGGGATAAAGATGCTAATAAAAACTTGTATGTTTCATCTACTAAGAGTATGCATGGTCATATGTTAGGTGCTACAGGTGCTGTTGAAAGTATTGCCTGTATTGAAACAATTAATACAGGTATTGTTCCACCTACAATTAACTTAGACAACCAAGATGAAGAAGTTGCTAATTTGAATTATGTTCCACATAAAGCTCAAAAGGCTGAAATTCATGCAGCATTGACAAATTCATTTGGTTTTGGCGGTCACAATGCTACTTTAATTTTTAAAGAATGTAAGTAATAAACTTATATAAATAAAATAAAAAGGTTCAGTTAATTTAACTGAACCTTTTTATTTTATTTTGTGATTTTTTCCAAAAAGTTATCAAATGAAGATTTTGTATTGTTATATAATTTATTTATTCTATTCACTAATTCTGTAGGTATTGGCTTTTTTATAGTATTAATTTTAGGAAGAATATTTGATGGTTTATTTCCTCCTCCATCATTCCCACCACCACCGCATGCTACGGCTATTTTTTTTACTTGTTTTTTAGTTTTTGCAGGTATTTGTTTCATTTTTTCAAATGCTCTAGGCATAATTTGTGTTTGAACTTTAGGCATAATTTTCTCCTTATAATATTTATATATATTTAAAGATGGTAAATAAAAAATTTGCTAGTTCTTTTGAGATATTTTTAAATGATTAAATAATTGTTCATAATTTTCAAAAACATTAATTTTTAAGTTAATTTTATCAGGGGTAATATTTAATACTGTTTTGTTTTCTTTTATGGCATAAATAGAAATATTTCTTTTATTTGCTTCCATTACAGGGATAGAACCAAGTGCATCATAAGGCATGATTAAATAATCTAAATCATTAATAGAATATCCTTCATTTGTTGTTAATTGAGGAGCTTGAGAAAGTCCTATTAAGATGCAAGGAAGATATGTTGGAGTAATATATTCTGCAGAACATCTTGCATCGACAATTCTTTGCTCTATTTCAATATCTTCAAACGCTGGAGAATGAGCACATGGAATTTTTAATTCTCTTGATACATAGTGAGAAATTATAGCTTCAACTCCACCTACGGGATCAACACCGATTCCATTAGAATAGTTATCAGAATCTGATTCATCAAATTTACACACAATAGCTATTGCTTCAGCTCCTTTAGCAATTAGTCTTTTGGCAGAATTTACTACTGTTTGAATATTGTTAACTTCTCCTGTTGAGATTTTTGATGAATCAACTTCAAAAGTTACACCTGCTTCTTCATCAGTTATATCCCAGTCAATAACATCTATACCATATATTGTTTTAACAGCATTTATAGTATTTATATGAACATTTAGAATTCCTTGAGATATTCCTTTATCAAAAACTACTCCAACTTTGTTCTTCTTAACTTCTTTAAGATATAATTTTCCTCTAAAGAATTCATCAAGAGAATAACCCTCAACATAAAGCATGTTCTCAGTAATACCGGAAAAACATCCTGCATTGACTACATTTGGGTTTACAATAAGTTGATTAATCTCAGCAAATTTTCTAGCCCAATAGCTTGCATCTCCTGCAAATCCCCCTATTGAAGCTCCTATTCCTGTTGGTACTATGAATGCTCCTAATTTCATAGTTAAATCTTAGTTTAAACAAGTATCTTAATCAATAAAAAACAAAAATAATTGTATAAATTACACCAAATATTAAGAAACTTAATTATTTTTTACATAAATTAACAATAATAAATTTATAATAAACCTTTATAAAAACAAGTTTTAGTTATTATTTGTTTGAAAAATAAATATAATAAGGGAAAAAACAATTATATTATTATATATATTAAAAAAACAATCAAACAGCTTCTTAATATAATTTTTATATTTCTAATTTATAGTAGCAATTTTTTTTTTGTTGGTCTTTTATTTAAAAAGTAAGGTTGTTATAATTTTTATATCACTTTATATTGTAGTAGATTGTGTATGATAAGTCAGTTTAGTTTAAATCAACAAAATAATTCGAATATAAATAGTTCATCTCTACAAAACAAAGGTTTAAAAAACAAGCCTAGTTTTGCAGGACGTGAAAAATCTGTTGGAACATTAATTGGTTTAGTTCAAAAATGTGAAAAAGAACCAATGATTAATGTTGCAGTGATTGATTTATTAACAGCTATATTACCAAGATCTATTTGGGAATCAATAACAAATATTTTTGCTGGATTTGAGGCATTTAGAAGAGAGTCTTCTGGGCTAATTGTTAATTGTTTAATTCCAGGTTTTATAACATTAGGAATTGCAAAATTAACAAACAATATGATAATGGGTAAGGGTAAATCAAATTTATCAAATTGTTGGGCAAGTTCAGATACTATAACAAAAGTAACTGATCATTATAAAGATGCAGAAAAAACAGAAGCTTTTAAAGATGGTATGAAAATATTTAATAATGAAAAACATGCCAGAGTATATGCTGTAAATTATAATTTATTAAATGAGGCATCAGGTATTGATGGATTTAAGCAAACTAAGTTTAATGAAGCAATGTCAAAACAAGAGCTTTCTGATGCTGCGGAAAGATTAACAAGAGTAAGCTTCAAGTATAAAGATAAAAAACTATCAGAGGAATTGATTGAAAAAACACCAAAGAAACGTTTAAAAGCAATATTTAAATCAATTTCAAGAAAAACTCATGTTGCACAAGATGTTAAATTTGGAAAAGGCTTAGAAGCAGGTTTAGAAAGAACTTTAACCGATACTCATCAATTAGTTAAAGGTATGGTTAAAGAAGGAATTAAACCAGAAAATGTTGCAGATTTTGTAAAACGTTCAAAACGCTTATTAAAGACAAAGAGTTTATTAGGAATGGCAGTTATATTACCATTAGCTGCATCAATGCAACATATTAATAGAAAGATAACTGAAAAATTATCTGGTGTAAAAGGCGCGCCAATTCATGATAATTATGGAAAAGAAGGTTCAAGAAAAACCTCTGAAGAAATAAAAGTAGAAAAGGCATCATTGATAGGTCGTAAGATATGGGCAGTATCTTCAATGTTGGGTGTTGCGATGTTATCAATGATGAAATTGCCTAATATTAAAACATTAAAAAATATTGTTCAATTTAAGGATCAATTCCCAACTATGGATCAAGCAAGAGCAATTTCAGCTGTAACATTTGCATCAAGAATGGCAGTAGCAGATGATGAAGCAGAATTAAAAGAAGCTCATACAAGAGATATAGTAACATTCTCAAGTATGTATTTCTTGGGTGATTATGGAGCTAAGGCAATGGCTTCTCATTTAGAAAAGAAAACAGGAGTAGAATTATTAAATAAAACATTTGACGCCACTAAGAATAAAGGATTTTTTGCAAAGGCTAAGAATTGGATATTACATACACATCTAAAATCTTCAGATGAGTTAAGAGGTGTAGGTAAATCCTTAGAAGAAGCAACAAAGTTGCGTGCAAAATGTCAAATGGCAAATTTAGGAACATCATTAGCATTATTAGGTGTAGTCGTTCCAATTTATACGAGATTAAGAACTAAAAAGCATGATGCTGCGCAAAAAGCAAAAATGGACGCATTAAATGCAAATAAATCTCCTGTTTTAGCTGCAAAAACAACGGCAGAAACGGTAGGCTCCTCCGGTTTAACTTCCAGAGGATTAAATAAATCCTATCCAGCGTTGAAGCAGTTTAAAACGAAAGTAGAAGTGAAATAATGAATATTAGAAACCAACAAATAAATAACAATTACCCATATAAAAATATGAGCCATAAAGATAATGGTTCAAATCCTAGTTTCAAAGGATTTTGGAATAATGCATATAAATTCTTAGCTGATGAACCAGTATGGGGGGCAACTTTAATTGATTTAGGTGCTATGGTATTTCCAAGGACTTGGACAGATATGAAAAAACGAGGTTTCAACGCTGGCTTTGAAACTGGTTTTAGAGAAGCAGAGTCATCAGCAAATGATGCTTTAATAGGAATGTATGGTGTTGCAGCAGGAACAATGATAGCAGGAGCAATTAATAATAGATATAATGTTAAAGCTCATAAAATATTTGCTTCAGATGATGCTGCAAATGTTTATTCTGCAAAATGGGCAAAACATAATGGAAATATTGATTCTTATGCAAGAGATATTGTAGATAGCTTAGAAGCATATAATCCAAATTCTCCTAAGGCTGATTTACAAGGTTATATCAAGATTGCCGACGAACATAAACAAGGAATCATTAATGATTTAAAATATGTTGCGGATGGTGACATAAAAACAATGGATAATAGGTGGAAAGAGGTTGGTAAATGTATCTCTGCAAGAATTTTAGAAGCAACAGGTACTGAACAACAATTAAGACTTGTTCATAAAGAAGGCTCTATAGAAAAAGCAACTGTTTCTAATTCAAAAACAATGCTTAATAACTTCTTAAATATGACAAAAGCTTTAAAATCAGATAAAGTCAAAGGAAGGGTTGGAGAATTCTTAAAAGATTATAAAGGATTTGGTAAAACAAGAACAGGAATAGGTATTTTAATTGCAGGAATATTTGCCGTTATAGCTCAACCTTTAAATGTATATTTATCTAAGAAAAGAACTGGTTCAGATGGTTTTGTAGGTGTTGAAGGTAGAAAGAAAGATAATTCAGCAAGTTTTAAAGCTTTAAAACTTGCAAGTGGTATAGGAATGATGATGATCTCATTAGCTTCAATGGGTGCATTATCTAAGAATCCTTTGAAAATTCCTAAATTATTTATAGAAAAGAACCAATATAAAGGTAAGAATCCAACAATTAATCAATTTAAGGCTGTTTTTGGTTTAGCTATTACATCAAGGCTGTTGACAGCAAGAGATAGAGACGAACATAGAGAAGTTGTTACAAAAGATGTATTAGGTTTCTTCAACTGGTTAATGTTAGGTAATGTTGTTAATCAACTTATATTACATAAGTTCCAAGCAAAGGGTGCAAATTTATTAAAACGAGCACCATTACCTAAAAATGCAAGCATTTGGAAGAAAATGGGTAATTTCTTAACTTCATCAATAGCAACACATTCAGAAGTGATGATTGAAGGATTAAAGAAAGAAAGACCAGATATAAAATCTATAGTAAAACCAGATGGTAAAGCAATGAAATTTGGTGAGATGTTTAAAGCATTACCAAAAGGTGGACAAACAAGAAAAAATTTACGATTGTTAAATATTGCACAACTTAGTGGATATTTATATTCTGCATTAGTTCTTGGAATAGGAATTCCAAACTTAAATATTTATTTAACAAACTTAAGTGATAAGCATAAGAAAGCTAAAATGGCTAAAATGGGGCAACAAATTCCTGCAACTGCTCAAGTATTTAAAGATATGCGAACAGTTAATAGACAGATAAATAAAACTGTTTTCGGAAGCTTTAAAGATACTAAACAAATCAAATAATTTCATTAATTAGTTCAATAATTTGGTTATGAATTTCTTCTATGCTGTTTTTTCCATAGATTAATTTAACTCTGTTAGGTTCTTGTTTAGATATTTCAATATATCCATTTCTGACTCTGTTGAAAAAATCAATCCCTGCGCTTTCCATTCTATCTCTATTTCTCCCAATTCTATCAAGAGATGTTTCCACATCAATATCAAGAATAAAGGTTAAATCTGGTTTGATATTATTAGTTGCAATATTATTTAAATAATGAATCTGTTTCAAGTCAAGTTCTCTTCCGTATCCTTGATACGCAACTGTTGAATCAGTATGTCTATCACATAAAACAATAGTTCCATCTTGTATTGCGGGTTTGATAATTGTATCAATATGTTGTGCTCTATCTGCAAGAAATAAAAAAGATTCGCAGTTAGAAGAAACTTCTCCATCGTAATTTAATAAAATTTCTCTAAATTTTTCTCCTAAACCTTTAGCTCCTGGTTCTCTTGTTACAAGAACTTTAAAACCTTTTTCTTCATAATACTCTTTTAATAATTTAATTTGAGTTGTCTTTCCACAACCATCAATTCCTTCAAAAGTTATAAATAAGCCTTTTTTCATAATTCCCTCTCTTTATTTTAATTTTGCCATATTAATAAAAATAAGCAAGGGGTAGGGGCAAATAGGGGTAAATAGGGGGTAAATCATTGAATTAATGTGTTAAATAATAAATTGTAAATAAGATGTAAATATATTAAACAAATTAATAGTTTCAATGTTATAATACACAAAAAGGATGGATTTATGAAAAAGATATTAATTTGTTTATTAGTTTTATTGAATTTAAATGTTTGTTTTGCATCTGGTAATACGAGTATTGGTAAAGCTTATAGGGAAATAAATAACCTTTGTAAAACCCAAGATGTCGAAGGTTTGACCAATTATATTAAAACAAGTAAATGTGCTAAAAAGGCAATCTCTCAAAATGGAGAAAAACTTGTTAATATGTGTATAAAAAAAGATTATGATACTGAGATTATAAAAATTTTATTAAAAAATGGTGCTGATATAAATTCGTTTAAAGAGAATCCAATTGTTGATGCAATTAAGAATGATGATGTTGAATTAGTAAAAGCAATATTAAGTGGAAATTATGATATAAATAAATGTTTTAAGGGAAATAGAACAGCTTTAACATTTGCAGCTGATTATAATGGTAATCCTAAAATTATAAAAATGTTACTCGAAAAAGGAGCTGATATAAATATTCCTGATAGTTGTGGTAGTATTCCTTTATTAACAATTTGTCGTAGAGAGCCAAATAGTGCTGGTATATATTTATTAATTGATGCAGGTTCTGATTTGTATAGATTTAATAGAAGTGATCAAACTCCTTATTCTGTTCTTCCGTCTGGAAGAAAAAAGGAAGTTCAAAATTACTATAATAAATCTATGTCTAAACGATTATCTCAAAGATTTGTTGATAAAAATAAAAGTATAGTAATAGCAGAATTTGGGATTCCTGATAAAAAGATAGTAATTGACAATAATACAGAGGGTTGGGAATATGAAACTATAGAACAGCATTATGTTACTATGACAAGTACAACAAACTCTTATTCAACTTATTCTACTTCATCCCGTTATAATACAACTTATCGAGGAGGATATACTATTAAAATTAAGAAGAAAATGATTTTTACAATAACAAAAAATTGTGTTTCATCTGCAAAATTTACATCTTCTTATAATACTTCTCGCTAAGTTAAATTTTTCCAATCTTTTGCTAATTTATCAAGAATATTTTTTGTTTTATCTTGGTTTAGAAGAATTGATTGAACGGCTGTATTTACAACTGTATTAATATCTTTTTGGTTGTTTGATTGTCGCATAACAGGTTGAATATGACTAATCTGTTTTGCACTAATTGAGCGAGCTTTTGCCATTAAATCTTCCGATGAATTATAAAATTTGTCAGATAATGCTTCTTTATTTGTTGAAATTACATTAGTTTTCTTAGCAAGTTCAAGTTGATTTTCTTTATTTGTTAAAAATAATCCAAAATCAAGAGCTTCATCTTTGTATTTTGCTTTTAATGGAATAACAAAATTCATTAAAGAAAAATCATTTTGTCCTAATGAACCAATAATTTGTGGTGCTACATCTGTTACTGCATAAACATTTGGAGCATTATCTTTAATCATGCTAAGGAAATTAGCTCCACCTTGGAAAAATATTATATTTTCAGACATATATTTCTCTAAAGCTTCTCTATGTGTTTGAGTTATACTTTCTGCAGGGATTAAACCTTTTTGATACAGTGATTTAAAACTATCAAATACTTTTATACTTTGTTGAGAATTAATATTTGAATAAGAATTTACACCATATTTATTTAGTATTTTTAGCATTGTGTCATTTTCTGTAATTGTTGGAAGATAAATAAATTTACCTGTATTATTTTTAACCTGTTCAGCATATTTTGCTAAATCTTCATAACTTGCAGGCATGTTGTTAAGTTTTGCTTGATTGAAAAGTTTTTTATTATATATGGTAACTGCAGATGTTGCATACCAAGGAATAGCAAAAAGTTCACCTTTGTATTTAAGTGAGTCAACAACATCTTTGTTATATTCAGATAATTTATTCTCCTCAATAGTTGCTAATGCTCCTTTTTGCGCAAGAATCGCAGAAAAATCTGGGTTTAGGTTTATTAAATCAGGAGGGTTGTTGCTTAAAATGGCTGCAAGAGTTCTTTTATCTCCTTCTGAAAAAGGTACATCAATCCATTTTATTTTTATATTAGGATTGTTTGATTCATACTTAGAAATGATGTTGTTCATATAGTCTGCAAAATCTCCCATTTGCAGGGTCCAAACTATAACTTCCTTTCTAGTATCAGTATTTGTTTTTTTGAAAACAGTAAAATATGTTACGCAAAGCGCTATAACTAAACTTAATATCCAGAACCATTTATTCTTCATAATGCACCTCTTATGGTACAATTATACTATGAATAATTTATTTACAGAACTGGAGAATATTAATAAACAAGTTCCCTTGGCAGAGTTGATGCGTCCAAAAACATTAGAGGAATTTTTAGGTCAATCTAATGTTATTTCGCATAATTCACCTTTGTTGAATTTGATAAAATCTCAAAGATTATTCTCATTAATTTTATGGGGAACTCCTGGTTGTGGAAAAACTACATTGGCAAGATTAATTGCATCTCAGGTTAATGCAAATTTCCTTGAATTATCTGCTGTTTCATCTGGAGTAAAGGATATAAAAGAAACAGTTGAAAAAGCCAATGAGGCTTTGAGATATGGACAAAAAACGATAGTATTTATAGATGAAATTCATCGTTATACAAAAACTCAACAAGATGCTTTGTTGCCGTATTTGGAAAATGGGACTTTCTTTTTAATAGGTTCTACGACAGAAAACCCTTCTTTTCAAGTAGTTCCTGCATTAATGTCAAGAGTTCAGATAATAAGACTTAATTCTATTGATGATGAAAGTATGGCTAAGATTATTGATAGAGGATTTCAATATTTAGAAAAAACATATCAACCTATTGTATATGATGAAGAAGTAATAAAATTCATTGTTAATAATGCACGAGGAGATGCTAGATGTGCATTAAATATGGTTGAGAATTCATATTTTGCAAGTAATTTTTCTAATAATACAAGATTATTGAACATTGAAATATTAGAGAGTATTACACAAAAAAGAAATACAAGATATTCAAAACAAGAACATTATGATTGCGCATCAGCATTTCAAAAGAGTTTAAGAGGTTCTGATGTTAATGGTGCAATATATTATTTAGCCAAAATGATAGAGGCTGGAGAAGATCCAAGATTTATTGCAAGAAGATTAATTGTATGTTCAGCAGAAGATGTTGGAATGGCTGATCCAAATGCTTTGAATGTTGCAGTTAATGCATATAAGGCAGTAGAGTTGTTAGGAATGCCTGAAGGTAGAATTCCGTTAGCAGAGGCTGTAATATATGTAGCAAAAGCCCCAAAATCAAATAAAGTAATTTGTGCAATTGATGAAGCATTAGCAGATATTCAGTCTGGCAAAGATTATCCCCCTCCGATGCATTTAAGAGATGCTCATTATAAAGATGCTTCAAAATATGGATTTGGTGTAGATTATGTTTATACTCATTCAAATCCTGATTATAAACAACAATTTCTTCCAGATGAATTGGTTGATAGAGTTTATTTTGAATAGAACTTTAGTAGATTTTAATATTTAGTATTGGTAATATTCCAAATAATAAATATTTTTTTTCTGTTTCCCATTCATATTTTTTTAAAATAGTAATTCCACAAAAAGAGTAACAATATTTTCTTTTAATTTCATCTTTATAATTTATTTTAATGTTGTTATTTTTAACAAAGTTTAGCATATAGTCCCAAGCCCAAATAAAATCTATTCTTTTGGTATTATTTTGAACTCTTACGATTGATTGGTTATTTACCCAGTAATAATAGCAAATATTAGGAACAGTAACCATTTTTTTTAGTTTAGTAATACATTCTATTGTAAATGGGATATCTTCATAATATTTACCCTCAATAAATTCTAATTTAAGTTTTTCTAATTCTTTTTTTTTATATAATTTATTTACTGTAAAACATTGACTTGGTATTTTTAAATAATTAAACTTTTCTTGCGTATCAGTTATTATTATTTGTTTTTCTACTTTTAATCTCCAACTTTTTTTATATTTATAAACTCTTTTTATTGAGCAACAAGCAATGTCAGAATTTGTACTAGTTATGGCATTATATAATTTTTCGAAGTAATTTAAATCAATCCAATCATCTGCATCTATAAATCCTATGTAATCGCCTTTAGCATTTTTTAATCCAAGATTTCTTGAGGCTGCTACACCTTTATTATTTTGATTGAAAATAATGATTCGCTTATCTTTTTCTGCAAATTTTTTTAGTATTTCTAATGAATTGTCTGTTGCCCCATCATTAATACATATAATTTCTATGTCTTTTAATGTTTGATTTATCAAACTATCTAAACATCTTGATAAATATCTTTCAACATTATAAATTGGAACAATTATACTAACTTTAGGCATTTTTATAATCCTTAATTGAATTTTGTACTAATAAATATTGGTATCAAACCTAATATTGTTATTTTTGTTTTGTATTCTCCTTCATATACTTTTATAAGAGGTGTTATCCAGAAACTTTTGTAATAGTTAGCATGTTCAGGTAATTTGATTTTATATTTTTGTGCGAATTCTATAAGTTCTTTTCTTGCAAGTTCTAGTTCTATTTTTTTTTGTTTAATATTTGATTTTGAATTTATTGTTGAATTTTTTTGTTCAATATAATGGTAGGTTGTATTTGGTACTGCAATAATTCTTTTAGAATAAAATAAAGTTTTGATTGCAAAAATTACATCTTCATATATTCTATACTCAGGAAATTCAATCTTATTATTTATTAAAATCTCTTTTTTGTATAATTTATTCCAGCAACTGAAAAAATTTTGTTTTTTATCTTTACAAAGGTTAATTTTTTCTTGGATATCCTCTTTTATGATATTTTTTTTATATTTTACTAAGTATTTATTATAATTTTTTTTATGTTTCAATATATTTGTTACTGCGATATCTGCATTATATTTTAGTATAGCTTTATACAATTCTTCATAATAGTTATGCTCAATCCAGTCATCTGAATCTATGAATCCAATATATTCTCCTTTTGCAATTTTTAATCCGGTATTTCTTGCTCCTCCTTGTTTTTTATTTTTTTGATTAATAATTACAATTCTTTTATCTTTCTTAAATAGTTTAATAATTTCTTCAGTTCTATCAGTTGAACCATCATTAATTATAATAATCTCAAGTTCTTTAAATGTTTGTTTGATAATTGAGAGTAAACATTCTCCAATATATTTTTCAACATTATAAGCAGGAATAATTATAGATATTTTTGGTTTTTTTATTTCTTTTGAATATGAATATAATTCAATTTCAGATTTATAATAATTAGTATTTTCTCTGTTTTTATTGTTTGTCCAAATTTTTAATTTATTGAATAACTTATAATCTATATGAGATGGATATGATATCCTTGTTAGGATTGGTATAGTAATATCTCCAAAAGAAATATCAATAAGATTTTCTTCGTATGGATCATTAATTATTGCATTTGTTATTTTTTCATCAAGTAGTGTTTCAATCATAGTAATTTTGATAAATTTTATTAAATAAAATATAGTAAATTAGGTATTGCTAATTATTTATTAGCACAAAATGCTATTTTATGCAAGATAAATTTAATATATAAGTTACTTTTGTTATTGCTAAGTGGATATTATGATTTTAAAAAGATAGGTATATTATGGATTCATTAAAAAAGAAACTTGGCAAGAGGATTCAACAATTCAGAAAAGCTAAAAAATTAACTCAAGAAAAACTTTCTGAGATAATTGGGCTTGATACTCCAAATTTAAGTAATATTGAATGCGGTAGACGTTTTATGACGGCTGAAACTTTAGAGAAAATTGCTAAAGCTCTTAATGTTAAAGAATCTGATTTATTTAATTTTTCAGATGAGAGTAATTTAATAAAAAATGATATATCTTTAAAACTTGACATCTTAAAGGATAAAGAACTAAAAATTGTTCAAGACTTAATTAATGGTTTATTAGATTTAAGATAATAACTTTACCCTATATATCTCTTTGTGTTATGATTTTCTCATAAATACATTGTATGAGGATTTTTGCGTATGAAAATGTCAAAACTTTTTGTTCAAACTCTTAGAGAATTTCCTTCTGATGCAGAAGTTGTTTCTCATAAGTTTCTTGTTAAAGCAGGATATATTAGAAAATTAACATCAGGTGTTTATAATTATTTACCTTTGATGTGGAGAGTTTTGAAAAAAGTTGAGAACATTGTAAGAGAAGAAATGGATAATGCAGGTGCTCAAGAACTTCTTATGCCTTTTGTTCAACCTAAAGAACTTTGGGAAGAATCTGGTAGATGGGAAGTTTACGGTCGTGAATTGATGAGATTAAAAGATAGACACGATAGAGAAATGTGTCTTGGACCAACTCACGAAGAAATTATTACTGCAATCGCTCGTGATGGACTTAAATCTTACAAACAATTACCTGTTAATCTTTATCAAATTCAATCAAAATTTAGAGATGAAGTTCGTCCTCGATTCGGACTTCTAAGAGGTCGTGAATTTATTATGAAAGATGCTTATTCTTTCTCAACTTCTCAAGAAGATTTAGAAAAAGAATATGATAATATGGCAAAAGCATACAAAAAAATATTTGACCGTTGTGGATTACCAACAAAAATGGTTCAATCAGATTCAGGTGCAATCGGTGGAAGTGTTAGCCACGAATTTATGGTAATAACTGATACTGATGCAGGTGAAAATGATGTATTCTATTGTGATGATTGCGATTATGCAGCAAACTCAAATCATGCAATATCTAACCTTCCATCAGCTAAAATTGATGGGGCTGAATTCGGTTTAAATGAATACAAAGTTGTAGATACTCCTAATATGAAAACAATAGACGAAGTTTGTGCGTTTTTAGGAGTTGATCCTACTGTTCTTTGTAAATCATTAGTTTATATTGCAGATAAAGAACCTGTGATTGCTCTAATTAGAGGTGATAAACAAGTTGAAGAAACAAAATTAATGAACGCAGTAGGTGCAATAGATATTAGAATTGCAACCCCTGAGGAAATTGAAGAATTAATGATTAAAAATGGATTCAATGCAAAAGCTGGATTCATTGGACCAATGGGAATGAAAGATGTAAAAATTGTTGCTGATAATACAGTTAAAGAATTAAAGAACTTTGTTATTGGCGCGAATGAAAATGATAAACACAAAGTTGGTGTAAATCTTGATATGTTACCTGAAGTTCAGTTTGAAGATATAAGACTTGTTCAAGCTGGCGAACTTTGTCCTCAATGTGGTAAACCTCTAAAAGTTACAAGAGGTATTGAAGTTGGTAATATTTTCCAATTAGGAACAAAATATTCTCAACCAATGAATGCAGTTTATATGGATGTTGATGGCAAAGCAAAACCTTATATCATGGGTTGTTATGGTATTGGTATTTCAAGAACAGCTGCAGCTGCAGTTGAAGCTCATTATGATGATTGGGGTATTAAATGGCCAATCTCTATCGCACCATACCATGTTGTAGTAGTTCCTGTAAGTACAAAAGATGAACTTCAAATGAAGGTAGCTCAAGAAGCTTATGAAAAATTACTTGCTGCAGGTATTGAAGCTGTAATCGATGATAGAGATGAAAGACCTGGTGTTAAATTCAAAGATGCTGATTTAATAGGCTTCCCATTTAGAATTACTGTTGGTAAATCTATCCAAAACGGTAATGTTGAATTTGTTGTAAGAGAAACAGGTTCAAAAGAAGAAATGGCTCCTGAAAAAGCTGTTGAATATGTAATAAGCCATGTAAGAGAAGCTCTAAAACACTAAATATTATTGAACCATCTAGGTTGTTTTTTATCTAATGGTTTTGTTAAAAAAATCTGCATATTGAGGATAGTCTATTCTGTCCTCTTTCATCCTCTCAATTATTCTTGCTTGACCTGAGTGTCTTGGAGTTAGTGGCTTAAAGCCTAACTTTTTATAAAAAGGTACAGATTCAGAATATGCTACAAGAAACATATCAGAATATTTGTTGTTGCTATCAATTACTTTATTTAGAAGTGTTTCTCCGATGCGATTTCTTCGATATTTTTTATTAATAGCAATAGAATCTAAGTATAAAGTATTTTCGTCTTTGATAACATTTGGAATATTCAAAGGTTCTGTAATAATAGCCGCAGTAAGTTGCTTTTTCTTATTTCTTCCTAGCATAATGGTTGTATCAGGATTTTTTAATCTCCTTTTTACGTCTTTAATTGTACAATTGATATAATCATCATATATTGCTTTATCAAATGTATTTGTATGTTTACGGCAGAATTTCCAAAATGGATGAGCTGATTGATTAGCAAAATTATCTAAAAAGAAAGTTGAAATTTCTTTTAGTAGTTTATTTTTAGCAGGCTTATTATAATCAATTTCTTTAAAATATATAACATCATTCCCCGTTTTAATTTTAAAAGGTTTAACAGGATTATTTAAAGATTTGAAATTAGTATGATTATAATTCTGAATATCCATACTAAAAGAATGCTTGTGAATATTGAATTTTGATACTTTTGTAAACTAATGTTAATAAAAATAAAACCAAAAAAGCAATTTTTTAAATAATATATACTTTATATATACGTAAGAGATAATTAATTAGAAATTAGGATTAAAAGGAGAATAAACATGGGCAAATTTGACATCAATGGCGTAGGTGGTTCAACACCAGTATTTGGAACAAATGGTACAACAAAAGCTGATAAAGCAGAAAAAACATTTGATTTTGGTTTTAATTCATCATCTGATATGGAAGTTGGTTTAGACACAGTAAAATTCTCAGCAACAAAACCTGTTTTTGACTCATCAGATTTAGATGCAATGTGGGCAATGGCAGGAATTTCAAAACCAGAATCTATTAAACCTTTAGAAAAAACTATGGCATTTGCAGCTGAAGGTGCAGAATATGGTGTTGAATATTCTGAAGAAGATATGAATCTTGCAAGATTTATGTTTGAAAACCTAAAAGCATAATATATAACTTTCCCTTAAAGCAGATTTAATGGCATTGATGGATAACGCCATTTCTATCAATTGCCATGCCCGTGGGAAATTAGGGAAAGATTGTAAGATAAAGTTTTAAGCGTCAGTAATACTGGCGCTTTTCTTTTGTTTGTAAACATTTCTTAACAAAACAGAAACAAAAAAGCAATTTTTATTCTTATATATACTTTATATATACACAAGATATAAATAATTAAGAATTAGAAATTAGGATTTAAAAGGAGAATATATTATGGGTAGCTTCGATATCAACGGTTTTAAAAATGCATTCTTAAATGAAATGAAAAGAATAGCAAATTCTGAAACAGTAAATGGTAAAATTGATACTCAAGGTGAAATTCAAGCTGCAAATAATGCTAAAGCAATGTTTAAATCTGATTTAGCATCAAATCCAATAGGTGATTCATTCCAAAAAACAAATGCAGATGCTGTTGCGAATGAAGTATCAGTTGAAGATTTAATGGCTCTTCTTGATGATCCTGAATTAAATGTAGCAAGAGTAAATGAATTAATACAAGAAAAACCAGTAGAAACATTAGGTAATCTTTCAAAAGTTGGTAGTGTAAAACGTCCTGAAGAAACTACTCAGATGGCAGAAATGTCTGATGCTGATACTGATGGTGTAAATTTCTATACAGATAAAGCAATTGCAGAAGGTCGTAATGTAGATATAGCAATGGCTACAGATTCAGCAGAAGAAGGAATTGATGCATTAGGATATGAGTTCTATGATGCATTTATGGAAGCATTGTACGCAGCATAGGAATTGTTTTAAATTCCTGTCGCGTCCCTTTGTGGGAAATAGGGAAAAGATAGTAAGATTTGGGTTAAAGTTGCGGCATTTATTGCCGCTTTTTTTATTTTGTAAAGATTTTCCTAATAACTAGCAAAATAAATTTATTATATGTTTTAGTTTATTATCAAATAAAAAGGTTAGTTTATGTCATTTTTTGAAATACAAAATAAAATATCTACAGTAGTATCAGCTAAGCAACATAAGAATAAACCTGTTTCTAAACAAGAGTTGGAAGCAAATACTAAAACTTCAAATGTGATTTTAAAACATAAAGGCTTAACTAATGGTATTATATTTGGAATTGGTGCTGGCTTAGGTGATGGTTTTGCAACAGTATATTCAACAAAGAATAATATTAAAAAATCACTAGCTGAATATAAGGGATATAGTTTTTCAGAAAAAAAAGAAGCAATAAAAGGTATTTTGAATATTAAAGGAATGACAGTAAAAAAATATAAGGATTTTATCCAAAAAGAAATGAATGTATCAATGCCGAAAGTAATGCTTAGAAGAGCATTATTATATGGTTCTGTCTTAGGTTTAATTGGTTTAGGTGTAGATGCTTATTCTAATAAAAAAGATAAAGCAACTAAAACTAAATAATTATTTTGTTTTAACTAAATCTCTATATAGTTCTTTTCTTCTTTTTTGATATGTTGGGTTTGCTAAATATTCATCATATTTACATTGAGCATTTATCCAACCGTTAGGTGTGATTTCAATTATTCTATTTGCAACTGTTTGGATAAATTGGTAATCTTGAGATGTAAATAATATAGTTCCTGTATAATCGATTAAAGCATTATTTAAAGCTGTAATTGATTCTAAGTCTAAGTGGTTGGTAGGTTCATCGAATATAAGAACATTATTTTCTTCTACCATCATTTTAGCAAATAGGCATCTTACTTTTTCTCCACCTGATAATACTTTTGATAGCTTTTCACTTTCTTCTCCAGAGAATAACATTCTGCCTAAGTAACCTCTTAAATAGCTAATATGTTGGTCTTTAGAGAATTGTGCTAACCACTGAATTAAATTTAAGTCGTTATCAAAGTATTTTGTATTATCTTTAGGGAAGTATGAGTGAGTTGCAGTAACACCCCAAGTTGCACTTCCTGAATCAGGCTCTATTTCTCCTTCTAAAATTTGGAATAATGTTGTAATTGTTAATGGGTCTTGCGATATGAATGCAATTTTTTCGCCTTGGACAACATCAAGACTGAAATTTTTTATTAATAAATTTCCATCAATAGATTTATTTAATCTATCAATTGTTATGACGTCTTTACCTGGAATTTTTACATAATTAAATCTTATTCTAGGATATTGTCTGGATGATGGAATAATTTCTTCTAAAGACAACTTATCAAGCATATTTTTTCTCGATGTTGCTTGTTTTGCTTTTGATGCATTTGCACTGAATCTTGCAATAAATGCTTTTAATTCTGCAATTTTTTCTTCGGTCTTTTTATTCTGTTCTTCTTTTTGTTTTTGTATCAACATATTAGCTTGTGACCAGAACGAATAGTTACCTGTATATAATTGAATATTTTTATAATCAATATCTGCAATATGAGTACAAACATTATCTAAGAATTTTCTATCGTGAGAAACTACTATAACTGTGTTTTGAAAGTTGATTAAAAATTCTTCTAGCCAAGATATTGTTTCTAAGCTTAAATGGTTTGTAGGTTCGTCTAACAATAAGATATCAGGATTTCCAAATAAAGCTTGAGCTAGTAGTACACGAACTTTTTCACTTCCTGATAACTCACTCATTAAAGAATAATGTAATGAATCATCTATTCCTAATTCTGATAATAAAGATGCTGCCATTGAATCAGCTTGCCAACCGTCTAATTCTGCAAATCTTGTTTCTAATTCTGCTACTTTCATCCCATCTTCATCATTAAAATCAGGTTTTGCATATAGAGCATCTTTTTCTTTCATTACTTGATACAATTCTTTATGCCCCATAATAACTGTTTCAATAACGGGATATTCATCAAACTCAAAATGGTTTTGTTTTAATACTGCTATTCTTTGTCCTTTTTGAATATGAACTTCTCCTGATGTTGGCTCTATATCTCCTGATAATACTTTTAAAAATGTACTTTTTCCTGCTCCATTAGCACCAATTAAACCATAACAATTTCCTGGAGTGAATTTAATACTTACATTTTTAAATAAAACTTGCGAGCCAAAGCTGACAGTTAAATTTTGAGTCGTTATCATAATTTATAATTCCTATCTAGTGTATTTTAGTATATTATAGCAAGAAGTTTGTCTATTGCCAAAATACATTTTGATAAAAATTCATCTTTAGCTTCTGGACTATCTGCGTTTCTTGTGTATTCCATTAATTCAAGTTGTAAATATTCATTTAAAAGTGTTGAATTTTCTATAATTTTTTTGAGAATCAAATTGATTGGGGAATGTCCTAATATATTATTATTTATATTAATCAATATTTCTTTTTCTTTTGCTAGACAAGATTTTAAATTAATGTTTGAAGCAGGAATTGATTTTATATATTCATTAATATCAGGTTTGGAACCATATATGTTTATATTATCAAAGGTTGTATAGTTCATACCTTCAATATATGCGCCAAAATCTGTTATATTATATAAATTTTTTAATCCTTTAGTTTTTATAATTGTTTCAAAAGATTTAATGAATACAGAATAATCTTCTCTTGTTTGAACCATACTTCCATTAATGGATGGAACTTCTATAATATGTTTTTCAGCTTTATCTATTATTGTGGCACTATTTTGAATTTCAATTTTATTATCATTGCAGTATGGTTGATTTTCTTTAAAGGCTAAATCAACTCCACAGAAGTATATTTTTTCAAAATCCATATAATTTGCACTCATTAGAGCAATGAGTGTAGTTGTTTGTTCTGCTGGATGTAATTGTAATTTTAATTCTGGAGCATATTTTTTAATAAATAGTTCATTATCTGAAAAATATACAATTGTGCTATTTGATTTAAATTCTGAAATAGCAGCTTCAGCTTTCCAGTCAACAATAATGTTTAATTTAGATGTAAATTCTTCTGATAGATTGTATGTTTGTTTTACATATCTTGCATCCGCAAATACAGCAAAATCTGGAATTATGTCGTTTTCTTCTAATATTTTTAATGCTTTGTTAACTGCAAATATTACAAATTTATTTCTATTATTTTTAATAGTATCAATGTTGTCTTTTAAGGATGGTCCCGCACCTAATATAAGTGCATTTTTGTCTCCATATTTCCATTTGAAATTTTCAAGAGTGTAGAATTTTTTATCTAAATTTATAAAGTTAATAACATTATTAACCCAAATTTTAGATAATGTTTTAATTGTATTAATATCAACAATTTTGCTTTTAAGTCTTGAATATAAATTAGCAGTAAACGCTTCAATATCATCTTTATAAAATATTGATAAGACTCTTGATATTGCAAATTCTAATTTGTCATCATTAAGATAATTATTAAGAATAAATTCAATACATTCATCCATATTATCGGATATAAAAATACGTTTATCAGATAAAAATTGTGTTAAATCAACAGTTTCAAAAATAAATCTAAGATATTTAGAATCAGGTTCATATATTACAATTTTTGCTTTAGTTAAATTGTATAATTCGTCAATAATATAACCTACTCCAAATCCAACACTTGCAATAATGTCATTGTTCGAAAAAGTTTTCATATCAGAAGTTACTAAAGATTTTGCATATCCAATTGGGTCAATTGTGTCTTCTGTTGGGATTTCACCTTTTAGGAATACAATATTACCATTAAGAGTTTGTACAAATGCAATATCGCTTGTACAATCAGTAATAGGAATTGATTTTAGTCTCTCTTTTAATTTGATATTACTTAATTTCTCTATATTTTTTTCAAACATAACTTTATTATACATAATATTTAAAGATTTGTAAAAAGAATAATGTTTATAATAAAATTATAAAAAAAGGAGAGAAAAATGTTTGAAATAAAAGCACAATTATATTTTTCAGCAGCTCATCATTTATTAAATTATGAAGGAGAATGTGAAAATCAGCATGGACATAATTGGTTAGTCGAAGCTTATGTTAAAGGTACTGAGTTAGATAAAAGTAATATTTTAATTGACTATAAAGTCTTAAAAAAAGAATTGAAAAAAGTTTTAGATTTGTTAGATCATAAAGATATTAATGAGCTTGATGATTTTAAAGGAATAAGCCCAAGTAGTGAAGTACTTTCAAAATATATTTATACAAAATTAAAAGAAGTTATTCCAAATATAAGTAAAATTTCTATTTGGGAAACAGCTACATCTTGTGCAAGTTATTATGAGGATTAATAAATGGAATTATTACAAATAATATTTATGGGAATAGTACAAGGTTTGAGTGAATTTTTACCAATTTCGAGCTCGGCTCATCTTGTATTTACTTCAAATTTTTATAAAGTATTTAATAATATGCCAATACATCAGCAATCTAATCAAGAAGTGTTTGTTGATATAATGCTTCATTTAGGAACTTTGATTGCGGTTTTAATATTCTTTAGAAAAGAAGTTATGGAAATTTTAATGGCTTTAATAAATGGTATTAAAACAAAAAATTATTCAGAGCATAATTGTAAATTAGGTTTATATATTATGTTAGGTACAGTTATAACGGTTTTAATTGCATATCCATTAAATGAAGTTGCTGAAAAATTGGTTTATTCTCCTGTAATTGTTGGAATTCTACTTTTTATAACTGGTTTTATATTATACTTTAGTGAAAAATATTCTGACAAAGTTCAAAATAAGTTATCTGAAATGAATTTTAAAACATCTATTTTAATGGCAATAGCACAAGGTATTGCTGCTTTACCAGGTTTTTCTCGTTCAGGTTGGACAATTGCAACAGGTTTGTTTAATAAAGTAGATAGGGTAACAGCTGCAAGATATTCATTTTTACTAAGTATCCCAATTATTTTGGGGGCTTCAATGGTTTATCCTTTTGTAAAAATAGATATGACTGAATTAGCTACATATAACTGGGTAGATATCATTATTGGAACATTTGTTTCAGGATTTGTTGGTTATTTATGTATCAAATATTTCCTGAAATTTTTAGCAAAATATTCATTAAAAGTTTTTGCATATTATTGTTTTGTTGTAGGAATTATTACATCAATATTCTTTTATGCAAAATAAATGAAAATATATTAAATAAATTGAGGATTAATCGTTTATCATGTAATTGATGAGAAGATTAATCCTTTTAATATTATTAATATCAGTAATATCAATACCAGTGTATTCAAAACGTTTGCACTACGAAAAAGAATATCAAGCAGTATGGTGTAGAAATCATTGTGGCCAAACAGAATACATACTAAATGATGGTGCAAGGGTAGATTGTTTAACCAAAACACATGCTGTTGAATTTGATTTTGCATCTAAATGGGCAGAAAGTATAGGTCAAGCTCTCTACTATGGGATAAAAACTCATAGAAAACCTGCTGTTGTTCTTATTTTAGAAAATCCTCAATATGAAGATAGATATGTAAATCGCTTTAAAACAGTTGCAAATTATTTATGCTTAGATTATTGGTTTATGTATGAAAAAGACTTAATAAAATAATTAAATTTGTTACATTTTCCAATTATTCTGTCAATAATTTAATATTAATTCTTTTATATATATTATGGAAGTTAATAATACTACATTAAATTCAATTGATATTAAAAAGCAAAATCTAAAAACATCAGATGCTAAATCAGATGTTAGTATGCAAACTGAAAAAACAAAATTAGATTGTAAATATCCTGAAATATCTGTTTTGAAGGCATATGTAGGAATAAATCATAAAGAAGATTATTTATCACAAAAGGAGATTGAAGATTATTTTAAAAAAATAGGTCTTGACGATCCTGCTTATAAACAAAGGATAACCAATATAATATCTAATTCGGATGGAACAATTGCGCGTAACAGTTTAGAAATTTTTGAAGAATTACGAGAACGAAAACCAGGAATGCCAAATATTATGCAGGTGTTCAGTTCTTCAAAAGAAAATGGTGTGGTTAATAATAAAGTATTAGAATTATCAAAAGATTTGCTGATTAAATCAAAAACTGCTTACGGTTTTGATTTGTCTTTTTTAAAGAAAGTAAAAGATTCTGAGGGTAAATTTATTAAACCTCTAATTAATTTTTTATCTGGTAATTCTGAATATTTAACTCCTTATCTATTGCGTTCTCCTGAAAGAATTTTAAGCATGTTAAAAGATAATGATAATAATATAGATATAGAAGCTATAAACTATGCAGAATCAAGAATAAAAAATGATTCAAAACTTAATGATGTATTAAATGATTTATTTCATGCAAAAAATTCAAAAGGAAAATTTTCGCAAGATGTTTTAAATTCATATAATGATTTAAAAAATGCAAATTTAGAATCTTGGCAAATAAACCAAGTAACAAAAATTTTATCAACATTTGAACCTGAACAAAAAAAAGAAAAAGATGAATTTATTGAATTAACAAAATCAATAAAAGATCGAAAAAATTTTTCTACTATTTTAGATATGATTACAGATATAAAATCAGATAGAAATTCTTTATCCAAAGTAGATTATAATATAAATTCAGTAAATTTAATTGATGATTTCCTCAATTCAGGATATCAAGCAAAAGAGAATGTTCATCATATTTTAAAAACACTAAATATTCCGATAGAAGAATTATCAGAGGAAAATATAAATACAATAAAACGCTTACTTCAAGCATCTAATGATAATGATGTATCAGAAATATATGATGCTGCATTTGATAAAATTGGTTCAAAAGAACCTAAATTAAGATTTGATAAATTAAATAAATATATAGATTTATATTTGGATAATCCACGAGAAGTTGGTCTTCACACAATAAAGCATTTATCTTCTTGTTTATCCTTAGAAGAAAATGATAAGGCTTTTGATACATTTTATAAATTATATATGTTAAAGTGGCCGGTAAAAGATAATTATACAAACATACTAAAAGATGAAAAGTTATCAAAAGATACATTAGATTTTATGCTATCTATGGGAACAAAAGAATTAAATGGAGTTCCAGGAAGAAAATGCCATCCTCCATTAATTGATACTTTAAATAAATATATGAGTATGAAATTACCAATGTTATCAAGGGATACTTTTTCAAATTTTATGTTTGGCTCAGATATTAAAGATATAGAAAAATTAGAAAGAGTAAATTTTGCTGAATTGGGATTAAACCCTAAATATTATACTACTGGTAAGTTCCAAAATTTACCTGAAGAAAAATTATTAAAATTTAAAGAATTTTTAAAAGATTATTTAAAAGATAAAAATATTGATACTCTTAAATTTAAATATAATGGTAATTCTTCAGAGATTATTGAAATAACTCAAGACGATTATCCAACAACTTCTAAATTGCTTTATAATTTGAAAGATAGTGAACCAATTTCGGATGTTATAGAGAAGAAATATTCAAATTCAACATATATAGAACAAAGGGATTATAAACATCATGTGGTAGTAAAACAACGGAATAATATCAAAAAAGATAGATATTATGAATATAAAGAATTGGATTCTCAAGTTATTGAAAAATATGATAATAAAAACAAATTATTGTATACAGAAGAAATAAAACCTTCAGAAATTAATGGTATTTATGATGTCCAAAAGAAATATCCTGATGGGAGAATTAAAAATATAAGTACAGCTAAAATAACAGAATCAGGAAATACCCTTATTGAAAAAAATATGGAATCCTTAGATGGAACAACATCATATTATAGATATGAAGACGATCCTCTAGGAAATAGAATTGTAGACTATAAAATTAAGACTGCAGATGGAGAAGAATTATTAAATCAATCTTTGACTTTTGAAGTTGTAGATGATAATCATTTTGTTTCATCAAGAAATAATAAAAAATTTGATATAAAAATAATTGAAGATAATATGATTGTTAAAGATTTACAATCAGGTAAAGTTGTTAATATAGAGTTAGAAAATTTCACAAAAGGTACTAAATCTGATATTTTACCATTATTAAAGCAATTACCTGGTGAAGATTTGTTTGCCTTAAAAACAATGGATATAAAATCAATATCAAAAAATAATTTATGTGAAAATGCAGCTTACAACCCCAAAACACAATTGATTGGAATGAATGAAAAATATTTAGATCCTTCAATACTACTTCACGAAATAGGGCATGGTAAAGATGAATTAGAATTTAAAGAAATTAGTGAAAAAATAAATGATGATAATGTTTTAAATAAAATTTATAATGAGGAAAAAGAAGCATTTCGTAACTTTTTCTCAGATGCAGAGCAAAATCATATAGGTTATTTTGCTGCAGATTATCATTATTTAGGCAGAGACAAAGCTATTATGGAAGGAATTGCCGAGACAAATACAATATTAAGCCTAAGTCCTAAAAATAGAACTCAGGCTTTAAGATCTCATTATTGGCAGCAATATTTCCCTAGAACTGTTGCATATCTTGCCAAGTTATTACATTAAATTAACTATATTGTCCAAAAGCAATTAATGGCGTTTTAGATAAGATATAATATAGCCCCCCTGATACTGCCATACAAATAGGAATAGTCAGAATCCAAGCTGTAATTATACTCTTAACGATACCCCATTTTACGGCACTCGCTTTTACCATACTACCAACACCCATAATTGCTGTTGATATGATATGAGTTGTACTTACTGGAATCCCAAAGTGAGATGCTGTTAATATAATTCCAGATGCTGACATTTCTACTGCAAAACCATGCATAGGTTTCATTTTTACAATTTTAGAGCTCATAGTTTTAATGATTCTCCAACCACCTGTCATTGTTCCGCATGATAATGCTAAAGCACAAATTAATATTACCCATAGAGGAATAGAAAAATCAGTATCACCTTTTAAAAATCCAAATGTTATTAATGATAATGTAATAATACCCATTGTTTTTTGAGCATCATTTGAACCGTGGCTGAATGCAAGAAATGCACAAGATACTAATTGTAATTTTCTAAATGTTCTATTAAGTAATTCAGGTTTTAAACGACCAAATATTTTTAATAGTATCCATATAACTATCATTCCAACACAAAAACCAAATATTGGAGATGTAATCATAGGAATAATTACTAAATCTAAAACATTATGTTCATTAACAACTTCTAATGCAGGATGTTCAAAGTGAAATGCAGGTAATCTTAGAAGTAAATCATATGGTTTATCTAATAAAAGATAAGCATGCATGATAGAGGCTCCTAAAAGTCCTCCAATTAGAGCATGAGAGGAACTTGAAGGAATCCCAAATCTCCATGTTATAAGTCCCCATATTATAGCTCCTAGTAACGCACATAATATAACAAGTTGAGTAATTGCATCGTGTGCAACCATTCCGACACCAATTGTTTTTGCAACGTGTGTTCCGCATAATGCGCCGGCACAATCAAAAAGTGCTGCATATAACACTGCATATCTAGGGCTAAGTGCTTTTGTTGAAATTGCCATCGATATGGCATTTGCAGAATCATGGAATCCGTTAATGAATTCAAATATTAACGCAACTCCAACTAATATAATTAAACATAAAATCGTTACTGTCATACCTAACTATTCTTGAGAGCGATGTTCAAAACTTCATCCGCAACGGAATGACATCTGTCCAAAGCATTCTCCAAGTCCTTATAAATATCTCTAAACTTAATAATTGTTACAGGATCATATTTCCCTGAAAATAACTCACTAGTAGCTCTTAAAAGAATATCATCACCAATAGTTTCAATTTCTTTCATTGTAGCTCTAGAATTAGTGATATCTTTTGTTTTATGTAATTTTTTCAATAAGCTTACAGTATGAGTCATTTCAGATGTAGCCTTCATAATAATTTTACCTTGTTGGTACATTTCTTCTGTTGGTTTATCTATTCTATAAGCATAAAAGTTTTGAAATGCTTGACATATTTTTTTATTGATTTTTCTAAGCATTGAAGCTAATAATTGAATATCTTCTCTATCAATAGGTGTAATAAAAGTGCTATTTAAAAGAGCAATACTTTCTCTTTCTAAATCACTACCTTTACGTCTTAAAATCTTCACCTGCATCAACATATCTTCATTGATTCCGTTTGTTAGTGCTTCATTATAAAGAATTGCACTTTTTTTACAATTTAGTGCAGCATCAACAAATAAATCAAAGAAAACTTTGTTATCTGGTGGTAAAATCTTTTCCAAAATTCCTAGTTTCATATAAAGTTCCCTTTCCTTCTTTATGATAATTCAAATATGCTATGATACAAATTAATTTTTTTTGACTGTAACAAAAATTTAAAATAACCTTTTTAAGTTAATGAGGATACTTTTAAAAACAGAATAATTATGTAATACTGTTGATATTAATATTTATGAGGAGGAATTTAAATGGATTCAAAAATAGAAATTATCCAATATCAAACACAAGGTACTTGTTCAAAATTAATTAATATTGCACTAAAAGAAGGAAAAATTGTTGATATTGAATTTATAGGTGGTTGTAACGGGAATCTTAAAGGAATTTCAAAACTTGTTACAGGGTTAACTATAGATGAGGTAATTGATAAATTGCAAGGAATAACTTGTGGACCAAAATCAACAAGTTGTCCTGACCAATTAGCTCAATGTTTAATACAATATAAGTCAAAAACTCTTATTACAAAGTAGATTTATCTAAATCGTATAATATTTTTAGAAAAGTTTCATCGCTAGTACCAGATATTAAAGGTCGAGGGATGAACTTTTCTTTATATTTTTCTATTGCATATTGATCTGTCATTCCTGAAATGTAATCAGTTACTAATCTTTCAATTCTCTTTTCGTCGTCACAATGTTGCTTCATAACATCTGTATAATATTCAAAAAGTGTTTTAATAATATGTCTAGCTTTACATTCTTCTGTTTTAGCAGGTGAATCTACATATATATTTTCAAACATCCATTTGCGTAGTTTTGTTGTCATTTCCCAACATTCTTTTTCCATTTCAACTTTTGGTTTACCTATAGAATTATTTATTACAGCAGATATCATTTTACTTAATCTTATTGAAGGTTTTGATGTAAAATATTTTATACATTCATTAGGTAAATCACTTTCAGAGATAATTCCTGCTCTAATAGAATCTTCTATGTCGTGATTAATATATGCAATTTTATCTGCGTATTGGACGATTTGTGCTTCAGGAGTTTTAGGTTTAAAACCCCAAGTGTGTGTATAAATTCCATCAATTGTTTCTTGGCATAAGTTCATATCTTCCAGAACTTCTACAACTCGAACACTTTGAATATTATGATGAAATCCGCCATTAACAAGTTCATTTAATACTCCTTCTCCACAATGACCAAAAGGAGTATGTCCTAAATCGTGGCCTAAAGAAATTGCCTCTGTTAAGTCTTCATTTAAATCTAATGCTCTTGCAATTGTTCTTGCAATTTGTGAAACCTCAAGAGTATGTGTTAATCTTGTTCTAAAGTGATCATCAAAAGGAGCAAGAAAAACCTGAGTTTTATGTTTTAATCTCCTAAAAGATTTTGAATGTAGTATTCTATCTCTATCTCTTTGAAAATCTGTTCTTAATTCAGATACTTCTTCCTCTCTTTTGCGTCCTTTTGAATCTCTACTCTTTGTTGCAAATTCGCTTAGTGTATCTATTTCTCTTTGTTCAAGTTTAAATTTAATAGAATTTTGTTTTTCCATAGTTCTTATTATACATAAAACATAAAAATAATAGCAATATTTATTCTCTGTATTCAAGTATTCATGCATATTTTAATTAAAAACACTAGTCAAAATTGAAAAACTATGTTATAATAAAGATATCTGTATTATATAATAAGGGCATAAAGAATGGGAAAAGATTACTCTGATAAGGATTTCGAGTCATTATTAGACAATTATGATTACAAATTTAGAAAAGGTGATTTAGTAAAAGGTATCGTATTTGGATATGAATCAGATAATGCATTAGTTGATATAGGTGCAAAGTCTATAGCTGTTGTACCTCGTAAAGAAGCATCTATTGATTATGATTCAAAAATACAAGATGTTTTAGAAAAAGATACTGAATATGAATTTTTGATTATTTCAGATGTTGATGAAAATGGGCAATTTTGGTTATCAAGAAAGAAAGTAGATTTAGTCTATTCTTGGAAAGAATTAGAAAAAATTAAAGAAGCTGATGATATAATAAATGGTAAAATTGTACAAATTGTTAAGGGTGGAATATTAGTTGATATAATAGGAATCAAAGGTTTTGTTCCATCAAGTCAAATTCAGGAAAGAGAAAATAAATATTCAGTAGGTGACAAAATTGAGTTAAAAATATTGTCATTGGATGAAGAACAAAGTAACTTAGTATTGTCAAATAAAAAGGTATATAGTGATACAATTGAGTCAGCAAAGAAAGTTATCTTTGAACAAGTTGAAGTTGGTCAGGTTGTAAAAGGTAAGGTAGTAAGAATTGCATCATTTGGAGCTTTTGTTGATATTGGTGGAGTTGATTGCTTGCTTCCATTGTCTCAAATTTCTTGGAAGTGGGTAGAGCATCCTACTGATTTGTTGAAAATTGGTGAAACAATTGATGTTGCAATTTTTGATATTGATAAGGAAAAACAAAGAATTACTTTAAGCTTAAAAAATGTAACGGAAGATCCTTGGGTAAATGTTACTGATAATTTAAAAGAAGGTGATATTCGAGAAGGTGTTGTTACACGAATCAAAAATTTTGGTGCCTTTGTTGAGGTTTATTCTGGAGTTGAAGCATTATTACCTCATAATGAAGTTGTAGAATACCAAAACTCAAATAATTCAATACTAGATGTTGGTGCAAAAATAAATGTGGTAATAATTAAGTTTAATCCTGAAGATAAAAGAATTTCACTTGGTATTCCTACAAAAGATTCTCAAGCTGAAGGATAGATTCTTTTACACTATTAGATGATAAACCTATGACATTTTCAATATCTCCAATTATATTACTTATGTAACCTTCAGGTAATTCTTGAATTCCGTATGCGCCTGCTTTGTCATAAGGTTTATAATTATCTATATAAAAATTAATCATTTCATTAGAAAAATGGTTGAATTCTACCTTTGTTGTTGTTGAATTTATAACATATTTTTTCGTTTCTGAATCAAGAATACATATGCTTGTAACAACTTCATGCCCCCTATTACTAAGGGATTGAAGTGTTTTAAAAGCATCATTCCTATCAATCGGTTTCGTTAATATTTTATTATCTAGTACAACAACAGTATCTGCACTAATTATTAATGCAGGTTTCTTGATATTATTGATAGCTCCGAATGCTTTGTTTTTTGCAAGATTTTCAATTTTACGGTATGAAAAATCCTTGTTATCAAGTTCTTCTTCGTAATCTGATGTTACAATATCAAATGTAAAACCTGCTTTCTTAAGAATTTCTTTTCTTCTAGGTGATTTTGATGCTAAAACTAAATTTTTCATAATTTAATTTTAGCACAGGGGTAAATGAGTGTATAATATTTTTAATTTTCTTTATTGACCATACTAGAAATATCTGCAGTTATATCTTTTCCTCCGTATAATGCAACACTTTTAGCAAATACAAAGTCATAACCATCAGCTTTTGCTTTGTTAGAAATTTCTGTTTTTATCTTAGATTCAATGTTTGCAAGTTTACTTGAATACATTTTGTCAATTTCTGCTTTTTTTGTATTGAATTGATTTGTGTATTTATCTTGTATTTCTACAATTTTTTTTGCATCAGTTTCTTTTGCAATTTCTGCTTGAGCTTTAGATATTATTTGATTAAGTTCGCCAATTTTAGTTGAATGTTCTTTTTTTAGTGCTTTGACTTGAGATGAACTATCTACTACTTTTTGTAAATCTACAACAGCTATATTGGTATCATTTGCAAAGCTTACTTGAGAAAATAATAATACACAACATGCGGATAAAATAATTTTTTTCATTTCTTATACTCCTTATTTTATATTAAATTATTATTTTAAAATTTAATTGATTGAATTCTCCAAGTGTTCACAATAATGGGTAATTTGAATTCTTATTCATATTAAATTTTTAATAACATTAAATAATGTTAACAATTGTATAAATTATCTTATATTTGTAATATACTAATACAATAAATGATTTATTTTGGAGATTAAGACTGGCATGATGAAAAAGATTTATATTAATTGTTTATTATTGTTTTTATTTCTAGCATTGCAACAAGTTGCAAGAGCTGAATTTTCGCCAATGATGCCATCAGCATTACAGGGTGTTGGTGCTTCAAGTGGTGCAGGCGCATATGAGAAAATGCAACAAAATCAGATTAAAAATTTTAGTATTGAGAAAAATCTAATTTCTCCAGTAGAGAATATGAAACCACCTGAGGATGATGGTCCTGAAAGATTTGAGGTAGATGTTCAAAAAGATTTAGAAAAAGATGGTGTAATATATAACCCTAAATTTAAAGTAACCAAAATTGTTTATGAAGGAAATACAAAAATTAAAGATAAAGCATTGAATGCTTTAGCTGATGATATTATTGATCACGAAATCTATTTCGAGGATTTATTAACTTTTGCTTTAAGGGTTAGCCGTTACTACCAATCAAGAGGCTATTTAACAAGTTATGCTTATATTCCTGCTCAAGAAATAAAAGATGGTGTAGTAACAGTTTCTGTTGTAGAAAGTACAATTGAAGAAGTTGATATCTCTGGAAATAAATGGGCAAGAACTTGGTATTTAAAAAATGTAATGATGGGACGTGATGGTTTAAGAGAAGGAACTGTATTTAACGCTAAAGCATTACAAGGATCATTACGTGAAATAAATGAAGAAAAATATATCAAAGCACAATCAACTATCTCTAAAAATGGAGATAATACAAAAATAGAATTAGATGTAAGAGATAGATTTCCATTAAGATTTAGCTTTGGTTGGGATGATTATGGAAGATCATATACAGGTGTTCAAAGAGCTTCATTTTTATTAGGATTAGATAATTTAACAGGTTTTGGTGATAAAATATATGGAGGAACAATTTTATCATCAGGATCGACAGGTGTTTTGGCCGGCTATTCAATACCTGTAAGTCCATACGGTACAAGAGTTTCATTTGATTATTCTAATTCAAATATTTCTCTTGGAGGCCCTTATAGAGGTCTTGATGTTCGTGGTCGTTCTCAATCTATGGGAATAAAAGTTTCTCATCCTTTAATAAAAAATGCTAAAACTGATTTAGTTGTTTATACAGGAATTGATTTTGTAGATTCAAATACGTATTCGAAGGCGTTAAATTATACAATGGCTGATTATCAATTATACGTTATCAGATCAGGCTTAAGAGGTATAAGAGATGATAAGTATGGTCGTTGGTTAGGTACATTAGGTGTAGATGTTGGTGTTGGTGGAACTAAAGAAAATTATGTGAACTCTCCTCAAAGTACATTTGTTAAAATTGTAGCAGGTGCAACCCGTGTTCAAAGATTATGGGGTAGAGTTATTGGTTTAGTTCGTATTAACGGGCAATATTCACCAAATCGTTTGTATGCAGTTGAACAAATGCAAATAGGTGGTCCTTATACTTTAAGAGGTTACCAACCTGCTGAATTAATTGGTGATTATGGTGTAACTGGTACAGTTGAAATTAGAACACCTATTCCAGGTTTAAAGAAAATATTACCGAATAAATTGAAATTTATTGATGACAGAGTTAGACTTGCAGCATTTTATGATTTTGGCTGGGTAAAAGAACATGATAATATTTATAATTATCCTCAAAACTTCTTGCATAGTGTAGGCTTTGGTTCATATATTAATATTACAGAATGGTTAGCTCTTCAATTTGGTGTTGGTTTCCCAATTGGTCACAAGTATTATGATGAAAGTAGCGGAAGATTCTACTTTGGATTGAACTCTGAATTCGATAGTTTGATACCATTTAGAAAAACTGAAAAATTATAATATAAAAAAGAAGGAGTTATAAACTCCTTCTTTTTTATTTATATTAATGTAAACAAATGTAAACAAGTGTTATTATAGATGTCAATTATTTAATCACAATATTCTTTATATATACATAGGGGATTATTAAGGGGATTAAGTAATATGGCTATTGGGGCAAAAGATCACATTGATAAATTATTAGTTCAAAAATATTCAGACAAACAAGTTGATAAGCATGAATATGAACAATCTGCAATTTCAGCAGAAGATGTAATGAGAATAATGAATTATGTTTCAACAAATACAATGACACAAATGAAACTATCAAGAAGATTATCAATTGCATGTTATGCTGTTAATGCAATGTCAGCAAATTATAATCAATCAAGAAGATTAGCTGGTTAAATAAGAACCTATTATTTTTCAGTAGTAGTTTCGTGAACTGTTTTAAGTCTTTCTTCAGGTGCTGCTATACTTGTAATTCTTAAACCAAAATTATCTTCAATAACAACAACTTCACCAAAAGCAACAAGTTTGCCATTAGCAAATAACTCAACAGGTTCACCTGCTAATTTATCAAGGCTTATAATAGAACCTCTTGTTAATTCAAGAACTTTTTTGAATGGTAACTCTGTTCTTCCTAATTCAACGGACATTTGTAAGTTAACATTCATTAATAGATCAAGGTTTTTATTTTCTTTTCCGTGTATATTTTCTTCTTCATCAAAAGAAGCAAATTGAACTGGTTGAACAGTTACTGGAATATCACTTTCTTTATTATCATTAACAATATTATTAGAGAAATCTGTTTCGTTACTTTTAAAAGAGTCTTTAATTGTATCAGAAAAGATTTCGTCATCAATACTTTGAAAAACTTGTTCTTCAGAATTTGGTTCTATATTATCATTTAAATTTTGAAAACTATCCTCATCTGGTCTCTGTTCATCAAACATTAAAACCCCCTCTATTCATAATTTCTCATTAAATCATACATTTCATCGTAGATATCTGTTATTTTAACACAAACATTGTTTTTTAAGATACCAGGTCTTGCAAAGAATTTTTTAACACCATTTATTTTTACAATTAGGTCTTTATCAATTGTTTCATCAAGCATTAAAATGTCACCAACTGATAATTTTAAAAATTCTTCAAGAGTAATATTACAAGTCCCAAATTGGGCTCTTATATCCATCATTGATGGATTTAATTTTTGAATCATTCTTTGTCTTTCTTCACTTGTAGCAACAATACCTTTAGTTTGGAAAATATGTTGCGATGTTAAGTGAGGAATTACAGTTTCCAATACAGGATATGGGAAACAAAGGCTTGCTAATCCAAAAGTTTTTTCAGAAACTTGTATTTCAAAAGTTAGTAATGCTACAATTTCCCCAGGCGCTGCTACTTGAATAGATTGAAAACCATTGTCTAATCCAACTAATGAATACTCAACAGGGATAATACTTGTCCAAGAATCATTAAGTGTCTTAATAATTATATCAATAATTTTTTTTGTCAAAGATGTTTCAACATCAGTTAATTCTTTATATTGTTGTGTTGCATCTCCTTTTCCCCCAAGCATACGGTCAACAATACATGATAATACTTCATATGTAATACCATAGAGAATTTGTCCTGGCAGTGGATTGAATTCAAAAATTCCAACACTCATACTTGGTGGCATAGAGTTAACAAATTCATCATAAGTAAGTTGGTCAACTGATACGATATCAATATTAACTTTCATACGAAGGTATCCAGTTAAAATCATTGAAATTTGTTTAGAAAATTCTCTATGAACATCTTGCAATGCTCTTAATGTATCTTTAGAAAATTTATCAGGTCTTCTGAAGTTATATAATTTATAACCTTTTCTAAACTCATTAACATCAATACCTTCCATAAAGTTTGATGAATCATTATTGTCATTATTTAATGTTTGTGTTTTATTTTCGTCCATCCCTATATTACCAAATTATTGGATAATAAATTGTCCAAAACTTACTCTTAAAACTTCATTTTGTCCTGCAAGAATTCCATTAACAGCTGACATAATTTGTTCTTTTGCAAGTTCTTTTCCTGCAACTGTAGAAAGTTCTGCTACTGTTTTGCTTGATAAAGTGGTAATAATAGCATCTCTAATTGCAGGCTTATATTCAGTTAATCTTTTTTCTAAGTCAGTTTGTTGAGGAGTTGCTGCTTCCTCTTCACCACCGTGTCCGTGTCCAGATTTTTTAGTTTCTGGTTTTGGTTCTGCTTCTTGTTCTGATTGACTAATTTCTAGAGCAACATTTGTTTTAAGATATCTACGGCTATTAGGATCTGCAAGATTAAGAACAAAATCTCCTAAATCAACAATTACGCCATGTTTTACTACTTCTGTTTCTTCATCAGCTGCATAATCAGCTTCAGTATTAGTATTATTAAGTGATGCAAGTTTTGTATTTAATAAGTTTGTTTGAATAATAAAATTTGCACATATAAAAATAATACATAGTAATGTTGTAGAAACTAAGTTAATAATTATTGTTTTCAAAAATTCATTAGGAGTTTTATTAGAATTTTGAATTTGTCTTTTTAAATCTATTTCGTCGTTAGCCATATTAATCTCCAGTATTATTATTCAATATTATTATATCAACTCTTCTATTCTTTGTCCTACCACTATTTGATGTATTCTCTGCAATAGGAACAAATTCCCCATAACCGACTGCTGACAATCTTCTAGGATTTATTCGTTTTGATTCAACAAGATAATCAATAACACTTGTTGCTCTTGCAGTAGATAATTCCCAATTTGATGAATATTTTTTTGATTTTATTGGAAATGAATCTGTATGCCCTTCTATTATAACAGGATTATCTATTTTTGACAAAATATCTATAATTTTATTTAATGTTTCGTATGCTTCTGGTTGAATTTCTGATTCTGCAGAACCAAAAAGGATATTATCTTTAAGCCTTATAATCAGTCCTCTTGTATCTTTTAATAAAATAACATTTTCATTATTTTGAAATTCTGAAAGTAATTCTTTTTGTAATTCTGGCATTTTGACTGTTTGTCTTTTTTTTAATTCTGCATTTATGGTAGTATTGCTTTTCCCAAGAGCATCAGCCTTAAGGTTGCTTGTATTAATTGCGTACATTACTAAAAATAATGCAAGAAGAAGAGTTACTAAATCTGCATAAGATATAACCCAACGGTTAATATAGTCTTTTGAGTTGTTATAATCATAATCTTTAAGCAAAATTAACCTCTATCGTGAATTCTTGTATATCCCATCAGTTTTTCTTCAAGAATTGTAGGGCTTTCTTGAAGGCAAATTGAGATAATTCCTTGTAATATTAATTCTTTAAATAGAATTTTTTCTCTTGTTTTTTGTTTAAGATTTCCAGCAATTGGAAGGAATATAATGTTGGCAATCCCTACGCCATATAATGTTGAAACAAAAGCTGTCGCAATACCATAGCCTAGAGTATCTATTGCTGTTAAGTCCTTTAGAACATGTATAAGACCTAAAACTGCACCTACCAAACCAAATGTAGGTGCATATCCGCCTAAAGCTTCAAATACTCTAGAGCTAATTAATTCTTCTTCTTCTTCAAATGCAATTTCTGAAGATAAAATGTCATAAATTAATTGAGGGTTTCCTATATCTACTACTAATTGAAGTCCTCTAGCTAAAAATGAATCAGATACATCATTAAGGACATTTCCCAGTGCTAGAATTCCATTTTTTCTTGCATATATTGATAGTTGCATTATTTCTTTAATTATTTGATTTGTATTTGATTTTTCCATTCTAAAAATATTAATTGCATTTTTAATTGCAATAATAAGAGTTTTTTTGTCAAAATTAAGAAGTGTAGCGCATAATGTTCCACCTATTACTATAATAAAAGCTGTTGGTTGTAGGAGCATTCTGATAGAAAGCCCATTTGCTAATTGGCTTGAAAATACAACAATAATGCCTATAAAACCTAATAGTAATATCCCTAAATTCACGACATATCCTCTTATATTACATAATCTCATGTGTTTCTTTTTTTGAAAATACTCTATTGATATGAGATTTATATCCATCAAATAGTTCTTTTTAGTTTTAAAATTTTATTTAAAATTTAATTATGAAAAAAATATTTTTATTAATAATTTCATTGATAAACATATTACCGGTTTATTCTTATGATATAGCTTTTCCATTAGATAAAAATATTACATTATCTGATGATGGAGTTTTTTTTGTTGGGAGAACTGATAAAAAAGAAACTTTATGGATAAATGATGTAAAAGTTAAGTCAAGTAAAAATGGCTCATTTGCAGAGAGTTTCAAATTAAAATCTGGAGAAAATATTTTTAATATTAAAAATAGTGAGAATTCATTAATTTTAGATAAATATGTTGTTAACTATATTCAGCCAATATCAAATGAAACAAAATTAGTCGAATTTCCAATTCAAGATTATAAGACAATAGTAGATAATGTTATATTGCGTTCAACACCTATAGATTTTGGAATGAACAGGTTGGGTTATTTACCTAAAAATACTGATTTACAGATAACTGGCTTTAAGAATGAGTTTTCAAGGGTTTATTTATCTCCTGATTTATCAGCTTGGGTATTTTCAAAAGATATAATTCCAGAACAAAGGGAAAATACTTTTGTTGGAGAATTTAGAGGTGAAAGTTTAAAGACAGATGCTTTCTCAGAAACTTATTCTTATAGATTTTCAAAAAATCTACCATATTCGGCTGTATTAGAGAATAATTTATTACAAATAGAAGTGTATAATGTAGCAAATCGTCCTAATGAAATATTTTATTCTCAAATATTATTAAATCCTCCATATTGTTATAGTGTCAAAATGCGTGATGGTTTATTGAATATATCAATCCCTAATATAGATATTAATCATCCTCGAATAGTAATTGATGCAGGTCATGGCGGGAAAGAACCTGGGGCGATTGGGTGTATGTGTGATTTAGAAAAAGACTTAAATCTAAAAGCTGCTAAAGCGGTGAAAAAAGAGTTAAAATCACGTGGATATAATGTTTCAATGACAAGAAGTGCTGATAAGTTTATGTCTTTAAAAGATAGAGTAAATTATGCAATAAATAAAAATGGTGTTATTTTTGTAAGTCTTCATATGAATTCAATTCCTGAGAATAAAAATCCGAATGATTATAGGGGTAGTGAAACTTATTATTATAATAATTTTTCTCAGCCTTTAGCCTGTTGTGTACAAAAAGAAATTACAACTTCTTTAGGAACAAAAGATAATGGGGTAAAACAAGCAAGTTTTGCTGTTATAAGACCTACAGAGTATGTTGGGGTATTAGTAGAGACTGTATTTTTAGTTAATCCTGAAGATACAAAGATTTATAAATCAAAGGATTATTATAAAAAAGTTGCACAGGGAATTTCAAATGGAATCGACAATTATATAAAAACACTTCATTAATATTTTGATAAGAATATTAAACATGATATAATTTTTTTATGGCAATAGTATCAGATGATAATAATTTTGAAAATCAAAATTTGAAACAAAAAAATCCAATAATAAAGACAGAGAGTATCGAATACGATAAGACATTTGAAAATAGTATTCGACCAAAAACATTTGAAGATTATATAGGACAATCAGCTTTAAAAGAAACATTAAAAATTACAATAGAGGCTGCAAAACTTAGAGAAAAACCATTAGATCATTT
>CASFGO010000027.1 GCA_949294335.1 uncultured bacterium | reverse complement strand
GGTTTGTTTTCTGGAGCAGGTTTGTTTTCTGGAGCAGGTTTGTTTTCTGGAGCAGGTTTGTTTTCTGGAGCAGGTTTGTTTTCTGGAGCAGGTTTGTTTTCTGGAGCAGGTTTGTTTTCTGCAACAGGTTTGTTTTCTGGAGCAGGTTTGTTTTCTGGAGCAGGTTTGTTTTCTGGAGCAGGTTTGTTTTCTGGTACTGGTTTATTTCCTGTTACTGGTTTGTTTTCTGTTACGGATTTGTTTTCTGTTTTTGTGTGATTAGAAGTAAGTTTTTTGGTCTTACCTCCTAAGAATTTTTGGACTTTTTCACCTAACATGCCTCTACGTCCAGCAATAGCAAGTCCTGCAATTGCAGCTACACTAACAGCAGTAGCACCAACCATTAATGCTGTATTATTCTTTAATGAACTATTTTGTTGGTTTGAACTTGTGGAACTATTTTTTTTGTTTTTCGCAGAGAAATGAATAGATTTAGAACTTGTTGCTCCGTTAACAGAATTTACTAACATACACACCTCACAATAATCAAATAATATAAAAATTAACTACACGGTTATTATTCTGCAACTTTTTTTTTAATTTGTCAAGATTAACTTAAAAGCTTCTTCTTGAGATAGTCCTTTTTCATTAATTCCAATATTTCCCCATCCCGCAAGAATGCAAGTAAGATTTTTTATATCCTTACAAGGGAGTAAATTATGAGAATTATCATCAACAAAGAATGCTTTTTCTGGCTTATTTTCTTTAATGTATGTTTCTAAAAATTCTGATTTGTTAACAACATTTAAAAGTTCTTCTTTTCCAATAATTTTATAGTCAATTCCTTTACGTTTAATTGCAAAAGAATTTTTTCTTGAAACGACTAAAATATCATATTTGTTTCTATCAAGGGTATTAATCATATCAAGAAAAGGAAATTTTTCTTCCAATTTATCAACATATTCAGGATAATTTTCAATTAACCATTTTCTTTTTTCCATATATGTTTTTTCAAATAAATCTTCTTCATTTTTTATTCTATGATTAATATAGTAGTTATATTTATTAATAAATTCTTTATCAGAAAGATTTTCATATTCTTTGAGCACTTTCATTAAATAAAAATATTGCCAAGAATTAAATACTAAAAACTTATATCTAAAGAATTTAGCATATATTTCAGGTTCAATTGATGCAAATATATCTGTCCCCCAACATACATGTCTGCATAAAACGTATGCTTCTTTTAAAGTATCAAATAATACACCATCAAAATCTAAGAAAAGCGTAATCATAAGATTAAAATAACACAATAATATAAAGATTGTAAAATAATTTATGTTTATTTTATAATTCAAATATGAAAACAATAATATTTATATTTGGAACAAGACCAGAAATAATAAAATTAGCACCAGTGATTTTGGAATTAAAAAAATATCCAAGAGATTACAACGTGTTGATTTGTAATACAGAGCAACAAAAAGAATTATCAAATCAGACTTTAAATTATTTTGGGTTAAAAGCTGATATTAATTTAGATTGCATGAGAGAGAATCAATCTCTAGCAGGAGTTCAAACAAAGATTTTAACCTCTCTTGATAGCGTATTTAATGAATATAATATCGATGCAACAATTGTTCAAGGTGATACAATGACTGTTCTTTGTGGTGCATTAACAAGTTTTTACCATAAAGTTCCAGTATATCATGTTGAAGCTGGGTTGCGTTCTTATGATATATATGAACCATTCCCAGAAGAAGTTATGCGTCAAATGACAAGTAGAGTTGCTGATGTTCATTTTGCACCTACAAGCGTTAATAAAGAAGCATTATTAAAAGAAAATATTTCTGAAGATAAAATTCATATTGTAGGAAATACTGTAATTGATGCATTATTCTGTCTTTCTGATGATGTAATAGAACAGTCAAAAAAATATTTTCTAGATAAAAATATAACTATTGATGATAAATTGGTTTTAATCACAGCACATAGACGTGAAAATCACGGAGAAAGAATTGATAGAATAATTGAAGCAATTTCATATTTGGCAACAAAATATGTGGATCATACTTTTGTAATTCCAGTACATCCAAATCCTAATGTAAAAAATAAAATACACGAAAGATTAGGTTGTTTAGATAATATTAAATTACTAACACCATTAGATTATCCTTATTTGGTTTATTTAATGAAACATGCAAAATTAATTTTAACTGATTCTGGTGGAATTCAGGAGGAAGCACCATCATTCAGTTGTCCAACTTTAGTTATGAGATATGAAACAGAACGAAAAGAAGGTATAGAAGCAGGTGTATCTGTTTTAGTAGGGGCTGATTACGATAAAATTTTAGAATATAGCGAGAATGTTTTATCAAAAGATAAGTTAGAAACTAGATTACAGGCTCAAAACCCTTATGGGGATGGGACTGCCTCTAAAAAAATAGAAAAAATTATTCGTTCTAAATTATTAAATTAAGAAATATTACAAATACATTCCCTTGAAATGCTTATATACTTTTTATCTTCTATATGTTTATGATAAAATTTTTATGGATATTTGTATACAAAATAGGACGTAAAAATGGCAGAAATTAACAATCTAGAAGATATAAAAACTAATTTTGAGAAAATTACTAATTTAATTAACTCAATGAGAGCACAAGGTGTATTAAATTTTTCAGGGATGGATAAAGTATTATCATCTATAAATAGTAAACTTGATAATCTTAATTTAGAAGAAAATGCTGATTTAATAAAGCTTCTGATTGGTGAAGTAAAAACAAATCTTGAAGAACGCCACGGTTTTGTTGTTGCAAAATTTTCTGAGATTGAAACTGCTATTAATAACTTGTTAAAAAACAATGATGAAAATTTAAAATCATCTGAAATTAGAAAATTATTTGATATTATTGCAACAAATTTAGCTGTGTTTTCAAAAGAAGTAGTTGCTCAAAAAGATGCTTTAACAGAAATCACATTAAGATTAGAAGCATTAAGAGCAGATGATACTCAAAAAAATGAAATAATTAAGAATATTTCTACTTTGAAATTTGATATAACAAGAATTAATAATGGATTTGAGAGTATTATCTTAAATATCAATAATAATTTCAAAGATTTATCATCAAGCTTTGATAGACTTGCCGCAAGTAATTTAAGTGACAAATATGGGAAGTCAATAGAAGATATTCATACAATATCTAATACTATACTTTCTGCAATCTCAATGATTGATAAAAAAAATGAGGAATTTAACGAAAGTATAAATAGATTAGTTACATTAGGTGATTTTAATGAGTCAAAAGAATTAATTCTTAATTTGATAACAAAAAATGATGAAATAAGAGATAGTCTTGATAATACTGCTGATAAAGATTCAATAGGACATTTAACAAATGCTGTTAATACTTCAATTGGTGCAATTAATGAAATAAAATCTGTAATAATAAATAATTCTGATGAAAAAAGTAAACAGTTGATTTCTCAACTAGAATATTTAGAAAGTGTTGTAAGATCTTCTACTGAAAATTTTGATTTCAAACAATTTAAAACAGAATTATTAAATGTAGTTAATGATATTGGAAATGAAACTAATATTGTTTGTAATGATTTATTAGAAACAAATCAAGATTTAAAAAGAATTTTAACAGCAGTAAATTTAGCTGATTTTAATTCTCATCTTGCTAGATTAAGTGATTCTGTAACTCAAGTTAATAATAATATTACTGAAGTAATTGCAAATGCTACTGAACGTGTAAGCATTGAAAATAAAGAGTCTTTATCAAATATCTTAAATACATTTAATACACAATTAAATGATGTTAATAATAAGTTAGATAGTTTTAAACATGAGTTTTCAACATTTGATAAGGATAACTATAATAGTATAATTAATAATATTAATCATTTTACAGAATTATCCCATGGTATTTCATTAAAAATTGATAACAATACAACAAATACAATTTCGACATTATCAGATTATATTTCTGCTATTAAAAATGATTTGTTAAGTATAAATACAAATATTTCATCTAGTTCTAAAGAAATAACTAATGAATTAATTGATAAAATTAATTCATTGCTAGGAATTTCAACAGATTTAAAAACAGAGTTAATTTTATTAGAAGAAAATAATACAAATAAAATTACGTCTACTATAAATGAACTTTCAGTTACTATAAATTCTTTAAATGAAAAATTACAAAATAACACTACTCAACTAGATTCAAATATTGAAAATAAGTTAATAAATATTGATAATGGATTGAAGTCAATATTGTCAGATTTAATTTTAAATCATAATAACAATGCAGAAGAAACTCTAAAAAATATTTCACAAACATATCAACTTATTTTAGATATTTCAAATGATGTAAAAAAATTAAATACAGACTTTGATGGAGATTTAAATAATTATATTTCAAATTTGTATGATAAAATAAATGATTTAAATACAGAACTTCCAACATTAATATTTCAGGTAACAGGAAAGATTTCAGAAATTTCTGAGACATTTCAAGCAAGATTTGATAGAGCTGAAGAAAAGCTATATCAAATTGAAACAAAAACAGATTACTCTCAGCTACAACAAAATACTTTTGAGAAAATAGATGCTGTTAATTCTGATATTAAGTTCGTATTATCAAATTTATCATTATCTATGTCTGAAAATAATAGTGCTTTAATGGAACAATTAAATCATATTGATAATGATTTAAAGGAACTTTCTGGTTCATTAAATCAAAATATTGGGAGTTCAAAAAATGAACTAAATGATAAATTACATTTTATATCAGAAACAATTGATTCAATAAGAAATGAGTTATTTAATAATACAAAATATAATGATAATAATGAATATTTAAAGAATAAATTAGAAAATATTAATAGCTCAATTCAAGCAGTAACACAAGAAATAAATTCAAATATTAATGAAAATAATGATGTTTGGATTGAAAAACTTGATAATTTGGCAAACGGAATATTTGAAACAAAGAGTACAATGTTTTCTCAAATGCAGCATATAAATGAAGCTATTAGAGATTCATTAGATGTATCTGTATCTGGAATTAAAGATAATATTTCAAATATAAATAATAATCTTGATAAGCAATCTTTAGAAATTACTGAGAAATTAGATACGGTTTCTCAAGAGGTGAAAAATGTAACTGATAAATTAGCAAATTATTTTATAAATAATGATTCAGATTTAGTATCAAAATTTGATGAAATATCAAATAAAATTAATTTTTCCAACAATGAAAACAATGATAAAATTATTAATTTACAAGTTAAATCTGATAGAATGTTTAATGAATTTGAGAATATCAATGACAATATTTCAAATAAATCAGATTTAATAAATTCTAATATTTCAACATCTGCAGAATTGTTAAATGAAAAAATGGAAACATTATCTTCAGATTTGAAAACGTTAACAGGTGATATTGTAAATAATCTTATTTCAGAGAATGACAAAAGTATTGAAAATACTAATAATATAAATAAAAATATAGATTATACAAGAGATGAATTAATTAATAGTATTAATGTTTCAAATAATCAAGTTAATAATGGGTTAAATAGCATAAAATTAGATATTACTAATTTAATCAATCAATCAAACTCAACAGCAAAAGATGATGCTTTAAAAGATAGCTTAAATTATAATATTCAAAATTTACAAGCAAATATTTCAGAAAAACTTGATGATGTAGCAGAAAAAATATATCAAACATCTGAAGATTTATCTATACAAATTCAAAATAATAATATAAATGAAAATATAGAATCAATTAAGTATGAAATTAAATCTCTAGATGAAAAAATTGAACAAGAATCTGAAAAAAATTCTTGTAATACAACTAATAATATAGAATTTGTACATACAAATATAAATAATACAAGAGAGCAAATATTAAATTTAATTCAAGCCAATAACGATAATATTTCTAAAATTGTAGATAATATTAATAATTCATTATCTACTAATAATGATGTTTTCAATGAAAAAAGCGAAGCATTAACATTAAGTATAAAAGATGTTCTTTCAACCTTACAATACAATTTAGAAAAAGCAATTAGTGATTTGAAAGATGCTAATAATAATAGTGAAGAAAATATTTTATCAAAAATATCTTCTATTACTTCAGATATTAATTCTTTAATTCAAAGAGTTGAAGATTCATCATATAATAATAAACTTGAAATTATTGATAATATAAAATATATTTCTAATGCGATATCAACAATTTCAGATGAATATAAATCTGTATTAGAAGAATCTATTAATAATGTAGAATCAAAAATTAGTTTAATTCCTCAAAAAATAGATTATTCAGAACAAGTAATTATTAATAAGATCGAAGAATTAAAAGATATTCAACTAGATAAAACTCCAGATATATATAGTAATTTTAATGATATTAAACAGTCAATTATCGAAAAAGCAAATAGTTTTCACGATAATTTAAACTTTAAATATGAAAAATTTAATGAACAAATTGATCAATATTTTAACCAGATCAATAATAATGATTCAAATAATGTTCAAAAATTACAATTAATTATTGATTTAATAAACGAGCACTTAGGTGGGTTAAATGAAATAAATACTTTTATTTCTGATAAATTAAAAGAAGAGTTTGTTGAAATTAAACCATTATTTGAGAATTTGAGTATACTAATAAATGAAAATAGTTCAACAATAAATAATGATTTGTCTACTCAAATTAAATTAATACAAGTAAAATTATCTCAAATTGATGATAAACAAAGTTCAAACGGACAAGAATTAGTACAACAAGTTATAAATGTAATTGAAGAAATAAAAAATTATGCAGAGGCAAAGTCTGATTCAACAAATCAATCATTAGAAAATATTCAGGATGATATTGTTAAACGCATAGATATTGCTAATAATACAATAATTGATAGCTTTAAAAACTCAATTGAAAATAGTTCAAATAATTGTCAAAATATTATTGATAATATTAATTCTATTAAAGATATTATAATTTCAAATAAATTTGATAATGAATTTAATTCCTTGAATGATATTTTGAAAAATTTACTTCAAGAAACAAATAAAATAATTAACAAAGTTTTATCAGAAGAATATTTTGATAATTTCAAAAATGAAATATTTAATCTCCACAATGAATTAAAAGATTTTGTAATAAATAACTCAACAAATAATGTAGATTTAATTATTAATGAAATATCAAAACGAGTCGATAATATATATGATGCATTAATTCAAAAAATTGAATCTCAAGATTATTCAATATCAAATAATTTTGATTTTATTAAAGATAAGATAGATAATACAAATTCAAAAGTATATGATATTTTAAATTCTATTGAGACTAATTTTAGTGATAGTAACAAGAATTTAGAAAATATTAAACAAGATATATTAAATTATTCTAAGGAATTCCAATCAATAACTTCTAGTATAAATGACATATTTAATAAGCAGGAAGGCTTTGAAGTTCTTAAAGAAAATAGTAATATAATTCTTGCTAATTTAAATAATATTGAAGCAAATATAAGTTCATCAAATTCTATCCAAATAGAAGAAATAAGAAAAGAATTTGAAGTTGTTTCAAATTTATTATCAGCAAATACAAATGAAATAAAAGATATTCTAAATAATAAAGATGATATTGATAATTTACAAAGTAAAACAAGTAATATTTTAGGAAAATTAAATAATTTAGAAGGAAGTATAAATTTATCAAATGCTTCTCAAATAGAAGCAATAAGGAAAGAAATTGAAGTTGTTTCAAATTTATTATCCGTAAATACAAATGAAATAAAAGAGATTTTAAATGATAAAGATGATATTGAAAATTTAAAAAGTAAATTAAATGGAATAATAAATAGATTAAATAATTTTGAAGCTAATATAAATACAATAAATTTAACTCAAATAGAAGAAATAAGAAAAGAATTTGAAAGTATTTCCAATTTATTATTTCTTAATACAAATGAAATAAAAGACATCTTAAATAATAAAGAAGATATTGAGAATTTAAGTAATAAAACATCTAATATTTTAGATAAATTAAATAATTTAGAGCTAAGTATAGCTTCATCAAATTCTACTCATATTGAAGAAGTTAAAAAAGAATTTGAAAATATTTCAAATGTAATATCTGTTAGCTCAAATGAAATAAAAAATATTTTAAATAATAAAGAAGAATTTGATAATATTAATAATAAAATACAGATATTACTAACAGAATTAAAAAAGGTAGATTCAAATATTGATGAAGATATAACACATCAAGTTTCTATTATAAAGGAAGAATTTGTATCTTTATCTACTGCAGTTTTTACAAATACTGATAGAATTACTAATTTAGCTAAAGATAATTTATCTAAAATTGAAGTTAAATTTGAATATCTTGCATCTTTAATTTCAGATTTCCAAAATGAATTAAAACAAGATAATACAAATACTTTAGAAGTAATAAGAAATGAGTTTGAAAAATTAGACTCTTTAGAGAATAAACTTGATAAAATAGATTTTACAACAACAAATAATGAAAATGCTGATAAATTAATTTTATCAAATATAAAATCAATAGAACAAAAGCTTGAGAATATTAGTGTAGATGTAGATGAATTAACTAAAAATACATTAGAAGAAGAAGTTACAAAAATAAAAAATATAATACAAGAACAAAGAGAACGAATTAATATCTTAAGTACAATTGATGATATTAGAGAGATTCCTAGAATAGAGGATTTCAGTAATGTATTAAATCAAAATCTTATTAATTTATTAAATGATTTTAATAAGAAAATAGATGAATCATCAAATAGAGAGATAATTGCATCTCAATTAACAGAATTAAAATCTGATATAATATCTCATACAATAAAAATACTTGATCAAATATCATTTGAAGTTGAACAAGGTGAAATAATTGATTATATCCAAGAACAATCAAATAAAACAAACACAACATTAAAAGATATAAAATCAGATTTAATCTCCAAACTTGAAAACCAAAAAGAAGAATTATTATATAACATTATTTCAAGAGAAGAATTAAAACCTGAATTTGATATGATACATCAAAAATTAGATGATTTATCAGATAATTATGAATTGAATAAGGGGTTTGAAAATATTCATTCAAAACTTGATTTTATTGTTGATAATTCAATATTAAAAAGTTTTGAAGATGTTCAATCCAGGATTGATTATGTAGTAGATAATACAATAGAAAAAGGCTTTGAAGATGTAAGAAGTCAAATTGAATTGGTTAGAGATAATACAATAAAGAAAGAGTTTGATGATGTAAAAAATCAATTGGAAACAGTTGCAAATAATGATGATTTACAAAAAGAATTTGCAGAAGTAAAAAAACATCTTTTAACTATTCAATCAGGAGATTCTAAGGCGGATTATACATATAGTTTACAAGATGTAGAATCAGATATTGCAAAATTAAGAATTGCAATGAAAGAACTTCAAGAGATTTCTACAGATGAAGAGTTAGATGATATAAGAAAAAAAGTTGATGATATTGTTCTTGTCGTAGGAAATATTAAAAATCAAATAGCTCAAGCTGATATGAATGAAGTATCTTCAAGTATTGCTAAAATGAATGAAGATATTGTTAGTATAAGTACAAGAACTAATAAACTATTATTAACATCTGAAAATTCATCTAATTTATTAAAAGAGAACTTAGAAAGTTTTAGATTGGTTATTGATGATTTAGATACTAGAACAAGAGAATTAATCGAACGTAATGATTTAAGTCATATAGAAACTTCTATTTCAAAAATAGAACGCACATTACAAGATAATAAAGGATATAACAGTATTGTAAATCAATCATTATTATCAATTGCAGAATGGGTAGACTGTGCAGGTTCAACTTTAACATCCATTACTAAAAAATTAGAAAAATTAGATGATATCGAAGATGTTAAAGGAATGATTCGAAGCATAGAAATGCCAACCCAATTTGACTATTCTGTATTTAATAATATTGAAGAAAAATTTAACGAACAACAAAATAGAATTAATTCATTGGAAGAAAAATTAAACAGATTAACTGAATTAGTTGAAGCAAATGATAATACTCAAATAACTAAAAAAATAACAAGTGTAGATAAACAATTAGCAAAATTAAATAAAAGTATTGAAAGATTAACTTCATATGTTGACGAAGAATAAAATAACAGCAGAATTGAGTAAAATTTTACCAAAAGATAATATTCTATCTACATTAGAAGAATGTTATGTTTATTCTCAAGATGGAACAAATACAAGAACGTCTGATAAATTACCAGATATTGTTATTTTTCCAGAAACAGTTGAAGAAATACAAAAAATAATGCGATTTGCAAATAGTAATAATATTCCTGTTACAGGAAGAGGTGCAGGTACTAATTTAATAGGTGCTTGTCTTCCCGATTTTGGCGGAATAGTTATGAATTTTTCTAAAATGAATAATATTTTAGAAGTTAACAAAACAGATATGACTGCAGTTGTTCAGCCTGGAGTTGTCATAGGGGACTTGCAAAAAGAGCTTGATAAGGTTGGTTTATTCTTCCCGCCAGATCCTTCAAATCTAAGAGTTTCAACAATAGGTGGTGCAATAGCTCAATCGGCAGGTGGACCTAAAACTTTTAAATATGGAACTACTAAAGATTATATTTTAGGTTTAAAAATTGTTCTTGCTGATGGAACATTAATGACAACAGGTGGCAATACAATAAAAAATGCTACAGGTTATCCGTTAACTCAATTATTTATTGGTAGTGAAGGAACTTTAGGTATTGTTGTTGAAGCAAATTTAAAATTAATTCCAAAGCCAGAATCTGTAAGGGTTATGTTGGCTTATTTTGATAATATTCAAGATGCAACATTATCTGTTAATAACATAATTGATTCTAAAATATTTCCATCAACTATTGATTTCATGGATAAAAATTCAATAACAACTGTTGAAAAATTTTATCCCGCTAATTTAAAAACTGATAAAGAAGCTGCATTAATAATTGAAATTGATGGCTCTAAAGAATCTGTAAAAATAGATGGGGATAAATTGAAAGATATTTTACTAGCATCAAATGCTACAGATATAACAATATCTAATACAGAAGAAGAATATGAAAAAATATGGACTGCTCGTCGTTCTTCTTTTGCTGCTGCTGCAAAATTGAGACCTGATGTAGTCACTGATGATGTAATAGTTCCCCGCTCAAAACTTCCAGACCTAATAACAGGAATAAATGAAATATGTAGCAAGTATAATTTAGAAACTTGTGTTGTAGGTCATGTTGGTGATGGAAATGTACATCCTCAAATTGCACTTAACCTTGAAAACAAAGAAGAACATAAAAATTATATCAATGCAAAAAAAGAAATATATAATCTTACGATTTCTCTTGGGGGAACTTTATCTGCTGAACATGGTATAGGTGCTGAGAAAAAACAATATTTACCTATGGCAATAGATAATACAGCATTAGAATATATGAAAAAAATTAAATATATATTTGATCCTAAAAATATACTTAATCCAAATAAAATATTCTAAATATTAAAAAGTTGCATTTCTTATAAATACTGATATAATAGGACGATAGAGGGTATACAGGGGAGAAATTATATGGATTTAATATTAATATATTGTACTGTTCCAAATGCAAAAATAGCAAAAGAAATGGCAAATTTAATTGTAAAACATCGTTTGGCTGCTTGTGTTAGTATAGCTGATAAAGTAGAATCTATTTTTTCTTGGGATGGCGAGTTATGTAAGGAGAAGGAACTATTATTATCAATAAAAACAGTAAGAAGTAATTTTGAAAAAATTAATGCTTTAATTAATGATATGCATCCTTATAATGTACCAGAGGTAATTGCTGTTCCTGTAATTAATTGTAGTGAAGACTATATGCAATGGATTGTACACGAAACAAAATAAAAGATTTGAAAAAACAAATAATTGATTTCTTTGTATCTTTAGGGATAGATGTTCATACATCTACCAAGGCGCTTGGTCATCAAGGCTTTTTTAGGGTAAATAGGATTGATATCTCAAAAGATATTAATGAAAATAGAATTATTCCAACTCTATTACATGAATTTACTCATTATATTACATTTAATATTAAATCAAAATGTACTGATTTTATCCCAATTTTTAAATGTAATGATAAGTTTATATATGATGAATTAATAAAAATAACTAATTTTGTTGATGAAAATTCAAAATTAGAAAAATTATATGTACAAAAAGAGAATATAAAAAACTCAATAAAAAAATATGAAAGGATTATTAAAAATAAATATCCAGAATTTAAGCGAAATGAAAAATTTAAACCATTTATTAAACATACAAAATATTCTGATGCAAGATACCTTTTAAAACATGATGCAATAAAAGTTTTGCATTGGTTTACATATAAAACATATTCTATAATTAATATAGAACAAGAATTTCCTGATATGCCAGAAGAATTTATTTCTTATTTGAAGCTTAAATCGTGTCAGAGAAAGCAATCTTCAATTGCTCGTAAAATTAATAAGTTAAATAAATATTACAGAACCCCAACAGAGCTTTTTGCTCGATTTATTGAAGGGTTATATTTAGATAAAGAAAAAGTTATTTATGTTGCTCCAAGAACTTATAGTTTGTTCAAAGAATTATATGAATCAGGTTATTATACACATCTTAATAAATTATTTGAAATTGTAAATATAAATATATAAAATAGCAATTTTTTAGATGAAAATGTTTTATATAAGTATCGTGTGTGAATAATAATGATAAACTTTTTAAATCAATCTATCATTTATAACTATAATGTTTCTGCAAATACAAAGTGTAGAAATTCTTTTGTATGTAATAAATCAATACCTGTTTCTGATAGTTTTACAAAACAAATTAGTAATATTAATTTCCAAGGTGTTGATAAAAGGAATGATACTTCAAATGGACGTTTTTTAAAAGGCTTAAAAAATATAACAGATCCATATAGTGGAATAAAATTATTAACATTTAAAGAAATGGAACAAATTTCAAAAGATTTATCCCAAATCGATAATTCTCAAAAAAAAATAAGATATTTAAAAAAGTATGAAAAATCAATGCTTCCAGTTGAACGAGAAGTATATAACTATTTTGAATATAAAACACGGAAAGATTATTTTGCAAGTTTTTCAAAGCTTTTAAGACAGCAAAAGCCAATTTCTATAAAGAAATTACAATCCGAGCAATCTGATGTTTTTGATAAAATTGAAAAAGCAACAAAAGATGTTTCTCCTAAAAATAGAAAACTTATTATGGCCGAAGTTAATGAAGGTCGTAGAAGAATATTAAAAAATGAAAATGATAAACATTCATTTAAGAGAAAAATGTTTATTGATAATTTACTAAAACTTCAGTGTGAAGGAATCTTAGAGGCTACAGAAAAAGATTTATTAAAAAATAGAAAGTTTTATGGCTTATCTGATTTAGCAGAAGCAAGAGAAAGGTTTGAAAATGAACAATTAAATCATGCAAAAGATGGTAAAACTCCAGTTGATTTAATTATAGATCTAAAACATAAATATATTCCATATTATAATGATGAATATAAAAAAATTATTCAAATAGCGCGTGAATTACCATCATCAAATACAAGTGTTAGTGCATTTGTAATAAAATATGCCGATCGTTCTGATAATGAAATTGCAGAACGATTATTAAATCAATCTGTCGCATCAGTTGAACATATAGAGGCTGATTCTCTTGGTGGTGATAACGAAGCTGATAATTTCATGCTAGTTAGTAGGGCTAGAAATACTGAAAGAGGAAATCTTCCAATCAAAGCATTTATAAAAATGCATCCTGAAATTCCTAATAATACTCAAAGATATGTAAATGATATAATTAAAAATGTTTATAAAGGTAAATTGAAGGGATATGAATGGTATCCTTATGTGTTAAAAGATACTCTTCATAATAGCGGTATAGATGTAGATATCTCAAACTATAAAATACCACCAGAAGAAGCATTTAAAACTTTGCCACCAAGATTAAGAAATAGGTATCCAAATTATAAACAATTTATTCCTGATAGAACTGAGCCACTAAATATCAAAGTATAAAAAAGAAGTTATGGATTACTCCATAACTTCTTCTTTTTGTTTGTTAATTAAATCCTGAATTTTGGAAATAATTTCATCTCCTTTTTTCTGCATATCAGAAACAATTGTATCAGCTTTTTCTTGTATGTCTTTAACTGTTTCATCTGTTTTATCCGCAACATCTCTTGCCATAGAACCTAACATTTCTCTTGTTTCTTCACCAGATTGAGGAGCTAAAAGGATTCCTGTAATTGCACCTAAACCAGCACCTACAGCAAAACCTGCTAAAAATCTTGATATTGACATAATTTATATCTCCTTTACAAATTTATTATAGTACATTAAATAAAAAATACATTATCATATAGGTTAGTATGATATACCTATTTTTTCTTAAATGATTTAATCATGCTCCAAATTCCTTTTGCTATAATTCCTGATATTGCTGAAGTTTTAGAAATTAAAGCAATAACAATTTTTGAAGCTTTTCCTGATAAATTGTTGAATTTTGTTAACCCAGAATCTGCTTTCTTGACATACTTATTGATAATATTAACTGATTCTGTAATATCTGCAAAAATAGGTTTTGCAGAATTTTTTACAATATCAGCAGTTTGATTCATTTTAGTTAATAAACTTGATAAATCAAATAGAACCTTTACTAGAAATAGACCTACAATTATTAAAAAACCTGCACTTGTCCAAGCTAAAAACGTAAGCCCATGATACATGTTAGTTGTATCCATAAATACTCTCTCCTTAGTTAAAATCGTAGTCAGTGTCTTCTAATTCTTTTGCTTTGCGCATTTTTTTTGATTTTAACATGTTATTAAATTTTTTATATTGGCGTTCTAGCTTATAACAGAATAAGTCTATTGACTCAAACGCTTTTTTCTTAGCATCATTTACTTCAGGAGAATGTTTTTCAGCTAAGTCGCAAACTGTGTTTTTAATTTTATTTCTAGCTTTATCTCCAGATTGAGGAGCATATAATACCCCTGCAATAATTCCGCCAATAACTCCGGCTATCAAGCCTAGACCAAAACCTATTGATGTTCTATTTTTACTCATATTTCACCTCTCAGTAAATTATACCATATTTTTCTTTATTGACAACTCTTTAAGAAGTACTCTAGCTAGTTTATAGCCAAGAATAAATTTTTTCCCCTTAGGTTTTAGTATAATTAATAAAGCCCATTCTATAAGGGAAATTATTTTTTTTATAAAAATTCGATGTCTGTATTTTTTTAGTTGTTTGCGTTTATTATCAAGAATAAATTTAATGTCAGAAAAAATACTCTCAATTTTACTATTTCTTGTTTCTAACCAATTATTATAGTTTTCAATTTTATCTGTTAATATCAAAATATTAATGTCTATATTAAGCAAGAAAGACACTATTATACTTAATAAAATTAATTGAATTATAAATATTAGAGCTACTAAAAAAAACATGTTTATTAATTACTTTTTTGTACTATTATATGATTATATATGTAGATTATAAATATTGCAAATCCGCTTGGAGTACTATTTTATGAAAAGAATTAAATTCTATTTATTATTAATACTAGCAAGATTTTTATCTCTTATTATAAAGATACGTGGTAAATCATCTGGAACATCATTAATTGGTATGATTACCTTAAAAATTGAACCAAACTTTTTAAAAGAGGCATCTAAATATACAAAACAATGTGTAACAGTAACAGGAACAAATGGTAAAACTACAACATCTGGGATATTGTCTCATATTTTGAAATTCGACAAGTATTCTGTTTTGAATAATTTCAAAGGGGCAAATATGTTGTCAGGAATTGCTAATACTTATGTTTTGGGGATTTCTCCATTAAAAAAATATGATTATGCTGTTTTAGAATCTGATGAAGCATATTTATCTAAGTTATATGACAGTATTCAATCTAATTATTTGGTTGTAACAAATTTATTTAGAGACCAACTTGATAGATACGGAGAATTAAGTACTACAGCAAAAAAAATACAAAACGCAATAGACAAGAATCGTGATTTACAGTTAATATTAAATGCTGATGATCCATTAGTTGTTAATTTTCGTTCTTTAGGAAATAAAGAACCTATATTTTATGGTTTTAATAAAGTTGAATATCATAATAAAAATATTGAGTCAAATGCACCAATGGAAAACCTTAACTGTCCTTGGTGTGGAGGAGAATTACAATATGAATCTAGGTTTTATGCTCAACAAGGACATTATTACTGCTCTTGTGGATATAGAAGACCTCAATGTAAATATTCTGCAGATGTAATTATATATAATGATTATTCAATAATAAAAATGAACTATAATAATATTGAATATTCTTTTAAAATACAGTTATTAGGTTTATACAATGCATATAATGCATTAGCAGCAATTGCAACAGCATTTGAATTAGGTGTAACAGATATCCAAAAAGCAATTGATACATATCAGTCTGCTTTTGGAAGAAGTGAAATTAGAGAGATAAATGAAAGAAAAGCAATAATTCAACTAATAAAAAATCCAACAGGAGCAAGTGAAGTATTAAAAACTGTAGATTTTAACTCAAATATATTAATTATAATAAATGATAATTATGCTGATGGTAGGGATGTATCTTGGTTGTGGGATACAAATTTTGAAATTTTGCAAGGTGTAAATAAAACAATAATAACATCAGGTACAAGAGCTTATGATATGGCAGTAAGACTAAAATATGCAGGAATTAATAATGTAAAAGTAATTCAAAATATTGATGAAGCTGTACGTTTTGTAAGTGGTAAAGGTGCAGATAGAAGTAATATAACTATTTTACCAACATATACAGCATTGCTTCATATAAATAAAAAAGGAGATTAGGATGCTATTAGGAGTAAATATTGATCATGTAGCAACATTAAGAAATGCTAGGGGGGGGATAGATCCTGATGTTATTACAGCTGCAAGAATTTGCAAAGATGTAGGGGCAGAATCTATTACAACTCATTTAAGGGAAGACCGACGCCATATAAAAGATGCTGATGTAAGAGCAATTAGATTATTACCCAAAACAAGATTGAACCTAGAAATGGCAATGACTGATGAAATGCAACAAATTGCATTAGAAATAAAACCAGATGCTGTATGTATTGTTCCTGAAAAAAGACAAGAATTAACAACAGAAGGTGGTCTTGATGTTGCAGGACAAATTGATAGAGCTGTAGCCTTTGTTAAACCTCTTGTTGAAAAAGGTATAGAAGTAAGTATGTTTATAGATCCTGATATTACACAAGTATCTGCAGCGTATAAAACAGGTGCTCAATTTATAGAACTTCATACAGGTAAATATTCAGAATATTTTGGCACTGATAAGGAAGAAGAAACTTTTCAAGATTTAAAAGGTGCTGCAACATTCGCACAATCTTTAGGTTTAAAAGTAAATGCTGGACATGGTTTAAACTATGAAAATGTAAAAAGAATGCATGAGATACCTGATTTAGTAGAATTAAATATAGGTCACAGTATAATTGCAAGAGCGGTATTTGTTGGATTAGCACAAGCAGTTAAAGAAATGAAAGAATTAGTTGAGGGATAATGATGAACAAATCAAAAGAAGAAGTTGTAAAAGAAATGCAACTTGTCGTTGAACAAATGAAAAAAGATGATATAGAGGATAATCCGGATTCTGAAAATGAGTTTTTTCAATGTGATGCCTGTGGTGAAGAGGCTTGTTTAGCAGGTTCTATTCAGTATGGAGATTATAGATTATGTAATGACTGTGTACTTTTAGCTGAAGTTGGTTTTGAACTTGGACAAATCAAAGATATTCAAGAGTTTATTGATGCAATGGAGGATAAAAGATTAGAAAGTGATTGTAACTATATTAAACAAGAAGAAAGCAGACTAAATAATTAGTTAATTCATTACATTCTAATAAAAAAAGATAATATTTTATTAAATATTATCTTTTTTATTTTTTATTATTTTTGCTCTTATATTTTATCAAATCCAGTATATTTTCTTAATACTTCAGGTATTATAACAGAACCATCTTCTTGTTGGAAGTTTTCAATAATTGCTGCAAATGTTCTACCAACAGCAAGACCTGAACCATTAATAGTATGTACAAATTGAGTTTTTCCAGTTTCTTTATCTCTATATCTAATATTAGCACGTCTTGCTTGATAATCTCCAAAGTTAGAACAACTAGAAATTTCTTTATAAGTATTATATGAAGGCATCCATACTTCTAAGTCATAACATTTATTAGCAGAGAAACCAATATCAGATGTACATAATGCAACTCTTCTATATGGAAGACCTAATAATTGAAGCATTCTTTCTCCATCTTGAGTAAGTTTTTCGTGTTCTTCTACAGATGTTTGAGGTGTACATAATTTAACCATTTCAACTTTATTAAATTGGTGAACTCTTATCAAACCTCTTGTATCTTTACCTGCAGAACCTGCTTCTCTTCTAAAACAAGGAGTATATGCTGTCATATATTTAGGTAAATCATCTTCAGATAATATTTCTCCAGAATATATATTTGTTACAGGAACTTCAGCTGTTGGTATTAAGTATAAATCTTCATCAACACATTTGTACATATCTTCTTTGAATTTAGGAAGCTGTCCTGTTCCTGTCATAGTAGCTGCATTTGCCATAAATGGAGGTAAAATTTCTTCATAACCTTCATTTTCAGTATGTTGATCTAAGAAGAAATTGATAATAGCTCGTTCTAATCTAGCACCTTTACCTCTGTATAAAGTGAATCTTGATTGTGATATTTTTACACCACGCTCAAAATCAACGATTTTCTTTTCTTCACATATATCCCAATGAGCTTTATACTCAAAATTAAATTTAGTTGGCTCTCCCCATCTTGAAACTTCAACATTATAATCTTCAGTTGGTCCAATTGGAGTTGTTTCATCTGGAATATTTGGAATGTGCAATAATAAATTACGTTGCGCATTATCTAATTCAACTTGTTTCTCTTCAAGTTCCTTTATCTTATCTCCTAAAGCTCTAACTTCTTCTTGAATAGCATCTGTATTTTCGCCATTCTTTTTCATCATACCGATTTTTTGAGAATCATTTTTTCTTTTTGCTCTCAATTCATCAGCTTCTGTTTGAACCTTACGGCGTTCTTCATCAATCTTTAAAACTTCATCTATCGATAAGTCAGGATTTCTTCTTTTTAATAACTCATTAATTTTTTCTGGATTTTCTCTAATAAGTTTAATATCTAACATTTTATTTCCCTTTCTTATCGCTAACTATTCCTGATTCTATATTATATTAAACAAATAAGACAATCAATTAAGAAATATCATCAGGGTATGAAAAAACATTGTGTAATTTTCTTATGAATTTATTTTTATAAGTTTTTTGTTTGACTACAGGTTTATCACAATTTTTTTTAGTTTTATCGTTATCAAGTTTTTTTACAGTTACATTTTTTTGAACATTTTTGTCATTATTATTAAGTTCAATAGACCCAGCAATAATGTTTTTGCCGATAGCTTTTTCTAAATCTGCTCGAGCTGTATTATATTCATATAACGTATTGTTATATTGCATTCTTGCATTTGCATATTGAACTTGTGCTTCTTTTAATTCAACAGGATTTCCAACGCCTACAGAGTATCTTCCAGAAGATAAATCGTAGTTTTCTTTTGCTTGTTTAACTTGTAGTGTTGAAACTGGAATTTTGTTTTTCTTTTCGACTAAATTATAAAATGCATTTTGAATTTCTAAATATATGTCATTTTGTGTTTGATGAGAAGTTGCAATTTCTTTATTATGCATTGTCTGAGCTTCTTTAATTTGATTTCTTATCAACATTCCATTAACTGTTGGAAAGTTCAAGTATGCACCAATATTATAACCATAGTTAGAAAGCCAAGACTTACCCCCGATAGAATAATTAGCATCAAATTGTAACTGTGGATACCAAGCTTTTTTGGACAATTTAACATTTTGATTTGCTGTTTGAACTTTAACTTCTGCCAAATGATAATCAGGTCTTGATTTTTTAGCAATCTCAACAGCTTGTGTTAATGATAATTCACAAGGATTATATTTTAGGGTATCCATAATATTGTATTTATTCATATATGGAAGCCCCATAGCGTTATTTAATTTTGCCATTGCAATATCAACAGCATTTTCAGCTTGTATTAATGTCAATTTAGCATTGCTTAAATTAACTTCTGCGATAGTGACATCTACTTTGGGATTTGTTCCTGCTTCATAGAATGCTTTTGCTTGTTCATAGAACTTTTCATATTGTTCAACAGTATCTTCTGCTACTTTTTGTTGTTCATAAGCTAAAAGAACATTGTAATAAGCATTTTTTACATCTCTAAGAACAGTATTAACTGTTTCAGTTAATACAATTTTATATTGTTCATTCTCTAATTTTCTTATTGTTACTGTGTTTTGAGTTACACCAAAATCGTACAACATTTCTGAGACTGAAATAGTTCCCAATACATAGTAGTTAAATATCAAATTTCTTTGGAATACATCTGATAACTGTAATTGTTTAATTCTAGTGTAACCTGTTTGCCAACTAATTGAAGGGAACCAATTTGACCAAGCCTGTTTAATACGATAATCAGATGCGAATACATCTTGAATTGCTGCTTGAATTTTTGGATTATTACCTAAAGCAAACTTTAAGCAATCTTCTAAATCAACATCAATATATTTTGCAACACTTCCTTCAATAACAAAATCATCTTGTTTATTTGGCTGAACCATATCAGAATCCGGATATTCTGTTTTATCAATAGTGTTACCTATTTCTGCTGAATATACAGAAGATGAAAACAATATTAATGATAATAAGCAAATTATAAATTTCTTCATTACATTTACCCCTTTTTCATCTCCTTAATTTTTTCAACAAGTTTTTTTATTAAATCCCCACCAAATATTTTTACAACATTGGCAACTTTTTTTATCCCATCAGCATAATACCATTCTTTCATAACATTAATCATTACGAAGAATGCAGGGACTAAAATACTACCGATAAAAGATACAGCCATCATTCCGCCAAATACAGTCATACCAATTGAATGACGACTACCTGCACCAGCACCATGTGCAAATACTAATGGTAACAAACCTAAGATAAATGCAATGTTAGTCATCATAACAGCCCGAAATCTTAATTTTGCAGCTTCCATTGCTGCATCAATATAATTCATGCCATCTTTTTCCATCGCATCTTTTGCAAATTCAACAATCAAAATTGCCTGCTTAGTTCCTAAACCAACCAACATTACAAGTCCAATTTGCGCATAAATATCAAGAGCATAACCTGAAATATATTGGAAGAATAATGCACCAACTAAAGCAACAGGAGATATTAGCATTACGGCAATAGGTAAAGTCCAACTTTCATATAATGCTACCAAGAATAAATATACAAAAGTTAAAGCCATTGCAAGAATTGGACCAATTTGTCCAGAAGATTCTTTTTCTTGTAGAGATGTTCCTGACCAACTATATCCCATGTCCTTAGGTAATAGTTTATCTGATAACATTTCCATTTCTTCCATTGCTTGTCCAGAACTTATATTACTTCTAGGAGTCCCACTAATCATTACAGAAGGATACATATTGTAACGAGTAATTGTGTATGGACCAATTACATTTTCAGTATGAACAACTGATGTTAGTGGAACCATTCCTCCTTTATTATTTTTTACATATAATTTGCTCAAATCATTTGGTTTAACACGATAAGGTGCATCTGCTTGAATATATACACGATAAACACGACCAAATTTATTGAAGTCATTAACATAAGTTGCACCAAGAAAATTTGATAGTGAATTATAGATAGATGCTATATCAACCCCTTGTGCCATTGCTTTTTCTTCATCAATGACTACCTTTAATTGTGGTAATGCTGCACTATATGTTGTAAATAATTTTTGGAACATTGGATCTTTTGAAGCATCTGTAATAAACTTTTTACTTACATCATATAATTCTTCAGGGGTTCTATCTCCTTTATCTAATAAACGATATTCAAAGCCTCCAAACATACTCATCCCTGAAATTGATGCTGGAGGGAATGTTGCAACGGTAGCTTCTGTAAAGTTTGCAAATTCTTGTCCAATTTTTCGTTGAATAGCTTCCATAGATAATGATGATTTTTTACGTTCAGACCATTCATCTAGCATTGATACAATTAATACTGTATTTTCACCAGAATAACCTGCAACTTCTAGTGTGCTTTTTACTCCAGGAATTTTTGAAATTCTTTCTGCAACCTCAGCACCAACTTGGTCGCTTCGTGAAACAGAAGCTCCATCAGGTAATTGTAATTGAGTAAATAAAGCACCTTTATCCTCTGTAGGTAAGAAACCTTTTGGAATAATAAAGAACATAAATAAGATAAAGATAAATACCCACAATAAAAACTTTAACGTTTTTTTAGGTGATTCTACAAAGTAATGAACAGTTTTTAAATATGATTCTCTAACTTTTAAGAACCAATCATCAAATTTTTGTATAAATTCAAAATCGGCTTTTTCTTCTCCACCTTTTAATATAATTGAACACAAAGCTGGAGATAAAGTTAATGCAACAAGGGTTGATAAACCAATAGATGTTGCTAAACAAAGTGCAAACTGTCTAAACATTTGTCCAGTAATCCCTGTCATAAAAGATACAGGAACAAATACAGCCATCAATACTAATGATGTTGCAACAACAGCACCAAATACTTCTTCCATTGTTACTTCTGTTGCATCTTTAGGTGATTTACCCTCTTGAATATGCCTTTGAGTATTTTCTAATACAACAATAGCATCGTCAACTACCAAACCTACAGCTAATACTAATCCAAATAAAATCAGCAAGTTAATAGAAAAGCCAAACATTCCCATAAATATAAATACACCAATTAAAGAAACAGGTATCGCACAGAATGGAATGAATGCAGATCTGAAGCTACCTAAGAATAAATATGTAACTATACTTACTAAAATAATTGCAAGAATTATAGCATGGATTACTTCATTAATAGATTCTCTAACAAATAGCGTATCATCATATTGTACGGCATACATTACATCACTAGGGAATCCCTTGCTTAATTCTTCCATTCTAGCTTTTACACGGTTTACAACATCAATGGAATTCGCATCCGGTAATTGCGTAATTGAAATCATTGCATTGTTTGCACCTTCAACACGAGAAATAGAAGTGTAAGCATTTGCGCCTAATTCAACTCTTGCAACGTCTTTTACCTTAATATTTGAACCATCAGGATTTGCCCTAACTACGATATTTTCAAATTCTGAAACTTCTTTTAAACGTCCTTTGGTACGTAATGTATATTTCAATACCTGAGGATCAATCATAGGTTCAACCCCTAAGTCCCCAGCTGGTGTTTGAACGTTTTGTGATGATATAGCATTTTGAACATCAGTTGTTGAAACACCTAAACTTGCCATACGTTCAGGATTAAGCCATATACGCATTGCATATTCACCGGCACCAAATATATTTACTTCAGCAACTCCAGGAATTCTGGCTAATTCATCTTTTAAAAATAATGTTGCATAGTTTGCCAAATACAATGATTTATATGTCCCGTTAGGAGAACGCAAAGACATCATTAAACAACCTGGTCCACCTGTTGATTTCTTTACTGTTAAACCATATCGTTTTACTTCTTCTGGTAATCTTGGTGTTACAAGTTGTAATTGGTTTTGGACGTTAACTAGTGCCATATCAGGATCTGTTCCTACTGCGAAATATATGGTTAATTTGTAAGAACCATTTCTTGAATCTGAAGACATGTATATCATATCTTCTACACCATTTAATTGTAATTCAACAGGTGCAGCAATAGTTGATGCAATTACGTCAGAACTAGCACCGCTATATGTCGCAGATACTATAACTTGTGGTGGTGTAATAGAAGGATATTCTTCAACAGGTAAAGATTTCATCGCAATCAATCCTGCAAGAATAATTACTAATGATATAATTATTGCTAATTTTGGGCGCCTTACAAATAAATTACCTGCCATTAGTTCTTACCTCGTTTTAATATTTGGTTTATTTTATTTTTAATTTTTTGAATAAAACTAATTTTGGTAGTTTCTGGAGTATCCATAACTTCCTGTTCAACAATTCTTACAGGTGTTCCAGGTATAACCTTTTGAATTCCACTAGTTAATACTGTTTGCCCAATATCTAAACCTTCTGAAATTAGAGAATAATCACCATCTTGTCCTGAAACTTTTATGTAAACAAGTTTTGGTAATTCATTTTCATCAAGAATATAAACGTACTTGCCTTCCTGATTTTCTTGAACAGCTTTTGAAGGTATCATAGGAATAGCAGCTTTTTTATTTGAATAGATAACTATTCTTCCAAAATCTCCTGAAATTAATGCATCATCCTCATTACTGAATGTCGCACGCATTTTAATTGTACCTGTTGTTTCATCTACTTTATTATCTCTAAAGTCTTGGATACCACTATGAGAGTATTTAGTTCCATCGCTGAATATATAATCTACTTTACGATTGACATTTGGATCTCCATCTATTTTAGTTAAAGTAGAATATTGTTGCATTTCAAGAGGGAAAGTAACGTACATTGGACGAGTACTATATATTGTTGTTAGTGCGCCAGAATTTAAAGTTACATAGTTTCCGACGGTTACTGTAATAATCCCAACCCTTCCTGATACAGGTGCTTTAACTTTTGTATAAGATAAATTTCTTAGAGCATCTTGATATGCCATCTCTGCATAAACTGTTTGAGCCCTGTATGCATCTCTTTGTGATACAGCATTATCATACTCAGAACGTGCTATATAATCTTTTTCTACTAATTTTTTTGCACGTAATGCTTGCTTATCATAATATAATTGTTGTGCTCTAACTCTTTCTACATCTGCTCGAGCTCTTTCTACTGCTAGTGCATATTCTCTTGGCTCAATTTCAAATAAAACTTGACCTGCATTAACATAGTCACCCTCTTTAAAATAGCTCTTTGTTAAATAACCATTAATTCTGGCATTAATTTGTATTTGTGATTTTGAAACAACTCTTGCTGGTACTTCAAAACTTTTTTGTTTTTCTGTTTGAGTTACCTTAGTTATTGTTACAGGTGGTGTTAATGTTGATTTTCTCTTTTCTTGTGCAATATGTGTCATTAAAGATGTAAACAAATATCTTAAAAGTATTGCACCAAATACTATACATACAATTATTATTATTTTTTTTCTCATAAACTCTCCCAAGTATAATCTATCTTTTTAAATTATATTATAGATAATTTCAATGGCACTTTTTTAATAGTTCGTAATATTTTCACTTATAGTAGAAATATTTACGAGTAGAAATTTCTACTATAATACCAAAAACATTTTACATGGTCAAATATTTATATTAATATTGTTATATGAAAAATATTATAAAAAATAATAATCAAAAAATAAATAAGGCAATTGATTATCTGAAAAATACTAATTTTAATAATTCCCCTGATGGTAAAATTTATATTGATGATGAAATATGGGCAAATTTACAAACATATTACACAAAAGATGATGCATTATTTGAGGCTCATAAAAAATATATAGATATTCAATTTATGCTTGCAGGGCAAGAAAAAATATCTGTTTGTAATTATAAAAATTGTTCAAGCGTAATTCCATACGATGAAGAAAAAGATATTGAATTTTTAAATTCAAACGAATGGATAGATATTGAAATGCTCACTGGTGACTTTTTAATTCTTTATCCTGAAGATGCTCATAAACCTTCAATATCAATTAATAATGAAAAACACCATGTTAGAAAACTTGTAATTAAAGTTCCTGTAAATTAATTATTTTATTGCTGGAAAGTAATATAACTCTCCATTTTCACCACGCCATTGGATAAACCCTGTACAAACAGAATTATCAATGTTTAGGGCTGTTACTAATGCCCAATTACCTTGAATAGTTGTAAATCTTATTTCTTTAGGTCTATTTAGCTTTCCGATGATTTGAGAATCTTTATCACTTCTTGAATGTACATTTAAAACAGATACAGGAGAATCTTTTAATAGTTTTAATCCATATTTTCGTCCATACATGTTATAAAAAGTAATCCAAGGTAAAAATTGAAAATCATCCTCTTTGTATGCCCAACCATTTAATTTTAATTTTTTATTATAAATAACCTGTACAAAATCTTCATCAATATCATTTGCATACACATAAGAAAGTTCTTTTTTACTTAAAAGTAATGCAAATAAACTATCTACATAATCCGTAGAGTTAATAGTTAAATATGACCATTTTTTATCAAATAGAATATTAGATTTTTTATCAGGTTGTGAATATACTCTAAGCCCATTTGTAGACTGGTATACTCCTAAAGTTCCTACAGGGATGTCTGAAACTTTATATGGAATAACATCAGCCCAAACCTGCATAGACAAACAGAAAATCATCAATATAGTCATAAAAACTTTTTTCATATTGACCCCTATATTTAATTATTCTCTAAAAGATAATTCTGCAAATGATTTTTTCAAATTTGCTCTCACATTTGCCATTTGAACTTCAATAGTTTCATCTGTTAGTGTTGTGTTTGGATCTAACATTTTAATTCTGCATGCTATACTTTTAAATCCTTCTTGAACATGTTCTCCTTGGTAAATATCAAATACATCACAACCATTGAATAAGTTATTATTTACACCTTTTTTAATTACTTTTTCAATTTCAGCATAAGATATATCATTAGGAATAATCATTGCTAAATCTCTTTGAACTTCTGGGAATTGTGGAAGCTTTTTGTAGCGTGTAACTGTTTCATTAGTATTAGCAAAAACTATATCTAAATCAACTTTGAACAAGAAAGCATCTTGTTTCATTTTTAATTTGTCTCTTAATTCTGGGTTTATTTGTCCATAATATCCTATAACTTCAGGTTGTTTACCTAATAATAGCATTACTGCAGTTCTATATGGATGTAATGTTTTATGAGTATCAGCAAGAGGAGATTCTGCTAGTGTAGCAAGTTTTATTCTCTTAGATAGTCCTAACTCGTCCATTAGGTTTTCAACAATACCTTTAACTGTATAGAAATCAACTTCTCCTGTTGTCTGCCATTTTGAATGTTCTTTAATACCTGTTATAACACCTTCTAAAACTTGGGTTTCTTTCACTCCTGCATCTTTTTCATTTGCTTCAGATACTTTGTGGTATATTTTACCAAATTCGTATCCCCAAAAAACTTTTTGACCGTTATCATAGTTGTATTTCATGCAATTTAATAAACTTGCTGCCATTGTTTGACGAAGCATTGTATATTCTTCACTTGCAGGATATTCAACTTTTACTGCTGTTTCTGGGTTATAAATAATATCAAATTGCTTTAATAATGGTTCTCCAATTAAAGATGGAGTTACTAATTCATCAAGTCCTGATGATAACATAATTTCGTGGATTTTTTTCTTAGTTCTTTCTTCTAATGTTATAACTGGAGTTGATGATTTATTGGGTAATGTTGGTGCAATTTTGTCATAACCATTAATTCTTGCAATTTCTTCTATTAAATCAACTTCTCTAGTTACATCATTTGCTCTGAATGATGGAACCTCAAATTTTGCAGCTAGGTCATTTCCTCCTAACTTAGTAAATCCTAATCTTTCTAAAATAGTTACACATTTAGAAGGTTCAATTGATAAACCTAATAATTTCTTAACTTCAGAAAAACGCAAAGTAATTTCTATTGGTTCTAACTTATTTGAACCTGTTTCTACTATTCCTTCAACTTGTGCATTTGCATGTTCATTTAATAATTGCATTGCTCTCATTAAGCCAGGTTTAACTGCTTCAATATCAATTCCATGTTCAAATCTAGCACTTGCATCAGATCTGTAACCAATACTTCTAGCACTTTTTCTTGTTGTTGGTGCTGGGAAATAAGCTGCTTCGAGTGCGATATTTTTTGTATTATCATCGATTTCAGAATTTGCACCCCCAAATACACCTCCTGCGCATACTGCTTCTTTTTCTGTCGCAATTAATACTGTATCAGTTGTTAATTCTCTTTCCACTTCATCTAATGTAATTAATTTTTCTCCGTTTTCTGCTCTACGAACACATAAATAACCATTTAATTTATCTCTATCAAATGCGTGTAAAGGAGTACCATATTCTAATAATACATAATTAGTAATATCTACGACATTATTTATAGGGCGCATTCCTGAAGCTATTAAACGTTTTTGCATCCAATCAGGTGATGGTTTTATTACAACATTATTTAATAGTCCTATTGAATAATATTTACAAACATCTTCATCCTTTATTTCAACTTTAAATGAATCTGTTGAGCAATCTCTAGTTGGTATAAGGTAAGAAAATTTTAATGGTCTGTCAAAAATTGCAGAAAGTTCTCTTGCGACACCTACTACAGATAATTGATCACCCCTGTTAGCTGTTGGAGCAACATCTAAAATCATATCTTTTTCAAAACCTAAAACATCTTCTACATTTTGTCCGATTTCAACATTTGGGAATAATCTGTTTAAAATTAATATCCCGTCTTCTTCTTGATAATTTCTATCGGAAACACCTAATTCATCATCGGAACAAAGCATTCCTTGTGATTCTACGCCTCTTATTGTTGCAGGTGTTAAAGTAAACTGTTCACCAGTTTTTCTATCTAATACATTGCTACCAACTGATGCATAAGGAATAATTTGGCCTTCTTGAATGTTTTGTGCTCCACAAACAACAGTCTTAAGTTCTGAACCATTGTTTATAGTTACTAAATGTAATTTATCTGCATTTGGATGATTATCTATTTTTTCAATTCTTGCTGTTACTATATTGGAAAATTGAGGTTTTAATTCTTCTACACTTTCAACTTCTAAACCGCTCATTGTTAACTCATGAGCAATTCTTTCAACTTCAATATCTGATAAATCAACTAATTCATTTAACCAATTTAATGAAACCTTCATATAAACCCCTTCTTTCCTTATACATCAATATAAAATGATTGTAACTCAAAGACAATTCAATGTAAAATTAACACAAAAAAGTATTGTACTTTTTGAGTTTTTTATTCTACGATAAAAATATGTTTCACGTAAAATTTATAAATAAAAAGGGTGTAATATATTCGGATTTTATTCCAGAGGTAGAACATTTTTTTACTACAAGAGAAACTGTAATTCGTTCTCAAGAGGAAGAATTACAACAAGTTGTAAAAGAAAATTTAGCAGATATATGCAATTATCTTGATATTGATAAAATGAAATTTATTTCTCCGAATCAAACTCATTCTGATAATGTAAGATTTGCTAATAAAGCTTTGGAAGCATATCCTAATACTGATGCTTTAATTTTAGACAATTATGATCAGGCTGTTTATCTTAATTTTGCTGATTGTACTCCTATAATTTTATATGATAAAAAACATAATGTAGGAGCCATTGCTCATGCAGGTTGGCGAGGTACAGCAGCACAAATTGGACCTAAAACTTTTAAATTGATGCAAGAAAAATATTTATCTCAACCAAATGATTTATATGTTGTAATTGGGCCGGCTATAGCAATTTGTTGTTATTCTGTCGGAGAAGATGTTTTTTATCAATTAAAAAATACTTTAATGGATATATCTCCTTATTACACAACAGTTTATGAGAAAATTTATGTAGATTTAAAAGGTATAAATAAACAACAATTTCTTGATATTGGTGTTCCAAGAGAAAATATCGATGTTGCTCCTTATTGTACAAGTTGTAATAATAATTTATTTTTCTCTTATAGAAAAGAAAATCATACAACATCAAGACATAGTGCAATTTTAAAATTGAAGAAAAAAAATATTGTATAGTAAAAAGCTCTTAAGAAAATTTTCTTAAGAGCTTTTTAGTGTATTAATTTTATAAATTATATAATTTCATTATATGCAGAAGGATTTGTTAATAAATCATAATTGATTTCATTTTCATTATCTGCAATAGCTGCTGCTACAACAGCATCAGAGGTAACATTAATTAATGTTCTCATCATATCTGTTAATCTTTCGATTGTGAACAAGAACGCAAATCCTGCAACTAATTGTTCAGGAGATAAGCCCATACCATTTAATATTAGCGCAATAGTAATTAAACCTGCACCAGGAATACCTGCACAAGTACTTGATGCTACTATTGCTAATAATGCTATTTGAATAATTAAAAATGGAGTTAGAGCCACACCATAAGCCTGTGTTAAGAATATAACAGCTACGGTTTGTAATAATGCTGTCCCATCCATACTTAATGTTGCACCTAATGGTAATACAAAGCTTGATACTTTATGAGATATACCTCTTTTTTCACAACAAGCAATTGTTAATGGTAATGTAGCAGAAGAACTTGCTGTTCCAAATGCTACCATCATAGCTTCAGCAATCGCAGCATATAACATTAATATTGGAACTTTTGAAAAAACCTTTAAGAATAACGGATAAACAACAAACAGTTGCAAACCAAAACCAACCGCAAGAACCAATAAATATTTTGAAATACTTGAGAATATATCAATTCCGAATGTAGACACAGAAACCGCTGTTAAAGCGAAAACACCTGGAGCGGCAAAAAACATAATCCAATCAGTCACTTTCATAGTCGCTGCAAAAACTGATTCAAAGAATGAAACTATTGAGCGATTAACATCTCCAACTTTAGCGAGAGCAATTGAGAAAATTAATGCAAATACAATAATTGGAACCATATCCCCTTTTGCAATAGATTCTAATGGGTTTTTAGGAATAAAACCTAAGAAAATATTTAATAAATTATCTCTTTGAACTTCTATTGTATGGGATACTTGTGATTGGATTCCTACTGCTACATCTGAATTAATGTAATGAGCTGCTCCTAAACCTGGTTTAAATACTAATGCTAGGAATGCACCTATTGTTACTGCAGCAATTGTTATAATCCCATAATATAGAATCATCTTTTTACCAAACTTACCCAATTGCTTATTATCACCAACGCTTGTAATCCCAATTACAATGGCAGAAATAACTAAAGGTATTACAACCATTTGAATCAATCTGATAAACAATTGACCAACAAATGTCAATACATTTATAACAAATGGATTAGAATGTGTATGTAAAAGTGCGCCAACTAAAATACCGGCAACTAAACCAAAAAATATGTGCCAATTTCTTTTAAATCCTAAGCCAAGGGCAATTAGCACTTGCATGTGTAGTTTCATTCGATAAATCCTCTCATATCATAACCAATAATTACTCAAATATTGTACTAAATTATATTAAATATTTCAAGTAAAATATGGGTTTATACCACTATTAAATCTTTACTTTCATCAAGAACTTTAACCAATGCTGATAAATGAGCCATTAAAGTTTTAAATTGTGGAATTGTAAGGCTTTGTGCACCATCAGAATATGCTTTATCTGGATTATTATGTACTTCAACCATTAAACCGTGCGCGCCTGCAACGATTGAAGCTTTTGACATTGGTTCAATTAAATATCTTTTGCCTGTAGCATGGCTTGGGTCAACTATTATTGGTAAATGAGAATATTTTTTTATAACTGGAACCGCTGCTAAATCTAAGGTATTTCTTGTATAGTTAGAGTCAAAACCTTTTATTCCTCTTTCACAAAGAATAACGTTTTCGTTCCCATTATACATAATATGTTCAGCGGCTAATAAAAATTCTCTTATGCCTGCTGAAGGCCCTCTTTTTAACATTACAGGTTTATTAGTTTTTCCAATTGCCTTTAATAGTTTAAAGTTTTGCATATTTCTAGCACCTACTTGTACAATATCTGCATATTCGCAAATTAAAGGTAAATCTAAAGTATCCATAACTTCTGTTATTATTAATAATCCTGTTTTATCTGCAGCGTCTCTTAAATAGCGGAGTCCTTTTTCTTCTAATCCTTGGAAATCGTATGGAGATGTTCTAGGTTTAAATGCTCCTCCCCTTAAAATTTCTGCACCTGATTCTTTTACGGCAGTTGCAATTTCTAATAATGCATCAAAATCTTCTTCAACGCTGCAAGGTCCTGCCATTACAACTGGTTTATTGTTTCCTCCAATTTTAACACCATTAGAAAATTCTATTACTGTATCTTCTTTTTTACTTTCTCTACTTGCAAGTTTAAAAGGTTCTTGAATTAATTTTACTTCTCTTACTCCATCAAATGAGTTTATTGAATGTGGTTGTACTAATCGTTTATCTCCAATTGCAGCTATAACTGTAAAGACTTCACCATAGTTTATATTAATTCTAAAATCATTATCTTCTAAATGCTTTACGACATTGTTAATTTGAGCTTCTGTAGCTCCTGGTTCCATAATTATTATCATATTAAATTCTCCTTATGTAATTTATTATAAATGTTGATTAATTCTTTGCAAATTTATTTGATATAATCTAAATATGGAAAATCAAATTTATTTTTTAGGACCAAAAACATCTTATACTGATTTTGCAAAAGAGCAATTTATAAAAACTTTTAATCTTCAAGGGTATAAAGAAATTCCTATGAGAACTATTACTGCTGTTATTTCTGATATTAATAATTGGAAAAATAGAAAAAATTTAGCAGTATTACCAATAGAAAATTCTATTGAAGGAACGGTAAAAGAAACTATTGATAATTTATCACGAATAAAAGATTCAGAAATAAAAATTTTAGGTGAAACAGTTGTTACTATCGAGCACTGTCTAATAACATATGCAAAAGATTTTTCTCAAATTAGAAAAATAATTTCTCATCCTCAGGCATTATCTCAATGTTATGATTATATATATAGTAAATTCCAAGACAATATAATTTTAGAATCAGAGTCTTCAACTGCGAATGCTGTAAAATCTTTAACAGTAGAAAATCCTGAAATTGCAGCAATAGGAAATAAATTTTCTGCAAGTTATTATAATAAACCCATGCTTGATATTGGGATTAATGATGAGAAATTTAATCAAACTAGATTTATTTTAATTGGTTATCCAGAGAAACAATGTATCACAAATAATGATAAAACAAGTATTACTTTTTCTACTGAAAATAAATCTGGTGCATTGTGTGATATTCTTACAATTTTAAAAAATAATAATATTAATATGACTTATATTTCATCAAGACCATCAAGAAAGTCATTAGGAGAATATACTTTTTATATTGATTTTGATGGGCATGTTCTTGATGATAAAATTGCAAAAACAATGTTTCAAGTTTTACAACATGTAAAAACCTTTAAACATCTTGGTTCTTACCCTAAATTTAATGACTAAAAGTTGCATTTTGTAAAAAAAAAGCTATAATGGCTATTATAGATATTTTTATAATATCAATTGTCACTAAATTTAGGAGAAACAGTATGTACCAAGATGAAACACTTATTTGTGAGGACTGTGGTAAAGAATTTATCTTTAGTGCAGGAGAACAAGAATTTTATGCAGAAAAAGGACTTACAAATAAGCCCAAAAGATGCCCAGATTGTAGAAAAGCTAGAAGACAAAAGAACAGAAGAAAAATGTATGATGCTGTTTGTTCTAAATGTGGGGCAAAAACACAAGTGCCTTTCAGACCAATTCCTGGAAGAGAAGTTTTATGTAAAAATTGTTTTGATGCACAAAAAGCACAAGTATAATAATTTTATGTATTTAGAAGAAAAGCTCAAGTTTATTAACTTGAGCTTTTCTTTTTCTTATTCATTAATTTAATTGCTTAGCAAGTGAAAGAAGCGCAACTCATTCCGCCACCACCAGAGAATGATACTGCACCTCCTGAGAATGATGATATACTACCTCCGCTGTTTACACCAATAGAAGTACCTGTTGGTGAATAAGCAACTGAACCGGCTGTTTCACAAGAGGTTCCTCCTTCTGCAATTGATGCATATTGTGTATAATCAATTACTACAGGTGATGAAAATTCACAACTATCATAAGTAATATTATTATTAAATAATGATGAATCTTGACCTATTATTAAACTAGGGTAATTTGCAACTGTCCCAGCTGATTCGGTATCATTGCTATATGACATTTGAGTTAAACTACCGAATGCTTGCTCTCCTGATTTATAATGCGAAGAAAATCCAAGTGCCATTTTTACATCCTCTCATCTTTACATTATAAATAAAGTTTTTTTTTATTATTTAATTTCAGAGTAAAAAATATATGTTACAACTCTTAATATTTATTTTCATCATTTCGATGCAACCACTCATAAAAACGAGTATTTTCATACCAATAACAATATTTATCAGCAATAGGTTCAATTAACACAAATAATGCAGCGAGTATTTTAAGTGATATTCCTCCTAGGTGAATAATTCCCATTGCAACAACATAAACCATTAATATATATGCTAATTTAGCGCCTAATATAGAAGAAATTATTCCCCAATATTTGCAAATATAAACAGAAATCAAACACCCTAATATTAATGCAATAATTTTTCTCATATATACCCTCATAATATAAAAACCGTGCCACTACCTATCGGCAAATAAAAATACTTCTTTAAAATTTTTTATCTCCTCCTTAATAATATAATACCCGCAAAGGTTGCCTTAGTGCTGCTGTGTTTCCACCCTGACACGGTTCGACATTTTACGCCACTACATATTAAGTTATCAACGATAAAAAATCCCTTAGATAGCACTCCTACAAGCCTCACAGTAGGCCCTGCACCCCGCTAAGCGTTCGGGTCGAGAGGTCCGCTATGTCCCCGTGGAGCACGGTCAACTTTATTCTAGCATAAATTATTTTAAGAGCAAAGCTTCTTTAATTTTTTTGGCAGGATAGTATTCTGGTAAAATTGCTAAACAATCATTTATAGCTTGTAGTGCTTTGGCAAAATCTTTATTATAAATATAATACTGACAGTACATAAAATGAAGTTCTGGATCATTATATGTTGAATCTTTTGCTTTATCTAAATATGTCTTTGAACTATCAAAGTATCCATTATTCATAAGCACTCTTGATATAAATTTATATGACTCGCAATTTACTGAGTATAATAAATCGGCTCCTCCTAGAATATAGGCAACAAAATCCTTTTGTTTAGCCAATAATAATAAATTTATATCAATTTCTAAAAAGTTCCTAATTTGAAAATATGTTGGTAATATTTCAACATAACCTTGCATAAAAGGTATCAACTTAAGTGCCCAATCTGCTCTTATAGAATCATTTTTTTTGAGTTCTTTTTCTGCTTCTGTTAATTTCCCGTCAAGAATCAGGCAATAGCCATACTCCAAGCTATACCCATATTTTTTAAAGTAACTTGAACAGTTTTCTACTATTCCTGATTCTAACTGTTTTTTTGCATCATTATAATTTGTTATCATTATTATTTTGTTTTTTTACAAATACTCTTGTTTTATGTTCAGTTTTTGGAGAGTCTTTAACTATAATTTCTTCATCCGTAACTGCAGTTTTAATTTGAGTATTAAATTTAACATCTTTTTTCGCAAGTAATTCTGATGCTTTATCTAACATAGCAGGAGAAGATTCTTGCCCCATTAAGTTTGCAAGTTTTATTTGAACATATATTTCTTCACGATAAATTTTGAAACTCTTAGGTGCTTCGATTGCTATTTTACAAGACCCATTTCGAGATTCTACTACTGTTATCTCTATATCATCATTTATCATGATTTTTTGACCATTTTTTCTTGTAATTATTAACATTTGATAAATCCTTAATCTTTAAATAGTGGAAAGTTTACATCATAACCAGATCCTGATAATATAATTTGTCCGGCTGTTTTTTGTGCGGTATTTAATATTACAGGAGCTAATAAGTTAACTCTAGTTCCCCTTGGGTTACTATTTGGTATTGCCGCAACATTTAAAACTAAAATATCGTCAGTGGATTCAATTTTTAGTTTTTCTACTGCAGAATCCGGAATGTCGATAATATAATCAAATTCAAAATATGCTGCTGATGTCATTACAAAAGCTAATTCCGGACTTTTTAAGGATTGCATCCATTTAAATGGTGAATCTTCACCATGTTCAACGATAACATACTTATCTTCATCCTCATAACCTATCATTGGCATTACGAATGTAAAAATTGCGTCATCGTTAACCTCAATTTCTCCAAATCGTGTTGTACTAATTTTCATGTTTTTCCCTTTAACTTATCCTATATATTTTTTTATTTTACTTATTATCAGATGATGAAAAATCGAAGTTTGGCATCATCTGGGACATCATCATTGTTTGTATGAACTGCTGATTTGCAGCAGGATTACTATTTCCATCTTGATTCATCATAAATGGTAACATATTCATCATATTCATACCACCCATACTATTATTGTTATTTCCATTCATTCCCATCATAAGGTATGCAGGATTATTCATTTGTTGAGTTAACTGTTGCATATACATTTTTGCCATCATATCTTGGTTTTTCTTTGCATTGTCAGCTGATTGTTGCTGGCTTGTTATTGTTGAAGGATTATTGCCATTCCATAAACCTGCTTTTTTTAATGTCATTATTGCTGCACCTATTTCTGCGTTTGATGGCTGTTTTATATCTTTTTTAGATTCTTCTTTTCTAGGTTGTTGTGAAATTATTTTTTTATCTGTAGAAAGTTCTTCTTTTTTTATTTCTGGAGTTATAAATCGTTCAGCTTTAGAGTTGTTGCTAATTGATAGTTGAGCATCCATGCCTGTAAATCCAGATGTACCTAAACAATCTTTAGCGGCTTTTGCCATGCTTTTTAAAGATTTATCAGTAGATAAAGATATTACTTTATCATAATTTTTTATAGCTAAATCTCGTTTATGAGTTTTTGCATAACAAAGACCTAAATAATAATATGCAACAGGATAAGAAGAATCTTGAGAAATTATAGTATCAAGATTTTTTATACATTCAGTGTAATCCCCTTTTTTATATAAAGAAATTGCATCAGAAATTTTTTCCTCTGTCATTGCATTTGCAAACACTGAAGACGACAATAATATTAAAGCTGTTAATGTTAGTAAAACCCGTTTCATATTCTATTCTTTAATGATTTTTTGATATTAATCAACAAATAGATTATACGGTATTTTGTATAAACATTCCTACCTTAAATGTAGGATATTATTACTATACATTAAAACGAAAATGAGCTAAATCACCGTCTTGCATAACATAATCTTTTCCTTCAAGACGTGTTACACCTTTTTCTTTGCAAGCAGTATAAGAACCTAGTTCTTTGAAGTCTTTATAAGGAGTTATTTCCGCTCTGATAAAACCTTTTTCGAAATCTGTATGAATAACTCCTGCAGCTTGTGGAGCTTTTGTTCCCTTTGTAATAGTCCATGCTCTTACTTCTTTTTCCCCAGCAGTAATATAAGTGATTAGATTTAATAGTGAGTAAACAGACTTAATCATTTTATTAATACCACTATCTTCAACTCCTAAATCTGCAAGGTATTCTTTTGCTTCATCTGGTCCTAATTCAACAAGTTCTTCTTCTATTTTTGCTGAAATTATCACCATTTCAGCACCATGAGATTTTGCATATTCTCCAACAAGTTGAGTATATTTATTTCCTTCTTTCATATCATTTTCAGAGACATTAGCGCAATAAATAACAGGTTTAACAGACATTAAGTTAAGATTTTTAAGAACATTCATTTCTTCATCATCAAAATAATCTTCAGGTTTTATAAAAGAGCCTTCTGATAATAAATCAGTAATCTTTTTGAGAACTTTATCTTCTAACACTGCTTCTTTATCACCAGATTTTACAACTTTTAAAATTCTTGCTTGACGTTTTTCAATAGATGCTAAATCTGCAAGAATTAATTCAGTATTAATTACTTCAATATCAGAAATAGGATCAACTTTACCATCAACATGGATTGTATTTTCATCATCAAAACACCTTACAACTTGAATGATGGCATCAACTTCTCTTATATTATGTAAAAATTGATTTCCTAATCCTTCACCTTTGCTTGCACCTTTAACAAGTCCTGCAATATCTACAAATTCAATTGCTGTTGGAATAACTTCTTGAGTTTTACACAATTTTGCTAGAATATCTAAACGTTCATCTGGAACTGTTACAACACCTACATTAGGTTCTATTGTACAAAACGGGTAATTTGCGCTTTGTGCATTTTTTGATGCAGTTAAAGCATTAAATAAAGTTGATTTTCCTACATTTGGTAGTCCTACAATTCCGGCTCTTAACATTTATATATTCCTCATTCCTTCTACTATTGCAACTCCAGAGCTTGTTCCTAAACGACTTGCTCCTACTTCTATTAAAGCTTTTGCTTTCTCAGCATCTCTAATCCCACCTGAAGCTTTAACTTTTAATCCGTAAGGTGATACGGTATCATACATTATTTTTACATCTTCTACTTTTGCACCAACTCCATTTTTGACAAACCCTGTTGATGTTTTTACTAAATCAGCCTTTGCTTCTATACATATTTCGCAAGCTTTTTTGATTTCTTCTTTGGTTAATAAGTCTGTTTCTAATATTACTTTCAAAAGATTATTAGGGCATGCATTACGTACTGCTTCAATATCTGATTTAACGTACTCATAGTCTTTATCTTTTATTTTTGAAACATTAAGAACCATATCAATTTCATCAGCACCATCATTTATAGCTTTTTGTGTTTCAAAAGCTTTGACTTCAGAACAATTTGCACCTAGAGGAAATCCGATCACTGTAACAATATTTACATCTGAATCTTTTAAATTTTCTTTAGCCATTTTTACAAAGCATGGGTTTACGCATACTCCAAAGAAAGCATGCTCTTTAGCTTCTGTAAATAATTTCAATAATTCATTTTTTTGTGCATCTTGTTTTAGTAATGTATGTTCTATATATTTATTGATATCTTGCATAATTCAAGCTCCTAATCTATACGTCTATCATAGCATAAATACAAATAAGTTAACTAATTGACAAAAAGACCGTTTAGAATTAATAATATTTATTAGCACTTTTAGTTTTGTAACAAATTGTATACAAACTAGCAAAAAAAAATAATTTACTGCTTTATATAAGAGGACAGAAAATTATTAGAAAGTAAAAGAAAGTATAAACAAAGTAAAGAAAGATAGGTTCAACATGAGTGAAATTAACAACAATGGATTTAATCCTAATAAAGAAATAAAGATGCCACAACCTACATCTTTAAATAATGTAAGTAATAATAAAAACGTAAATATTGAGAAACAGCAAACAGATGCATCTGCTCCTGTATCAGAAGCATTGGGTAAATCAATGGTTAAAGTTGATAACCATGAAGCAGATATGCAACGTTTGTTAAAAAATCCTCAATTAGCTGAAGTATCTGATAAAATGTTTAATGCTGCTTGTCGAGCAGGAATTCCTTATCCAGAAGCAGCAACATTTGCTACTACAGATGCTTAGAGTTATAATAAACACGAAATATAATTAATTAAAACGCCCTATTATAAGGGCGTATTTATTGGGAGAGAGTCATGAAGAAAAAGGTTTTTACAATAGGAAGTGCGACAATGGATGTATTTGTGGAATGTGATTCTGCAAATATTTTGTCTGTTTGTTCAAAAGACAGTAGTTCAAACTATATGAGTTATCCTTATGGTGCAAAACTTGATATGTCAAATTTTTCTTCTAAAGTTGGTGGCGGTGGAGTTAATACCGCAATGAATTTTGCAAATCTCGGATTTGATACATCTGCAATATTTAAAATTGGAGATGATATATATTCTCAAGGGATTTTAGAAAATTTTAAAAATAGCACAGTAAAAACAGATTGTATTATTCAAGATAAAGCAATTAGTACTGGGTTTTCTATTATTCTTGTAAGTTTTCAAGGTGATAGAACAGTTTTAGCAAATAGGGGGGCTAATGCTTTAATTAAACTTGAAGATATTAATTTTGATAAACTAAAAGATGCTGATTGGTTATATATTGCGCCATTAAATGGTGAATCAAATAAAGTCTTAGAACCATTGGTTAATTTTGCAAAAGAAAATGATATAAAAGTTTGTTTTAATGCAGGAACAACAAGTATAAAACAAGGTTTTGAATATATGAAAAAAATACTTGCTACAGCTGATGTTGTTGTTATGAATAAGGAAGAAGCATCAATGTGTAGTGGAATAAAAGTTAGACCTGATACAAAGACTGAACATTACTCAGATGCAATAATTCATCCAGATATTAGAGCAATGCTTAGAAAGCTTAAAATAAAAGATTATCAAGTTGTTGTAATAACTGATGGTGGAAATGGTGCATATGCTTATGATGGAAAAGATTATTATAATTGTCCTGTTTTCCCATCTCCGGTTATTTCAACATTAGGTGCTGGTGATGCATTTGCATCAACTTTTTTTGCATCATTAAGAGAAACTAATTTTGATATAAGTCAATCGTTAATGTATGCTTCGGTTGAATCAAGTTCTGTTGTTTCAAAATTTGGTGCAACTGAGGGGTTAATAACTTTTGATGAAATTAAAAGAATATTAAATGATAATAGTGATTATAGATGTGTTAAAGTGAAAGAATAATGCCCATATATTCTCCACAAATGCTTAATACCTATACTGAATGTCCGGCTAAGTATTATTTTAGGTATATAAAAAATATAAATATACCTCAATTAGATAATACATTTATTTTAGGTAAAAATATACATGCTTTGGCATCTTACCATCTAAAAGGTCAAGATATTTCATTATTTACATTATCTGAAAAAGAACAAGAAATGTGGAATACATTATTAATGCTGAAATATTTTAAGTACAAAACTATTCAAGTCGAATCAAATATTTCTTGTAAAATAAATAATATTTGGATAGGTGGTAGAATTGATGCTTTAGTGAAAAATGAGAATGATGAATATTATATTTTAGACTATAAAACAGGGCAAATACCTAAAACTCCTGAATATGATTTTCAGACAATTATATATTTATTATGTTGTGATTTACTTATAAAAAATTATCGTAGTTTAAATTTTGTATACTTAAATTTAAAAACAGGAGAAGAAAAGAATATTAAGTTAACAGAACAATTAAAGCATAAGTATATAGAAAAAATAGAAGAAACTTATAATAATATACAAAAGCTCTATCAACCGCCAATTATAAAAAATGAAAAATGCAATAGATGTACATATCAAAAAATATGTGTTTAAAAATATTACAAATTTGACCAATAAATAAAGTTTATTTAATATACAAATGGGAAGTTAAATAATTTTGGGGAGATTAATAATAAAATGAGTGGATATAGTTTTGAATTAATAACTGGTCCTATGAGTTGTGGGAAAACCGAAGAGTTATTAAGAAGAATTCGTAGATGTGTTATTGCAAAGAAAAAAATAAAAGTATTTTCTCCTAAAATTGATACAAGAGCTAATGGTGATTATATTGAATCAAGAAATGGATTATGGGCTGATGCAATAAAAATTGAACATTCTATTCAAATTATGTCTAATGTTAAGCCAGAAGATGAAGTTATAGCAATAGATGAACTTCAATTTTTTGATTCAAATATTGTAAAAGTTATATCAACTTTAATGAAAGAAGGTAAAAAAGTTATAGGTACAGGTCTTGAACTTGATTTTAAATCAGAACCATTTGGTCCAATGCCACAATTAATGTGTATAGCAACTAAGATTGATAAATTACAAGCTGTATGTATGAAGTGTGGTTGTGAATATGCGACAAGAACTCAACGTTTAATAAATGGGGAGCCTGCTGACAAAAGTTCTCCACTTATTATGATTGGTGGAGATGAAACTTATGAAGCACGATGTGTTAAGTGTTACGAATTGCCTGATAAGAATGGCGATAAACCACGTAACAACTTAAAAATCTTAAATTTTATCCACAAATAAACACTACATATTTCGTAAGGTTTTGTGTCCTTCTATTATGCTTGGTAGCATAATTATTGAAATGTAGAATACGAATGCAAAAAGTAATAAATCTAACATTGAGTACACCTCGTTTTCAATCCTTACATTACATACTTTCCACATTTTTGACATTTTATAACATTTTTAAAAAAAATTGATACAAAACGAAATAGAGACTTTTATACACTTAATAAAAAACCTCCTTATAAAGGAGGTTTTTTATTATTGTTAATGTTTATTTTTTTTGAGATTTATCTGCAAGTTCACTATCTAATCTTAAGAATACAGGATGAATATTTGCTTTATCAATTAAGTGACCAACTTTAATATTATCAGTTTTTAAATCTTGAAGTTTTGTCCCTATATCATAAGATAATTGATTTGCCATGTCTTTAGCAATATTTGGACAATAAGGATAAATCAAACTTGATACAATGCACATTACATCTAAAACGGTTGTAAGAACCTGACCGCATTTATCCATTTCACCATTTTTAGCTAATGCCCAAGGCTCTGAATCTGTAATATATTTATTTGCAGAATCTACAAGTTGCATTATTTTTTGAGCTGCTTCTTGTATTTCATAGTAATCAAAATGATGCATAACATCTTTTACTGTTTGTTCTGCTTGTTTTGATAACTCTGTTTCTACTTTAAATTCTTGTTTAATATCTCCATCAAAATATTTTACTAACATTGATAAAGTTCTATTTAGTAAATTACCCATTGAATTTGCTAAATGAGCATTAACTTTTTCTTTAAAGTCTTCATCGGAATAATTTCCATCTTTGCCGCAAGGAGCCGCTGATGCCATATAATATCTAAATGCATCAGGTATTGGCAATTCAAAATTTTCTATTACTGTTGTTGGTGAGATTACATTTCCTAAAGATTTAGACATCTTAGTTTCATCTATAGTAATCCAACCATGAGCTAAAATATGTTTAGGTAATGGTAAATCAAGTGCCATTAATATTGCTAACCAATAAATGCTGTGGAATTTAAGGATATCTTTACCGATAACTTGAACATCAGCTGGCCATAATTTGTTGAATTGTTCGCTTGAACCATCAGGATCATAACCAATTGCTGTTATATAGTTTGATAATGCATCAATCCAAACATATATAACTTGTTCCTTGTCATCTAAAACATCTATACCCCAAGATACATTTGATTTTGCTCTTGATACTGATATATCTTCTATATTTTCTAATTGATTTAATACTTCATTTGCACGGAATGTAGGAACTATAAAATCTGGATTTTGTTTTATATGCTTAATTATTGCATCTTTGTATTTAGATAATTTAAAGAAATAATTTTCTTCTGAAACTACTTCAGGTTTTTTTAAGTGATCTGGGCATAGACCATCTTCTGTTAAATCTTTTTCATTTAAGAATGCTTCACAACCACTACAATATAAACCTGTATATGAGTGTTTATATATATCACCTTTTTCTACAAGTTTTTTAAATATTTTTTGAACAACTTTTTCATGGTAATCATCTGTTGTTCTTACAAAATGGTTATAATTAACATCTAAAGCTTTCCAAGCATCTTTAAACTGTTGAGCATTCTGATCACAAAGTTCTTTTGGTGTAATACCTCTTTCTGCTGCAGTTTTTTGAATCTTAATACCATGTTCATCAGTGCCTGTTAAGAAAAAAGCATTGTCACAGCGTTGTGTATAATGTCTAAATATAACATCAGTTAAAATCTTTTCGTAAGCATGACCGATATGAGGTGCACCATTTACATAATCAATTGCAGTTGTAGTGTAAAATTTATCCATAATTATAATCCCTTCTTTATGAAGTTATTATATCATAGACAAATTATGCAGTAATGCTGAATTTTTGATTATTTTTTAATGCATTGTAATTAGCAACAACTTTTCTTGAATAAGCACTTGATGCCGCACCTGATTTTCTTGCTCCATAAATACCCATATTATAACCCATTGAAGCTTTATTCATATCGCCATTAAATTCTTTTAAACATTGTGCTAAATATTTACAACCTTTATCTAAATTTTCATCAACATTAAGAACTTTACCATTATATTTTGCATTTAATTGCATCAATCCATAATCATTTGTTGATGATACTGCGTTTGCATTGAAACCTGATTCTACCGCTATTGTTGCTTTTACATAATTGGGATCAATTCCATATTTATTGGCATATTGTAAAATCTTATCATCGTATGCATTTGAAAATCCATTTGCTTTTCCAACAGATGTATAATTACCTTTGCTGAAACCTGAAGGTGTTTGAGTATATACAGTTTCTGAAATATTAAAATTATTTTGATTATTATTTTGTTCTTCTATTTCTTTTTCAAATATTGTACCATCTGTATTATAAGTTTGACCATTGAATATAAATGTGTTATCTGAAATTGATTCAACTGCTGATTCATATAATCCTTTTTCGCGACCTGCATTTATTGCTTTATCTTCATTACCACCATTTGCTTTTGCATCACACATAGTAGCAATTGTTTTTTTTATTCCTGATAAATCTGCAATTTTTAATAAACTCATAATAATTCCCCGTATATTTATATAAAGTTTTTTTATGAGTAAGAATTGCTTTTTATGTTAAGAAATATTAATAAATGCCATTTAGTACATTCATTGCATTTTCTTCAGCTTTACTAGCTCTTGCAATTGCTTTATCTACTGTTGAACGCTCTGTTTCTTGATTTGATTGAATTGCTGGTGCTGTCTCAGCTGGTATGTATGATCTTTCTTCTTTATCATAAGGACTTACGATTCCTTCTATCTCACAATTTTCGGAAGGAATGTATCTTTCTTCTGGTTGATGCATTACGTGATCTCCTGATACTTCTCTTTTTATAAGATTATCATCAGGCAAATCATTAATATTTACTGTTTTTACAACTGGGTTTTGTTCAGCTTGTTGAGAATTAGAAGGTTGAGTTTGTTGTGGTTGCATTGGTTGGATATTTTGAGTAGATTTTTGTGCAACTTTATCCTTTTCTTTTCCTTCTTTTTCAGTTTCTTCTTCTGGTTCGTATGGTTTACCAAAGATTGCACTTGTACAACTTGAAATCAATTTTTCTACCAATGGAGATATTGCTAATGCATAAATCGCAAATCTTAAAGGGTATCCAATTGCATTTTTGCCTAATGATGGAAGCATTCTTTTTAAGTTTCGTCCAATTGCAGCCATTTTTGCAGAACCTTTAAGACCTTTAGTTACTTCTTTATATGCAGGTTTTGTTTCTAGTGCAATACTTAAGAAAGAACCTACTTTTTTCATTGCTTTAACAAATTTAGATTGAGGAGCTGCAACATTTTTTAATTTTTGAACAGCTTTCCAAGCTGTGTCATAAGCTGCTTTATCTGCAAAAGCCCCAGCTTTTGCCATTCTTTCGAAGTTTCTAAGTGCTACTCTATATCTTCCAACTTGCATTTTACTCATGCCAGCATATTGTATGCCATTAATACCGTGCATTAATTTAATAGCTAATGGCATTGATATAATCCAAGACATCGCATCTACTCCACCTGCAACAGCTGTGCCTACTTTTTGATCTTTTGGTGCTTTTAATGCGTTATATAATGCTGTACCTAATCCAAATGCTACAAATAGAGAGTTAATTTTTCCACCACCAAATGTTAAACCACGCATGAATAATTTTGGTGCTTTAGCTAATGCTTTACCTAGTTTTGAAACATGTTTTGTACCAGAAATCAATTTATTATAACTCATTGATAAATTAGTTGAACGTTTTGTAAACAAATGAGCAAATGGTAGCCAAGAATTTCGGCCAAAGAATGCTTTAGCATTTTTGCCTCCAATTTTACAAGCATTAACTATTGCTTTTTCATATTTTATAGGGTCTTTTAATACTGATTCGTAAGTATTTGGATCCAAGCCTAAGTGTTTAATTTTCATTCCTTTTAATGTTTCAGCTATTTTATCCGGTGCTAATGTGTCAATGAAGTTAGCTGGAGCTCCAATTCTATTGAATTGTAGTTCTTGTATAGCTTTTCTTAAGTTTTTAACACCACCAAATATGCCCTTACCGTACTTAGCTTTTAATGCTTGTATTTCTGCTTTTGTTGCACCTGCTTCTTTTAAACTCTTAGGCATTTCATCTAAATACCCAGAAATGGTTCTTGCTGCTTCATTTAAATCCGCATGTTGTTGTGTTTCCATAAAACCTTTTACAAAACTATTTTCAGGTTTTGTTGGAGTGTTAAACATTGCACTTAGTAGTGGCTTTTTATTTATATAGCTTTTTACTGAATTTTTGAATGTTGAAAATCCTGCTTTAACACTAGTTACGATTTTATTATCTCTATATTTATTTGAAACTCTATCTCCAAAATTTCCTAATCTACCCATAATAGTTTTTTCATAGTTTTCATTGGAACAGTTTTTATTGAATAAATCCATTAATTTATTCAAACCGAACCAAGAACCTAAAATTAATAATGGTTTTCTATTATCTTTCTTTTCTTGATTTTCAAAAGAATCTGCTTGTGGTGTTTTCTCAACTGTTTGTTTCCCTGTAGAATTTATAGGATAGCCAACATAAGGTTGTTGTGATATTGGCTGTTGTGATACTTGTTGTTGATATTGTTTAACTTTATTATCAATCAAATTCCCAGACATAATATTCCCTTAATTAACTTAACTCAATAATATAAAAACATTTTTTTTTAGATTATTGCGTTTTTTATAAGTTATATTAAGTTATATGAAATTAATCTTCAGTGGTTGATGTTGCTAAAAGTTTATTAATGTCAGATTTCATTAAACTTCTTAAATCACCTTTTAGTTTAAAATATTCTGCAAATTTAGGTGTTGTTCTTATATTAAATGAACGACCATTTTTGTCTTTTGTTCTTGATATAAGACCTTTATCTAATAATTCTTGTACGTGTTCATAAGCATTTGAACGTAATTCTTTTAAATATGATTGTCTAATAGGTTCTTTTAATGCAATAACTGTTAAAGTTTTAAGTACAGGTGGTTTTAATTCTACCGGGCAAAGTTTTTCTACGATATCCATATGTTCTTCCTTTACTTGAAGAATATATCCGTCTTCATCATCAATTTCTAATGCCCCATCACGTGAGGAGTAATCCATTATTAGTTCCAACAATGCCTCTTCAACTTTGTCTGGTTCTTCTTCTAATATTTCTGCAATGTCTTTTATATGTAGAACTTTAGCAGTAGTAAATAAAACTGCCTCAATCCTTGATTTCAACTGTTCCATTTTGTCCCTCTGCTAAATTATCAACCATATTCACGACAGTATCTACTGAATCTTGTAATACATTTGCTGCAATTATTTTGTCTGTATCAGATACTTCTTCTCTTTTTATAACATATAAATCTGAATAAAATTCATCTTGTACTAAATCATAATTGCTTTCTGCTGTTAAAAATAATAATGAAATATATGCAGAAATTTTATCCATTCCAAGTAATGTTAATTCATTTAATTCTATTTTATCCTGACGATTTAGAATTTCTTCAAGATTTGCTCTTAATCTTTGAACACCTTTTTCGATATACTCATCATGAGCCAAGTTTATGATATCTTCTGGAGATAAATTGGAGTAATTCTTAACTCTACGTTTCGCTCTTTCATGAGCATTTCTTAACGATTGCTTCTTATCAAGCATTTCATAGAATTCTAACTGACGAATCAAATCTCTTAATGTTACAACTCTATTTCTGTTCAATCTTACACTTGTTCGTCTTTGTAATACTTCATCAATAGACACAACATTATTTGTTGGAATATATTCACTATCATAATCTAATGTATCATCATCAAATTCTAAATCGGGTTCTTCAACTTGAGGTTCAAAATCTGATAACTCGACACCTTCTAAAATATTCGATTTTAATTTTAAAAGAATTGATGCAAATAAAAGAGTTCTACCTGTTAATCTAAGATTTTGAGCCTTACTTTGGAATAAATGAGTAAGATATTTATCTGTAACATCTATAATATCAATATTCCAAGGATCAATTTTACCTTGTTTTGCCATTTGTACAAGAATCTCAATCCCGTCAACTTCTTTGTGTTCAGGATTTATATTATTAAATTCTAAATCAAATGCCTCTGTCATTAACCCCTATTTCCTTTTATTCATCTCTTAGTTTTACACCTGTAACCTTTGAGATACCTTTTTCTTTTTGTGTAACACCTATTGTTCTATTAGCTGATTCTATCATAGGTTTTCTATGACTAACTACTATAAATTGCGTATCTTTTGATTGAGATTGGACAATATGTGCTAATTTTTCTACATTTATACCATCTAAATTCGCATCAACTTCGTCAAATGCATAGAATGGTGCAGGCATGTATCGTTGAATTGCAAATACAAATGCTAAAGCTGTTAATGATTTTTCACCACCTGACATACCCTCTAATCTTTGTTTCTTCTTATCTCTTGGTTGAGCCTCAATAGTTAACCCACCTGTAAATGGAGATTCTGGTTCTTGTAGAATTAAAGTACCTTCACCATCTGATAACTTGTGGAAAATATCCTTAAAGTTATCATTTATATTATTATAAGTTTTCATGAACGCTTCTTTTTTATCTTGTTCATATCCACCCATTTTTTCTAATAACTGTAATCTCTCTTTAGTTAACGTCTCAATTTGTTCTTTTAAAACAGTTTCGCGGGCAAGAACTTCTTCATATTCTTCCAAAGCTCTCATATTTACATTACCTAAATCATCCATACGTTTTGATAAACGTTGAATTTTGGCATTAATTTCTTCTTCGCTCATTTCTGGAGGTGTAAGATGATTAATCTCAATTCCTGCTTCTTCTAGCTCTTTTCTTACATCTTCCAATTGAGGTTCTAACTCTCTACGTCTAGCTTTGAATGATTCAATTTGCTCTGAAATATTTTCGATTTCAGACATTTTTAAATTCTTTTTAGTCTTTAAGTTTACTAACTGATTATTAATTTCATCACGTTCTTTTAATAATGCTCCTAATTTTTCTTTAATTTCATTTATTTGGACTTCATATTCTTCCAATTTTACTTTCAATACTTTTATATCTTCTGATAATTGAACTTTGTCTTTTTCACTTTCTTCATTATTTTTTATTGCTCTTTCAATATTTTCTTTTTGAGTTGCAATAGTTGTTTCATTAAATGCAATTCTTTGTTTTGCAACATTAATATCATTATTTGCATTCAATTTCATTGTTTCAAGGCGCTTGATTTCATGTTCTACTCCTTCAGTTTGTTCCTTAAGCTTTTTCAAATCGCCTTCGTTCATTAATTTTTCAATTTCATCTATCTGAGCTTGATACTCTGCTTCTTTTTCTACGAACTTAACATGTTCAACTTCCATTTTGTCAAGTTCTGCAGTCAATTTGGTAATAGCTGGCTCTGTATCTTTGATTAATTTTTCTTTTTCTTCCTGTTGAGTTTGGGAAGATTCATAATTAGTATTTAATGAAGCTAATTCAACTTTTGCTTTAGAACATTCATTCATTGCATTTGAATAATCTGTTCTTACTTTTTCTAATTTAGCTTCTAAATCTTTTTTCTTGGTTATTAATTCTTGACGTTTCTTTTCAAGTTCATTTAATTTTGACTTGTATTTTTCAAGTTCATCATCGTCATTTACAGTAAATTTTAGACCTGTACGTTTTTGTGAACCACCAGAAATTGAACCTGATTTTTCAAATAAAGAACCATCAAGCGTAACCATTCTGTATTTACCAATAAGCTTTTTAGCAACATGTCTATCTTCAACAACAAGAGTTTCACCTACTGCATAATAAAATGCGTTCAAATATTCATCATCAAAATCTATCAAGTTTATTGCAAAATCAATAACTCCATTTTCTCTAGGCAAATTAAGTCTTGATGGAGCTTTTATTACTCGGTTTAAAGGAATAAATGTTGCACGACCAGCATTAGAAGATTTCAAGATTTCAATAGCTCTTGCTGCAACATCTTCATCATCAACAACAATGTGTGACATTCTGCCACCAACGGCAATTTCTAGTGCTAATGAATACTCTTTGTCTACATTCCCTAATTTTACTAATGGAGCATGAACACCATCTAAATTAGCATCCATAACAGTCTGTACTGTATGACCTAAGTTTGCTTCTTCAGATGCTTGTTTGTTAGCTTCCATCATATAGATTTTTTTGCTTGCTGCTTGAATATCATATTCAATATCTTCTAATTCATTTTTTACTATATCCAAATCACGCATTGCACTTTGTTGAATCATTTTACAATCTGCTAATTCTTGTGTTAATGTTTCAACTTGAAGCTCTATTGATTCTTTGTTTGCTGTATAGTTTGATTTGATTGCATTCAATCTTTCTAATTGATTTTTTGCATCTTCTAAACTTCTTTTTAAATTATTTAAGTCAGCTTCCATTGGTGCTTGTTTTTGAATTAAAGAAGTTTCTTTATCTTTTAAATCTTCTAAAGTCTTACGAAGTTCATTTCTTTTTGCAAGCTGTTGTTCTGCATTCTCGCTTAAACCTGTCATATCTTCGTTTATTTTACGAAGTTGAGCTTTTTGTTCTTCTATATCAGCTTCTAGTTTTTTTATTGTTTCTTCTCTATTTTGAATAGTAATTTCTTCATCTTTAATCTTATTTTTTTGAAGTTCAATACCATTCTTAAAACCTTCAATAGACTTTAATCTATCTTGGATTTGTTTGTCGTTATAAGTTATTGCAGATTCTTTTCTTGAAATTTCTCCCTTACATTCTTCTGCCTGTTTTTGAACTTCTAATTGATGGGCTTCACCTTTTTCTTTTACAACTGCACAAATTTCTTCGTATTTCTGATTAATAAGATTTAACTGTTCATCAATATCTTTGGCATTTATTTCTTCTTCTTTTTTCTTTTTAGTAAATGTCAAAATGTTTTCGTGAGCTTTTTCTAAATTACCTCTTATATCAAAGAATTTTACTGTTGTAACTTGACTTTCTAGTTGTGTTTTTTCATCTTTTAGCTTTTTATATTTTAAAGCAACTTCTCTTTCTTCTTTAAGTTGTTCTAATCGATGTTCAACTTCACCTAAAATTAAAGATGAATGCTGTACTCTATTGTTTACAGTGTCTAATTCCCCTGTTGCTTGTTCTATTCTTCTGTCAAAATCTGCAACCCCTGCGATTTCATCAATAATTTTTCTTCTATCCATAGGAGTACAATTGGTAATAGATAGAACGTCATTTTGCATCATAACATTATAACTATTAGGTGTAATATTATGATTTTCTAATTTTGCATGGATGTCTGCTAAAGTAACAACTTTATCATCCATATAATAAATACTGTTATAACCTTGAGAAGATTTTTTAATCTTACGAGCTACAGTAAAATCTTTTCCATCATTCGTATCTGAAAAAGTTACTTTTACAAAAGCTTCATTTCGTTTAGTGTAAGTAGAAATGAGATGAAACAATTTTTCAGCACGCAATGCACGAGAAGTTGACAGACCAAGCGCAAACAAGATACTGTCAATAATATTACTCTTTCCTGAGCCGTTTGGTCCTGATATTGTTGTAAATCCTTTTAACAAAGGAATATCAACTTTATTGGCAAACGACTTAAAATTGTCTATCTCAAGTTGTTTTATGTACATATTAATCCCTATCGAGAATTTTATAAAACTCCCAACTTATCAACTATGTATTAATTACACACTAAATTAAAAGTCATGTCAAATTGTTACAGATAATAAATTTTAATTTTACGAATGAAGTCAAAAATTAAAATTCTTGTATTTTTTTTAGTTTATTTATTAATTGTTGTTATTCAATTTTTATGTAATAGCAAAAAATATTTTTATGACTGTTATATAAGTAAGTGTAATAAAAAATATATTTATGAAGGAGATATAAAATGAAAACATCTTTATTTACAACTATTGCCCCTAAAAAAACATTAATAAATAAAATTAATCAAAGACATCAATTGAGTGCTAAAAATGTTGTAATAGATAAAGGTTTATCTGAGTCAACAAAAGCAATATTAGAGGCAAATAAAAGTTCTATCGGACGTTATGCTGGTAAAAAATGGGTTAATGTAGAATTTAAACCAGCCAATGATTTATTTGGTAATACTCAAATGGTTATTAATGAATCAAGAATTACATTCCCTGGAGGAATGTATAATCCAAATTTACCTGGATGTGGTCATGTCATAACGAAAAAGCCGATTGCGATGCATGTTTTAGATTCAAATCAAGATACTTTTGTAAACGATATTAAAAAAGGTATTAAAATGTCAGTTTCAAAAGAAAAAACTCAAGATATTAAATCTGATTTACTTAATTCTCTTTATAATTATTTAAAGAAATAAGTTTGAAATAAATTAATATAATATAAGCTAAAAAGAGTAACATAAGTTACTCTTTTTAGTATAAATCATTTACTATTATATTTACCCCTTAAACTTTCATTTCTTTTTCAAAACCGAATAATGAACTAATTGATTCATCATCATGAATTCTAGATATAGCTTGACCTAATAGTGGAGCAACAGATAATTGTTTAACTTTAGATGGTAATTTATCAGCATCCCAAGGGATAGTATTAGTAACAATACATTCTTCTATAGGAGCATTTTCTAATCTTTCTAAAGCTGGACCTGAGAATACTGCGTGAGCTGCTCCGATATAAACTTTTTTAGCACCTTTAGATTTTAATAGTTTAGCAGCTTCAGTTATTGTTCCTGCAGTATCTATGATGTCATCAAACATAACGCAAATTTTACCTTCAACATCACCAATAACGTGTGCTGCAATAGCTTCGTTATGTTTATCACGTCTTTTATCAATAATAGCTAAAGGACATTCTAATTGTTTCGCAAAATGTCTAGAACGTTGAACTCCGCCTGTGTCAGGAGATACTACAACCATATCCTCTTGTGGAATGTTCAATCCTTTAACATAATCAACAAGGATTGGAGTTGCGAAGATGTGGTCTACTAAAATATTAAAGAATCCTTGAATTTGACCTGTGTGTAAATCCATTGCAAGAACTCTATCAGCACCTGCTGTAGTTAGTAAGTCCGCAACAAGTTTTGCAGTGATAGCTTCACGTCCTGAAGTTTTTCTATCTTGTCTTGCATATCCATAATAAGGAATAACAGCAGTAATAGTTTTGGCACTTGCACGTTTAAACGCATCTATTATAATTAAAAGTTCAACTAAATTTTCGTTTACAGGGTTGCATAAAGGTTGAACAATAAAAACATCATCCCCTCTAACACTTTCTTTTACTTGGACATAAATTTCTCCATCGGCGAAATTTTTAATAACCATAGGTCCAACAGTTGTTCCAAGATAATCTGCAATTTCTTGGGCTAGTTTAGCATTAGAACGACCTGCAAATAGCTTAATATCATGAGTTGGATTAACGGCTCTAGCAAGTTCAGGGTAAGTCATTTCAAGTACCATTTATAAAATTCCTTTCATTACATTCCACGCAAACAATTATAGAACAAAAACCCTTATTTGACGAGTTATAATTACAAAATTTTAAGAATATGAAGTTTTGTAACAAAAAACATAAACTCTGAAATTAAGAATTTTTGAAATACTTTATAAGTTTGTAAGAGATAGAGCAAAAGATGTAAGAGCGGAGTCGAGCTTAACATTACTATTGATTACATAAGGATTACCTAAGACGGAGAGCAGATATGGCAATTCCATCAAAATTTGGAGATTATTATAAATCTCAATTACCAACAATTAATTTTCTTGGAACTACTTCAACATCAAGTAGTAAAACAAATTGGGGGCAACTTGCTAGTGGTATTGCTGGGTATGGCTTAGGTATTTTTGCTGAAGTTATGGCTGCTAAAAATGCTAGTGGTGCTGGAAATGCTAAAAAAGTAGAAGGTGATTCAACAACAAAAGAACAATCAGCTGCTTCTACTCCTGAGGGTCAATTAGCATTGGCAAAAGGACAAAAAGAAGCATTGGAAAGTCAAATAAAATCTTATTCTGATACTATGGCTGACTTAGCTCCTAAAATAGATGAAGCAAAAATTCAACAAAAAGAAGCTAATGTTAATGCTATGAAAGAAAAATTATTTGGTGATAAAGCTAAAGATAAAGAACTAGTACAACAAATTCAAAATTGTAATGCAAGAATTGATACTGCAACTGCTAATTTAAATGGAGCAAAAGCAAATGTTGCAAGTTTATCTGCAGAAATTTCTGCGTTAACGACTGAAAAAGGTAATATAGATGCACTTGCGGAAGAAGAAGGTCCAGACCAAGCATCAGCAAAAACAAGGTCTGCAGAGTTACAAGTTCAAATAGATGCAAAAAATATACAAATAGATCAAGAAAAGAAAAAAGCTGAAGATGCACAGGAACAATTAGACTTAGCCGAAAATGAACAAACTAAATTAAAATCAGAACAAGAACAAAAATACACTCAAATTCAATTAGATTTGGAAACATATAATAAAGAGAGTGCAGAAGTTCAAGAATTAAGATCAACTCTTCAAACAAATAAGACTAATTATGATACTGCTGCTAATCAAAAAGCAAAGCTTGAAGCAGATTTAGCAAAATTAGAATCTGAGATAAAATCATTTGAAAATAAATTGCTTGCAGAAAAAGGTGAAAAAATTAAGCAGACAAATGATTTAGGAGATAAATATACTGAGGCAGATGCCAATGATGGTAATTGGTGGAAACGTAATATGCCATCTTGGCTTGGTGGAGCTAGTAAAGAAGATAAAGAAGCAATGAAAAAAGCTCATGAGGCAAAAGATGATGCTGTTGATGCAATGAAAGCTCTTGGAGGTTCAAAATCTGATTTAAAAGAAATGCAAAAAGAAAATGTCGCAGAATTAGTTGATAATTTTTTGAGTGGAAAGCAAACAATTGATGGAATAGAAGATGATATTGCTGATGCTATTCGAACTGGCGGAACAGCAGCTGCAGAAAATGTTTATAATCAGGAACTCGAAAATCTTGCGACAGAAAAAGCTGAAGCATTTATTTCAAAACAAGTTAAAAATAAAACTTATGACTCAAAATCACAAACTAAAGCAATATATAATGATGATAAATATAAAAAACAAATAATTGAAATGTATAAGTCTAATTTAGAAATTACTGATGAACAAATTAAGGCTAAATTAAATTTAAGTTAATTTTTAATTAATATCAATAACACTAACACCATCTCCGCCTTCTGCGTTTTCGCCGGGGCGGAATTTGCATACATAAGGCGAGGTTGATAAGAAATCTCGTACGCATTGTTTCAATGCACCTGTTCCGTGACCGTGGATTACAAATACAGGTGTTAAATTATAAAGGCTTGCCTTATCTAAATATGCCTCTAGTTCATCTAGGGCTTCTTCTACTCTAAAACCTCTTAAATCCAATGTGTTTGACATTGAATAACGTTTTATCTCAATTGGTTCAATTAATTTTTTAGGAGTATTTGGTTTCTTCATCAAAGATTTATTCAATACTGCTAATTTATTCTTTTTCATTTTTGTCTTGATATTCCCCATCAAAACAAATACATTTCCATTTTTGTCAGGCATTTCAAGGAGTTCAACTTCTTGGTTTAAATCCTTTACCATAAAAACATCATGAGGTTTTGCAATATCCCAATCAATTTCTTCATATTTTTCAGCTTCGATTAATTCATTTACTCCCTTATGGAATTTTGATTCTAAATTAGCTAATCTTGAATAAGAACGTCTTGCAATCTTTTCAGATTTTTCTTTTCTTAGATTATACAAGATATCTTTTATCTCAGACTTAACCCTATCCATTTCTCCTTCAAAACGAGATTTTATTTGTTTGATTGTTTTGTTTTTATCTTTTTTTAGTTCTGTTAGTTTCTTTTCGTATTCTTTTTTTAATTCTTCTACTTCATTTCTAGTATCTTCTGTTTCTTGTAAATTTACAGATAATTTATGATGTGTATGTTGTAATTTCTCAACAACAGTATTTGATATATCTCTATGGTTATTTAACAAATCTTTTGCTTTATCGACTAACTCATTATCAAGTCCAAGCATTGATGATACAGCTATTGCATTACTTAATCCTGGAATACCTATAATTAATTTATAAGTAGGTGATAATGTTGTTGTATCAAACTCAACACTTGCATTTTTAAAATATCTATCGGTATATTCTAATGATTTTAATTCTCCATAGTGAGTTGTTGTTATACAGATAGAATTTAAATCTTTCAATTTTTTCAAGATAACTTCGGCTAATATAGCTCCTTCCTGAGGGTCTGTTCCTGCACACAATTCATCAATTAAAACAACTGTTTCATAATCAGAGTTATTTATAATATCAATAATGATTTTTATGTGTGATGAGAATGTTGAAAGATTTTGGAATATATTTTGTTCATCTCCAATATCTGCAAAGACTTTTCTAAAGGGGTAAATGATACATCTACCGCATGGCAAAAACATTCCAGATTTTGTCATTAACAAAAACAAGCCTACTGTTTTTAGGGCAACTGTTTTACCTCCTGTATTTGAACCTGTTATAAGAATTGATTTATAATCTTCGCCTATTGAAAAATCATTTTCAACAATCTTATCTACACGACCAATTAAAAGAGGGTGTCGCATTTCTTCGATTTTAATGATTTTATCATCAGTTAGTTCAGGTTTAATTGCAGATGTTTTTACAGAATATCTTGCTTTTGCAAAATGAAAATCAATTTCTGCTAATATATCAACAGTTTTTCTAATTTCATCAAGATTATTTTTAATCCCATTTGTTAAATCAATTAAAATCTTTATAATTTCGGCTCTTATTGCTGCATTAACTTCCCTTATCTTATTGTTATAAGGTACTATTTGAGCGGGTTCGATATAAAAAGTTTTGTTTGTTGCAGAAACATCGTGTACAATCCCATTTATCTTATTTTTAGAAGGTGCTTTTACTTGAAAAACTACTCTATCATCTCTTATGGTATAAATATTTTCCTGCAAATGTTTGTTAAAATCAGGTGAGTTTAATAATTTAGTAACTGTTTCTTTTAGCTGAGTTTCAGTATCTTTTAAAGATGAAAATAAACCACTTAATGTTTGAGTGGCATTAGGTCGAACATCATAATTTTCATCAAATGTATCAGAAATTCTATCTTCTAAATCTTTATCAACAAAGAGATTTTGAGCAATACTATTCAATAAAGAATCTGATTCGGCATTTTCTCTTAAGAAACTTTTTACAACTCTTGAAGTTCTTAATGTTTTAGCAAAATCTATTAATTCTTCTTCTGAAAAATATTCTACATTTAATCTTGTATTTTTAATATCAATAACATATTCAATAGGTAATTCCATTGCCATATCAAGAATATGTCTAGCTTCATCTGTAAATTGAAGCTGTGTTTCAATATTTTTTCTATTGTCATAAGGTTTTAAATTTAGACATAATTCTTTAGCTTGCTTAATTTTTGCACAATTAGCAAGTAATTCTATCACTCTATCATATTCAAGACATTTCAACGACTGTTCAACTAAATCCATAAATCAATCATAACACAGAGATATTTGATTTGTTGATGATTAATATCTAAAAACTATTTTTTGAGACCAATTTTACCTAATGCAAGACCAACAAATGTACCAACAGCCATTGACAATGTTTGAGAAATCAATGGTTTTACATTTTCATTGAAAAATTCTTGTCGTTTATTTATTTTATGTTCCCAATTTCTTATAACTGACTTTCCTGGTTCGACTGCAACAATATTTCCATTAAATACAGCCGGAGTAAAACTATTACAATCTAATAATAAAGTTACAATGTCTTTTGTATCAGAATCTCTTGGCACTGTACTATCTGGCATTTTAATTGTATAAGGCATATTATCTATTGTTCCTGAAATTGTTAAATCATCTGGAACATATAATCTGTTTCTTATTATTTTGTTATAAAATTCCTTAGATTTAGATTCTCTCGGATAAGATAAAGTCAAATCAATATCTTTGTTATTATATTTTCCTTTATAATTAATATTGTAGCTATCTGGGGTTAATTTATAACCGGAAACAAGTTTTAATTCCTTACCTCCTATAACCCCTTCTCTATAAACGTTTTTGTCCTTATAACTATATATGCTTTTTATGCATGCATCTTGATTATTAATTTTTCCTTCTTCTATACAAAGGCCTTCTCCTGACAGTTCTTTATTTAGTTTTAAGTTTGAATACATTTCTAAAAATGAAGCAGAATCAGGTTTTGAATTTATTTGTGTAATATTAACATTCGCATTATCACCCTTCATTGTCGGAGAGTTTTGTTGGTTAATATTATTTGGTTTGTGTGTTCGAATATAAGTATCGATTAAATTTTCCATAATAAATTCCCTATATAGTTATAAAGGATTATTTTTTATTCTGATTGCTAAAATCTCTATTTTTTATTACAAAATATTACATGTTTTTTGTTTTATGTATAATAAAATTATGAAATACAGAGAAAATGTAAGAAATTTTTGTATAATCGCACACATAGATCACGGAAAATCAACGCTTGCTGATAGACTTCTTGAAGCAACAGAAACTATTGCTCAAAGAGATATGCAAAATCAGTTAATGGATACTATGGATATTGAAAGAGAACGTGGTATTACAATTAAACTGAACTCTGCAAGAATGAACTATAAAGCAGATGATGGAAAAGATTATATTCTTAACCTTATTGATACCCCAGGTCACGTTGATTTTTCTTATGAAGTTTCTCGTTCTCTTGCAGCTTGTGAAGGTGCCTTATTAATTGTTGATGCTACTCAAGGAGTAGAAGCTCAAACATTGGCAAATGTTTATCTTGCAGCAGAACAAAATCTTGAAATTATCCCTGTTATTAATAAAATTGACCTTCCATCTGCGGATGTAGAAAGAGTTAAAGAAGAAATTGAAGAAACACTAGGGATAGATACTTCTATGGCAATTCCTGTTAGTGCTAAAACAGGACAAAATATTCATGAAGTTTTAGAAGCTATAGTGAATTATATGCCACCACCTGAAGATAATATCGAAAAACCTTTAAGGGCATTAGTTTTTGATAGTGCTTATGATCCTTATTTAGGAACTTTATGTTATTTCAAAATTATTGATGGAGAAATGAATCTTGGCGATAAAGTCAAGTTTTTAGCTTCAGGAAAAGAATATGAAATCGTAGAACTTGGTTATTCAACGCCAAATAGAGTTCCTGTAAAAAAACTTGTATGTGGTGATGTTGGATATTTTGCAGGCTCTATTAAAGAGATTACAAGATTCGTTGGTGATACTGTTACTAAGGTTGAAAATCCTGCAACAGAGCCATTACCAGGCTACAAAGAAGCATTACCAATGGTATTCTCTGGGCTTTATCCTGTTGATAATGAAGATTATCATGAGTTAAAAGAAGCATTAGAAAAATTAAAACTTAGCGACAGTAGTATAACATTTGAACCTGAAACATCGTCAGCTTTAGGATTTGGCTTTCGTTGTGGTTTCTTAGGAATGCTACATATGGAAATTGCACAAGAAAGATTAGAACGAGAATATAATCTTTCTATTGTTACGACTGCACCATCAGTTATTTATAAAGTTTATAAAACTGATGGAGAAGTTGTAGAGATTGATAACCCTGCAAATCTTCCTCCTGCTCAAGTAAGAGATTATATTGAAGAACCTTATGTAAAAGCTTCAATCATAACTCCTAACGATTTTGTTGGAACATTAATGGATTTAGCTCAATCTAAACGAGGTATCTTTATCAATATGCACTATATTGATAAAGTTAGACAAGAACTTGTTTATCATATTCCATTAAGTGAAGTTATTACTGATTTTTATGACCAATTAAAATCTCGTTCTAAAGGTTACGCAAGTTTAGATTATGAATTTGTTGATTATAAACGTTCTAAGCTTGTAAAATTAGATGTTCTTTTAGCAGGAGAAGTTGTTGATGCTCTATCTGTAATCTGTCACGAAGATAGCGCATTCCATATTGGACAAAAGCTAACAGCTAAATTAAAGGATATAATTCCTCGTCAATTATTTGAAGTTCCAATTCAAGCAGCAATTGGTGGAAGAGTGATTGCTAGAACAAATATTAAAGCACTAAGAAAAAGTGTACTTGATAAATGCTACGGTGGTGATATTTCAAGAAAAAGAAAATTACTTGAAAAACAAAAACGTGGTAAAAAACGTATGAAAGCAGTAGGTAAAGTTGAAGTACCACAAGAAGCATTTATGGCAGTTCTAAGTTTAAATGAAGAGTGATAGGGGTAAATAAGGGATATAACTTTATATTTACTTGGAGAGGTATGAATAATGATAGATAATTTACTTATAATGTTAAGTTCTGCAATAGAACATGTAATAACTGTTTTAGGACCTTGGGGTGTAAGCTTATTAATGGCAATAGAATCTTGTAATATTCCACTTCCAAGTGAAGCTATTATGCCATTTGCAGGGATTTTAGTAGCAAAAGGGATTATGAATTTCCATATTGCGGCAATTTTTGGTGCAATAGGTTGTGTAATAGGTTCAATCCCTTCATATTATTTAGGATATTGGGGAGGTCGTCCTTTTGTTGAAAAATATGGAAAATATTTTCTCGTATCTAAAAAAGATTTGGAAGATGCTGATAAATGGGTTGATAAATATGGTGATTGGGCATTTTTTATATGCAGAATGTTGCCAGTTGTAAGAACATTTATTTCTCTACCTGCAGGAATTTTAAGAGCAAGAAAACGAACATTCTTTACATTAACTTTTCTAGGTTCTTTAATTTGGTGCTATGTATTAGTTTATGTTGGTGTAAAGATGGGCGAAAATATGGAAGCCTTAAAGCACATTTGGCATAAGTTTGATGCTGTTATAATTATCGTTTGTTTTATTCTTGGCTGTTTATATATTTACAAACATTTTAAGCACTTAAAAGATTCTTAATGTAACAAAAAATTAATATCCTAACAAAAAGTTTAAAAAAAATGTTTTATAACAGATATAAGACAAAGGTTAGGAGATTAAAGTTATGTACAATGTAGGTTTCAAAGGGGTAAATGGATTAAACTTCAAAGCAGAAAATAAAGAGGCTAAAGAAGTAAAAGATAATGCACAACCTAAAATACAACAACCTTTAGCAGGTTTGATTGCACCTCCAACTCCACCAAAGAGACCTGACAAGAATCCTATGATTCCACCTCCATTAGCAGGTGCTATTGCATATCCAACACCTAAAAATCCAACTAAAATTCCATATCCAATTCCTCCATTAGGTGGTTTGATTGCACCTCCAAGTAAAAAAGATGGTGATAGAGTTATGCCTCCTTTAAGCGGGAATATTCTTCCACCAACTCCAGAAAAGCAAGATGAAAATCCTGATGATAAAAAGGTGGACGATAGAAAAGATAAATAATTGAAACACTTTAATAAATATGTTAGTATTATTTCTGTAATTCAGATATAATAAGGTGTTTTTATGTATAAATTATTAACTGCAACCATTGAGATTACAAGAAGATGTAATGCGAAATGTATTCATTGTATTATTGGGGCAGGTTTAACAAAACCTGAAGAATTAACAACTCAAGAAATTTTATCATTAATTGAAGATATGAGCGATTTAGGTTGCCAAAATATTGCATTAACAGGTGGAGAGCCTTTTTTAAGAAAAGAATGGCCTTTATTCTTGCAAAAAATAAGTAGTCTTAATATGCAGCCGATATTTATGACAAATGCAATGCTTATTAATGATGATGTTATAGATATTCTAAAACTATATCCTAATGTTGGAATAGGGATAAGTATTGATGGTGCAGATAAAGAAACACATGATTATGTCAGAGGTATTCCTGGAATTTTTGATCATTTCTGTAAGATAGTTCCAAAACTAAAAGAAGCTGGTATTTATGTAGCAACTCCTACAACTGTTATGCAGTCAAATATTGATAAGCTTGATGATATTTTGCAATTATTAATTCAGCTAGGGGTTGATGCTTGGCAAATACAAATTGTGAAACCAAGTGAAAGACTACCTAAAGAAGAATTGCTAACAGAGGAACAATATTATAAATTAGCAGAAAAAATTGTTGAATATAGAAAGAATTATTCTGACAAAATAAATATAATGGAATCAGATTGTATTGGATATTTTTCAAAATTACAACCCAATTTATATATTCAAAATTGGCGCGGTTGCGAATGTGGAATATACAGTGTAAGCATTGAAAGTGATGGCAATGTTAAGGGTTGTCCTAATATGAATAATTCAGAAGGTAATATTAAAACAAGACCATTTAAAGAAATTTGGGCAGACCATAATTCATTCAAATATAATCGCTGTCCTGATATAGAAAAATTAAAAGGTTATTGCCAAGAATGTAAATACAAATACATTTGTCGTGGAGGATGTCCTACAAATGCTAAAACCAAATCTGGAAACGCTTTTTGTCTTTATAAAATAGAACAAAAAGGTTTTGATATATAGTTTTAGCTTTAACTAACTTCATAAATTAGCAAAAATAATAATAAAAAGGTTTTATTACTAATATGGTATAGGTGAAGTTAAATTAAATGAATAGTGTAGGAATAAATAATTTAAACAAGGCATATCAAAACCAAAATATTAAAAATTTTGGGACTAATCCTTATCATCAAAATAGACAAGGATTAGAGCAGGATTCTTTTGAAAAAAAAGAAGGTCTGTCAAAAAAGAAAAAAATAGGAATTGCAGCAGCATTTATTGCAACAACTGCAATTATTGTTGGCTTGCTTGTAAATAAACATATTAAAGCAAATGAATTAAAGAAAATCCCTGAAGAATTTAGAACTATATTTAAAGAATTAAAAAATGAAACAGGAGATAATTTTATAAATAAAGCATATAATAAATTAAAAAAATATATGAAGTTAGAAGGTATTGCTCCTGAAAAAATAGGTCGTTCTGGACGAGATAAGGGGTTCAGAGTACAAGGTGGATTTAATCCCACAAAAAATACAATTGAGTATTCAAATGGATTTTTTACAAAACTGGATAGAGCAACCCAATTTGAAATGTTAGCACACGAATTAAAACATGCTGAACAAACGTCAAAGATTATACGTTCTGGTAAAATTGATGAATATGCCAGAGCTTGGGCAGAGTGTAATGTTGAATTAGCCAAAAATGACCCTTTAAATGTTTCATTCTCAATGGCCTATAATAATGCAAAAAATCATGGAGTTGAAAAGGAATTTATTGAAAATAGTATCCAATTAAATAAAGATATGATTTTAGATGAGATGACTAAATCCCACACTAATACCCTTAAAATGCCACAATTTAAAGAAGGTTCCCCAGAGTATTTAGATGCTGAAAAGTATATTGAAGCAAGTCGAAATTATGAAGGCTTAGGTTTATTGGGGTCAGGTAGTGAAAAATATAAAAATAATCTACTTGAAAAAGAAGCTTATTCGTTTGGTGCAAAAATGAAAAAATATTTTAGGACATTAATGGGATAAGTTATTATTTCTTGATATGCTTGATTTTAAATATTTTTTGGTTTATAATTCCTATACTTATTGATACAAAAGCATAAAAGGTGGTGAAAAATAAGATGCCAGAAGTTAAAGTAGGCGAAAACGAAAGTATTGAAAGCGCTTTAAGACGTTTCAAGAAAAAAGTTCAAAAAGCTGGAACTTTATCAGAAGTTAAAAAACGCGAAAGATACGAAAAGCCAAGCGTTAAAAGAAAACGCAAATCTGAAGCGGCTCGCAAGCGCAAAAGCTAATTAAAATCAGATATACAAAAGAGGGTTGTCCTTTTGACAACCCTCTTTTCATATAAAAAAAACAGGCTAATCACAGCCTGTTTTTTATCCCTTTATTCCTATTCCTCTAATTTTACTCTACGCTGCAAGTTTCTTAACGAATCTTACGGTATCCATATAAGTTTCTCTTATGAATCCTTTAAATAACTCTGATAAAGGTCTTCTATCAATACTTGCGAAAACGTGATATATCGGGTCTTTCGCATTATTAAATCTCATTTGTTTATCTTTTTTATTTAAATAATATTTTGTAAAATCATCAGGAATTTCTAATGTTCCAATAGGCTTTTTGTTACGTTCAACGGCACTCATTCTTTGCATAATACTTGCTCTCTTTCTCTTTTAATTATCTCTTATGTATATATAAAGTATATTAATTTAAAAAAATTGACTTTTTTATAACATAATATTAAGTTTTGTTAAAAGGAAATTTTAAAAAGATTTTAATGGTATAATTAAGTCAGGAGTATTGAAAGCAAGATTTTTATTTAATAAATATAGAATGAGGGAAATAGAATATGTATAGTATTATTTTAGCAGGAGGTTCAGGAAGTCGTTTATGGCCATTATCAAGAGAATTATGCCCTAAACACTTGATGAATATTAATAATGAAAATAGTCTTTTGCAAGAAACATTCAAGAGATTATCAAGTTTTATTCCTGTTGAAAATATTGTAAGTATAACTAATACTAAACATTTTTCAAATGTTAAATATCAATTATCCTCATTTTGTAAACAACCTATAGTTTTGTCAGAACCAATTGCTAAAAATACTGCTCCAGCAGTTTTAGTTTCTGTTAAATATATACAGACATTAACAAATGAAGATCCCATTATTCTCGTTGCTCCATCAGATCATATAATTGAAGATATTGAAAATTTTAAAGATGCAATATTAAAAGGAGAAGAATTAGCAAAGCAAGGTCAAGTTGTTACTTTTGGTGTTAAACCTGCATATGCTGAAGTTGGTTTTGGGTATATTCAAGTTGAAAATGGTACAGTTAAAAGATTTATAGAGAAGCCAAATAAGGAAAAAGCAGCAAGACTAATTTATGAAGGAAATTGGTATTGGAATAGTGGTTTATTTATGTTTAAGGCTTCTACTATTTTGAAAGAGTATGAAAAATATGCAGGTGAAATGTTAGGACTTGCAAATAATATTGATTTTGAAAAATCTAATGAAATCCCATTTATTGATTTTGATAAAATGCCTAATATATCAATTGATTATGCAATTATGGAAGAAAGTCAAAACCTTGCATTTGTAGAGCTTAAGAGTGATTGGAAAGATATGGGTTCTTGGGAATCTTTGTATGATGTTAGTGATAAAGATAAAGATGGGAATGTTAAAGTCGGGCATATTTTAGATATGGATTCAAAAGATTCTTTTATGTATTCCTCATCAAAATTAGTAGCAACAATAGGTCTAGAAGATACTGTTGTTGTGGAAACAGAAGATGCAATATTGGCTTGTAAAAGAGACCGAGTACAAGATGTAAAACAAATATTTGAAACTTTAAAGCAACAACATGACGATACACATCTTGTCCATAAGACAATGTACAGACCTTGGGGGTTTTATACTGTATTAGCCCAAGGTGAAGGATTTTTAACTAAAATGATACAGGTAAATCCAGGACAAAAATTGTCAATACAATCTCATAATTATAGAAGTGAGCATTGGGTTGTTCTCTCAGGGAAAGCTAAAGTTGTATTGGATAAAGAAGAAATTATTTTAGACCCAGGACATAGTATTGATATCCCAGTTAAAGCGATTCATTCATTACAAAATCCTTATCAAGAAGAATTAAAAATTATTGAAGTTCAAAAAGGTGATTTGTTAATAGAAGAAGATATTATTAGATACGAAGATATGTATGGAAGAGTATAATGGTTAGTTTCTTATTAAAATCAATGGGGTGTAAATCTAATCAGTTTGAAGGGCAAATTATTGAAGAAAAACTGATTAATAAAGGTTTTAATAAGGTAAATGATATAAAAAAAGCTGATTATTATATTTTAAATTCGTGTACTGTTACACATAAAAGTGATTCAGAAACTTTATATTTATTAAGGAATGCAAAACATATAAATCCCAATATAAAAACAATATTAACAGGTTGTGTTGCTCAAGTAGATACAGAAAAATTAAAAAAACTTGAGTATATTGATTATTTATATGGAAATGATGATAAATTTAATCTTGCAGATTATCTTCATAAGGATGAGAAATTTATCGTTTCAGATATAATGTCATTGAATAAATTTAATCCTCAAGTATTGGAAGATACAACTAAGACTAGAATAAGTTTAAAAATCCAAGACGGGTGTGACAATCGTTGTAGCTATTGTATTATTCCATTTGCGAGAGGTAAATCAAGAAGTGCAGATGAAAAATTTATAATAGATGAGATTGAAAAATACTCAAATGAAGGCTACAAAGAAGTTGTATTAACGGGTATTCATATAGGTCAATGGGGTATTGATTTTAATAAACAACTATTGGACTTATTAAATCTTATTGAAACAACATCAATTCATAGATATAGATTAGGTTCATTAAATCCAACTGAGATTCCTATTAATGTTTTAGAATTTTTAAAATCATCAACTAAATTTGCACCTCATTTTCATTTATCGCTTCAATCAGCTTGTGATAAAACATTAAGAGCTATGAACAGATTTTATAATACTGAAGATTATTTAGTGCAAATTGAATATATTGTAGAAAACTTTAATAAACCATTTATAGGTTGTGATATTATAGCTGGTTTTGTAGGGGAAACAGAAGAAGATTTTGCAGAAACCGTAAAAAATTTAAAACGCTCAAAACTTACTAAAATCCATACATTTCCATATTCAATAAGACAAGGTACAAAAGCAGAAGGTATGGAAGGGCATTTACCTGACAAAGTAAAAGAAGAAAGAGCAACAATTATAAAGAAAATTTCATCAGAAAAAGAAAATTTATTTTTACAAAGTAATCTTGGAGAAATAAGAGAAGTTCTTATTGAAAAAAGACCTGATAAAAATACTGGAAAATTAAAAGGTGTTACAGATAATTATATAACTGTAATAATTGAAAATGGGACTAATCAATTTAATACTTTACAAAATATCAGAATAGATAGAATTGAAAATAATAAAATATTTGGTAATATTGTGTAAATTTTTTATTCTATTTAACAATGAACTCTGGATTCGATTTCTCAAACTTTTCACAAGTTTTATTTGTTGGTTTAAGTTTATCATAACGTTTGAAGAAAAATCTTTGTTTGAATTTCCCCCAAAAAGTATTTTCATCTCTAAATCCATTCATAAAAAGTCCATCATATTTTGTTAGCCCGCTATGGACATAGTCGACAAATCCACGCCAAGGATCTACAATTATCGCATGTTTATCAAATGATTTTGGATTGTTTAGTCTTGCTTTTCTCCCTGCATTTACTATTAGTAAAACGTGGTCTACAATATGTTCTTTTGTTTTCTTGCTTTTATCAGGTCTTGTTATTTGTTCTTTTATTCTTAATTTTCCTATTTTTATGTCTTTATAACCGTTTGCAAGAAATGCTGCTTGCATAATTTGTGCCATTTCTAGGCAGTTCCCATTATGAGTTGTTTCTGTATCTTTAATAGTTTGTTTTACAAGTTGTATTGGTTTGAAATTCCTTTTATTTTTTCTTAAGTTACAAAGTTTATAATATAGTCCTAGGCATTTTCTTTCATTATATGTATCTTTTTTTACAATATTATAATAGTGTGCTTTGCTACTAGAAGTAGCAGGATAAAGATTCATTGCCTGTCGCATAATTTTGTCTGCTTTTCTAATTTCAGGGTTTCTCGCTCTGAATTGAAGCTTATTATTTTGATTTGGAATATTCATATTTAATCTAATGCTTAAACAAAATATTATTTGCTATGAGGGTAATGCCTAATTGGATTATTATTTATCTTCTTCTTATTTCTTATGATATTTTTATGAAAAAAATAATAATGGTTATTATTGTTTTTCTTCTATGTGTTAGTTTTGTCTATGCAGAAGATGACTTAAGCATAGATGATTTTGCCTGTTCTTATTATGAGGAAGTTTTGCAACAGGTAGATTTGTTGATTGAAGAAGAAAATTATACAGAAGCCCAGCAAGAAATTGAAAAGCTTTATAATTCAAAATGTAGAACAAAAGAAGTTGCCGAAAGATATGTACAAATTTTATATAAGAAAGATAAATTGCATGATGCATACAAAATAGCTTCTGATAATTTGTTATTAGATACCCAATTAGGTCTACTTCTACAGACCAAAATGCTTATTGGAACAAAAGATGTGACTATTGCAAGAAGTATTTACGATAATATTGTTATAAAAAATACTTATGACAAAATTATACAAATGGGTTTATCAAGTAATGTAATTTCTTCAAATTCTTATTTAGAAGCATTAAAAGAATTAGAAAATATACCGTCGACTCCAGAATCCCAGTATCTTAAAGCTAAAGCCTTTTATAATATGGAAATGTATGAAGATGCAAAAAGAATTTTGGATGAGTTACCTCCTAATAATAATGTTGTAGAATTAAAAGAATTAATTAAAGAAAAACGAGCATATCAGATTAGTACAGGGTATGAAATTTATCTTCAGAAATTAAATGAAGAGTTTAAATTAGATGCTAATAAAATTGCTTTTAGTAATTCTTGCTATGTAAACAATATGCAAGTTTATTTAGATTATGTTTTATATTTATATAAATCTGGAGTCTTAGCTGGGCAAGGAACTGAACCATTATATAATCTTACTAATGAAATTCGAATAGGGACACAAGGAAGATTGAATAAAAAAATAGCATTAAAGGGTGATATTGGTGCAAAATTCTTTCAAGATTATGGAATAATGCTACTTACTGATTCTTGGATTAAATATTATGTAAACGATAATTTTAATGTTAAGTTAGGTTTTAGTAGAAATAATGCGGAGCAGACTTTTTTATCTGCTGTCGGGGTAAAAATTGATAATATTTTTACGGGACAAGTTGCAAATAATAATTTATATTTTGATACTACAACACGACTACCTTACCAATTTTATTTATATACAAAAGTTGGTGTGGGTTTAAAAGATGGATATAATTTACCTAATAATGGTTACTGGGAAGGAATGTTAGGTTTTGGAAAAGTTATAAGATATGATTTAGAAAAACCGTATTTACAAAAAATATCTATTGATTTTGTGTCTTATAATTCTGGCTATCAAACTAATTTAGAAAATATATATAGTTCACAAGGAGTTTTATATGGAGGATATTTTTCTCCTAAGTTTTACTCTGACGATACTGTAAATATAAGTTTGTCTGGGCGTTATAAAAAAACAAATTTCTATTATGGTTATGGTGCTTTTTCTGGATGGCAGTTTGCTGATAGTCCTGATCAATCTATTTATATTTGGGGAGGTTCAGTTTATTTAAAATATTTATTTAATAAACATTTTGCTTTAGATACTCAGTATCGTTATTATAGGTATGCAAATATTAATAAAAATCAATTTCTTTTAAATTTAGTAATTACTTTATTTAAGGATAAAAATAAAGTAGTAAAAAAATAATTATATTACTAAAAATTTACATTTTGTTATAAAATAGCAAAACCCTTAAAAAAAAATTTTTATATATGTATAAGGGGAATTTATGGTAAAAGTTTTTAAATCAAGTCATTTAGGAAATAAAAAAACTGTTACTAATTTGGCTCAAAAAATGAGTAAAGCAGCTGCTAAAACTTCTGAGGTTGTACAAGATGTAAAACGAAACGCAGAGCAAGTTGTAGAAGTAATGGCAGAAAATGTTTTGGGGAACCGTGGTGAAAATGTTAATCCTAATATTATAACTAAAATTAGGTCTCTTTCTGCTAATGTAGTTACATCTAGTAGTAATGCTGCCAAAACTGCATCTAAGCATGTTGATCCACCAATAAATGTTGCAATTCCAAATATTACATTAGAGTCTATTAGTAATAGACTTAAATTTGATTTACGTACCGCTTTAGGTAAATGGAATTTAGGTGAGTCAGTTAACCCAATTGAAATGGATAAAATCTTAACAAAGATAGCCGAAGTAAGAAGTGATGAACCATTTTATATTAATCCTCGTAAGGGTTTATATAGTGGAAGAAAAGTTTTGTATAAATTAAAAGATGGAAGTAATTTAATATTAGAATCTCATAATAAAAAGTATGTTGATAATAAATATGTTACTAGGGTTTATATAATACCTAAAGGAGCTAAAGAAAACTCAGAATATATGTATTTAGGTTTAGATGGTTTATTCTATCCAGACACACATTTTAATGGTGAAACTCATCTTCCTATGTATAAATGTGGTGACACAATAACATGGTATAGAGAAGGGATAAATAAATATCCTAAATCTTATAAATCATAATTATATTAATCAATTTCTGTAAATGTCATTCAATTAGTTTTCATTTATACTTTATCAAGTATTTCTATTATTTCCTTTAGATATTTTAATTTATGAGTAGGGTATTTTTTTATAATATTAAATATTTTATTTTTTTCTGGTTCATCTATTGTGAAAAAGAAATCATATATATTACAGCTAAAAATATTAGATAATTTTATTAATGTTTGAATTTTTGGGAAGGATTTACCTGATTCTATTAGTGTAATTTGATGTTGGCTTATTCCAATTTTTTCTCCACATTCTTGTTGTGTTAGTGATGATTTTATCCTCAATTCTTTAATTCGTTTGCCAAGATTAAATCTTATGTTTTCTATATTGTCATTCATATTTATATCATAGTAGTTGTGTACAATTAATTTATAATACAAATTTATTATATTTTTCAACTGTTTATTAAAATATATGTAGTTGTAAACAATTATTTAATTGAATTAGTAGTTTTATCCAATGTTTTAATTCGTTGTTTATATATTATTTCTGGTATAAGTAACGGAGATTATTTACAATGTTAGATTATGATAAAAAAGATGTTGGGAAAAAAATAAAAAGATTTAGAAAACTTAGAGGTCTTACACAAGCTGAATTAGCTGAAAAAATTGGCATAAGTGAAAAACATGTCAGTAAAATTGAAATGGGAATTTATGTACCAACATTAGTTAATTTTATTAATATTTTAGCAGTGTTAAATATTTCGTTAGAGGATATAGGTATAATTATAAATACTGATAAGTCAAAGTTGTATACTGACTTTATAACTTTAATATCAGATTTGTCAGAAAATGAACTAAAATCTTGCTATGATATTGTAAAAATAGTAAAGAATTTAAAAAACTAATCATAATTATATTGATCAATTTCTGTAAATGTCATTTTATCAGGGTTTTTATTTTCTAAGTATTTTAATTCACCTTTTATTGCAACTACTTCTGGGTTTTCTACTGGCATATGATAGTATTGTTTAATAGCTTTTGGGTTTACATCTTTTATTGCTTCTACAATATTATTTACAGTAGAATTTGTTTGATATTGGTCACCTGGCATGATGTTTACTTTAGTAAAACGTGGAAATTCTTTTTTTATTAATTCTTTAATTTTTCCAGCTGTTGTAAATGCGTAAACGTGATACATTAATTGTTCATTTTTATTCTCGTTTATAAGATTTACTAAAGCACAGGTGTGAACATCTTTTGTTGAAAGAGGTGTATCACAACTTGCTTTAATCCAGCCACCACCATATCCACCACTTTCAGTTGAAAAACCTGCAGTTTTAACTCTTGTTCCAGTATATTCTTTTAATGGTTGAGAACCTACCGGAACTTTATATCCAAATGCGCATCTTTCAAGACAAATTGTATTTTTAGGCATTGTATATGCTTGAAAGTTTTTTGATGATATTTTTTTTATTTTTTTACCTGCTATTTCGCAGAAATCTTCACATTCAAGAAGCTGTTTTCTTGAAAAAGTTTTTCCTGTAAATGAGATTTGTGGGGTACTGTATATATTATTAATCATATTTTTATTAATGATTATAAAAATAAAAATTGCTATTATTGTTAAGTTATTTTACAAATAAATTAATAATTCCTTTCATTTTAATATTAAGCTTTTTATAATTGATTGATGTTAAAAGTAAGTATTATTAATAAGTATGTATCAGCTGTAAAAAATAAAGTACATCGTTCATTTAATAATTTATTTGAACGTTCACCTAAGAGTGATTATGTTTTACTTTCAAAAATTGAAAAACAGCCCTTAAGTAAATTAGATTATGATTCTTGGGCTATTGCAGTTGGAAGTGTAAGTTTCAGTTCTGTGCGTGTTGGAAAAAAAACTGATCCAAGTTTTATTCGAGATATTACAACTTTTTATGATATGCATAATAGACCAATACAAAAATGTTTTTGGGGAACTAACACGAATTATAAGCAACGGATTTATGAATATAATGATGCTATTACATCGACACTAGAGAAGACTAATACAAAAAATATAATAATTAATTCTTGCCCAATTCAGCAACATAAATACCCATTTGGAACTAATTTAAAGCTATTATCTTTGTGTGGCCGTTGGAATAAGGAATCAGAGCAGATGTTGTGCGTTACTCAAAATAATTCCGGTAAAAAATTATCTATTTTAAAATCAATCAATAAAGGTAAAGATAATAAATCAGTATTAGTTACAGAATATCCATGGATTAAAAAGAATTCTGAAAATAAAGGTATTTTAAAGTTTATATCATTTAATTTAAAACAAAATAATCATTCTTTATCTGTTGATAATTTTAAGAAATCTGACAATATTGAAGAAATTAGAATGGATAAATATTTCCCATATCGTTTTTTAAATTTAAATGAAAAGAAACAAGAGTTGCCATATCTTTTTTTAAGACGTTATGGCTTAGGAAATATGTGTATAACAGTTGATGCAAATTCTCATAAAGTTTCAAATGATGCATATGCTCATTTTTCTTCTAATGACAGAGCTATAAGGTGGTCAACAATACAGCCTAAAAAGAAATCAATTGTAAATATAGCGGCTCATGAAGCTGAACATGCTTATCAACATAAACAAATTGGACGTTTAACTAAAGGTAGCGATAATTATGAAAATGATTGTTGGCATAAGTTTGGTCCAATAAAGGATGAACTTGAAAGAAGAGAAGCCATAAAGTATTTGAAGGCCTCTAAAATTTATCCTTTAAAATCTGATCCTGATTATGTACAAAAACATGATTCTAATTATTTAGAAATAAAATCAAAACAAGCAGGTTTTAAAGCTCAAAAAGAATATTTAATTGGGCAGTCACAATTAAAGAGAATATTTCCATATTTCCCTAATGATATAAATATGTTTTAATTCTTATTCAATAAGTTTTCTTCTCATATTTTGTCTAATAGGTGATAACGGTCCATTATTAGGTGCCATTAAGTTGTTGAAATATTTTTTTGCATATACAAATGGGAACATAGGAAGCCAAGACATTTTCATCACAATATTAACTGTATCAGCGCCATGAGATAACATTAAATCATCAATAGTTTGTTCATAAGCAGGTGATATCGAAGATATAATTTTAAGTACATAATCTGCTGTCGTTAATGTATAATATCCGGACATAACTCCTGTATCTGTTACAAGTTTTGTGAATGTAAATTCTTGGTTATCTATTGTCACTTTTTTTGAATTTTTAGGTAATTCTATATTATCAGCAGATGCTCTTTCAATTTCAAACCATTTGCCATAATATTGGATTCTAAGTGATGTTTTATTAGGCATATAAATATCGTCAAAATCATTTGGAAGTAAAATATTTCCTTCAAAATCAGAAACACCATATTTATATTTTCTGCATGTTAAGAACATGTTTCCATATAAAAGTTCAATAGATGAGTACATTGGAGGTAATATAATTTCACCATTCTCTCCATATAATCCATAATCATTATCGTTTCCAAGTTTTGCAAATTTTCCTAAAATTCTTTCTGCATGTCTATACTTAATAGGAACGAGAATGTTACCGTTATTATCTATTAACCCATAGCGAGTTTTTTTAGCTACAAGCCAAGAAGAATCTCCAATACGGATTAATTTTTTGTACTCGGCTTCGGTTACGCACTCTCCTGTTGTCTTATTTTTTAGTCCAAATAGACCATCTTGAGAATATACTTCAAGGTTGTTATTCGCTGCTATTACGAAGTCTTGGACTAATAGAAATAATGTGATAATGAATATAAGTTTTTTCATAATAGTATAATATCATAAAATTATGATATAATCTATAAAAAGAGGGATGCATGGTTAATATATCAAAAAAGACAGTTTGTATAATTTTATCTATTATAAGTTTAGTAATATTTACATTAGTATCTATATATTTGTGGGCAATTCCTGCATTGGTTTCAAATCCTAAAGTTATTGATTATGTTGAAACTACATTAAAAGATTCTATGGGGGTAGATTTATTTGTAGATAAACCTATTTTAAAAACAAATTTAACTCCTGTTATTGAGTTTTCTGTAAATGAAGTTAGTTTGAAAAAAGGAAATGCAAGATTACTAGAAATAAAAAAATTAAATACAATTCTTTCTTTTAGAGATTTGATAATAAAAAGAATTATAGTTAAACGTTTCGGGGTTGATAATTTTTATGCTGATGTTAATAAATTGATGGCATTAGCTCCAAAAGAAGATCAAAAGAAACCTGCTAAACCATTAAGTTGGAATATTGATATATTTGATGCTCTTTTATATGTGATGAATGCCGAAATTAAATATGATGTTGATAAAGATACTCATATAAGAATTCTTGCAAAGGATGTCGGAACAAATAATGCTAAAAAGGTCAATAGAAGAGTATATTTTAAAGTATATTTTAATTTACAAAAAAATAATGAAGATATAAAAATATTACTAAAAGATTACGGTAAAGTTATTATCAGTAATAAAACATTATTTATCAATGATTTACCTGTAAGAATTAATAAATCAAGATTCTTTATAAAGTTGACTGCAAATAGAAAAATTAAATGGAATGTTAATGTTTACGCAAAAGATTTTAAAGTAAAAGATGTATTAAGATTTATTGAATCTAACTTAATTATTCCAAATGGTAAAGAATTACTTGCTATGGTTGGAAACAATATAAATGGAAGTTTTGATTTTGATTTTAAATATGCCAAGAAGAAATTTAATGGTGATATAACTTTAAATTCTTTAAAAATGAATTTAGTTCCAATTGCTAATCTTCCTGTAACTTTAACAAAGGGTAAAGTATTAATAGATTTGAAAAAAGTTCAATTAAAAGATTTTGAAGGGTATTATTGTAATAATAAAGAAACCAATAAGATTAAGTTTGCAGGTGATATTAAAGATTATATGAAATCTTTTGATACAAATATCCAATGTGATACTTTCTTAACTAATGAGTTTGCTAAGAATTATATGTCAAAATTAGCAGGTGTTCCTCTTACATTGGTTGGAGATGCCGGAACTCGAATTATTATTAAATCAAAGAATAATAAGTTTGATATTCTAGCATATTCAAGATTGTTACCAGGTGAGGATATTCTTGTAGATGGGTTAACTTTATCTCCAAAGGACTATGAAAGAATTTTAAAAGCAGATTTACATTTTGAAGATATGCTTTTAAAAATTAATGCTATTGATTATTACATTGGTGTAATGAAAGAAAAAGAAATTAAGCGTAAATCAATAATGTTTTTATCAGGAAATGTTGATTGTAATACATTAAAAGTGCTTGATATGGGGGTAACAATACCTGATCCATTACCTAGTGAATTCTTTAATCTTTTTGCCGGAAAAAGATTCTTTAGAAAAGGGACAGTACAAGGAAGAATGTATGTTGATAATAAAGGTGAATATCCTGTTTTAGATGCTGACATGAAAGCGGAAGGTATTAGAGTTCCATCATTAAGATTAAAAATTTCAGATGCTAATATAAAAACAGATAAACATCATATCCATTTAATTTCTAATGGGAAATTTAAGCGTGCTAATTACTCATTTAATGGAAATTTAAATAATGCTTTATTGTTCCCAATTGTTGTAAATCGTGTTGATTTGGGTGTTGATTTTATTGATATTGCTAAAATATTGGAATCATTTAATAAGCAAAATACAGCTGCTGTAACTCAACAAGAAATAGTTAAAGAAGTTGCAGATGATGAAAGTGAAAAAGCTGATGATGCTTTTGTGTTTAATACTGGGTTGATTGTTATTAATGATTGTGATTTCCATTTGAAAAAAGCTAAATTTAAACAAATAAATATGGGTAATCTTCATGCATTATTAACCCTTGATAAACATGGTATTTTACAAATTCAATCGAATAAATTCGATTTTGCTGAAGGATATTCAGGGCTAAAAGTTAGATGTGACTTGATGAAACACTTATATTATGTGAAATTAGGAGTTAAAGATGTTAATTCTGATATTATTGCAACATCATTGTTAAACTTACATAAAGAAATATCTGGAAAAGCAAAAGGTTTAATTGAATTAAATACAGATGATTCATTCAAGTTAAATGGGGTTATTAAATTTGATATTTGTGATGGAACAATTGGTAAAGTCGGATTTTTAGAATATGTTCTAAAATTTGCGGCATTATTTAGAAATCCAATGGCAATGATTAGCCCATCTACATTAATGGATTTGGTAAATATTCCTGAGGGGCATTTCGAAAATATAAATGGTGAATTAACCTTAAAAGATAATAAGATAGTACCTCTTAAAATAAAGTCAAAATCACCTCAATTAAGTTCATTTATTATTGGAACATTTGATTTAGAAACGAGAGATGCTATTCTTCGTATTTATACAAAAATGTCTAATAAGAAAAAAGGTGCAGCAGGTCTTTTAAGAAACATTTCATTAAATGCATTGGCAAACAGAATTCCATTAGGAAATTCTAATGAAACAAATTATTATTCTAATGAAATTAAACAATTGCCAGAGTTAGAAAATGAAAAAGACGCACAAATATTCTTGACTAAAGTCGATGGTGATGTTGAAAAAAATAACTTTATATCATCATTAAAGAGGATTAAATAATAGTTGATTTTTAAAGTTTATATACTAATATGTTTTGCATAGACGTTAAGGGGTAAAATATATTGGTTATAAATCTTCCAACATATAATCAAAATCAACAGATTGTGCAACAAACAAAGCTAAACAAAACTGCATCAGTTACAGGCTCTTTGCTTGGAATTATGGGTGCTACAGCTCTTATTGCAAAGCAAAGAAAGGTTAATTTATCATTAAAAAATCTTTTTAATATTGAATATAAAGGGTATGAAGTTTTAGAGTTTGCATCTGGTTCAATAATGGGCGGTTTTATTGGTGGAAGCTTAACAGATAAAAAACATGTTAAGAAAAAAATGGAAGAAGGGGTTAGTCAAATTGTTGGGAACTATATTGTTCCGACTTTATCTGTTGTTGCAGGTGTAAAATTATATAATAATCTAACTAAAAATTCTCAATTGAAAAAATCTAAAATTGCTCGTTTTACGGCAGGGATGTTAGGTCTTGCAGGTGGAGTTATTGGTGGTAATAAAGCTTCCTCAATAATTAATAAACATTTATTCAATGATAAAAATACAAGAAGTGTTAACTGGAAAGATTGGGCTTCTCAGTTTGATAATACTTGTTTTGTAACGTCAATAGCATCTCGAGGTTCAAATGTTGCTAAAATTGCATCAAAATTTATTCCATTAACTCATATTTTACCTGGAGTTGCAATTGGAACAAAACAGTAAATGAATTTGATTTATATTTTATGCTATCTTTGAAAAATATTTTGTATTAAAATATTTATAAAAGGAGATGTTATGAGAGAAGAATTATTAGCTATTGTTGAAAAGAATAGCAGAATTGATACAAAAGAACTTGCAGTTTTATTAGGTGTTGAAGAAATTGATATTATAAATGAATTAGCTAAATTGCAAGATGAAGGTATTATTTGTGGGTTCCATACTTTAATTAACTGGGAAAAAACTAATATTGAAAAAGTTATGGCGTTAATCGAAGTAAAAGTTACTCCACAAAGAGGTCAAGGTTTTGATAATATCGCTGAACGAATTTATAAATATCCGGAAGTTAGAGCTGTATATTTAATTTCTGGTGGCTTTGATTTACTTGTAATTTTAGAAGAAAAAACTTTAAAAGAAATTGCAAATTTTGTATCAGATAAGTTATCTCCTTTAGATAGTGTTCTAAGTACTGCAACACACTTTATTTTAAAGAAATATAAGGATTATGGCATAATGCTTTCTGAAAAATATGAAGATAAAAGAGAGGTAATTACTCCATGAGAAATCCTTTGTCAGATACGATAGTAAATATAAAACCATCAGGAATAAGAAAGTTTTTTGATATTGTTTCAGAAATGAAAGATGCAATATCATTAGGTGTTGGAGAACCTGATTTTGATACTCCTTGGCATATAAGAGATGAAGGTATTTATTCTTTAGAAAAGGGTAGAACTTTTTATACTTCAAATTCAGGTTTAAAAGATTTAAAAGTTGAGATTTGTAATTATATGAAACGTTCTCAAAATGTTGATTATAATCCTGATACCGATGTAATTGTTACAGTTGGTGGGTCAGAAGCTATTGATATTGGATTCCGTGCAATGCTTAATCCGGGAGATGAAGTTTTAATCCCTCAGCCTAGTTATGTATCTTATGAACCTTGTGCTATTTTAGCTGGTGCAAAACCTGTAATAATTAACTTAAAAGCTGAAAATGAGTTCAGATTAACTGCAGAAGAATTAGAAGCTGCAATTACAGATAAAACCAAAATATTAGTTCTTCCATTCCCTAATAATCCAACAGGTTCTATTATGGAAAAAGAAGATTTAGAAAAAATTGTAAAGGTTATTATTGAAAAAGATATTTTTGTTATGTCAGATGAAATATATGCAGAATTAACATATAAGGATAAACATGTCTCAATAACTTCTATTCCTGGAATGAAAGAAAGAACTATTTTAATAAATGGTTTTTCTAAAGCTTATGCAATGACTGGTTGGAGATTAGGTTATGCATGTGGACCTAAAGAAATTATTCAACAGATGACAAAAATTCACCAATATGCAATTATGTGTGCTCCTACAACAAGCCAATATGCTGCTGTTGAAGCGTTAAAAAACGGTGATGATGATATAAAAGAAATGAGAACTGCATATAATCAAAGACGTAGATTTTTAATGAATGCTTTTAAGGAAATGGGACTAGAATGTTTTGAACCATATGGAGCATTTTATGTTTTTCCTTGTATAAAAGAGTTTGGAATGACAAGTGAAGAATTTGCAACAAGATTTTTAAAAGAAGAAAAAGTTGCTACTGTTCCCGGAACGGCATTTGGAGATAGTGGTGAAGGATTTTTAAGAATATCTTACGCATATTCTCTTGAAACTTTAAAAATAGCTATGGATAAATTATCTAAGTTTATTACAAGATTAAGAGAAGAAAAATAATGAAACAGTGGTTAAAAGCTATTATTATTTTACCTTTTAATGTTTTATTTGTAATTCCTTGTATAATTTTGTATTTTTCAAGCTATAAATATTTGTATAGAGGTATAACTCCATTAATAATTGGGATTGTATTTTTAATATTTGGTCTTACTTTTGCAATATGGACAATGAGATTGTTTAACAATGTTGGCAAAGGTACTGCTGCACCTTGGGCCCCACCTAAGAACTTAGTTGTAGAAGGTCCATATAGATATGTAAGAAATCCTATGATTACAAGTGTATTATCAATCTTATTAGCAGAGAGTATTTTATTACATTCTTATCCTATTTTATATTGGATGTTTATATTTTTTGTAATGAATATTATTTATTTCCCATTATTTGAAGAACCACAATTAATTGAACGTTTTGGGGATGAGTATATTGAATACAAAAGAAATGTTCCAAGATGGATTCCAAGATTAACAGCTTGGAAGAAGTAATCTTAAGCTAGTAGAGTGAAACTTTCTTCACCCTATGAACTAAAAGTTTTTAGAATTTGCTGAAACCTGCAAAAATCAAAATAAAAATAGCTATTGCAATCATTATTAGTATATGTTTTGCCCATTCAAATAAACCTTCAATTCCTTCTTTTGCTCCTTCTTTAATTGTTTGACTATTATCTTTTGAGGCAATCCCCCAAATTACAAACCAACCTACAAGAAAGATAATAATCAAGATAGGAACCATAATTGCAGGATTTAAACTATCAAATATATCTAATAAAAAGCCCATAAAAAATATAAAACCTAACATTAATAAGATTGCGACAGGTGTTGGCATATTTTACCTCTTTTAATTTTACTAATATTATTATAACAAAAAATGGGACATATAGGGTAGAGCTTGCTCCAGCTTTCTAAAATTTGTTTAAACATATTTTAAAATCAACGATAAGTCTTTTTCTTTAATTATGATGTTTGCTTCTTTTTCAAGTATTGGTTTTCCGCAGAAAGAAACTCTTTTATCTGCATATTGAAACATACTTAAATCATTAGCTCCATCACCTATAACAAGAGTATTTTCTCGTGTTATTCCTAGCAGCTTTTGTATGGTTAATAACATTTGCCCCTTTGAATTATTAAACATCATTTCACCACCAACCATGCCTGTAAGTATTCTATCTTTGGCGTGAAGGATGTTTGAAAATTCGCCATTAAGCCCTAGTTTTTTAGCAAATGGAACTGTTGCATTTTTAAACCCTCCAGAAAAACATACAACTTTGTATCCTTTGTGTTTTAGTTCTTTAATTGTTTCTTCTGCTCCATTCATAAGAGGTAAATTTTCACATATTTGATTAACAGTATCGACTTTGAGTCCACGAAGAAGGGAAACACGTTTTTGTAGGCTTTCGAAAAAGTCTAATTCTCCTTGCATAGCTCTAGTTGTAATTTCTTTTATTTCTTTTTCAATTCCAACTTCACGTGCAAGAAATTCAATTGTTTCGCCATCCATTAAAGTAGAATCAAAGTCAAAAACTGCTAATTTCATAAATATTCCTTATGCTGAAAGATTAACATATTTAGGATCGTGAACACCATCTATTTGAGCGATTCCTGCTAGAGTTTTCTCATTAACTCCAGAATCAATGTTGATAACCATTATAGATTCTGTTTCATGTTTATCGTTCTTTTGAACAACGTTCATAGAACCAATATTTATGTCATTTTCACCAATAACTTGTGCAACTTTTGCAATCATAGAAGGTTTGTTAACGTGAGGAACAAGTAACATATGTTTTTCTGGTCTAATACTTGTTTCATAATCATTAATTTTAACAATTCTAGGAATATCTTTTGCAACTAATGCTCCTGCAACTGTTGTTGTTCCTTTATCAGTTGTTAATTTAATAGTTAATAAACCTGCAAAATTACATTTAACTTTTGAACGGCTTGAAATTATATCAATACCTCTTTTCTTTGCAAGAACAGGTGCATTGACATAATTAACTCCTTCAAGCATTGATGATAAAGCACCTTTTAAAACTGCAACTTCAAGAGGTTGAATATCTAATTCTGCCAAATCTCCTTGAGCTGTAATTTCAATTGTCTTAATCATACCACCTGTAACTTGCATTGCAAGTTCTCCAGAGTTTTCTGCGATTTGCATATAATCTTTTACAGGTTCCAATTTATCTGGTCTTAAAGACGGTATGTTAACTGCAGATGATGCAGAACCTCCTGATAAAACTTCTTTTATTTGTTCTGCAACATCTATTGCTACATTAATTTGAGCTTCTTTGGTACTTGCGCCTAAGTGTGGAGTTAGTACAATATTGCCTTCACAATTAATTAATGGGCAATCTTGAATATTTGGTTCATTTTCATAAACATCAATAGCTGCAGCTGCAACTTGACCTGATTCAATTGCTTCTTTAAGGTCTTGCTCGTTTATAATACCTCCTCTTGCACAGTTTACAAGACGAACTCCTTTTTTCATTTTTGCCATTGTATCTTTGTTAATCATATTAACAGTATCTTTTGTTTTAGGTACATGTACTGTAATAAAATCACATTTAGGCCAAAACTCATCTAGGGTTTGAACATACTCTCCGCCCATTTTTTCAACAACTTCTTTTGACGTAAATGGATCAAATACAACTAATTTCATACCTAGTGCAAGAGCTACTTCAGCAACGTGTGAACCGATTTTACCTAATCCAATAACACCTAGTGTTTTACTAAATAGTTCGCAACCTGTGAATTTTGCTCTATCCCATTTCCCTTCTTTAGTAGAAGTTGCTGCAGGCGCAATATTTCTTGCCATTGCAAGCATTAAAGCAACTGTATGTTCTGCTGCTGCCATTGTATTGCCATCTGGTGAATTAACAACAATAATTCCTTTTTGAGTTGCTGCATCTAAATCAATGTTATCAACTCCTACACCTGCTCTACCTATAATTTTTAAATTATTCCCTGCTTCAATAATTCTAGGAGTTACTTTTGTTTGGCTTCTAACCATTAAAGCATCGTATTGAGGAATAATTTTTACTAATTCATCTTCTGTCATTGTAGGTAAAAAATCTACTTCGGCAACTGAAGCAATAATATTACCTGCTGATTCATTAATTTTATCTGTAACTAAAACCTTCATTATATCTCCTTTAATTCGTTAATAATAGTTTGGACACCTTTCCCAACTTCAAATTTATGCCCAAGTTTAACCAATGTTGCTTCTAATGCTCCAACCGCAGCGATTAAATCTCTATCGCATACAAAACCTAAAGTACCCATTCTAAATATTTTGTCTTTAAGTTTATTTTGCCCATTCGCAACTACGATATCAAAGTCCTTTTTCATTGTACTTCTGATATCAGGTACGGAGATTCCTTCAGGTGGTAGTATTGAAGTAATTGAATGGCTCGCATTATTATCATCTTTTACTAAAAGCTCAAGATTAATAGCTTTAATTGCTTTTCTTAAAGCCATTGCGTGACGTCTATGGCGAGCATTCATGTTATCAATACCTTCTTCTTTAATCATTTTTAATGCTTGGTTAAGTCCTACAATTAAATTAACTGCAGGAGTAAATGGAGTGGTATTTCCTTCAACAGCTTTTTTATGTGCTGCCCAATCAAAATAGAAACTCGGATGTTTGCATTGTTCATATACTTTCCATGCTCTTTCGTTTGCAGTTAAAAATGCTAATCCTGGTGGAATCATAAACCCTTTTTGAGAACCTGATACAAGAACATCAATACCCCATTCATCAGGTTTGCAAGGCATTGCACAAACTGATGTAACACCATCTACAACAGATATTGCTCCGTGTTCTCTTATAATTGAACATAAAGCTTTAACATCATTAGCCGCACCTGTGGATGTTTCACTATGAGTAAGAGTTACGATTTTAATTTCCTTATTTGTATCTTCTTCAAGTCTTTTTCTTAATATATTCGGATCGATAACTTCACCAGCTTCAACTTCTATTTTTTCAACATTAGCACCTCTTGATTCTGCAATTTTAGCCCAACGGTTACCAAAATTACCAAGAGAAAGACATAAAACTTTATCTCCTTCATTTACGAGGTTTTCTAATGCTGCACACATAGCTCCTGTTCCACTTGATGTAAACATAAATACATCATTTTTTGTCTGAAAAACATATTTTAAATTTTCATAAACTTCTTTTAGTATAGAGGAGAATTCGGATGATCTGTGTCCAATAGGGTGTTTTGCTATTTCCATCATTACTGATTCAGGTACCGGTGTAGGGCCTGGAATCATTAAAAAAGTTTTGTCTTTCATTAATACTCCTCCTTATTTTATACAAATTAATTTTGACATAAAATAAAAAATAAGGATAGTTTGTAAGAAAAATTAATATTTCAGCAAAAAATATATTTAGAAACATTATTTATATAGAAAAGAAGGAGTATATTTAAATGAAAATACCAGCTATTAAACCGGGAAATGCAGTAACAAGACAATATCGTAATATGAGAAAATTATTAGGGGTATCTACAATTGGCTCTGGTACTTCAGCTGTAGCTGCGGGACACGCATTTACATCCAAGCAACCTGTTGAAGGTGCTTTATGTTCAGCTTGTTTAGTTTATGCTTTAAAAGGTATGCAAGATGCTTTTTCTGCAATGAAAAAACTAAGACCAGACTATAAAGCTATTGTAAAAAGAGCAAAAAGTATCTATAACAAATAGTTTTTAAAAGATAGTTATTTCATCTAAAGAATTTATTGAATAAGGGGATGTTTCTAATAAACATTCTCTTTCTATTTGGCCTGTTGCAACAAGAATAGTTTTTTCAACTCCTGCATTTATTGCGGCTAAATAATCCATTGGAGCATCTCCAATCATTATAGTTGTTTTAGGATTTGCATTTATCTCAGTTAAGGCCATTTTGGCAGGAACTCCACTTTCTTTATGTTCAGGAGTTGATTCTCTCCCTATTACAACATCAAATAAATTGTTCCAATCAAAATGTTTTAATGTTAAAAGTGTAGACTCTTTTGAATCAGATGTTACTATTCCACATTTTATACCGAGCTGATGTACTTTTTTTATAAAGTTAATTGCAGAAGCAATAGGTTTTGTGTACTTTTCCATTTCCTTATAAAAAATACTATTTATATAATCAAAAATTTCTTCCATTTCTTTATGAGTTGTTTCAATATTACATTCTTTCAAATTTTCGCAGAAGATATCTATTATTTGGGGTCTTGAATAAAGAGCAGTAATTCCGTCTTTTAGCATTTTCCCTTTTGTATTGTCATATCCTAAATATAAGCAAAGTTTCTCAAATAATTTCTCGTCCATACTAAATCTTTTAATGACTTCCTTTGCCCTTAATTCTGTCATTTTCCCCCAGAAATAATGTAAATCAATAAATGTACCATCCTTATCAAAAAGGATGGTATCAATATTATTTATTTCCCAATCTTTAGTTTTTAAACTAATCACGCATATTCTCCAATGAAGTATCAATAAGATTTTTTGCAATTTTAACTGCTTGTTCCATTACTTCTTCATTTTCATAAAAATCATCTCTTTCGAGATATTCTTTTACAATTTTTCGAGCATATGAGCCAACGGCTAAACAATGTGGTTTTACTCCACACATTTTTGTTAATTCAGTTGATTTTGTATTTGTTCCTCCTGACATCATTATGTATGCAGGCATGTTTGCGTTTTGGAATAGTTGTGCAGTTGCAACTGCTTGTAACGTAGTGCCGTATTCGTCATTACTTCCACTCATTGCAATCCCATCTGCTTGAATAATTGTTGTAAATGGTTTACGAATATTTAACATTCTATTCACGCGCTCTTTTAATTTTCTGTCGCCTAACTCAGAACGGTCAATAGAAATACATAACATTCCGTCAAACATTTCATTTATTTGTAACCATTTTTCATCAACATCTTTTTCGTCTTCTGATATTGCATGAAATTCAATACAATCAATGCCTTTTGTAATAAGTTTTGGTAGTACTTCGTTATAATCTTGAAGTTGACTAACCATTTCGATTGCATTTTTAGGACATTGTTTAGCACATTGCGTACAACCTAAACAACGTTCTTTTTTTACTTTGTATTTATCAAGTTCAATTATTGCATCATGTGGACAAATTAACTTACATTTTCCGCATTTAACACATTTTTCTTGATCGATTACAGCTTTAGTTATGTGTGGGTCTCCGTCGATACCAACACTTACGCATAGATATCGATTATCTTTAATTCCGGCTCTTTCTAAGCCTCTTTTAGCTGCATCTACGATTTCAGGTTTTGCACACAAGTCAAAAAACATACAACCAGCTTTTGAATATAATGTTACAAGTTTTTCAACTTCTTCAGCATCTTCATTTCCTGCTCCACAAACAAGTTTGAAGCATTGACGTTGTTCTAATAAATCTTTTAACATATTATACTATTCCTTGTGCTCTCATAGCTTTAGCAAGTTTTTGGAATGCTGCAATATTTGCACCTGCAACATAATTTCCACTACATCCGTATTTGTCTGATGCATTTTTGCACGATTCAAATATGTTTATCATTATTTGATTAAGTTTTGATTCAACTTCTTCGAATGTATATGAAAATCTCATACTATTTTGAGACATTTCTATAGCAGATGTTGCAACTCCTCCTGCATTTGCTGCTTTAGCAGGTGCAACTAATACATTATGTTTTAAGAAATATTCAGTCGCTTCTGCTGTACAAGGCATATTTGCACCTTCTCCAATAGCAATTACTCCATTTTCTACAAGTTTTTTAGCGGAGTTTAAAGTAACTTCATTTTGTGTTGCACAAGGTAAAGCAATATCTGCTTTTATTGTCCATACAGGGAAATCTTCGTTAGTAGTTTCTATGTATTGAGCATCTTTGTGTTCTCTTAAGTATTCTTTGATTCTGCCTCTTTCAACTTCTTTGATTTGCTTGATGAGGTCTAAATCAATTCCATTTTTATCATAGATACAACCATTTGAATCACTCATTGCAACAACTTTTGCACCGTATTCCATAGCTTTTTCGCAAGCATAAATTGCAACATTCCCAGATCCTGAAATAATAACAGTTTTACCTTGTAATGAATTTTGGTGTGCTTTTAGCATCTCTCTCATAAAGAATATTAATCCATATCCTGTTGCTTCCTTTCTTGCTAGTGAACCTCCATAAACTATTTCTTTACCTGTTAAAACTCCACCTTCAAAAGCATCTCTTATTCTTTTGTATTGTCCGAATAAATAGCCGATTTCTCTTGCTCCTACTCCAATATCTCCAGCAGGAACATCTACGTCTTGACCGATGTGTCTATATAATTCAGTCATAAAGCTTTGACAAAATCTCATGATTTCGTTGTCTGATTTACCTTTAGGGTTGAAATCACTACCACCTTTACCACCTCCAATAGGAAGTCCGGTTAAGGCATTTTTAAATATTTGCTCAAACCCTAGAAACTTCATAATACTTTGGTTTACACTTGGGTGAAATCTTAATCCGCCTTTATATGGTCCAAGTAATGAACTGAATTGTACTCTATACCCTCTGTTGACATGTACTTGTCCATTATCATCCATCCAAGGAACTCTAAAAGTTATAATTCTTTCAGGTTCAACCATTCTTTCTAAAAATGCATTTTTTTCATAATCATCATGTGCATCAATTACAGGTTCTAATGACTCAAGAACTTCTTTTACAGCTTGTAAGTATTCAGCTTCTTGTGGGTTTTTCTTTTCTGTATCAATTAAAACTCTTTCTAAGTACTTATTCATGTTCATTTCCCTTTATAAAAATATTTCTTTTTTTTTATACAACGATAGAAATTGAATTTCAATAAAATTTTATAAGACTTAATATAATCTTTATATGTTAGTTTGCAGATAACAAAGCTAACATTTTGTGGTTCTTATCCCTTCTGTTGATTAATTATGAAAAATAAAAAACGGAGAAGGCGGGATTCGAACCCGCGGTGAAGTTTCCCTCACACAAACGTTCCAGGTTTGCACCTTAAACCACTCGGACACCTCTCCATATTTTGATTATACAAAATTATCGCTATTTGTAAATCTTTTATTTTTAGTGCTATAATATCAAGTATAAAATCAATAGGAGTTTGTTATGAAATCTTTTGAGTGGGACGATAAATATGATGTAGGGGTTAGATGTTTTAATGAACAGCATATGCAACTACTTAAAATCCTAAATGATGTTTATATTGCAATGAATGATAAGCAAGATAAATTTGCTGTTGCTCAAATATTAAATAACTTACTTGCTTATTCAAAACATCATCTTGTAGAAGAAGAAGCTTGTTTAAAAGAAAACAAGTATCCTGATTTTATTAATCATAAAAATTTACATGAAAATTTCATAAATAAATTGACTCAGTTCTGTAATGATTTTAAAACTGATAAATTTTCACTTCATTTTGAAATTGCTGTATTCTTAAAAAATTGGATTACCAACCATATAATGATTGTTGATAAAGAGTACACAGAATTTTTGAATTCAAAAGGAATACATTAATAAAAGCGTGATAGTTGGATTCTTTTTTTGTGATAGTTAGTCTGTATTATAGTTGGACATTATTCAGTTGCTAATTCGCCTCGATAAAATTTCATAAGGTTTTGAAGTCTGATTTGCTTTTCTTGGATTCTCTCAAAACCATTTTTAATTTCTTCAAGTTCTGCTAATAATGTTGCTACATCTTTTCTTTGTTGTTCTTTTTTTTCTTGTTTTATTTCTGCTTCAACCCAGTTCCCAGGGAAACATCCATTGAAAAAATCTCTTTTATCTTTATTCATTATTAAGCTCCTTCAATCAAACCGTGTACTAAATCTAAACTGTCATAATTACCATATTTGAAAGTGTATCCTTGTTTTGCATATTTACTAACTTCAGTCTTTATTTCTTTGAATGATGAAGAATTAAAATCAAATCCAGTCATCTCTGAATACTCAATCATCATTTCATCAATATCAAAATACTTATCCATATTCTTTATCCTCTAACCAACTCCTAACGACAAATTAAATATCGACATTTTTTTCAAAAACTTTAATACATCTTGTAAAATGTTAAATTTTTGTTACAATAGAATAAAATATAAGGATAAATTTGAATGAAAATAATAATTGGTTCAGATCATGGTGGATTATTATTAAAAGATAAGATTTCACAATATTTAAAGGATAAAGGATATGATATTGATGATGTTGGAACGTATTCAGCTATGTCATGTGATTATCCTGTTATAGCCAAAGAATTAACAACAAAAGTTCTTGAAAATCCCGATAATTTAGGAATATTAGTTTGTGGAACCGGTATTGGCATGTCTATTTATGCTAACAAGGTAAAAGGTATAAGGGCTGCTCATTGTACAGATACTTATTCAGCAAGATTAACTCGTCAACATAATGATTCAAATGTCTTATGTCTTGGAGAAAGAATTACTGGTTTAGGACTTGGGCTTGATATTGTTGATGAATGGTTAAATGCTTCTTTTGAAGGTGGAAGACATCAAAGAAGAGTTGATATGATAAATGAGTTAGATTCAAAGAGGTAATTAATGGAAAATATTTCTTCTTTAAAATTTGCTTGTGTTATTGCAAGAGTATTAGATGAAAAATTAGGGAAAGATATTACAATATTAAATATTAGTCATGTATCTTCTTTTGCGGATTATTTTGTTATTTGTTCAGGCGATGTTAGTACTCAGGTGAAAGCTTTAACAGAAGCAGTTAAGCTTAAAATAAAAGATTATTTTTCTACATTACCTTTACGTATAGAACAAGATACAAGAAACAAATGGAATTTATTAGATTATGGGGCAGTAGTTGTTCATGTGTTACAAAAAGAAGAACGAGAAACATATGCAATTGAAAAATTCTGGAACCATTCATATAGTGTTTCTGAGGAAGAGTGGTTGAAAGAATCTCTAGAGTATTCTGAGTATGAAAATAATAATAAGTAACAAAATAATAAGAACTTTACGAAAATAGGATAATACGGTAGAATCAAATTATGAACGAACAAGAAATTAAACAAGCAATACAAAAAACAGTAATAGCATTAGCTAAAGATCCAAAAAATGTGGATAATTACCATGAATTAGCAAAATATTATGCAATGCAAGAAGAATATGATAAAGTTATTTCAATTTATGAAAGTTTAATTGCATTTGCACCAAATGATATTGATGCTTTATTAAATATGGGTAGTATATGGTTTCATCAGACAGAATATAAAAAAGCTTTAAGATGTTTCGAAAAAGCCATGTCTGTTAATCCAAGTAATCCTTTGGTTTATTATAATCTTGCTAATACATATGCAGAAATGAAAAATTTTGCAAAAGCATTACGTTGGTATAATAGAACATTAGATTTTATATCTACTGATCCTGAAATATATAATGCAATTGCTCTTTTATATCATGATTTTGATGATTTTGTTGAAGCAAAAGCTTATTATGAAAAAGCTTTATCATTAGATCCTCAAAATTTGACGGCATTAGTTGATTTGGGTAATGTATGTTTTAAATTGTATGATTATGATGGAGCTTATGAATATTATCATAAAGTTTTTGAAATTGAACCTACAAATCAAACTGTTGCTCTTTGTTTAGCTAATACGTTATCTTTACAAAAAAAAGAAGAAATGGCTAATAAGTATTTTGAATTAGCATTGACTCTTGAAGGTGATAGTTATTATAGAGCTATAATATGTTATGCAATTTCTAAATCAGACTTTAAAAGATATGATGATGCTATTGAATTGTATAAAAAAGCTATTGAGCTTAATCCTCAAGATGCGAAAGCATATATTTTATTAGGTAATATGTACTCAAACTTAAGAAACTTTGAAGATGCTGAAAAACAATATAAGGCAGCATTAAGAATTTCTAAGTTAGATCCGGATTTATATATCTTAATTGCTAATACTTATTATATGAATAATGAAGTAGAACGTTCTATTTATTCATATAAAGCTGCTGTTGGGTTACGTCCTGAAAATGATGAATTTAAATTAGTGTATATACAAGTTCTTGAAGATTATATTTCTGATTTAAGAAAGGATGAAATAATTGAAGAATTCTAATAAACCATATGTTATAGAAAGATTAATAGCTGCTACAACATACTTAAGCATGGGTATGGTTGGTTTTGTTTGGTTAATATTTTGTGCAATAACGAAAAATAACTTAAGACCATTTTTAAAATATCATATATTTCAATCTTTCTTTTTGATAATGGCTTTATTTTTATTCAATATATTTGTAAGCTTTATAGTAAGTATTTTAGGAGTAATACCATTTATAAATATGTTAGTTTATAAGATTTTATTTTTCTTTACTGCACCAATTATTGTAGGATTATCAATATCAAGTCTTGTTATATTAGCAATAATGGTTTATTTAGTCTTTACATCCTTACAAGGTAAGTACAGCTATATCCCTTGGATTTCAAATATAATTGATTCAAATGTTGGAAGATAGTTCTTCAAATAATGTAGCTGATTCTTGAATACTAACGTTCCCGTTAGGAATGGTGAGAACTTTAACACATATAGTTTTATTGGTGTATTCAATTTTTATAATATCACCAACTTTAAGTTGTTTTGCAGGTTTTGCAATATTTCCATTAACATAAACTTTGCCCATTTCAGAAACAGAGTTTGCGACTGTTCTTCTTTTTATTAATCTTGAAACTTTTAAAAATTTATCTAATCTCATACTTCTATTTTATCATATAAAAAACGCAGATTATTATTTAATCTGCGTTTTTTAAAATAGCTTTTAATTTAATTAAGACTTAATTAATAAGCTAGCTCCTATAACTCCTGCTGTATTTCCTAATTGAGCAGGAACAATTTCAACAGCTGCACCTGCTATAGGCATTGCTCTTTTAATTAGATTTTCTTTTATAGGATTTAATAATAAATCTCCAGCAGCGGCAACGCCACCACCAATAATTATTTTTTCAGGATTAAGTAAGTTAACAACGCTTGCAAGTCCTATTCCAATATATTCACCCATAATAGTAAATATTCTTTTAGCAACAGGATCTCCTTGTTTTGCAGCTTCTGAAACAATATATGGTGTGATATCTGGATTTGCAAGTTCTCTATATTTAGTAGATTTTCCACCTTTAATATATTCTTCAGCCATAGCAACAATACTTGGACCTGATGCGAAAGCTTCTAAACAGCCTCTATCTCCACATCCGCAAAGTGGTCCTCCATTCATTTCTAGTTTTATGTGACCTATTTCTCCAGCAGCATTACTTGCCCCACGGACAAGTTTACCATTAATAATAAGCCCTGAACCAATACCAGTACCAACGGTTATGCAGATTAAGTTTTCACAACCGATTCCCGCACCATAGTTAAGTTCTCCTAATGCTGCACATCTAACATCATTATCAACTCTAGTAGGGATTCCAAATTCTTTTTCTATAATTTCAGCAATTGGAACTTCTACCCAACCAGGGATATTAGGGGCTAATCTTACTATACCTTTTTGATAATCAATTTGTCCAGGAAATCCAAATCCAATGCCTTCAATATTTTTAGCATCAGATTTAGTTTCTTTGATTAATTCAGAAATAGCTTCTTTCATATTATTAATAGTGTATTCATACCCCATTTCAGCTCTTGTAGGGATTGAATTTGAATATATGATATTACCTTTTTCATTGACTAATGCAATTTTAACATTTGTTCCACCTACATCAATTCCAATTCTGTTACCCATCATAAATCTCCTTCTATTAAATAATCTTAGCTATTTAATTTTATATTAAACAAATATCTTGGTAAAGTATTAATAAATGTAAAATTTTAGTATAAGTTATGCAATTTCTAATCTTAAAGTGTGTTTGTATAAGTACTATAGTATATTTGTGTGTATTTTTACGTAAAAGTGTGTAGACAATGAAAATCTCTCAAAGATTATTTGACATGATTCCAAATATGTCGGTCAATAATAAAGATCGACTTAAAATCCTCAATAAAATTGGGGATTATATGGGACGTCCATTTGAAAATAGATTAATTATGGGAGCTACTGCAATTGCTACACAGCCGTTTATTGATGAACATAATAAGAGAGTAGATAAAGAAACAGCTAGAACTTCAAGAAACCGTACAATTGGGAAAATTATTGCTGGTACAGCAGTGGGGTGTATTGTAAGAAGTGGGGTTTATAAGTTAATTCAAAAAACTACTTCTGAAGATATATCTATTGATAGGTGGGATAATTTTCTTACTCCAAGAGGGTCTTCTAAGGTCTCTCCTCATTTACAAAAAAATAGGTTAAGGAATTATCGTACTGTTGCTGCAACTCTTATAGCTATGTTTGTAATGATTGGTACAAACATTCTCTTTGATGTTCCATTAACAACTAGAATATCAAATTATTTAAATAAAAGAGATGCAAAAAAGAAAGTTCAAATGGGAAATGCTGATTCTTCAACTAATACAAATAAATATATTACTCCTGCCAAAGACCGAATAAAAGATAAATTTAATCTATCATCTGGAGGTCTATCATGAAGATTCCTATTCAGGTGAAAAAAGTTACAGATTTTATTTTTGATAAGTGGTCAAAAGATATTGGTTCTGTTTTAATTTGGACTACTATTGCAGGTTGGGTTGCTTCATCGAGTGCTCAAATATTAGGGATTTTAAGAAACTCAAAATATACAAAAGAACAGAAGAATTTTATGATTCATCAAGAAATAGGTGATGCAGCTATAAATATTGGTTCATTCTTTATAATAACAACTCCATTAAAAAAAATGGCATCAAAATTAGTAAAAACTGGTAAAGTTACTACTTTTGCAATAAAAAGACCAATTAGAAAGCATGGTGATATAAAAAAACTTGGCCTTATCGATTTTGATATTAAAAAACTTCCTTATTTTTCATCGGAATTAGAAAAACAATTTAATTCATTTAATAATTTCATGGGGACATCAGCTGCTGTTCTTGGTGGAATATTATCAAGTAATATCTTAACTCCAATACTAAGAAATAGGTATGCTTCAGATTGTCAAGCAAAGAAAAAAGAATTATTTAGTCATAACAAATATTCTTATAAACAAATATCTGTAAATAGTGTTGAACTTAATAATATTTCAAAGCCAAAACAAAAAAAATCACCATTTGAAACTTTTAAAGGTAAAAGTTTGACTGTTTAAAATAAATTGTTTGACATTAAAAAATGTTTAAGTTATTATTATTTCTGTTGAGGGCGTTTAGCTCAGTTGGTAGAGCGTCTCCCTTACAAGGAGAGGGTCAGAAGTTCGAGTCTTCTAACGCCCACCATAAAAGAGATGATAATATTTGTTATCATCTCTTTTATTTATTTATTTATTATTCATTAATATCAGTTAATTCGTTATTCATGTCTGGTACAACTGAATAATATGTTCCTGAACCCCATTGTGGGTTTCCAACTTTTTGAACATCTAATGAATAATATTTGTAATCATAATCATATGTTTGTGTATTATATGTTCCAACTTTAGCAACTTTAACTTCTTCTCCATTACTATTTGTTACAGTTACTCTATTATATGTTGGGTAAGAATTAATAATATTTCCATTTTCATCTCGTAATTCTTGAGCGGCATATTTCCCTCCCCAATATTTATTATTTTGAACATCTTTTACATATGTTTTATATTTATCATTTTGGTCTAATTCTTCATTGATTTCAGCAATTCTAGCTTGACGAGAAGCAATTTCTTCTGCTGATAGTTCTCTTGTTTTTGTCTTTTTGAATAAGCCTATAATACCTTTTGTTTGATATGTTTCAGTAGTTTTTTCTAATTCTCTTTTTTCATTATTAAGTGAAATTCGTTGTTCATTTATTGCATTTAAAAGTCCTTCATCTGTTACTCCAGAAAATTCATTTTCAATTTCTTCTTGTATATTTTCTTCTGCAGTTATAGGAGCTTCTGTTCCTGTAGTTTCAGTTGTTACTTCTTCAGTTTTAGGAGCTTCTGCTTCTGTAGTTTGAGTTGTTATAGTTGGAACTTCTGGTAATGTTTTATCTTTCTTTGCTGTTGTAGGAAGAGCATCTGGTTCACTTACAATTTTTTTCTTTGATGCTTGCGCAAATGGATTTGTAACAGTTGAAGATGATATAGGATTCCCATCTATATCTGTCAAAGTATATTCTGTTACTTCTGATATAGCATCTCCTTCAGAATCAGTTATTGTAGTTGTTTCGAATTCTAAAACTATATTTTTATCATCATTTTCGTTTTTTGTTTCTTCTGTTGTAATAACTTTTTCTTCAGTTACAGGTGTTGTTTCTTCTGTTTCTGTTGTTTGTGGTGTTGGGGTTGTTTCAACAGCCTTTTTTTCTGGTTCTGTTTTTTCTTTTAGTACATATCCAGCAGAATTTGCTAGTCTAATATAATCATCATATGTGATTGAGAAACTATCTCCTTTTTGCATTTTAGTAAATTTTGTATTGTAACCATGTTCTGTAAATACACTTTCGAATTCTTTGCCTAAAGATTTTTTATCTTTATTGCTAAATCCATCATTATTTTTGTCTTCAAAAATCCCTGCTTCGATATCATAATTTAATCGATCCATATAATCATATGAAACTCCAGAATTTTTGCCCCTTGCTGAAAGTACAATTTCATGACCTTCTTCTTGTATTTTTTTGAATTCTTCTTGTCTTTTTGCGATTTCTTCTGGTGTCAATTTTTTTGTAGCATTTTGATTAACATTATTAACTTGATTAATTCCCATGATAATATCCTCTTACTTAATATCCCTTACTTTTTTATAAAGTTTTTTTTTTTTGTAAAATTGCCTATATTGTAAAGTTTTGTAACATATTTATTATTTCTTTTAAAGAAATAATACTTTTAGTCCGTATAAAACAATATGTAGATAAGGGGGTGTGAGATGTATAATGAGTTAAAGAAAGAAAATATTATTATTGAGCTTGAAACATTAATAAAAGATTATAACAATATTGATGAAACAATTTCTTCATATGCAGAATTTATGAAAGAAAGAATTCTTGGAGTTTCTGGAATAAATTAAGTATAGCAATAATAAAAAAAAATGTTATAATTATTATATGAATAATAAATATTTATGTGTTTTATTATTTATTTGTTTAGTAATATCATTTTCTATGACTATTACAGCTTGTAGTATTAAAAAATCAAATAAAATACTGATTAAACATGAGTCAAAATATACAAAGCTCATAAAGAGAAAACAAGAATTAACAGAAAATATTATAAACTTGAGTGATGGAACAAAAATTAATTATGATTTCCAGATAGGACCTTCTGATGTTCAATCTCCAAGTTTTGATTTAATTAAAATAGACGAACCTTAATATAGTCTTGTATTTGTAATAAAATATATTATATGAATGGTAGAATATTAGTTTCTAGGTTAATAATGCTCGTTCTTACTGGTCAAATGACAGTTAGGCAAGCTTTATTAAATTTCCCTAAAGACACAAATGATAAAAGTATCATTACTGCATATCATGCATTAATACATTTTGAAGCAGATGAAGATTTAAGAGTTAGTGATGCTTTGTATAAAGAAGAACAAGATGAATATTTAGAATTTTTAGCTGAAACTCTTTCTAAAAATAGAACATTACCTCAAAATATTATTAAAAGTTATAAAAATTATTATTCAAATGTTGCATTGCCAAAAAATAAAAATACAAAAAAAATTTTAGCTAAAATATGTAAATTTTTAAATATTAAATAGTTTTTGTAAATATAAGAAGACTTCTTTCATAAACTTCGTTTAAAGGCAATATATAACTGATTTTATCGATTAATTCCATATTAAATTTTTTTAATTCAAATTTAGCATTATTTAATTCTTCTTCAGCTTTTTTTGATTTGTATGCAACAAAATAACCATTGCCTGTTAAAAGAGGTGAAACATACTTTAATAAAATAGATATTGGGGCAACAGCTCTAGATGTTATAATATCAAATTTTTTATCTTTTAAATTTTCAACTCTATCACAAATTGGATCTATGTTTGTAATATTAAGTTCATTTTTAATATTTATAATTGCATTTATTTTCTTTTTAATACTGTCTATTGCTGTAACTTGTATTTGAGGATATTCTATAGCAATAGGTATTGCAGGAAATCCACCACCTGTACCAATATCTAATAAATCAGCTGACTTGATATTATATTTATTGAAGAATAATTGAATTGCTAGAGAATCAAATATATGTTTTTCAAATAAAAATTTTTCATCATTTTTAGATATTAAATTAAGTATTGAATTTTGTTCTAAGAAAATTTCTTTATATTTAGTAAAATTATTTTTAATTTTTATTTGGGTATAATTCATTGAACTTGTCTTCTCCAATTTTTTGTTTGATATCGTTAATTCTTATAAATATTTTCTTTTTATTTTCTTCATTAAATTTATCCTTAACTAAATCTAACACAGAATAATATTCGTTTAAAGCTTCTTTAATAAGATTATTATTACAATAATAATCTCCTAAATGTAATCCTGAATTTGCCATCGCAAAGATATCATTTATTTTTATTGCTGCAACTTTTGCTACTTTTAGGTATTGATAAGCATTTTCAGGTTCTGTATTAATGATTAGTTTTGCAATATTTGTTGCTGTGTAATAAATTCCATAATCATTTTTATTTATTGTGTCGTATTTATATGCTTTTTCAAAATAAGTTTTAGCTTTGTTTATGTTACTTAAATCTAAGTAAAAATCTCCCAAATTAGAATATGATAAAGATTTGTATTTATTGTTATCTTCAGAAATGTCAATACATTTATTATAAAAATCAACCGCAATATCTAGGTGATTGCTCTCATCAGCTAATATTGCAAATTTAAAATATAATTCTGGTAAATTTATTTTGTTGTTAATATTTTCGGCAATTAATATAGCTTTGTTGTATAGTTCATAAGCTTTATCTTTTTCTGATAATGATATATAAATATTTCCTAGTATTGTATAGCATTCGATTGTTATATCATTATTAGATGATTCTGTAATAATTTCATATAACATATTTATTGCTTCTTTTGTTTTGTATGTTTGGTAGTATATTTTAGCAATAGATAATTTTATTTTTATTATTTGGTTATGGTCTCCGTTCTCTTTATAATAATTTATTAAATTATTAAGATAATGTAGAGCATATTTACAATTACCAATTTTGCCATATATTTCAGCTAGTTTAGTCTGGATGTGTATTTTATTTGTATGTTCTCTATTTAAAAGTTCTATGTAATATTTTAAAGCTTCTTGATAATTAAAATCTTGGAATTGTTTGTGAGCAATTTCATATAATTTATCAGTAGATATTTCACTTAAGCTTTCCTGATTATCATTCTCAGTATTATTGTATTCTGATATTGGATTTATAATATTAGAATGATAATCAATTTCTTGTCTCATTGTTTTTCTTGAAAGCATTATCAATCTTTCACTAGGTTTTAAAGGTAGTTGATCATTATAGAATTTTATTAGTATTTTATGTAGTTCATCTTTTTCTTTTTTAGATATTTCTAATAGCATTGCAGCTCTAAAATAATTATTAATAATAAATAAGTTTTCAAAAGTTTTTATAAATTTTTTTTTCTCAAGATCGTAAATTGCATGCGAATCAAAAAGTTCAAGATAGTCAATTACTTGAGAATTAATGGGATGTCTTATTGTTGCTAATAATGATAATATTTTTAGTTCATTGGATGGTAGCATGCTTATAAATGCTTTTGCTAAAAATTTATCAAAAGACATTCCGGAATTAGTATATGCTACTAAAAAATTACTTATAGATAATTCTTTTAAATTTAGTATTTGAGATGATATTTCTGTATAGAAATAATATCCCCTAGTAATTTTATATAGTTCGTCGATAATTCTTGTAGTTCCTTTGATATTTTTATCTTGTAAAAATTTTTCAAAAATTATTCGCGAAAAAGCTTTTAGTATGACTTTTGTAAATGTAACTTCTTGTGGAATAATAGAAGTATCAAATGTTTTTGAAGATATTATAATTTTAATTTTATCATTTTTTGTTATAGTCCATATAAAATTTAATATTTCATTTAAATTGTTTTCTTCAGCAAGATCTATTTCTAATATAGTTATCATAATATTAGATTTTGTTTCCGAAAAGCATCCAATAATTCTATCTTGAAAGGATTTTGTATGTCTGTACCTATATGCAATTTCAGAATTCTCAGGATTTGATATAAATTGTGCCCATAAATTAAGCATCATATCATCTAAGGTAATTGCAGGAGAGCAGTTTATAATAAGTGATTGAACTGTTTTATCAAGATAACATAAAAGATGTTTAATTATTTGAGTTTTTCCTGTTCCTAAAAAACCATTAACTAAAAGAATATTATCTTGTTTTTGACAAAATCCATATACTTTACTTAATACCATTTCTTGATTTTCTAATACAAATTTATCGATGTCTCTAGATTGGAGAGATTCAAAATCAGTGTAATTAGAACTAATAGATAAAAAATTCTTTGGCATAAATTTAATATTAGAATATTTTGTTACTTTTTGCAAATAATATATATACTGTTTGCAATATCTACATTTTAATAGTAAAATAAATAAAAAGTGGGAGATAGGTATAGATGGATTTTTTTAGACGTCATCAAAAGGTTATAGTATTAATAATTGCGATTACATTTATTGCATGGACTTTTGGTTTGATGTTATTACCTTTATTGGCTAGATAAAATGAGATTAAGTACGCGTAAATTTTTAATATTAATACTATTGCTATTATTATGTGGTTTGCATTGTAATTGTTTTGCAAATAATTCTAATTATGCAAAAGTTCAAACTTTAAAAAAACAACAAGCACAAGCACATGCAAAAGCAAAACATTTTCGAATATTGGAGAATTTAGAAACAAACAAGTTATATAAAAATCAGAAAAAATTAGCATCAACCCAGCAGTCTTTAAATAATTCAAAAGTTGCTTATGCTCAAAAACAAGATGAGCTAGTTAATCTAGAGAAACGTTTGAGAGTTGCTAATCAAGAGTTTGTAAACTTAGATAATGATTTAAAAGATAGGATTCGCCAAATTTTTAAATCACAGAGAACAGGTTTTTTCCAGTTATTATTATCAGCAACAGATATCAATATGTTTTTTGATAGATTACATTTTGAAAGTATAGTTGTTAAAGAAGATTATAAAAGATTACAAAGAGCAAGGGAAAAAGCTGCAGAAATTTTAGTATTAAGAGCAAGAATTGAACAACAAAAAAGAAGCTTGGCTCAAACCATTAATGATATAAATAGCCAACAGAAAATTATCAAATCAAATATAGCTCAGAATCAGGAAATGATTCATAAATTAAAAACAAATAGAAATTATTATGAACGTGCAGAACGAGATTTAGCAAGGCAATCTGCAAGTATTCAAGCAATGATTTCTAATATAAAACCAAGCTCAGGAACTCAAGTAGCTGTTACTACAGGTTTTATAAAACCAATATCTGGACCAATAACCTCACCTTTTGGTTATCGTATTCATCCAATTTTTAAATCACGAATATTTCATTCTGGTATTGATATTGGAGGCCCAAATGGTGGTTCTATTAAAGCATCAAATGATGGCAGGGTTATTTTTGCAGGTTGGTATGGTGGTTATGGCCAAGTTGTAATTTTAGATCATGGTGTTGTTCGTGGTCAAGCTATAACAACATTGTATGCTCATATGAGTTCAATAAGTGTCTCAAAAGGACAAGTTGTAAAACGAGGACAGCAAGTAGGGAGAGAAGGTTCTACAGGATATAGTACAGGTCCACATTGTCACTTTGAAGTTCGTGTGAATGGTCAACCTAGAAATCCATTAAATTATATATAGGTGAAGAATTGAAGTATAAAATTAAATTACTAATAATATTATTTATATTTATTTTTTCAAACGCGGCAGTGTTTGCATATAGCGATGATGCTTCAGAATTTTTTGGTGATTCATTTTTTGGAGCTCCGGCCTTAAATAATAATGAAGATAAACTTGAATCTCAAACTTATGAGGAAGCACAAGAACAAAAAAATCATAATCTTAATAAAACAGTTCCGCCTGTTAAATTAATAAGATTAAAGTTAAAAGCTTATGGTTATAAAAGGCAACAAGCTAAAGAATTAAAAAATTCTAATAATGATGATACTATTGAATCAAATGCTAAAGAAGAAGAATTTTATGAAAATGAAGATATAAAATCTGCAAAGAAAAAAAGAGAAAAGAATAAAGAAGAACAAGAAAAAACTCAAATAACTATTGATTGTAAACATATGGATTATATAACTGAAACAGGACTTATGACAGCGACAGGTGATGTTTTAGTTACATTCCCTCATCAAGGAACAACCTTAACAGCAGATATTTTAACATTTGATAAAGCTTCTAATAAAATGCATGCTGATGGTAATGTTGTAATTACTAAAGGAGACCAAAAGACTTATGGGGAGTCTATTGATATTGATTTAAATGAAGAAAGTATTTTTATTGAAAAACCATTGACTCAGAATCCAGAACTTAAGATTGTTGCACAAGAAGGATATGTTCAAAGAAATGTAATTACTCAAGTAAATGGTCGAATTGATGTTGAGAATAGTTCTCCTTTAAGGTTTAGAACAAGTGGGGGACCTGATGCAAGGTTATATATGAGAACAATGGTAATCCCAGAAGACCAACAACGTCATATTACAGATGGGAAATCTAAAATTTTCAAAATAAAAGCAAATGAAATAATTATTAATTCAGAAGAAAATCTTGACACATTAAAACTTAGAAAAGCAGAAATAACAAGTGGTGGTAAAACTATATTAAAAATTCCTAGATTAACAGTTTATACCAATAAAGGTCACGACTTTGTTGAAGGTAATTATCCTGAACTAGGTTCAAGAAGATATTTAGGGATGTATATTGGGCCAGGATTTGTTTTTCAATTGCCTAAAGGTTGTTTATTGAAATTAATTCCAGCTTTAACATATAAAGGTAAAATTGGAGTAGGAGGTGTTGCTCGTTTTTGGAGTGCTACAAATCAAACTCAAGTTGCTTATGGGACATCAAAAAGTAAAATTGTTGTTAGAGGTCAACAAAAACTTGATGATAATTTAAAAATAGTTTATTCTTCTTATGATTATATTGAAGATTGGTTATTAGGACGTAGGATGCCTAAATATGGTGCTGATATTATATATCGTAAAAGATATATTGGTAATCCAATATCTAAAAAATATGCAACTACATATGAACACGGAGTAACTGCAGGTTATTTCCAAGATATGTATGAAGATAAATATTTTGATAAATTATCAGGTGGGAATATTGGTACTACAAGATTTAGGTATATGGCAAGATTAACTCAACCATTCTTTAAGTATGAAAATGATGAAAAACAATTTTATACATCTTTAGGTCTTAATTTAGAGGGTTCAGCAGGTTTGTATGGTACCGGAGATACTCAAATGATTGGTCGTATAGGACCAAATTGGCATATGCAATATCGTCGTTGGATGCAAGATTTGGGATATATGCAATCTGCTTATGATGATAATACTCCAATGCCAGTATTTGATGCTTATAGATATGGTAAATCAATGGTTTATATAAGAGAATATTTGAGAGTTTGTCCATATTTGGTATTAGGCTGGCAAGGTTCTGTTACATTGACTGATGATACATATAATGATAAGCTATTTCAAGAATGTTCATTTTATGCAAGTTTGGGACCACAGGATGTAAAGTTAAATTTTGGCTTTGATTTTGTAAGGCAAAATGCATTTATTAACATGGTATTAGCTGTTGATCCAAAAGGTACAACTGTTGATTATGATAAAATGGTTATAAAAAATCCTGAGAATTTTAATAAGTTGAGAAAGAAAAATGAAGAATTATATAAAGCAGCAAATGATTTACCAAAGAAAAAAGATGCTAGTAATGGTATATTAACTAAAGCAGTAGTGGAAGATATAAAGGAAAACATCGATGACATCTAATATTAACATAGAAGAATTAACACAACAGATTATTAAAATTGGGAAAGTGATGGGTGAAAAAGATTACACCCCTGGTTATTCTGGAAATATATCTGCCAGAGTCGGCGATAAAATTCTTATAACTGTAGCAGGTTCTGCTAATGCTCATTTAAAAGAATCTGATTTTGTATTAATGGACTTTAATGGAAACTCATTAACACCTAATAAACGACCTTCAAGTGAAAAAAAATTACATATTGAATATTATCAAATGCGTGATGATATTAATTTTATAATTCATGTGCATTCTCCTTATTTGAGTACATTTGCTTCTGCGGGTAAGGATTTACTAGCTCCTGTTATGGCAGAAAATATATATTATTTTAAAGGTATACCTTTAGCAGAATATGGATTACCATCTTCTCAAGATTTAGTTGTTAATACAGCTAAGTATTTTAAAGATTATGATTGTATATTAATGGCGAATCATGGAGTTATAATTGGTAGTCGATCATTAAAAGATGCATATTTAAAGCTTGAATTAGCAGAACAATATGCTCAAGTTGTTTTAAATACATATATTTTAGGAGGTCCAAAGCCTTTATCCTATAAGCAAGCCCAAGATATTCTTGATTTAAGATAAGGTATTTTTTGTAAACTTTCTATAATTATTGGTCTAATTGTATAAAAGGTGATATTAATTATACTATGATATCACCTTTTATTAATATATCAATAAATTTCAAAGGATACACTGATAAAAAAATGAATAAATTATCTGATTTATCTCCTAATAAGTCCGTATTAGTTCATATGAGTGATTATCTTCCTGTTGATGGGGTTATATTATCAACTAAAAATGCAAGTATTGATAAAAAAGGTTTAAGAAAAGTTCGAAATACAGTTCATTTTGCAGTTAATCAAACGGTTCCTCCCAATAGTATTGGTTTATCTTGGGATTCAAAGCCTGTTGGTATAATTGCTCCTTTAGATGGTGTTTTGTTAAATAATCCTAAAAAAAATATTATAGGTGGTCAACCACAAGATTTTTATATTAAAGATAGGGTTAATTTACCAGAGGGAACTGTAATAGTAAGGTATTCAAATCGAGTCCCGCGAGGGAAGTTGAAGATAGTTAATCCTAATAAAATTGATTGTTTAAAAAATACAAAAGGGTTAAAAATTATTGAAACTTCTGATAATGTAAGAAATGTTACGAATAATTATATTGAAGAATTAGGTTATACAAGGTTAGATAAATTGTATGCAAAAGAGGCATCTCTTCCTAATGAATATGTAGATATTGATATAGAAAAACGTAATTCAGATATGAATTATAAACAGTATTTATTAAACTCAAAGGACATAAATAAAATTATTACTGCTGATATAAACCTAAAACAAGCTTGGCAAAATATGGCAAATGTTGTTGGATTTAAAGTTTATAAAAATCATCAAACATCACCTTATGGAAAATCAGAATTTTTAATTGATAGTGTAAATTTATTAGCAAAATATAATAATTCTTGGGAAGATAAAATTTCAACATTTAATGTTTTTACCCAAAAAGATGATGTTGTTAAAATAAATTATAAAAAAGATTTTTTAAATGTTATTGATACTATTACTGCAGATTTACAACCAAATGAAGAATTAAGTTATAATCTTGAAAAATTTAAAGATAATATAATTAGCTCGCAGAGTCCGCAAGAAGCTCTTGATAAATTAGCACAAGAACAAAAAATTAAACCAATGGGTGAAGATATTGGAAAAATAAGAAAAAATACCCCGGCGAATAAATTTTATGATACTATTAGTTCTTTGTTAGATTTTTTTAATATGGCAAATTCTCGATAAAACTAGGAATTCCAACATTTGATTGAGGAACTTCTTTAGTTCTATATTCTTTTTCTGATTCTGAAATCCACATAAAAGATCTAACAGATGATTTACTTTCAATAGGGCCTGATATTATTGCTTTAAATTCTTTAGTATTTTTTTGAGGTAGTTCGGGAATATTTTCTACCCCATTTTGTAATATTTTATATTCTTCATCATTTTCACCTTGTAAAGCAATTCTAAATTTATCCATTGTAAATGTGCCAAAAGCTCCAAGTGATGATACTAAACTATTAGATAAACGTCCTAAAACTGTTATATTAGCAATATTTGACATTAATCCATAATGTCCTGTGATATACATACTCATATTAGGTCCTGCCATTTTAATTGATTTGATAGTTATAATATCGTTATTAATAGATAAAATTCCATTTAGATATTTAAATAACCCTGTATCTTTGGCAGAAATAGCTCTTGATACGACAGCTAGAGATGTTTTAGCCATACTGTCTGCTATAATATTTTGAGCATATAATAAATGTTCTATTTTACCTAATGTGCTCATTTCTCCATCTTTTATAATAAATTTAATATCTCCATTTTTAATCAATTTAGAACTAGTAGAACTATTTAAATTCATATCAAAATCAAGTTTGCCTGCAATAGTTTCTTTTAAATTTGTCATTGATTTCATTACAGGGCCAACACTAATCCCTCGACCTTGAATAAATGCATTGTAGGTCCCATGTACTAAATCAATATCAGAATTACCTGCTATTTTACCATTATATAAATTACCAGTTAGTGTTGTTATATTAACTTTATTATTTTTTAATTTAAAAGATGAATTCATATCTGTTAATATTAAATTATCAACAGTTGATGGAATTATTACTTTTTCTGAAAACATTGTTCCATTATCAATTATTACATTAAGATTATGATTTTTAGTCATTAAAGAAGCAAGTAGTAAATTTTCTAAATTAAGTTCCTTAGATTTTATATTAATTGTTTTAATTTTCAGATTATCCGAAAAATTAGTATCTGCACTCCCAACAAAGCTAAATAAGCTATCGAACATTTTTACATTAGTACAGTCAAAATTTATTATATTTTTAGTAATACCTATATTAATGTTTTTTGCTGTAAAGCATCCATATTTATCAGAAATTATTGGAAATTTTATGTTTCCAATAATTTCTGGTTTATTTATTTTTCCATTTATAACTAAGTTTCCATTAATTTTAGCTAAATAGTGTTCAATATTAATAGGACAAGTTTTTAAGAAATTAATTTTTACATTTCTTAATTCTGGATAGAAAATATTAGTTATTCCGCCAGTTAATAAACAATATTTTGTAGTTGAAGTTAGGTTTTTTTTAAAATTTTGCGAGAATGTTCCATTAAATGAGTTTACACTACCATCGATAATTTTTAATTCATTTTTATCAATTTTTGCAGATAAATTCATAATAACAGGAATTGCAAGTGCAATCTTAGAAGTTGTTTTTTGTTGTAAAGTTTGCATATTAATATTTTGGATGTTTTTATCTCCATTCAGTTCGATAAAAGTAGGGTAGATATTGTCTAACTGATAAATATTAAATAGTCCTTTAGGATTAATAAAACCGTTACCATTAAATGAAAATGTTAGTTTATCATTGTTGTAGTTTAAGATTTTTCCTAATAGAGTAATTTTTGTTTTATCAGATAATAGATTGAAAGAGTCAATATTAATATCAGAGTCTATGATACTAGCTTTTAAATATGGAATTGTAATTGTTTTTATCTTTGGAATATTAATTACAATATACGAAATGTTTATATTTCCTGCATTTTTATTTTGGGATTTATAACATAATTGATTAATTCTAAATCTGTTTTTGAAATAGTTTCCATCAAGATAAGACAGATTTACTTCTAATTTAGGTACAATATTTTTATAAGAACCAGAAATGTTTGCCCAAATAGATATAATTCCACTATTTATGTTTATATTTTTATAATTAATTTTATTAAGTTTAAATTTATCAACAATTAAATTTATATTTAGTTTGTTTGAAATAATATCTCCTGTAATTATAACAGGTGCATTATTAATAAGAGCTTTCGCAGATTTAATTAAAATATGATTGTCTGAAAAGTCGATGTCCGCATTGAAATTTTTTACAGTTCCTGTTTCTGTAATTATATTGGCATTGTTAATTTTAAATATGCCATTTGATTTTATTTTCTTTAAAGATCCTTTTAATATAAAGTCTGCAAATAATGTTCCATCAATATCTTTAATTTGATTTAGATTTGATATATCTGAGAATAATCGAGCAAAATATAATAAGTCTTTTAAATCAATTTCATTAGATTTTACCCCGATATTAAAAGTTGGGTTTTCATTATTAGTAAAGTAGCCATTTATAGAAATTTTATCATTAGGGTTTGTATATAATATTGACGATATTGTTGTTTTATTCCCTAACATTGTAAAGTTAGCGTAGCTATATGGAAGTTTTTTACCATTTAAGACAAATGTTAATTTATCAATACTTAATGTCCCATCAGTATTATAAATATTATTTTTTCGTTCTATTTTTAAATTTGAAACTATGCTAGCAGTTGCTTGTCGATTTTTTATTTGTTCAATGAAATCAATTATATTGATTTTACTACTATTAAGGTTATCTCCTTTGTATGATAAACTTAAATCATAATTTATGTGATTTGTATTATTAATTAATAATTTCCCAGTTGTTGCTAATTTAAATTTTTTATTAAGTTCAACATCTGATATTAATAATTCAGAACCAATGAAAGAATATTTTTCATTAAGTGGGTTTATAATTTCAAAGTTATATTTTTTAATTCGTAATTTATCAATTAAATTATTTGAGTTTGGTGTTTTTATATATTTTGAGATAATAAAGTTGTTATTTGTGTCGATTGCTAGATCTGTGAGAAGATTATCTATTCGAATTTCCTTAACCTTAAATTCATTTTTTAGAATTGGTAATAATGCAAGTTTAATTTTAATTCCATACACTTCGGAAAACTTGTTATTATCATATGAAATATTAAGCTTTGGTGATTTTAATATAATTGAAGGGCCAAATTTTATAATGAGTTTATCAGTGGTTACATTAAAACCGTATTTATCTTTAATTTGATTTTGTAAAATTGGAATAAATTTATTTGCATTGAATGGTATAAAACATAATATTATTCCCAAAATAATTATAAATATAAAACCAACTATTATATTCTTCATATCCTAAAACCTATAATACTCTCTTTTTATAATTGTATTATTAAAATATAAAATAAACAATATAGTTTTAATTAAGTTTCCATTTTCTTTTTAGTTTAGTTAATGTTCCATCATTTACCATATTAGTAATATTCATGTTAACTACTTTTAATAAACCTTTTGATTCTTGATTTTTTCTTATACCAATGGCATATAACTCTCTTGTATATCGCTTAGGTAGAAGCTTAACAGAAGAATCTGAGAGTGCATAATGGCGAAGAATTGTATCATCTGATGTAATTGCTACAATTTTCCCTGCTTTTAGTGCACTATATGCATCATGGTAGGTTTTGTATCCTATAATATTTACAGATGGGATTATTAATCGAATATTTTTTTCTGCTGTAGAACCGTATAGAACACCAACATTTTTATTGTCTAAATCTGCAAGAGATTTTATATTACTTCTAGAAGATACAAGAACTGCTTGTCCTGCAACAAAATATGGTTTTGAAAAAGATATAATATTCCTTCTTTCTGGTGTTATGGTCATAGTAGCTATTACCATGTCCACATCTTGAACATTTAGTAAATAAAGTCTGTTAGATGGAGTAACTTGTACAAATTTAATTTTATTTGGATTATGTAATATATCTTTTGCTATATATTTGGCAATATCTATATCAAAACCAACATTTTTACCATTTTCTAAATAGCCAAATGGCCTAGTATCAGTTTTAACTCCGACAATTAGATAACCTCTTGATTTAATCGTTTTTATTAAATCTTCTTCTTTATAGTTTGCTTTATCAAGTTTATAATCTACAGCATAAACAATAACTAGAACTATAGATATTACTATTATCCAAAATTTTTCTTTCATATCGTTTATTAAATAATGAATATGCGCATTTGTAAATACATTATAAAAATGGTTATAATTGTGATATCCTATAATTAATTAGCGAGGTAATTTATATGGAAGCAATAAAACATTTTGAAAATGGCTATTCTTGTTCTGAGAGCCTTGTAATGGAAGGTATTGATTTAGGAATATGTGATAAATCTTTATTACCAGTAGCAACTGCCTTTTGTGCAGGGTTAAGTTCTGGATGTTTATGCGGAACAATATCTGGTGCAATGATGGTTATAAGTACAATGTATGGCAAAAATAATAAATACGGGAATGAAATGAAAGCTAAACAATTAGCTGCAGAATTTATAAATAAATTTAAACAAAAATTCCCTGCAACATGTTGTAGAGTATTGTCAAAAGGATATGAATTTAAATCTCCAGAAAGAAGAGAGCACTGTAAAGAAATGGTAATATATTGTTCTGAGTTAATGAAAGAATTAGTCGCATATGAAAAAGTATAATAAAAGGATTTTGTTTATTGGAATTCCCGATATGGCTTTTGTTTGTTTAGAGGCTTGTTATCAAGAAGGAATAAATATTGTAGGAGTTATGGGACCTAAGCCTGAACATCACATGTTTCAACATTTTAAACAATTTGTTAAGAATAAAGGTTATAATTATATTGATTATTCTGATCTAAAATCAAAAGAATTAATTCAAACAATCAAAGATTTACAAGTAGATATGGCTGTTGTCTGTTCTTTTAATTATAAAATTCCAAAAGAACTTTTGGAAACAACAAAAGATGGTTTTATTAACTTACATCCATCATTATTGCCTGCATATAGAGGAGCTAATCCTTATTCAAGAGTCATAATTAATAATGAACAAGAAACAGGGGTTACACTTCATTATATGAGTGAAGAGTTTGATAAGGGAAATATTATTTTGCAATATAAATGTCCTGTAGAAAAAGATGAGACTATGGGGACTTTATTTAACAAAACAAATGATATTTGTATTAAATTATTACTCTCTGCGCTAGAAGAATATGAAAAAAGAGTATTACTATCTATTCCTCAAATAGATGGGGATTTCCCTGTTGCTAAAAATTTAGAAGATAAGGAAACCTTAATTGATTATAATAAACCGGCATATGAAATTGAAAGACTTGTACGAGCTTTGAATCCTTTTATTTTAGCTTCTACTTTTTTTAGAAAGACTCTTGTTAAAGTTATGAAAGCTGAAGTAATCAAGAAACATTACTCAAGTGAAATCCCAAGTGGAACTATTGTTGATATTAAGGATGATAAAGTTATAATAAAAACTGCTAGAGATTGTGTTAGTTTGACAATTATACAATTTGGTAGTGAGTTTATTGGAGATTCAAAGGATTTCATTCAATTTGTACAACCTAGAAAAGGAGAAAGATTTTATTAATGGATAAGCTTAATTTTTTAACAGCAGGCATGCCTATAAGAACAGGTAATAAAGGTTATGGCCGAGCTTTTGAGGTTCTTGAAGATTTAGACTTACATGGGTTGGAATTAGAATTTGTCCGTGGAGTTAGAATAAGTGATGCAAGTAAAGAAATTGTTAAAAATAGTCCAATGGTAAAAACAATTCATGCTCCTTTTTACATTAATTTAAATGCTCGTGAAGAGGAAAAAATTGAAGCAAGTATTAATCGAATTGTTGAAACGGCTACTATTGCTCAAGAAATTGGAGCTTTTTCTATTACATATCATGCAGGATTCTATTTAGGTATGGATAAAGATAAAGTTTATCAAACAATTAAAACTCAAACAGGTCTAATCCAAGATATTTTGCAAAAAAATGATGTAAAAGTATGGATACGTCCAGAAACAACAGGTAAAGCAACTCAATGGGGTGATTTAGAAGAGATTATAAACCTATCAAAAGAATTTGAATATGTTCTTCCTTGTGTTGATTTTTCTCATCTACACGCTAGATACAATGGAATATCTAATACTTATAATGAATTTGCTCAAATTTTTGAAAAAATTGGTAAAGAATTAGAAGATAAAAAACCTTTAGAAAACTTCCATGCACATATGGCTGGTATTGAATATACATCAAAAGGTGAAAAACAACACCTTAACTTTGAAGAATCTGACTTCAACTATAAAGACTTACTAAAAGCATTCAAAGATTTTGATGTTAAAGGGGCTATTGTTTGCGAAAGCCCTAATATTGAAGAAGATGCAAAATTAATTAGAGATTATTATTATTCAATCTAAATTTTATTTTTCTATTTTATTTACCCCTTCTTCAAGACGTTTTGCTTTATAGCTATATCCTGCATAAATTGCAATACCTATAAGTAGCCATACCAAGAAATATGAAGAAGATTCTGATTTAGCACTGAATTTACAATACATTAATAATGCACAAGTTAAAATACCTAAGATTGGAAACCACGGACAGAAAGGAACCTTAAAAGGTCTTTCTCTATTTGGTTCTGTTTTTCTTAAAATTAATACTGCTAAACAAATTATGATAAATGAAGTAAATGTTCCAAAATTACATAATTCAGCTGAAATATTTAAATCCATAAATAATGCGCAAACCATTACAACTAAACCTGATAACCAAGTTAAAACGTGAGGTGTTTTATATTTTTTATGAATTGCAACTAGTGATTTAGGAATAAATGAATCTCTACTCATAGCAAACAATATTCTTGTAGTACCTAATTGGTAAATTAATAAAACAGATGTTAATGCACATAATGCTCCAACTGAAATTAATCCTGCATACCAATCCTTACCAATAACTCTCATAGCATGTGCTAGTGGAGCTTGAGTATCCACTAGATTAAATGGAATAATCCCAGTTAATACTAATGCAACCATAACATATAATAATGTACAAAGAACTAATGTTCCCATAATTGCAATAGGTAAATCTCTCTGAGGATTTTTTGTTTCTTCTGCAGCTGTTGAAATTGCATCAAAACCAATATAAGCAAAGAAGATAACAAATGCTCCCATAAACACGCCATCAAAACCATTAGGCATAAATGGTGTCCAATTCTCAGGTTTAACATAGAAAGATCCAACAACTATAAAGGATAGAATAATAAACATATTTACACCAACCATTATACTTGCAAATTTTGTTGATTCTTTAACGCCTTTTATTAATAAAATTGTTAAAAATAATACAATTAAAATAGCAGGTAGATTAATTGCTATCGGAATATCCCAATTAAAAATATGTAAAAATGGCATTTTATCATGCGCATTCCAAGAATATTTATCGCACATTGCATATATAGTTCTATAATCATTTCTTAACCATAAAGGCGAATTAACGATAAATGCGGGAAGAATATACTTAAACCCTTTTAAAAATTGAACAAAATACCCCGTCCAAGCACTCGCAACAGTAATATTTCCAATTGCATATTCAAGCATTAAAATCCAGCCAACCATCCAAGCCATAAACTCTCCCATGGTTGCATATGTATAAGTATAAGCACTTCCTGCAACTGGCATCATTGCTGCGATTTCTGAATATGAAAGTGCTGAGAATAAGCTTGCAATAGCAGCTAAAACCATTGAAATAATAACTGCAGGACCTGCTCCTGCTCCATCAGCTGTATCTTGTATTGCACTTCCAATAATTGTAAATATACCTGTCCCAACAACAGCACCGATACCAATTACAATTAAGTCAAATACATTTAATGTTTTCTTTAATTCAGAATTATTTCCTGCATCAATTAATTCATCAGGAGATTTACATTTCAATAAATTATTTACTAACGAGTTCTTTATTTTCAACATTTTCTATACTTATTCTATTCATTTCAATTTTTCTATTTTTTACATATCCGTATTGTAAATAAATCCCAATACCAATTAATAACCATACAGGAAACATTAATGCAGAAGATGTTAATGATTGCATTGAATAAATCATTAATCCTCCACAACATAATATACCTAAAGATGGTAACAATGGAGAACATGGAACCTTAAAAGGTCTTGGTCTATCTGGATCAATTTTTCTTAAGATTAATACGGCCACACAAACAATAATGAATGATGTGAAAGTACCAAAATTACATAATTGAGCTGCTACATCTAAATCTAAAGTCATTGTACCAATCATACATACAATCCCAACAATCATTGTTAATACATGAGGTGTTTTATAAACCGGATGTAATTTTTGGAACAATGTAGGTAAGAAATTATCTCTACTCATTGCATATAAAATTCTTGTAGCTGCAAGTTGTAAAACTAATAATACTGATGTTAAACCAGCTAAAGAACCTATTGAAATTAAACCTGCAGCCCAATTTTGATGAACCATAGTCATAACATAAGCCATAGGAGCTTTTAAAAATCCAGGATCAATATTATGAGATGATGTACAATAAACACCAGTCAAGACTAAAGCAACAGAAACATAAACAATAGTTGTTGCTATTAAGGATCCAATAATTCCTATTGGTAAATCTTTTTGAGGATTTTTACATTCTTCTGCTGCCGTTGCTAAAGCATCAAAACCAATATAAGCAAAGAATATAATAAATGCTCCCATAAATATTCCACTCATACCATTTGGTGCAAAAGGAACCCAATTGGCAGGTTTTACATAAAATGCCCCAACTAAAACAAATAAAGCAATAACAGCAAGTTTAATTACAACCATTATTGTTGCCATTTTAGTTGAATCTTTAGTACCTTTTATAAGAATTGATGTTATTATTGCAACAATAATACAAGCAGGTAAATTTACCGCAAAAGGTATACCTGCAATATGAGGTATTAATGTGTTTGGATCTCCACCTGCAGCCTGTATTTGATGTACCGCACCTTTATAATCATTAATTAACCAAAGAGGTGGATTTACTAACCAATTTGGTAAGTAAGCTGAAAACCCTTTAACTAATTGCATAAAATGGTTAGACCAAGCACAAGCAACTGCAATATAACCAACTGCATATTCAAGCATTAGTACCCAACCAACCATCCAAGCTGCAAATTCACCTAAAGTTGCAAAAGTATATGTATATGCTCCACCTGCGACAGGAATCATTGTTGCAAATTCACTATAGCAAAGAGCTGAAAATATACAAGCAATAGTTGCAATAATCATAGAAACAGTAAGTGCTGGCCCAGCCCCTAAGCTTTCATTTCCTCCTGCAGCTGCAATACCAACGATTGCAAAGATACCAGATCCAATAATTGCACCAATACCTAATATAATTAGATCAATTGCGCCTAATGTTTTTTGAAACCCTGCCTTGCTTGCTTCTTGAAGCATTTCATCAGGATTTTTTCTAGTTAATATTTTTGTAAAAAAGTCATTAAATAAATTTTGTTTTTTTTCATTTGCCATAATTATTTTACCTTACATAATGGGAAACCAAGATTTTCACGTTGTTTAACATACAACTGGGCGACTGCTGCTGCCATTGTTCTCACTCGGTTAATATAATTTATACGTTCATCCTTACTGATAACCCCTCTTGCATCTAATAAGTTAAATGTATGAGAGCATTTAAGAACGTAATCATATGCAGGTAATACTAATTCAGCGTTTACACAATTATCAACTTCTTGTTGATAAATATCAAATAGTCCAAATAACGCTTTATCATTTGAATATTCAAAATTATATTTTGATTGTTCTATTTCATTTTGTAGATAAATATCACCATATCTTAATGTATCATTCCACATAATATCAAATACTGATTCTTTATTTTGTAGATACATTGCAATACGTTCAAGACCATATGTAATTTCTAAAGCTACAGGTTTAATTTCTAATCCTCCAACTTGTTGGAAATATGTGAATTGAGTAATTTCCATTCCATCAAGCCATACTTCCCAACCTACACCAGCAGCACCTAAAGTTGGAGATTCCCAGTTATCTTCAACAAATCTTACATCATGCTTTGATAAATCAATTCCCATAGCTTCTAAACTTTGTAAATAAAGTTCTTGAGCATTATCAGGTGATGGTTTTAAAATTGCTTGATATTGAAAATAATGTCCTAAACGATTAGGATTTTCTCCATATCTTGCATCTGTTGGACGTCTACAAGGCTCAACCATCGCAACAGACCAAGGTTCTGGTCCTAATACTCTTAAAAAAGTTGCAGGATTCATTGTAGAAGCACCTTTTTCAATATCATAAGGTTGCTGAATTACACATCCTTGTTTAGCCCAAAAAGCTGATAAATTTAAAATTAAGTCTTGAAAATTTAATCCCATAATAAATTACACTTCCAACATTGTATTATGTACACTTAATTTAGTATCTAATAAACAATAAAAAAAATCAAATGATTGACATGAAAATTTGGCAAACATATAATTTAAATATATATTAGGGAGAGGTAAGTAATGACTGAATATGTTTTTTTAGATGGTGAGTATATAGAATCAGATAAAGCTACTATTCCTGTAAGAACTCATGCTTTTCTTTATGGAACAGGTGTTTTTGAAGGAATAAGAGCTTATTATAACAAAGAAGAAGATCAGATGTATGCTTTCAGAATGAAAGAACATTACGAAAGAATGCTTAGAAGTGCAAAAGTTATGTGGATGGAATCACCTTATACATTAGAGGAGTATTGCCAAATAACCAAAGATTTATTAAATAAAAATGGATATAGACAAAATGCTTATATTCGTCCAACATTATATAAATCATCAATTAAAGTTGGACCTTCATTAGATAATAATAAAGATTCATTCTTACTATTTACAACACCTCTTAATGATTATTATGATGCAAGCAAGGGTTTAAAAGTATGCGTATCTAACTGGAGAAGAAATAGTGATAATGCTATTCCTCCAAGTGTAAAAGTTACAGGGGCTTATGCTAATGCTTCATTAATCAAAACAGATGCATTATTTGCAGGATTTGATGATGCAATAGTATTAAATGATGCAGGACAGGTTACAGAAGGTTCAGCAATGAATCTTTGCTTTGTTCAAAACGGTAAAATTGTTACAACAAATACAACTGATGATATCCTAGTTGGAGTTACAAGAAATACAGTTCTTGAAATGGCTAAATATCTAGGTATCCCAACAGTAGAAAGAGCTGTTGACCGTTCTGAAATATATGTATTTGACGAAGTATTCTGCTGTGGAACAGGTGCTCAGATTATGCCAATAACCTCAATTGACCATAGAACAATTGGGGATGGTTCAACTGGAGAAATTACTAGAAAAATTCAAAAATTATACTATGATATAGTTCAAGGTAAAGTAGAAGAATTTAAACATTGGTGTACTCCAATTTATTAAATTTAAGGAAATATTATGATTTCATTTTTAGGTAAAACTGTTCAAAATTTTATACAAACAATGAAATATATTGTAACTGGTCGTATGCGTTTTGAGCATGTAATCTCTCAAGCTGTTGAAATCAGTTATGATTCTTTACCTATTGCATTAATAATTTCAATAATCGCTGCTGCGGTTATAACTATACAAGTTTCAAAACAATTTTTAATGTCTGGTGCTGATAGTTATGTTGGTGGTACCTTAACAGTAGTAATTATAAGAGAAATTGCACCTGCATTTGTTGCGTTGTCAATTGGAGCAAGAGCTGGAACTGCAATCTCCGCAGAGATTGCTAATATGCAAGTAACAGAACAAGTTGATGCAATAAAAACATTAAAAGTTGACCCTGTTGGATATTACTTTGCACCTAGAATTGTTGCCGCAGGATTTACTGTTCCTATGGTAACATTAATTGCTGAAGTTGCAGGAATTTTAGGTGGTATGGTTGTTGCCTATTTAACTATTGGTCTTCATCCAAATAGATATATTACATCTTGTTGGTTGTGGTTAAATACACGAGATTTTTATATAAGTATATTTAAGGCATTTTGCTTTGGAATCATTATTGCTAATGTATGTGCAACACAAGGTTATGAAACCAAAGGTGGAGCAAAAGATGTTGGAGTTTCAACAACTCAAGCAGCAATAAAATCTACAATTTATCTTTTAATTGCAGATTTCATAATTAATTTCTTATTCTATCTCTAAGCCTGATTTTCTTTAGGAGCTTCAATTTGAGCTAAATTAACCAACTCTGGAGCAACATATTTCCCAACATCTTCACCTAACACTTCATTTGTGAGTTGTGTTATTGCCCCCGAAAGTTGATTATTAACTACACTTGTAATTTCTTGAGCAACTAAGTTGCCAACTGTTTGTTGACCAGTTGCAAGAGCTGTAATATTGGCTAAAGATTGTCCTGCAATTACTGTATTTTGTGTGGCTGCACTAAAGAAAGCTGCTGCTTCTGCAGCTGCTTTAGCTGCTATACCAGAAGTTGCTCCAAATGAAAATAAGGAGCCAGTACCAGCTGCAGCAGCTTCTGTTGATTTTATTGTTCCTGCTGTTGTATCTGCAGTAGTCATTGTTAATCCTGTTGCTTGGTGTCCTAATTGTTTTGCTTTGCCACCTCCAAATAGTTTGTTAATTGAATCACTGATTTTTTGGAATAGGTTTTGTCCTGCAGTTTGTGTATTATTAACTATTTCAGAGTGTTTCTGTTCTGCTTGTGATTGAACTTGTTCACCTTCTTGAACTTTTACAGTTTGTTCGGTCTGTATATTGGTATATTCAACTTGAAGACTTGATAACATGCCAATATTTTTGTTATATTCTTCAAGTAATTTTTGTATTTGTTCTGCATTAGAATTATTTCCAGATTTTACAACTTTTTTTGTAGTTACAGTTTTTTTATTTCCTTCCGTTGATGTATTGTTATCGGTGGATGGTGTACTTTCATTGTTGGAATCAGTTGTTACTTCTTCAAATTCAATTCCATCTAAAGATCCACCATTAAGTTCTTTTATTTGTTGTTTTATTTCTTCATTCCTACTTGTTAATTCTTGAATTGATTCTTTTACAGTTTCTCCTTTAGTATTGTTATCTTTTATTGTTTGAATAATTTGATTTTTAAGTATGTTTTGGAACTGTGAAATATCTAATTCACCTGTTTGGACAAGTTGAATAACAGTATTTAGAGCGGTTGAACATAATTGTTTCTGTTGTTGTAATTGTTGAGTTGTTTTAGCTGCATCTGCAGCTGTTGTTGCCCCCCGTTTTGTTGTTGCTGCTGTTTCTTTAGCTGCGCCCCCGCTAATTAAAGCTGAAACAATAGCATCAGTTGCAGCAGTTTTAACGGTCTCAACAGCATTATCTTTGACTGCTTCTAAACCTGCCTTAGCATCAAAACTTAAATTAAATTTTGCTACATCTAATGACATTATTCTTTTCTGCTCTCGTATTTGGGTACAATTGTGCATAGTTATACTACGCTATTAATATAAAAACATCGGAGTCCCTTATTATTTCAGGAACTCCGATTTTTGTAATAATTCTTAATATATTCTATTGAGATATTAATGCATTAGTTTCTATATTATACCTACCTCTTCATTTACCCCTTCATTTACCCCTTCTCCTTTTCTGAATTGCATTTCATAAAGCATCTTATATTGTCCATTTTCTATTTGAAGGAGTTCATCATGAGAACCTAATTCAACTAAATGTCCTTCGTTGATTACTGCAATCTTATCAGCATTTCTAATTGTAGATAGCCTATGAGCAATTACAAATACTGTTTTATCTTGCATTAGAGCATCTAATGCTTTTTGAACAACTGCTTCTGATTTATTATCTAAGGCACTTGTTGCCTCATCTAATATAACAATAGGACTTTGTCTTACCATTGCACGTGCTATTGCAACACGTTGTCTTTGACCTCCAGACAATGATGTCCCTCTTTCACCTAAAACAGTATCTAATCCATCAGGAAGAGATTCAATTACTTCTTCTAAGTGGGCTGATTTTATTGCATTATCAAACATTTCTTGTGTTGCATTTGGATTTCCAAGCATTATGTTTTCTCTAATTGTACCAGTAAATAAGAAGTTATCTTGAAACACAACAGAAATATGATGTCTTAGGGACTCTAAACTGATATCTCTAATATCTATACCATCAAATTTTATTGCCCCTGATTTTACATCATAGAATCTAGGGATTAGGTTAACAAGTGTTGATTTACCTCCGCCTGAATTCCCTACTAATGCAATTGTTTCACCTTTATTAACTTGCATATTAATATTATTTAATACGGGATGTCCTTCTTCGTATTCAAAACAAACATTTTCAAAAGTTATTGAATTAACAGTATTTCCTAAAGCTATTGCTGTAGGTTTATCTTTAATTGTTGGAATAATATCAAATAACTCAAATATACGTCCAAAAGAAACAAATATTGTTTGAATGTTTGTTAAAGTACCTCCTAATGTTTTCATTGGTTTGTATAGTAATAATAAAGATGTTACGAATGATGCAAAGCTACCTGCTGTCATTTCTCCACTTAATATTAGATACATACCATAATGTAGAACACACGCAATACCAATAGATGCTATTAAGTACATAATTGGAGACATCCAAGCAGAACGTTTTGTTAATGATATAGCAATATCAAATGATTTTTGGATTTGTTTATTAAATTCTTTTTTCTGATGTTCTTGTAATGAGTATGCTGTCATTACTTTATTTCCAGAATAAGTTTCATTTAAATTCGTTGTTATATTTCCACCTACAACCATACCTTTATTAGATGTTTCTTTAACTTTTTTACGAATTAAAGCCATTGGTAAAAATGCGCAACCTAAAACAAGAACTCCAACTACTGCAAGTTTCCAAGAACTAAATAACATTACCGCAATTAAACTTCCCGCTCCAAATAAACTTGTAACAATAGATTTAATTTGTTGTATAAAGTTTTTTGCTGCTACATCTGGATCTGAAAGATAACGAGTTAAAATAATTCCTGACGAATTTTCATCAAAGAAACTTGAATCCATAGTGACTAAAGAAGCAAATAATTTTATTTTAACAGAGTTAGTGATTTTTTGACTGGTCCAATCAGTTAAGTAATCATTTAAATATCTCATAACTCCTTGAAAGGCTGCAAACAATATCACAGCAAAAGGAATTGCCGCTGCAAGAATAGAATAAGATATGTCAATTGGATGTCCGCATAACATCAGGTGCAAATCTTTTTGTCCTATTACATAATCCATAAATGGCTTTAGTGCAAAAGCCGTTACACCGTCTAACAATCCTACAGGGATTGCAACCATAACACCTAGAAATATTCTAAATAAGAATGGTTTAACAAAAGGAAAAGCTCTTGATATCAACCAACTATATCTAAATGAATTTGCTGCTGTTGTATTTTTTAACTTCATAAATTATCCCCAATCTTTTACATGACTTTAATAATAATTATATATCAAAAAGATTTATAAAGATTGGCAAATTTATTTTTTTTTATGTTTTATATAAGATTATGAGAATTTCATATCAAAAAATAAATAGTCAAAATTTTACAAGTAAAATAGATAAAAAAGAGACTAAATCAGGCGAAGTTGGAACTTCTACTTTTAATTATCCTACATCTGAGCAGTTACAAGGATATATGCCTTGTGGTAAAATTGATGTGGAGAAAAAGATTATGGATAAAAATAAAGAAAAATATGTTTTATTAAGAGATGAGTTTTGTGAAAAACTAGAACCTAAGTATTTGGATGCTGCAATTAAAGATTGGAATTTTTATACAAATAGTACCAAAGAAAACATGGAAAAATCATCAAAGGCTAATGATGAAATTCAAGAGTTATATAGGAATGAAAATATCTATAAAGCTTTAGAAATATTAAAAAAAACAGATTTAGGTGACAAACATTTAAATAATCAATTGAAACACTTTTATAAGGATTTTGATGAGGAGTTAAATGCAGGTGTGGCTAAAAAAGCCTTAAGAGATAAAGAAAATGAAATTGCTGCTAAGTATAACTCATATATCCCAATGATAGATGGTAAAGAAGTTTCAAAAGCTGAAATAAGTAAAATTATGCAAATGGAAAAAGATTCTGATATTAGACAGAAGGCTTATGAAGCAAAGGTTAAAGGTGGAGATTTAATTGCGGATGATTTAGTTGAATTTGTTAAAATGAGAAATGAATTTGCGAAATCCCAAGGTTATGATAATTTCTTTGATTATCAATTAAAAGAAACATATGATGTTGAACCTAAGGAGTTAAATAAGCTTCTTGATGATGTATTTGAAAAAGCAAAAGACTCTAATAAAATCATACAAACTGAAGAAAAAAATGAGTTAGCTAAAGCATTTAATATAAAGTCTGAAGAATTAGAGTCATATCATTATGGATTATTACCTGATAATGATCCAACGCGAGATGTAAATAAATCTTTAAAAAATAAAGAACAAGTTGTAGATATTTCCAAACAGGCTTATAAAAATATGGGTTATGATATTGATAATATGCCTATAACTCTTGATTTATTCCCTCGTAAGAATAAAAATACTCATGGATTTTGTTTTGATATAGATGCAGGAAAAGATGCAAGAATACTAGCAAACTTAACTAATGATGCAAGTAGTGTTGATACACTATGTCACGAATTAGGACACTGCGTATATCATCTTGGAATAAACCCTAATCTTCCATTTTTAGAAAAAACAGCATCATCACCTGCTATGACAGAAGCTGTTGCTATGATGATGGGGGATTTAATGAAAACAGAAAATATCCTTGAAGGTGTCGTTGATGCTAAAACCCTTGATAAATTCAAAAAAACTCATAAAAAAGATGAATCAAAATTTATTAATCATAGTATGCAAATAATAAATTTTGAAAGAGAAATGTATAGAAATCCAGATCAAGATTTAGGAAAACTTTGGCACGATTTAAAATGCCAATATAAAGGACATAATCAATCTGAAAAAATTGATAATGAGTGGGCAACTATACCTCATTATTTATCACATCCTGCTTATTACCAAAATTATTTCAGAGCAGATTTAATGAAGGCTCAGATGTATGAGCACTTAACAAATAAACTTGGAAATTTAACTGAAAATCCTAATACTGCTGAATATTTAAATAAAAATATTTTTGAATATGGCAAAAGTATTGAAGAAAATGATCTAATTGAACAGTTAACAGGTAAAAAGTTGTCATCAGATGCTCTTTGTAAATCTTTACAAGTAGACAATAATTAATTTCTCAATTAATATTATATTAATTGGGAGATTAATTAGTTGGATAAGAAGAACTATACAACAGATGCTATAAATCTTAAGTCTTATGATTTAAGTGATGCTGATAAAATAATTTTAATGTATTCAAAAGATAAAGGGCTAATAAAAGGAGTTGCAAAAGGCGTTAAAAAACCTAAAAGCAAGCTTGGAGCAAGAATGGATTCATTAATTGCAAATACAATTATGTTTGCAAAAGGACGTAATTTGGATACTATTTGTCAGGCTCAATCAATTAATAGTTTTAAAGAATCCCGCCAAGATATTGATAAATTAATGTGTTCTTCATACATTTCAGAAATTGTAACTAATTTTGGGGTTGAAGAAGACCCATGTTCAAAAGAAGTATATGAACTTTTATACAAAGCTTTAGATAAAATTTCTAGAGCAGAGTCTAAAAAAGATGTTTTAATTGCAACTATAAAATTCCAATTGAAAATGATGTTAATATCCGGTTTTTCATTAGAGCTAGATTCTTGTCTGTGTTGTGGGGAAAGAGTTCTAAACGAAGATATGTACTTTTCTCAAGATATGGGGGGAATTATTTGCAAAGAGTGTAATGAAACATTTAAAATTAAAACAAAAATGCATTACAAAATAAGAGATTTCTTAGAAGCTATGTTGCAGTTTGATTTTGATTATACTTGTGATTATGATCAAAAAGCTACTGAAAAAGTTTGTACTGTTTGTTTTAACTTATTAAAAAACTATATTCAAAGTCATTCGAATAAAAAATTTAAATCTGATAAAATATTGCAAGAAATTTTATAGTAAAAGTTGTGTTCCGAATATTATTCTGTGTGAATCTTCATCAAAACTACTATTTCTAAAGATGTAATTAAGCATCAATCTTAGGCCTTGCCCTTTAATATAGTAATTTACTCCCAAAACATATTCAGTAATATCACCATTTGAAACTCCTAAATTAGGTTGGAATGTATCATATCTTGCTAATAGTTCAACTTTAGGATTTATTCTATAATAAGCTGTTGCATACATACCTCTGGCATGGTTATCTGACAATCCTAGGTTTCCGTTGTATCCATCAGCATTTGCAAATTCAAAATCGGCTCTAAATTTTTTATATTGATATCTGGCATAAGCACCTATAACATTATAAGTAAAATTATTGTGACCAGAGCTTATACCTCCTCCAATTTTTAAATCTCCATATCTTCCATCAGTTTTTCCTAATGGTTTAAGATTTATCCATCCTGTAAATTCAACTCCTGGGAAAAATTCTCTAAAGTATGAATCAGAGCTATATCCTCCTAAATCATATTCTATTAAATCATACTCTCCAACAACTCTAGCTCCAAATTTACGAATGTTGCCAAAATTTCTACTAATTTGTGAATATGATATTAAAGGTACAGCCCAATCAGATTTTGAACCTTCTTCTCCTGAATGTGTTCTTGAATTACCTAACACAAGCCTATTATGTTTTGTCATTTGATGAGATATAAAAGCATCACCTATCAAAAATTGCCAAAAGTTTAAATCATCTCTAGGTGTGTATCGTGTAGAAATATTAAAAGATGTTTTTCCATCTTTAAAATACCCTCTAAAATGGTTTTCGATATTATTGTTTGTATAGTCAACATTAGAACCACCCCCTTGAAATATATTAGTTGTAATGGTCCCTTTATAAAAAACTCCAGTATGAAAACTGTCTAAAGGTCCTTTTTCAAAGTACTTGGTTGTTGCATCTTCTAACAAGTATACAGGGCGTTTAAGGTTTAAACATTCTTCATCAGAAGGTAGTGTGTTTACAAGTGTTTCTTTAAACTTTTCTCTAAATCCATATTCATTATATTCAGGATGAGCTTCTCTAATTTCTTCAATTCTAGACTTATGAATCTCAAAAGGTTTATCATCTATTAAGAAAACTTCATCTTTTGCACTATAAGCACCTCCAGACGCAATAGTTGCATTTGGAGAAAGCACTAGTATTAAGAATATTATTAAAAATTTTTTCAAGGTTAGGTTATTATATCATATTAGTTTAATTAATGAAAAGTCTTTTTAAATGATTTAAAAACTGTAAATCTATTAATAAATGTATTTCTTTAAGAGATATACTTATATTGGAATTAAGAAGAGTAGAGTAACGAATTATGGAGGATGAAATGAAAACAAGGGAAACTGACGCAATTTGTATGAGTCTTTGTCAAGATACTTTTGATGAAATAACAATTCTTGATAGTTTATTATCTGCAATTCAAGAATTATGTCTTAACCTAGAACTAAATTCTCAGTATTATGAAAATACTGAAAATTTTATATTAAAACTTAGTGAAGAACGAAATAAATATATTAGTTTATCTTCAGTTGCACGTCAAAGACTAAAAAAAATAGAGTTAATTAATTCTCAGTTAGAAGATAAATTAACGTAAAATTGCTTTATCAAATTTTTGTTTATAGTATTCAATATTAAAATGTAATCTTTTGGCGATATCAAATAATAAAAGAATTAATTCTCTATCGCTTGGTCTGCTAATAGAATTAATAAGTTTTTCAAAGTTTAGTACTATTTTAGAGTAATAAACATTTTGAGCTTCAGATAAATCCGTATTAATTTCTAATTTATCTATAACATTTAGTAATTCTAATGTTACATCAGCTTGCTGATATTCCATACTATAAACTAAACGATTTATATTTTGAACAATTTTTTTGTCAAAAATTTTACTTGTTTCGGTCTTGTCTATTGATATACCAAGCCTTTTCGCTTCAAAATTGATATCGCCTGCAAGCTGTATGATTTCTTCATCAATAAATCCATTAGAATTCATAAACAGCTCATTGAATTGTTTTGCTAATGCATACTGTGCAGATATTTTGAATTCTTCCGGAATTTCTAATCCTAATGCTTGTAAATGGAATATTGAAGATTTACCATCTTCATACATTTCTTCGTAATTTCTGGCAAATGCAGAAAGTTTATCTTTTAAAAGTATTTGAAGTATTTTTCTTCTTTCTTCAATAAATATATCTTTTAAAGTGAAGTATTCTTTCCCAAAATATCCATCTAAAGCTCTAATAATTTCTGTTAGAGGATTAATCATATATGTTCTAACTAATTCTTTTTGAATATTTTCATATTCGTCAGAATAATCTCTAATAGCACAATGGAAATCCCCACCGGAGAATTGTACAAGTGCAAACATCATATCAGAACGTTCTAATGTAATTTTTGACTGTATTTCTACATGACCAACGATTAATTGAGAATCTCCTTTTTTTACTCGTTTATAGGATTTTTTAGTTATTGAGTAGCAGTAAACATCTTCTTCATCCTCTGTTTCTTGATATAAAGACGATATTGCCCATAAACTAACTATTTGTTTCATTGAAACAACAGAAGGTTTTACATATTTTTCATATATCTCTTTCCCGTTACCAAGTTCAGGATAATTACTTTGTGCTTTTGATAGAATTTCTAAATAAGGACCTTCTAAATCCTTTTTAGTAAAGTTTTTAGCTAATTGAATAACTCTTGCTGCATATTTCATAATTTGAGTTGTTTCAATGCCAGAGATATCAGAGAAGAACCAACCGCAACTAGTATACATAAGCATTGCTTGACGTTGGATTTCCAAAATTTCCATAGCTCTTACCTTATCATTTTCATCTAAGCCTTCATTAAAATATTCGGCTTGGAAATTTTTTACTGATAACTCCGAACGGTCTAGAATTACTTCAATATAATTCATTCTTGCAGCCATGAAATCTTTAAAATATTTTTTCCCTTGTTTTTGACATAATGGAATAACTTCATCTCTTAAATAATCCATCGCATCTCTTAAAGGTCTTCTCCATTTTTGATTCCAACCAGGGTGTCCACCTGTAGAACAACCGCAGTCTTCACACCAACGTCCGACTCCATGGAAACAACTCCAAGAAGAAACATCTTTTAAATCTACTTCCCAATTACTTGCATAATTTTCTAAATATTCCGCATAATTAGTAATTGTAAATCCTGCCTCTTTAGCTTTTGTTGATAAAGCATATGCTAATGCCATATCTCCAAATTTAGTATGATGTCCATAACTTTCACCATCTGTTGCTATGTTAATTAATTGAGGATAATTTCTATCAAATGAAATACCATCTTTTAGGCGTCTTACAAATTTATTCCCATCTCTTAATAGTTCATCAAAAGCAACAGATTTAGAAATAGCACCATCATAGAAGAATAAGTCAATAAATTTCCCTGGTGCAGATTTAATATAATATCTGTAAGATCTAGCAGGGTCAATATTTCCCCAACTTACATCATTCCAGTTTGTATCACCTTGTTTTCTGATTCGTTTAGCTTGAAATGGTGATAAAATAGTAAATTTAATATCATTTTCTACTAAAACTCTTAATGTATCATCATCTACTGCAGTTTCAGCAAGCCAAATCCCTTCAGGTTTACGACCAAATCTATATTCAAAATCTCTAATACCCCATTTAACCTGAGTTTGTTTATCAAGTTCATTTGCAAGTGGCATTATAATATGATTATATACTTGAGCAATTGCGTTTCCGTGTCCATTATGTTCTTCTACGCTTTTTATGTCTGCTTTTATAATTCGTTCATATGCGTGAGGAGAAAAAACTTCCATCCAAGATAATAATGTTGGCCCAAAGTTAAAGCTCATGCTTTCATAGTTATTGACTAATTTAAGAATTCTATTTTTATCATCAACAACTTTGGAAACTGAATTTGGAGCATAGCATTCATTGTTTACTCGTTCATTCCAATCGTGACATGGTAATGCACTAGGTTGTAACTCAACTGCTTCAAGCCAAGGATTTTCTCTTGGTGGTTGGTAAAAGTGTCCGTGTATTGCTAAGAATACTTTTTTATTATCTTTTTCTACTTCTTTTTTTATTTTTTCTTCTTGCATTTCTTATGTCCTTATTTTTTAGAATGAATTAATTGGATATTTTCTGCGTCGAACCAAGCATCGCCAAGTGCATTTGAAAATACTGTTCCTGTAACTTTTATAGTATCACCTTCATTGATATCAGGTAGTTTTTCTGCAACTTTTCTTGATATAAACATTTTTAATTCGGAAAGTGGTATTGTCCCAACTACATCATCTCTAAAAAATAGAAATGAGATGTATTTATCAGAACTTCTAAAAGCTGGTTTATAGTCTAATCCTAAAGTCGAAAATTTTGAGAATTTACCAGTCATGCATATTCTTTTTCTCATGTATGCAGATGGATTATTAACTACATCTAAAGGTTTAACACTCAAGGCTGGTTGTTGAGTTTGAGTTGTTGTTTGTGTTTGAACTGTTTTTGTTGGGGTTGTTGTATTGGCAACTGCAAACTCAGAATTAAAACTTATTATAAATAACCCTAATAATAAACTACTTAGTATTTTTTTCATTACTCTTCTCCTAAATTCAATTGTATTTTACCATAATTTAGTTGAATTGTAACTACCAAATAAGATAAAAGATAAAAAATTATCCAATAAAAAAAACCTCCCAAAAATGGAAGGTTGGAATTTTTTGTGTAATTCCTCGTGTGTAGAAGGTTAGTGTGTGTAGGTTATGTATGAAATCTTTTTTTTAAGCATTGATTGCTTACATATATATAAAGTATTTGAGTATATACAAATTGCATATGATTGATATTTTTGTTACATAATTTAATATTTTGTAAATTTTTGATATATTTAGTCAATTTTTTTGTAATAAAATACTTTATAGAACTATCAGGGATTAAGTTAAGTATAGTTTTAGGGATTAAGTTATGGCAAGAAAATCACAAGGGTATTCTACTAATAGTATTATTTCAGAACGTTATAATATAAACAAAGTTATTGATGCAGAGATTGAAAGTTTAAAATTCCAACCTAAAATTCAGCATAAATATAAACGTAATGTTTATATTCAAACATTTGATGAATCAAATAAACCTATACAAGTAGATTTTCTTCATAATGATGGTAAATTAAAATCTCATATATACTACAATCAAGAAGGGAAGCCTATTAGAGAAGTTTATCGTTCAAATTATGGTATAGGTGATTATACAGCAATATCAGATTTTATTTATGATGAAAATGGTGTTTTAAAGAAAGTTAAAACTAAAATTGATGATGGTGCTGAATTCGTAAAAGAATACTAATTTATTTTGTAATTGCTATTATTGTTAATAATTTGTATTGACTTGAAAAAAATATATAATAACTCTATTATGTTAATTGGATTTAATTAATGGGGTTAGTATATGAAGAAATTTTTATTGTTACTTATATTTGTATTTTTGAGTAATACTTGCTTTGCTCAAGAAATTTTCACTTATAAATTAGATAATGGTCAAACTGTAGTAATTGAACAAGTTAAAAACAATCCAATTGTTACAATTGATACTTGGATTAAAACTGGATCTATAAATGAAGATGATTCAAGTAGTGGAATTTCACATTTTTTAGAACATTTATTCTTTAAAGGTACAGAAAAGCATCCTACAGGAGATTTTGATAAAATCTTAGAATCAAAGGGTGCTATAACAAATGCTGCAACGAGTAAAGATTTTACACATTATTACATAACAATATCATCAAAATATTTAGATGAAGCTTTAGCTCTTCATGCTGATATGCTATTGCATCCTCAAATTCCTCGAAAAGAGATGGAGAAAGAACGAAAAGTTGTTTTAGAAGAGATAGCTAAAGATGCAAATACTCCATCTAGTATTTGTTATGATAATTTAAATGCTTTGTTATATACAACTCATCCTTATAAAAGAAAAGTTATAGGATCTGCAAAAGTTGTTGAAAATTCAACAAGAGAAAATGTATTGGATTATTATAAAAAATATTATACCCCTTCAAATATGACAACATTAGTAATAGGGGATGTCGAGCCAGAACATGTTTTAAAGCTTATTAAAGAAAATTTTAATACTCCTGCTAAAAAGACAATTCTTCCTACTTACAAAAAAGAAAAATTTTTGACGTCACAAAAACGAAATATTGCATACATGCCAACTCAAGCAGGTTATATGATGATTGGATTTAGAAGTGCTGATATTTCATCTAATGATACTTATGCTCTTGATGTCCTATCAACAATATTAGGCGATGGACAGTCCTCTAAGTTATATCAAGTTGTAAAAGAACAAAAACAGCTTGTTAATACTATTTCTGCATATAATGCGACTATGAGAGATGATGGTTTATTTGTTATTAATTCAACATTTATTCCACAAAACTCTCAAAAAGTAGAAAATGCAATATTTACTGAAATTAATAAAATAAAAGAATTTGGTATTAGTGATGAAGATTTAAAAATTGCAAAAAAAATAATTGAATCTGATACTTATTATTCAAGAGAATCTGTTTCAAATATTGCAAAAGAATTAGGTTACATTATTACTCTAACAGGTAGTATTGATTATTATAATAATTACTTGAATAAAATAAGTAAGGTCACAACTGCTGATGTTAAAAGAGTTGCAAATAAATATTTGCTAAAAAATAATTGTGCAATATCAATTGTATTACCAGAAAATCAAAATATTAATCAAGAAAAAGTTAAATCTAATACCCACAAAGGTGTGTTACTATCATCAAATACTTCAACTAAAAAATTAAAATTAGATAACAATGCAACATTACTTTTAACTGATAATAATTATAATGATATTGTTGCAATAACTATTTTAGCAAAAGGTGGTAATTTCTTAGAACCTCAAAGAGGAACTAGTCGTTTATTTGCAGATTTATTGATGAAAGGGACAAAAAAATATTCTGCTATAGAACTGGCAAAAGCTTTAGAAGAAAATGGTATAAATGTAGAGATATCTCCTGCATCTGATACTTTTAATATAACGGTATTAACTACTAAAAATCAGGTTAAAACTGCTTTAGAAATATTAGATGATATGTTAAATAATTCTACATTTGATGATATAGAAATTGAAAAAGATAGAACAATTTTATTGAATAAAATCAAGCAAAATAGAGATAATCCTCTAAACTTAGCAATTGATGGTTATAAGTCTCACATATATAAGGATTCAGTTTATTCAACTTCTTATACGTTGTTAGAAAAATCACTTCCACATGTTACACGAGATGATATAAAAAATTACCAAACAAAAATTTTAAATCCTGAAAACATTATTATTTCAGTTAATGGTAAAGTAGATTCTGATATGGTTATAAATCATTTTAGTAATATGTTTCAAAATACAAAACAACCTAAGTTTGATTATTCAAAATATTCAATTCCAAAATTAACCTCTAAAACAGAAGTTATTAAAAAGGCTAATGACCAAAAAACTGCTTGGGTAATATTAGGTTGGCAAACGAATGGCTTAAAAGATATTAAAGAGTATGCGACCTTGAATGTTATAAATACTATTTTAGGTTCTGGCATGAGTTCTAGATTATTTAAAAGTATAAGAGAACAAGAAGGTCTAGCATATCAAGTAGGATCATCATATAATCCAAATGTTTTGGCGGGCTCATTTAATGTTTACGTTGGAACCAATCCAAAAACTTTAGATAGGGCAAAGCAAAAAATGCTTGTTGAAATGCAAAAATTTAAAACTCAATTTGTAAGTGGTAAAGAATTAAGAGATGCTAAAGATCGATTATTAGGTGAGTTTGTTATTCAGCTAGAAACAAATAGTGACAAAGCAACAACATTAGGTTGGTTTGAAGCCTCAGGTCGAGGATATAAATTTATAGATGAGTACACAGATTTAATCAATTCTGTTACGGCTTCTGATATAATTGAAGTTGCGAATAAGTATTTTAATGGAAATTATACAACATCAATTGTAACTACAAAGTAGTAAGGGAAAGGGTTAATGCCACATTTTTTCATAAATTCAAAAGACGTTAATAATAATTCTATATTAGTGTCTGATAGTTCTAATTATCAACATATTGTTAAGTCTTTACGTTCAAAAATCGGTGAAAAGTTATTATTAATAGATGAAAATGAGATTGAGTATTTAACAGTAATTAAAGAGATTAATAAAAATAATCTTATTGTTGATATTCTAAAAAAAGAAAAATCATCAAGAAAACTTTCATATGAACTTTATTTAGCACAATCACCTTTAAGAAGTGATTCTCAGCTCACTATTATTGAAAAGGCGACAGAATTGGGTGTTGCAGGAGTATATCCTATATATACAGATAATTGTGCATTAAAGAAGAATGTAATTGAACAAAAAATTGAGAAATGGCAAAATACAATGTATGCGGCTTCAAAACAATGTGAAAGAGCAAATATCCCTACATGTTTCCCATTATCTAATTTAGATGAAGCTGTTGCTGCTCAAAAATATGATAAAATAATTGCATTATGCGAAAAATATACAGAAAAGTCTTTGAAACAGTATTTAAGAGAAAATCCTATAAATATTGATGAAAAAGTTTTAATTATTATTGGTCCTGAAGGTGGCTTTTCAGAAAATGAATTTAATTATTTTAGAAATAATTCTATCCCAATGCTAACTTTAGGAAACTTGATTTTAAAAGCTGAAACCGCTGTAATAGTTACAATAGGGAATATTGTTTATGAATCTATTAAATGATAATGTAATTCAAATAATTAAAACAATAGATTCTGATGTCTATCTTGTAGGTGGTGCCGTAAGAGATTTTTTATTAGGTAAAACATCATATGATAAGGATATTGTTGTAAAAAATGCAATGCAATTTGCTCAGAAATTTTGTCAAAAAGTTGACGGAACATTTATTGAATTAGATTCCGAGAACCATATTTATAGAGTTGTGCTTCGTGATAAATTAAACTATGTTGATGTAACGGAATCAAATAATATTGAATTAGATTTAAAAAGGCGTGATTTTACAATCAATTCAATTGCTATTAATTTAAAAAATAATGAGATTATTGATGTTAATTGGGGGCAAGCGGATTTAAAAAATAAGATAATAAGGAGTATTTCGGAGCAAAATATAGTTGAAGATCCTTTGAGAATTCTAAGAGCATATAGATTTTCTGCTATTTTAGGCTTTGAAATAGAGGGTGAAACTAAACAACAAATAAAAAAACATATTCAATTAATCAAGAATCCTGCTATTGAGAGAGTAAATTATGAACTAATGAAATTATTTGAAGGTAAGTGTACCGCTAAAGTTTTATTAGAAATGAGTGATTTAATTGATATTCTTTATCCTATATTTATTGATGTTAAAAAAGTACCTAAAAACACACATCACCATTTGAATTTATTTGATCACTCAATAGAAACAGTAAACCAAATTCAAAAAATATATGACTCAAGTAATAACGAAATCAAAACACATTTAGAAAAACAAGATTTTGGAGGATTTTCAAGGCTTGCCCATTTGAAATTTGCAGGCTTTCTGCATGATATAGGTAAATATTCAACATGGACTATAGAAGGCGAAAGACATAGATTTATAAAACATGATGATGTTGGCTCTAAAATGGCTAAAGATATTCTCAAACAAAATAAATTCTCCAAAAAACAAATTGAATATATTGCAAACATGATTAAAAATCATATATATCCATCTCAAGTAGTTTCATCAGAAAATATAAATGAAAAGATTTATATGCGTTATATAAGAAAGATGGGAGATGATGTGATAGATAATATAATTCTTGCAAAGGCTGATAGGTTATCTGCAAGAGGACCTGCAATTACTGATGATATTGTAGAAGATAATATTTGTAGTTTAGATAATTTACTAAGTTATTATTTGTCAATAAAAGATAAGCTAAAACCCATTCCAAAACTTTTAACAGGGGATGAAATAATGGAATTAAAACATATTCAACAATCTCCATTATTAGGAAAAATAATAAAAGCACTTCAAGAAGAGCAAATAGAAGGTAATATAACAACAAAAGAAGAAGCGATAAATTTTGTATTAACATACTAAAAGAGGTGATTATTAAAATCACCTCTTTTCTATCAACTATCACTATTATAATAATTAGCTTAATCCGTAGTGAGCAACTGAATCTTTTATTGTGTTTGGTAATCTGTTCTTTGCTGCTTCTTTTCTTTCTTCCGCAAGTGTTAATAATGTATCGTTTTCTGCAACATCAGCTTGGATTTCAGCATCTTTAGCAGCTATTGGTTCTCTTTGTTTATCTTCTGCTGCTTCAAGATCTGCAATTGCAGCTTCTTTCAATGCATTAATTGTAACTTGTAATACTGATTGTAATTGAGAAGCCAAGCTAGCTCTTTGGGCTGCTGCTTTTTGTACATTTTCTAATGTTGTTCCTGTTTCTATTTGATCTTTTGCAGCCGTAAATGCTGCTTCTAGGCTAGAACATGCTGGAGCATTTGATGAAATACCTAAATTGGTAAATATAGAACTGATTGATAATGCTGAAAAATCTCCAGATGCTGATACACTTGAAATCGCTGAGTTTATTTGACTTTGGATTGTAGAGAATTGTGATTCAAGTGAAGTTTGTTTTTTATTGAATAATTTTTCAATATCGGCGATACGTTTAGCATATCGTTCTGACATATCGTTTAAACGAATGCCACGAAGCTCATACAGATTTACTTTCTGCTTAGCTTTTTGATATTCATATTGCATTAACAATAAGCCCATTAGCTTTGAACCTCGTATTTAGTATCCTCGTATTAATATAAAGTTTTTTAATTGCTAAGAATTGCCTTTTTGGATTAATTTTTGTTTACAAAAGTTTACAATTTCTAAAACCCTTTATTGATAAGGGTTTTTATGGGGTTGAAAAATAACATTATATTAAGAATTGTTACAAACTTATGTTTTATAGTAAGATTAGAGTATGAAAATGATACCTTTTGATACCTTTAATGGGCCAAAAAATATGCAAATTGATGAAGATTTGCTTAATAATGCAATAAAAAATCAAACTCTGGATAAAATATTTAGGTTATATGCTTGGGAGCCAGTTTGTGTTTCTTTAGGTAGGAATCAAGATGATAAATTTATTAATAAATCTCTATTAGAAGAATATAATATAGATGTTGTAAGGCGCTTAACAGGTGGTCGTGCATTGTTACACGATAAAGAGATAACATATAGTTTTGTTGCTCCTGCTTCAACCTTAAAGAATGGTGAGAGTGTAATAGAATCTTATAAAGAAATTTCTCAAATATTAATTGATGTATTTGAAAAATTAGGAATTAAATTAACCTTAGGTGGAGAAAAAGGTATTCATACAAAATTTGATTATTGTATGTTAATTTCAACTGGAGCGGATTTATGTTATCAAGGGAAAAAATTTATCGGTTCTGCTCAGTGTAGAAAGCAAGGGTACATATTACAGCATGGTTCAATATTATTAGATTATGATAAAAAACTTCTTGAAAAATTGTTTAATGAAAATATTTCAACTGATACAATAATTTCTCTAAAAGAAATAAATCCTCAAATAACAACAGATGATGTAATTAATTGTTTTAATTCATATATTAGTTCGCTTGAATAAGATATATATTTATAATACAATTTTTTGTATAGCATGAGGCTTTATTGAGGTATGATATCGTGAAGAGTTCACAATTAAGTGTATTTATCTTTATAGCATTAATTGCAGGAATTTTAGTGGGTTGGATTGCTCCTGATTTTGCAGTGCAAATGCATCCATTAGCTGCAATTTTTTTGCGTATGGTTAAGATGATAATTGCACCTTTATTGTTTGCTACATTAGTTGTTGGGATAGCAGGTCACGGAGATCCTAAAAGTCTTGGGCGTATTGGTATAAAAACTATAATTTATTTTGAATTAGTAACTACAATTGCATTATTTTTGGGTTTAGGTATTGCAAATTTTTTAAATCCTGGTGCAGGTATAAAAATTTCAACTTCAAATGTTTCTCAGTTAACTGATATCGCTCAGATGTCATCATCAACTCAACATAGTTCATTTGCTGATTTCTTTGTAAATTTAGTTCCTAGTAGTATATTTCAATCAATGGCTGATGGAAATTTACTTCAAATAGTGGTATTTTCTATATTCTTTGCACTTGCAATATGTGCAATAGGGAAAAAAGCTAAGCCTGTTATGGATATATTGCAAGCAACAGCATCAATTATGTTTAAATTTACTGAATATGTTATGTTGTTTGCACCATTAGGTATATTCGGTGCAATTTCTTATACTATTGGTTCAAATGGAATAATTATATTAAAAAATTATGCGAAGCTAATATGCTCATTATATTTTGCTCTTGGTTTATTTGTGTTTTTAGTAGTTTTTGCAGCTTGTAAGATTGTAAAAATTTCTTTTAGAAATTTTTTAAGTGCAATATCGGAACCTGCATTTCTTGCATTTACAACTGCTAGTTCTGAAGCTGCATTACCAAAAGCTATGACAATAATGGAAGATTTTGGAGTTCCAAAATCGATTGTTGGTTTTGTTATGCCTACAGGGTATACATTTAATTTAGATGGAAGTACATTATATCTTGCAATGGCTGTAATATTTTCAACTCAATTAGTTGGAATAGATTTATCAATAGAGCAACAACTAATTATAATGTTTGCTTTAATGCTTACAAGTAAAGGAATGGCTGGTATGCCTAGAGTTGCTTTAGTTGTATTAGCTGGAACATTAGCAAGTTTTAATATTCCAATCATTGGAGTTGCTCTACTACTTGGTATAGACCAAATCTTAGATATGGGAAGAACAACAGTTAACCTTATTGGAAACTGTGTTGCAACAGTTATTATTGCAAGATGGGAAAATTCATTTGACTATAATCAAATGAATAAATTTATTGCACAAAGAAAAGGTCTTGTAACTTCATTAAAAGACCAAGAAACAAATGTAAGTTTTGAACACGATTTTGAAGTATATAATAAAGGATAAATTATGGAAACAGAAGCAAAAGTTGAGTACAAAAAAACATTAAACTTACCAGAAACAACATTGGCTATGAGAGCTAATGCTACTGTTAGAGAGTTAGAAATCCAAAAGTTTTGGGAAGAAAATAATATTTATAATAAAATTATTCAGAATAAAGATAAAACAAATTCATTTATTTTACACGATGGACCACCTTATCTAAGTTCTGAAAAAATTCACGTTGGAACAGCATTAAATAAAATTTTGAAAGATATTTTAATAAAATATAAATCACAACAAGGTTTTTATTCTCCTTATGTTCCAGGTTATGATGGTCACGGTTTACCTATTGAAAATGCAGTTGTAAAAAATATTAAAGGTGGTCGTGAAGCATTAACTCCTGCTGAATTAAGAGAAAAATGCAGAGAATTTGCTCATAAAAATCTTAAAGGACAGGAAAAAGAATTTAAAAGACTAGGTGTATTAGGTAATTGGGAACATCCTTATTTAACTATTGATGCTGATTATGAAGCAGAACAGGTTAGAATTTTTGGTGATATGTACAAAAAAGGGTATATTGAAAAAGGTCTGAAACCTGTTTATTGGTGTGCTTCTTGTGAAACTGCTTTAGCTGAAGCTGAAGTTGAATATGCTGATCATACTTCAACTTCAATATTTGTAAGATTTAAATTTGATGAAGATGCAGTCAAAACAATTAATAATTTTGTAGATACACAAGGTAAAGATGTTTATACTGTAATTTGGACAACAACTCCTTGGACAATTCCATCTAATATGGCTATAAGTTTACATCCTAGATTAGAATATACATTCTTTGAAAAAGATAATGATATATATGTTGTTGCTCAAGAATTACTTGCATCATTCTTAAATGGTGTATCTTGGGAAGAGGCTGATATTAAAGTTGTTGGGCACTGTAAAGGTCAAGATTTAGAATTATTAAACACTAAACATCCTTTATATGATAGAATATCTCCTATTATATTAGGTGAACACGTTACAACAGATGCTGGTACAGGTGCTGTTCATACAGCTCCTGGTCACGGTCTTGAAGACTATGAAGTTGGGGGTAAATATGGTATTGAAGTATTTTCTCCATTAGATAGTAGAGGTGTTTGGACGGATATTGTTGGAGATAAAGATTTAGAAGGAGTTCCTTATTATAAAGGAAATTCTATTGTAATTGAAAAACTTGAAAATTGTGGTGCATTACTAGCAAAAGGTGATATACAACACAGTTATCCTCATTGTTGGAGATGTAAACATCCTGTAATTTACAGAGCTACACCTCAGTGGTTTGTAAAAGTTGATAAATTCAGAGATGAAGCGTTAAATGCAATAAGAAATGTAAAATGGATTCCTGCAAGTGGAGAAAACAGAATTGGAAACATGGTTGAAAATCGTTCTGATTGGTGTATTTCTCGTCAAAGAGCTTGGGGGGTTCCAATTCCTATCTTCTATTGCGAAGATTGTGGAGAAGTTATTTGTACAGATGAAACAATTAACCATGTTGCAGAATTATTTGAAAAGGAAAGTTCTGATGCGTGGGTAAAACATAACGAAGAAGAATTATTACCAGCAGGTTTCAAATGTCCAAAATGTGGAAAAACACATTTCAGAAAAGAAAAAGACATTATGGATGTTTGGTTTGACTCTGGTTCTTCTTGGAGAGCAGTTGTTGAAAAAAGAGCTGATGAATTAGGACATACTCCTGTTGATATGTATTTAGAAGGTTCAGACCAACATAGAGGATGGTTCCAATCTTCATTATTAACATCAATAGCTTGTCAAAACAAAGCACCATACAAACAAGTATTAACTCACGGTTTTGTATTTGGTGAAGACGGAAGAAAAATGTCTAAGTCATTGGGGAATTATATTAGACCTGATGATATTATAAAAACTTATGGTGCTGATATTTTAAGATTATGGGCTGCATCTGTTGATTATAGAAACGATATAAAAATTGGTGATAATATTATCAAACAACTTGCAGAAATATTTAAGAAAACACGAAATACAGCAAGATTTTTATTAGGAAATTTATTTGACTTCAATCCAGAAGTTGATTATGTAAAATATGATGAACTTAAAGATATAGATAAATTTGCATTGCATAAATTAAATAAAGTTGTAGATGAAGTAACAAAAGCTTTTGATAGTTATGAATTTTATAAGTATTTCCAATGCTTACAAAATTTTGCAGCTGTAGACTTGAGTTCATTCTATTTAGATATTGTAAAAGATAGATTATATACAGCTGGTAAAAAATCATTATCAAGAAGGGCTTGTCAAACTGTTTTATATGAAACATTACAAGTATTAGTAAGAATTCTTACTCCTGTAATGCCTCATCAGGCAGAAGATATTTGGCAAAATACTCCGGAATGCCAAAGAGGAGGATTAGAAAGTGTTCTTCTTGTTGATTGGCCAAAGGTTAAACCTGAATGGAATAATGAAAAATTAGAAGAAGATTTTACTAAAATATTAAAAGCTAGAGAAGTTGTAACTAGAGCTATTGAACCATTAAGAGCAGATAAAAAAGTTGGAAGTTCTTTAGAAGTTGGAGTATATGTAAAATCTGAATCTGCAGATTTGGTATTAAAAGGTAATGAAAAAGATTTATGTGACATATTTATTACATCACAAGCATATGTTGCAGAATCTGCACCAAGTAATGTTCTTAATGAATACTCAGAAGATGATTACACAGTATGGGTTGTTAAGGCAGAAGGTGAAAAATGCGAACGTTGTTGGAAATATCGAAAATTAGGTGAACATTCAGGATTTGAAACAATTTGTTTGGATTGTTATGAAGCAATAAAATAAATTAATTAAAAAGGCTCCTTTTAGGAGCCTTTAATATTTCAAACTAAAGTTTAATTGAAAATCATGAATAAATAGTTAAAATATAAATATGGAAAATATTTTTAATAATTTATTCCCTATCACAGGAAAGAACCCCGAGAATAATAAAGTTTTAAAGTTGGAGATGGAAATAGAACGTCTCAAACTTTGCTTAAAGATGTCAAATCAGGCTTGTGAAAAAAGAAAAGCAGCAATGGATATAATGCAAAAACGTCTTTTAGAACAAGAAGCTCTTATAAAAAGACTACATAGTGTTTTACATAAACAAGATATGGCAATGTCTAATATGCAAAAGACTATGAAGCGTCAACAAGCTAAACTTAATCATCTTGCACAAATAGATAATAGAATGAATGAGTTACAATCAGGACAAGCTGAAATATTACAGTTTGCTCAAGAGTATAGAGAAGCTCAAGGTTAGAATACGTCTGTTTTTATTGGGTTTTTGAATTTTGTAATGTTTGCTTGGAAAAGGAGTTTTACTGTTCCAACCGCACCATTTCTGTGTTTTGCAATAATAATTTCAGATTCCCCTTTATTGGCCGCTTTTGCAGACATTTCTTCTTCCTCACCTGCTTCTTTTCTGTAGTATTCATCCCGATAAATGAACATTACGATATCAGCATCTTGTTCGATTGCACCAGAATCTCTCAAATCAGAAAGCATTGGACGTTTATCTGTTCTTGATTCAACAGCCCGAGATAATTGAGAAAGGGCAATAATAGGGACATTTAATTCTCTTGCAAGAATTTTTAAACCTCTAGATATTGCTGAAATTTGTTGCATACGGTCTTCTCTGCCTGTTGATTCAATTAATTGCAAGTAATCAATTACAATCAAACCAAGGTTATTCTCTTCCATCGCTAATCTTCTACATTTTGCACGAATATCAGTTAGTGTACAACCTGCGGTATCATCTATATAAATTGGTGCAGCTGCAAATGAATCCATTGCAATTGCAAGTTTTTCCCAATCTTTATCAGACATATTTCCGGAACGAAGTTTTTGTGAATCTACTTCTGCTTCAGAACAAAGCATACGTTGAACTAATTGGTCTTTTGACATTTCAAGAGAAAATATTGCAACAGGCACTTTAGCTCTTAGTGCTGCATTTTGAGCTAGATTCAAAACAAATGCAGTTTTTCCCATTGCTGGTCTTGCTGCAAGAATAATTAAGTCGGATTTTTGAAGCCCGCTTGTCATATCATTTAGTTCATAAAAACCTGTATCAACTCCAGTAAGCTCACCTCTATGTTGATATCTATATTCAATCTTTTCATATGTAGATAAAACTAAGTCTTTTACGTGTGTTAAATCTTTTGTAGCTTTTTGAGATGCAATATTAAATATAAGTCTTTCAGCTTTTTCTAATGATTCTTCTACGGGAGTAAGTTCATATCCTGAAGTAACAATTTCTGAACCTGCACTAATTAATGAACGTTTAATTGCTTTTTCTTGTATTTGTTTTGCATAATATTCAACATTTGAGGTTGTGATTGTTTTAAAGCTTAAATCATTAATAAATGCTCTACCGCCAACTAATTCTAATTTTTGATTAAGATTTAAAACATCTGAAACAGATACAATATCGATTCTTTCATTGGTATTGAATAATTGAAGCATTGCCTCATATACATACCTATGAGCTGGTTTGTAAAAAGAATCAGGGGTGATAGTTTCGACAACTTTAGTTAAGCATACTGGGTTAACAAGAATAGCCCCCAATACGGCTTCCTCTGCATCTGTATTTTGAGGCATTAGTTGTGATATTGCTGAATCTTGTTCTTTCTTTTTTGAATAAGTCGATGTTGCCACTATTCCCTTCCCTTTTTATAAGAATTATATCTCAGATAGTTTTATTTTAAAATAGAATGTTACGTTTTTTATCCCAGTTAAAAATACTTTACCTTAATAGAATTTAATGATAAAATAAAGCTGAAAAGGGTAATTAGAAATGAGTATAAAAAATTTGTTATCAAAAACTAGAGTTATAGATATTCAATCTTGTTTACCTGATGGTGTTGTTTTGATAACTCCTGAAGGGATTATTCAATGGGTAAATAATGTCGCCATTGAGTTATTAAATAATAATGATTTAATTAATAATAATGATTTAATTAATAATAATATTAATGATTATCTAGAAAAAGGTTTAGCAGCAGCAATTGAATCTGCTGAGATTAATTCACCTTCAATAGCTAAATTATCAAATGATGAAAGATATCTTGAAATTACATCAAAAGCTATTGAAGGAGCTTATGTTGTTTCGATGCGTGATGCAACACAAAAGTATAAAACTGTTAATAATATAATTGAAGAACACGAAAATTATAAAAAAATTAACTATGATAAAAATAGTTTTCTGATAAAATTATCAAATGATTTAAAATCTCCTCTACATTCAATTATAGGATTTTCTCAAGCTATAGTTGATGGTTTAGGTGGTGAGGTTTCTGAAAAACAAGAAAAATATTTAAAAATTATAAATAAAAATTCATCAGACTTATTATATTTCTTTAATAAATTAGTTGAACTTTCTCAAACAGAAAGTGGTATTTTTGATAAAGAAATGAAGTTATTTGATATCTCTAATACTATTAATTCAACGATTAAAACATATCAACAACTTTATACAGAAAAAAGTATTACAACTAATTTTGAAGTAGTAGAAAATACTAAAAAAACTTTATATTCTGATGAAAAAGCATTCAAGTTAATGTTTCAAATTCTAATAGAAACATTAATTCGTGCTACTGATATTGGTACTTTAAATGTGTCATTAGAAAATGCCGATGAAGAGTTTTTACTAACACATAATTTAACTAATTGTTCAGCTATGTTAATTACAGTATTAAGTAGTAATAATGCAATATTAGAATCTGAAATTCCAACATTATTTGATCCATATGCTGTAATTGATAAATCTAATAAACGTACAATTCTAAGAGCAATTGCACTTGCAAGTGTTAGAAATATTATGAATTATTTAAATGGAATAATTTGGGCTGAAAATATTCCATTAAAAGGAACAGCATTTAGAATTATTTTACCGTTTGAGAAAGAAGTAAATGAGTAGTGTAACTTTTAAAAACGTAAATAAAACTTATGATAATAAAAAACTTATCATTAATGATGTGTCACTAGAGATTAAAGATAAAGAATTTATTGTCCTTGTAGGTGCATCTGGTTGTGGGAAATCAACTGCATTAAGAATGATCGCAGGCTTAGAAGAAATATCTTCTGGTGAAATTCTTATTGATGATAAAGTTGTCAATAATGTGCATCCAAAAGATAGAGATATAGCTTTTGTATTCCAAAGCTATGCTTTATATCCTCATATGAGTGTATATGATAATATAGCTTTTGGTTTAAAGATGAGAAAAATAGATAAAGAAGTTATAGATAAAAAAGTTAAAGAAGCTGCTGAAATTCTTAATCTTACTCAATTTTTGGATAGAAAACCAAAACAATTATCAGGCGGTCAAAGACAAAGAGTTGCGTTAGGTCGTGCAATTGTAAGAAATCCAAAAGTATTTTTAATGGATGAGCCTTTATCAAACTTGGATGCTAAATTAAGAGTCCAAATGCGTTCTGAGATAAAAAAATTACATAAGAAATTGCAGACAACATTTATCTATGTTACTCATGATCAAACAGAAGCTTTGACTATGGGTGATAGAATTGTTGTATTAGATAAAGGCGTGATACAACAAGTGGATACTCCTCAAAATATTTATTCAAACCCTGCAAATACTTTTGTTGCAGGGTTTATAGGGCAAATGAATTTTATTAAGGCTACAATTGAAAATGATTCGTTAAAATTTGGAAATGTTGTTATTCAAATTCCTGAACAAATAAAAGACAAAATAACATCTATGAATACAGTAACTATTGGTATTAGACCTGAAAATATGTCAGGTGGCGATATTAAATTTGGGGTTCATGTTGATATTTCAGAGATGTTAGGTTCTGAACAAATTGCATATTTTAATATTGATGAAAACAAATGTTCTGCAAGATTAGATTCTGATTTCCATATAGGGGAAGAACTTATTCTAGGGATTTCAACTGATAATATGTTATTTTTTGATGAGAGTGGTAATAGAATTTAGTCTTAACTAATAATTGAAGTTTTGATGCAAAAAAAAAGTTTGCCAGATTGCGGCAAACATTAAATAAACACGAGGATATTAAAAGAGAGTATAAAAAGAATTCTTTGTTAAATTAGTTCCTAACCCTAACTGGTTGCGGTACTAATTGTGGTGATATATATATAAATATTTTTTCGATTATTTCCTTAATTCCCATATTTTTATAAACGGATTTTTTTTTAGAAAATTGACTAATTTGTTTAAAATATTTAGAAACTTTAAAATCGTATATACTTTATATATAAATAATTAATAAAATATTATGTTTTATGTTAAAATACTTAAAAAGTTGTAATAAAATGGTGAATTATGGAAATAAAAAAATATATAGAAGATAGTATAAAAACAAAACAACTAATATTAGAAAATGAAACAATTATAAAAACAATTGATAAAATTGCAAATGCTATTGTTGATTGCTATAAACGTGGTAATAAAGTAATGACTGCAGGAAATGGAGGATCTGCTGCAGATGCTCAGCACATAACAGGAGAACTTGTTTCAAAATTTAACTTTGATAGACCACCATTAGCTGCAATTGAATTAAACACAAATTCACCATTGTTAACTGCAATAAGTAACGATTATGGCTATGATGAATCTTTTGCAAGACAAATTAGAGCAAATGGTAAAAAAGGAGATATATTCCTTGCAATATCAACATCTGGTCATTCTGCTAATATTATAAAAGCAGTGGAAGAAGCAAATAATTTAGGTATAATTACCATTGGGCTTGTTGGGAATCATGATTGTCCATTAGATAATTTATGTCAGTATTTAATTAAAGTTCCATCAACTCATACTCCACAAATACAAGAATCACAAATTATGATTGGTCATATTATTTGTGGGCTTGTAGAAGAAAGAATATTTACTTCAAATTAAGCATGTTTGAATATATTAATGATGATGCTGATTTAATATAGTTAACCCCTGCAGGATCATTATGTGGTCTATTTGCAAGAATTACAACGATATAATGTTGTCCTGATGGCATATAAACAATACCTGCATCACCTAACATTGTTCCAATATCACCTGTTTTATGAATAAATGGAATACCTTCAGGTAAACCTGCTTGTATAAGTCTATTATTTTTAACTTTGCTCATATATTTTATAATATCTTCTCTTGAATTAATATTTAAGAATGATGGATTTTCAAGGTTATAAAGTATTTTAGCCATATCATAAGCTGTAGTTGTATTTGTACCTGTTAAATCCGGTAACCAAGTTTGAACGTGAGTATTTTTTAACCCCCAAGAACGAATACCTGTGTTAATATCATCCATACCTCCAACTTTTGCCATAAGCATGTTAGTTGCTGTATTATCTGAATCTTGAATCATGACTTTTGCAAGTGCATCAAGTGTGTATTTTCTTCCTGCTTGGGCATATTGCATATTACCTGAGCCTGAAGATCTATAATATTGAGTAAGAGCCATTTCATCATATATAGAAACCTGGTTAGCTTCTATTGATTTGAATAATTGTACTAATACAGGTATTTTAATAATGCTTGCAGCAGGATAAACTTTATCTGAGTTAACTGCAGCATATTTACCTGTTTCAAAAGACCAAACAAATATTGCAGGCTTAATAGACGGATAAGCTTTGTTTAAGCCTTTCAATTGGTTTTCTAAATCAATTAACCTGTCTGATAAATACATATCAGCAGCATTTTTCTTACTAAATATTGTAGGAGCTAAAAGTTGCTGATTTAAGAATAAATCATTATTTAAATAAGATAATGTCGGATATAAAATTGACTGTAAATTTGCCCCTGATTTATATTCTGACGTCCTTATTAAAGGAGAATCAACACCTTTATTAGTAATAGGAGCAATAGAATCAATAAATAAAGTATTCTTTATAGTTTTATAACTGAATGGCATTACGCAAAATGCAAAAAATGCAACGACTCCTAAAATGATTAAAGAAGCAGACAAAGAGCGAGTTTTTTTAGTTTTTTTATGAATAATTTGTCTTTTGTATACATTTTTATGAACAGGTCTTGCTACACGTAAGTCCCTTTCATAGCTGTAATCGTATTCCAGATTATCTCTATATTTGTATGCGTACATATTCCTCCCAGTCTTCTAATAGAATATCACATATATTTATGATTTCTAATCCTCTAAATAAAGTATTATAAGTTACCTATAGCCCCTGTAATTAATCCTTGTAAGATTTGTAGAACAATAATTGCTATGATTGGAGAGAAATCCAACCCTCCTAAAGGTGGAACAAATCTTCTAAATACTTCTAAGTAAGAATCAGTCACAATTCTTATAAATTTAGCAGGTTGCTGTTCCCAATCAATACTTGGAATCCAAGTCATGAATATTCTAAGGATTATTAATACATAGAACATGTTAAATAATCCGTTAACTGCTTTTAATAACATTGGAAATCTTACCATTTTATCACCTATGCTCTTGATTTAGCTTTTGTATTAGCGCAGTCACATTCTAATCTTTCTGTCGGAATATTTTCAATCATAGTGAATAATAACTTCTTAAGATTAGCAACGTTATTATTAAATACTTCAATAACAGCTTGATGAGAAACAGGAGGAACATCTCCAACTAGACCTGCATCATAGTCTGTAATTAAAGAAATATTTAACGGACACATATCTAATTCTTTAACAAGGTATGCTTCAGGAAAAGCAGTCATGTTAATAACTTCCCAACCTTGGTTAGTAAAGAACTTAGATTCAGCTTTTGTTGAGAATCTAGGGCCATTGATAACAACAACAGTTCCTGTTTCATGAATTTTAATACCTAGATCTTTACCTGTTTTAATAGCTAATTTTCTTAGCTCAGGACAGTATAAATCAGCAGGAGATGGGTGAGTAACAATAGGTCCATCAAAGAATGTTGAATTTCTTCCTTTTGTCCAATCAACGAATTGGTCACAAATAACAAAGCTACCAGGTTCAACATGTTTTTGTAAACTACCTGCAGCACATGGAGAAATAACTCTTTCACAACCTACATGTTTCATAGCCCAAACATTAGCACGATAATTTAGTAAATGTGGCGGAATAGTATGAGTTCTTCCGTGACGTGGCATAAATGCAACTTTGTGTGCACCAATTTTACCAATAAATAAACTATCACTTGGCATGCCATAAGGAGTTTCTACTTTAACTTCTTCAATATCTTCTAAAAAGCTGTAAAAGCCTGAACCGCCAAATACACCAATATCTGCTAATTTTTCCATTTATAATCTCCTCCTAAAAAGTATATTTTTTAATATAACATAAACTTTTTTATTTCACACATATTTAATAATTATTTACAACCCATGTAAACTTCTTTGTTTTATAATACACTAAGAATATTATAAGAAAGAGGTATTTTATGAGACTTAATGCAGGGGAAGTTATTACAGCAATGGTTACACCTATGACATCTAATATGGATGTTGATTATAAGAAGGTGGAAGAGCTTGTTGAATACTTATCTACAAATGGTTCTGATTCAATAGTAATAACAGGGACAACAGGGGAATCTCCAACATTAACTCATGATGAAGAAATAGAAATTTTAAAAGCAGCAAAAAAAGCAGTTAAAAATAATGTAAAAATAATTATGGGTACAGGTTCGAATTGTACAAAAACTGCTGTTGAAATGTCAAAATTGGCAGAACAAGGTGGAGCTGATGCAGTTTTGTGTGTTGTACCTTATTATAATAAACCTTCACAAAAAGGTATGATTGCACATTATTCAGCGATTACAGAAGCTATTTCTATTCCAATTGTTATGTATAATATACCTTCAAGAACAGGTGTTAATATGTCAGTTGAGACTGTAAAATACCTTGCAAATAAATATAAAAATATAGCTGCATTAAAACAAAGTTTTGGAGATATGGATACTATTACAGAACTAAATATAAATACACCTGATGATTTTGTTATATTAAGTGGAGATGACAGTCTTACACTTCCAATGATGTCATTAGGGGTACATGGTGTAATTTCAGTTGCATCACATATATTTGGGAATGAACTAAAAACAATGATAAAAGAATTTAAGTCAGGTAATATAGAAAAAGCAAGACAAATTCATAATGTATTGTATCCAAGCTTTAGAAAATTATTTATGGCACCAAATCCTACTCCTGTAAAAGCTGTATTAGCTAATATGGGAATTATTGATGAGTATTTAAGAGAACCATTGGTTCCATTAACAGATGAAGAAAAAGCAGAATTATTCTCAACAATTCAATCTACTAGGACTAACCTAGAAGCATTATTGTAATAATGATGTTTTTGTTAAAATATAATTGAACATAAATTTTAATAGGGAGTTTAACAATAAATGAAAAATCGAATTATAATGTTTTGGGCTATTGTAGCAATCGTAATAGTTTCAGTTGTATTAATCTTAACAAAGCCAACTAAACTTGGTTTAGACTTGGTAGGTGGCTCAAGATTGGTACTAGAGGCTCAGACATCAAATTCTATTGCAAAGATTACACCTGATATGATGGACAGTTTACAGTTTGCTATCGAAAACAGGGTTAATAAGTTAGGGGTTGCAGAAACAGTTGTTCAACGTTCAGGGGAAAACAGATTAGTTGTTGAAATTCCTGACGTATCAGATTTAGAACAAGCAAAAGCATTTATTGGTGATACTGCAGAGTTAGAATTCAAAGCTCCAATGCCTAGCATGAATAATGATATGTACACAGAAAACTGGATTTCAACAGGTTTGACCGGTAAAGACTTATCAAAAGCTAATTTAAGTACTAATTCATCAAACGGACAATGGGTTGTTGATTTAGAATTCAATGCAGAAGGAACAAGAAAATTTGCTAAACTAACAAGGGCTTTAGTAGGTAAACCAATGGCAATATTCTTCAATGGAGAAATGCAATCAGCTCCTGTAATTAGAGAACCGATTATGGAAGGTAGAGCTCAGATTTCAGGTGGTGATAATGGCTTCCAATATGAAGAAGCTAAGAAAATGGTTGACTTGTTGAACGCAGGTGCTTTACCTGTTCCGGCTAAAATTATTGAAGAAAATACAGTTGGACCAACTTTAGGTGCTGATAGTATTGCAAAATCTAAAGTTGCAGGTATGATTGGTCTTGGACTTGTAATGTTATTTATGATTGCTTATTACAGAGTTCCTGGCTTAATTGCAGATATTGCACTTTGTATTTATGGCTTAATCTTATTTGCAATATTCAAAACAATACCTGTTACAATGACATTAGCAGGGATTGCAGGTTTCATATTAAGTATAGGTATGGCGGTTGATGCTAATATCCTTATTTTTGAAAGAACAAAAGAAGAATTAAGAGCAGGCAGAACATTATTTACTGCGATTAATACAGGTTTTGACAGAGCATTTACAAGTATTTTTGACTCTAATATGACAACAATTATTACTTGTGTAATCCTTTATTGCTTAGGTACAAGTATCGTAAAAGGTTTTGCTTTAACTCTTGCATTAGGTGTTGTTGTTTCAATGTTCTCAGCGATTACAATAACTAAAAACTTTATGTTACTAATGTTTGGAACAAAATCACTTACAAATCCTGCATTGTTTGGATTAAGAAAAGATGAAATCGGTCAAGGTTATCAAGTTACCGAATCTAAAAAAGAGAATGCAAAATTTGGAATTATTGATTAATTAAGATAATAAAAGGAAAGGTTATATATTATGAAACTCAATATAGTAAAGATTAGATTTTGGTGTTTTGCTTTTTCAGCACTATTAATACTTCCGGGATTAATAGGTATGATTTATTCAACAATAACATCTCCTACACACACACCATTGAAAGTTGGTATTGATTATACAGGTGGTACAACTTTACAGTATGGTGTTAAAAAAGATGTTACTAACGCAGAAATTGCTAAAATAAGAACTAATCTTGAGGCAAATAATATAGAAAATCCTTATATACAGATAGTAAATGTTAATGCAAAGAAAAACGATAGCAACTTAAAAGCTATGATTTCTATAAGAACTAAGTTTATTGATAGCAAATCAAATGCTCAAAACACAATAACACAAGTTATCCAAAAAGATTATCCTGATGCTCAACTTGTTCAAGTTGCATCTGTTGGGCCTACAATGGGAAAAGAATTGTTCAAAAATTCTTTAATCGCATTGAGTTTAGCTCTTTTAGGTATAGTTTGTTACTTAACAATCAGATTCCAATTTGATTATGCTCTAGCTGCAATCTTAGGGCTTGTTCACGACGTTTTATTTGTTTGTGGTGTGTTTGCATTAATGGGTATTTTCAAAGGCGTTGAAATCGATTCTTTATTCGTTACTGCAATATTAACAGTAATCGGTTTCTCTGTTCACGATACAATCGTTGTATTTGACAGAATTAGAGAAAATTTAAGATATTATGCTAAGAAAATGACTTTCAGCGAAATCATTAACTATAGTGTTGAACAAACAATGGCAAGAAGTATCAATACTTCATTAACAACGTTGATAACATTGTTAGCATTATATTTCTTTGGTGGAGTTACAACAAAGAACTTTGTACTTGCAATGATTCTAGGTATAACAATTGGTACATATTCAAGTATTTTCTTCTGTACAGTATTGATTGATATTTGGAAAGATAAAGCTCCTGGAGCAACTACAAAGAAAGTTGAAACAGCTGCTGCTTAATGGTTTAGCCTATGAAAAAAACAGAACTTCTTGCACCTGCTAAAGATTTAGAAACTGCAAAACTTGCAATCGATTGTGGTGCAGATGCTGTTTATATCGGAGGTCCTTCTTTTGGGGCAAGATACAAGGCAGGCAACTCATTAGAGGATTTAAAAGAACTTGTTCTTTATGCTCATAAGTTCTATGTAAAAATATATGTGACTGTTAATACTATTGTTACAGATATTGAACTTGATGAAGTAAAAGAACTTATAAAAAAACTTTATGAAATCGGGGTTGATGGAATAATTGTTCAAGATATGGGTATACTTAAACTTGCGATTGACAAGCAAATCCCGCCTATTCCATTACATATAAGCACCCAATGCGATAATAGATTTTTAGAGAAGGTTAAATTCTTTGAGGAAATTGGAATCCCAAGAGTTGTTTTGGCTCGTGAATTATCACTTGATGAGATAAGAGAGATTAAGAAGAGTACAAATGTAGAGTTGGAATGCTTTATACACGGGGCTTTGTGTGTTTCTTATAGCGGACAATGTTATTTGAGCCAATGTATTGGCGGACGTTCTGCAAATAGAGGTGAATGTGCTCAACCTTGCAGGAAAAAATATTCTCTTATTGATGATAAAGGAAATGTTATTGCAGAAGATAAGCACCTTTTATCGACCAAAGATTTTAATGCTACAAAACACTTGAAAGAAATGGTTGATATCGGGGTAAAATCATTCAAGATAGAAGGTAGATTAAAAGATACTGACTATGTGAAAAATGTTGTTCTTTATTATAGAAAAGAACTTGATAAAATATGCGGAAAAACATCTTCCGGAACAATTTTGACTAACTTTGAATCTAACATAACAAAGAGCTTTAATCGAGGTTATACAGATTATTTCTTGGAAAAAAGAAAAGACTGTTTTAATTTTGATACTCCGAAAGGTCAATATTTGGGCAAGGTTACAAAGATTGGCAAAAACTTTTTTGAAACAGATACAAAAGAAAATATTAACCCACAAGACGGGCTTTCAATAGGTGAAGAAGGTTGTCTTGTGAATAAGGTTGAGGGGAAGAAGATTTTCCCTAACAAAATGCCTGAGATAAAGGTTAATCAAAAAGTTTTCAGAAACAAAGATGCTCAATACGAGAAAGAACTCAATAATGCGAAAGTTAAACGCCAGATTCAAATAGATATTGAGATTAAAGACGGCAAAATTTGTGTGACTGATGAGGATAATAACAAAACATTTGTAGAAATTGAATCAACAGAAAAAGCGAATAACCAAGATAAGATGAACCAAAACTTTATAACTCAGATGAAAAAGACAGGGGATTCTGATTTTACGGTGAATAATATTGAACTTGATTCAGAAATTCCATTTATGCCGGTATCTGCGGTTAATGAGTTGAGAAGAACTTTGCTTGATAAACTTATGCAAGCAAGATTGAATAATTATAAACGTGAAGAACAAACTCCACTCAGATATGTCGATTATTATAAACAAGAGGACGATTATAGAGCGAATGTTTATAATAATGAGGCAAAAGAGTTTTATAAACATTGTAATTGTGAGATAACAGAACCTGCTTATGAAATGGGGTGTGGGCATCAGATAGAATTAATGCGAACAAAACATTGTATTAAGTATGCGTTGAATATGTGTAAAGCACCTAAAAAACTTTTCTTGGTTGATGATAGAGGCAAGAAATACGAACTCAAATTTGATTGCAAAAATTGTGAGATGGTTATTTTAGGATAAGTTTGGGGTATAATATAGAGGTACGAATAAAGGGAACAGAACATGTGCCCGTAGCTCAGTTGGATAGAGTGCAGGTTTCCGAAACCTGAGGTCATGGGTTCGATTCCCATCGGGCATAAATCTGGATACTATTGGGAAGGATAGAAGATGAAAAAAGTTTATATAGAAACACTAGGCTGTCAGATGAATAAATCAGATGAAGAAAGAATGTTGGGAATGCTTCAATGGTTGGATTATGAACAAACATTAGAACCTAAAGAAGCTGATTTGTTGATAATCAATACATGTTCTATCCGTCAGTTGTCTGAGGACAAAGCATATAGTGCAATCGGAACTTGGGGCAAATGGAAGAAAACAAAACCTGATTTAAAGATTGTTTTTGCTGGCTGTGTTGCTCAACAAAAGAAAGAAGATTTGTTCAAACGCGCTCCTTATGTTGATTTGGTTTTGGGAACACATAGACTTTATGAACTCCCTGAACTTATTAAACGAATCGAAGCAGGAGAAAGAGTTTGCTCAACAGAAGAAGTTGTTTTCCCTGAAGATAATTTGGATATTATCAGAAAAAAAGGAGTTAATGCTTGGGTTCCTATTATGGAAGGCTGTAACAATTTCTGCTCATATTGTATCGTTCCTTATACACGAGGTAGAGAACGTTCAAGAAAATTTGAGCAAATTATGGGTGAAGTTAAAAAAGCACTTTCAGAAGGATTCAAAGAAATTACTTTGCTAGGTCAAAATGTTGATAGCTACAAGGGAGTTAATGAACAAGGCGAAGAAGTTAACCTTGCAGGTCTTTTGAGAGCGATTAACTCACTTGATGGCAAGTTCAGAATCCGTTTTGTAACCTCTTATCCGACAGATATAACAGATGAATTAATTGATACTGTTGTGGAACTAGACAAAGTTTGTGAATACTTCCATATCCCAATGCAATCAGGTGATGACGAAGTATTGAAGAAAATGAACCGAAGATACGATGTTGCAACTTATACCAAGATTTGTAACCATGTGAGAGAAAAAGTTAAAGATGTAACAATCACAAGTGATTTTATCGCAGGTTTCCCGGGAGAAACAGAAGAACAATTCCAACACACACTTGATGAGATTTTGAAACTTGAATTAGATTATTCAAATACAGCGGCTTATTCCCCAAGAGAAGGAACAGTTGCTGCAAAATGGGTTGATAAATACTTGTCAAAAGAAGTTAAAGAAGAAAGACTTGCAAGATTGAACGAAACCGTTAGAGAAGCTTGCCTGAACTCTAATAACAAATATGTTGGTCGAGAAATGGAAATCCTTGTGGAAAAATTCGGAACTAATAAACACGGCGAGAATGTTATTTCAGGAAGAACAAGAAACAACAAAATGGTTCATGTTCCTTGTGATGAAAACAGGATTGGCGAATTTGTTAATGTAAAAATTGTTGGTGCTAAGACTTGGTACTTAAAAGGGGAATTAATTTAATGCAAGAAATGATGCCTGATAACTATACAGTTATTGATATCGAGACAACAGGGTTGAGCCCTAATAATGATGATATTATCGAACTTTCAGGATTGAAGGTAAGAGATAATAAGGTGGTGGAAGAATTTTCTACACTTGTAAAACCTAATAAGGGGGTTAATTCTTTTATCAGTAATCTAACAGGCATAACAAACGGAATGTTGAGCGATGCGCCTAAGATTGAAGATGTGTTGCCTAAGTTGGTTGAGTTTATAGAGGACGATACAATATTGGGGCATAATGTGAATTTTGATATCGGGTTTATAAGAAATAAGTTGAGCCGACATTTGAACAAAGAATTGAATAACCCTAGCTTGGATACAATGTTTATTGCAAGACGCGTCTTGAACTTGAAAAACTATAAACTAACAACTATTGCAGAAAACTATGATATAGATACTAAAAATAACCATAGAGGATTGAAAGATTGTTATATAACTTATGAGGTGTATAATAATTTGACAGGCAAGACCGAACCAGCCTACGTCCAACAAAGTTTGTTGTAATTTAACTTTTTTCTTATATAATATATTCAAATTAAGGTGTTATATGTGTTTATTGTGAGGTGTTGGATATGTTAAATGTGTTGTCAGGTTATAAAAACTCTTTGAATTTTAAGGCAGATTTAAAAAGTGATAAAAAAAATAATGAAAATCAATCAACATCAAGTATAAAACATTTATCTACAACTTCAAAAACGATGATAGGTTTAACCGCTTTGGGGGTTGCAAGTGCTGCAGTTGTATCAATACGTAGTAAAAAACCTCAGTTAAAAAAAGATGATTTTCAAGAATTTATGCGAGTTATAAAAGAGCTTGGAATATCCAAGAGCGAAGATATTGCTAAAAATTGTACAGAAAAGAATATTTTAGGAACCGGAGCAAATTCAACAGTTTATAAATTTACACATCCCAAATTAGATAATTGGGCAATAAAAGTAATAACTAAAAATAAAGACTATCAATCAAGTTTTTCAAAAGATATTCAAGAATCAGCTGACCAATTTAAAGGATTGAATATGGGGCAAGAAATAGGTCATATTGGTGATAGTGTACTGATTTTAAAACGAATAAATGGAAAACCTCATTCTATTGCAGATTGGTCAACTAGAAGAAGAGATGGTATAGAAATAACTAAAGAAGAAGCAAATAACTTTCTTGAAAATATAAGAACCATATCAGAATTTCCGCAATCAACATTTAACAATTATGCTCAAAAATTAAAAGTTCTAGAGGATAAAGGTTATAAGGCTGATAGTTTTAATCCAAATAATTATTTAATTGATTACAAAAATAAAGACATTCATATCATTGATGCTTATTCATATGCCCCAGATGCGAATATGAATTCAAAATATGATTTGATATGCCCATTAATAGATTATCCGAACTATGAAAGTTATCACAAAGTTATGTCTTCAAGCCAAAAAGAAGAGTACTCCCAAATAACTAAAAAAATAGCTTCAAAATGTAGTAAAGCTGCAGAAGAAAATGGTATTGATTGTTCAGAATCTAAATTTAGAGAGTTTATCTCAAGAGTAGACTCAAGAGAGAATAATGGTGGTAGATATACTTCAAGTTTTAATAAAATGAAAGAACTATCCAACTTATAAATTGTATAAAATGATAAAATAATCAAAAATGTTTTTGAACAATTTATTATAAAATTTCGTTATATTTCTGAAAGGGGTACGTTATGAAAAAATTTCTTATATTATTACTTATACTAGTTTTTGCAAATTCCGTTTTTGCCACAAATATATACGACCAATACGGTAGAAAAACAGGCTCTTACAAACAAACTTCTTCAGGTTACAACAAATATAACCAATACGGTCAAAAAACAGGCTCATACAAGAAAACCTCTTCAGGCTACAACTCCTACGACCAATCAGGTCGCAAAACAGGTTCTTACAAAAAGACCTCATCAGGTTACAACGTCTATGACAAATCAGGACGCAAAACAGGCTCATACAAGAAAACTTCATCAGGTTACAATTCTTATGACCAATATGGACGTAAAACAGGTTCATACAAAACCAACTCCAACGGAACTACAACCCAATATGACAAATACGGCAGAAAAGTCCGAACCTTCAAATAAACTTATCATCCTAAATTTATTTACAGATAAATCATGTTATTTCTTTTTAACTTACTATTTTTTATTATTAATTTTTGTAAATATTTTATGTAAAACTAGCAAAAATAAAGCTTTACATGCATTACAATAATTGTAATAAACCATTTTTGGAGTGTGTGATATGTTAGGAATTCAAAGTAATTTACCAGTTTCAAATCCGGTAAAATTTGGTCATTCTGTTGATTATGATGATGGTTACAAAACAGGTGCTATGGAACCTGATGAGTTCTATCATGAGCCTTCTCAAGAAGAAATTGAAGCAGAAAGAGATGAAAAACTTGCTGATATTAACCAAACTAAAAACGAAATGGATAGGTTTGCAGATAGTTTAGATCAAAATCCTAGCAAGTTATCTAAGGGGGCAAGTAAAGCCGTAAGATTTGTTTCAGGCGCTTTAGGTCTTGTAACTGCTTTCGTTACTGCAAAATATGGTGCTAAAATTTCAATCGGAATTTTAAAAGGTGTTGCTAAATCTAATGTGGCTAAAGATGCTGTAAACATTTCTAAATCTGCATTCAAACCTGTTGCTAATGGTTTTAAATCACTAGGTAATGCTTGGTCTAAGTTTGTTGGTAGTCCAGTAATTAAAGCATTCAAAAATACTACATTAGGTAAGAAAACAGCTGAGTTTATGGCTAAGCCTAACGTAAAATCATTCATTGAAAAAGCTCAAGGATATGGTGAAGCTACTAAAACTCTTGTAAAATCTGTAAATAAACAAAAAGTTCAATCTGCAGTAGAAAATACTTTAGCTGCTTCTACTACAGCTTCTGTATTAATTGATGATTTAGCAGGTAGAAATAAAAATAAATCTAATCTTGATTTAGCTCTTGGAGCTTCTGGAGGTGATAAATAATGAACGGTGTTTCTAATCAATCATTTGTTGTTGTGCCACATAGAGGTATCTCTAAAGAGCAAGTTCAAAAAGCAAAACAATCTGTTAAAGAAAATTCAACTGAAATGGTTGTTGGTGGGACTGTTGGTGCTGCTACTTTCCAAACTCTAAGAAACGGTTCAAGAGTTGGTAATAGTATTACTAAGTTAATTAGAGAATCTAAACTTATTCAAGCTTCTAATAAAGCTAAAATCTTGAAAATATTTGAAAAAGGTAGATTCTTGCGTAATCCTGTTGTTAAGAAAATGGCTGGTCCTTTAGCAGGATTTGCAGCCCTATCAACTGTTGTTGGTTCTGTTGCAAAAGTTGCAGATACTTGCCAATACCTTGATTCTACTAAACAAGCATAATGATAAAATTTTATTAATATTAAAAAAGACTTCCATAATCTGGAAGTCTTTTTTGTTGTACTAATTTGATTGAATTCAATTACTTCGTTTGGATAAACAAGCTAATTAAATCATTTAATGCACCATATTGTTTTTGGTAGTTTTGAGATTGTTTTTCCAATGTTGTGATTTGTCTTTTATATTCTTGAATTGTTGCTTGACATTCTTTTGCTGATTCTTTCAAATTGTCTTGAACGTCTTGAGCTTCTTTTAAAACACTTTTCATTGAGATTCCAAGAGCTTCCATTGTTTGTTTAATGATTTGAGCCCCTGTGTGTCTTGTTACTCCGCTTGGTAGTTGTGCAATTAATTTTTTCAAGATAACAATATTTGCAGGCATATCTAATTCGTTTACTTCTGGTGCAAATTTTAATGTTTGTGGTTCTTCTTGCATGAAGTTGTCTAAATTGATGTCAGAAAAAGTGTTTGTTTGCATATCTTCTTTTTCTTCTGCAAATATTGGTTCTTCGATTTCTGTTTTTTCATCTGCAGAATATGTTTCTTCAGGTAGTTTTATATCTGAAAAATCTATATTTGATTCTGTGCTTTCAACTTGTGGTTCTACATTGTTATTGATGGTTTCTTCTATATTAGGTATTAAACCGTCAATTGCATTACCTGTATGCTTTTGCTGTTCTTCTATTTCTAATAACTCGCCTTCTGATTGTTTCTTAAGTGCTTCAACAATCTTTTTCCCTACTCCATCATTAAGTTTATTATTCAATGTTTTAACCTCTCTTTTTTTATCTCCTTATCGTTATTATAATTGAAATATTTTTTTTTAACACTAAAAGTAAACTTATGTGAATATTATATAAATTTCACTTTAAAAGTTTGATATATATGTTTTTTGTTATAAAATATTCACTAAAGTAGTGACCGGGTTGGAATTAAAAACCTTACCGGTTGTGTATATAAATTAAGGAGGATTATAGATGAAATCAAGAAATTTTTTGTTTACTTCAGAATCTGTAACTGAAGGACACCCTGACAAAGTTTGCGATCAAATTTCTGACGCTATTTTAGATGAATTTTTAACAAAGTATCCTCAATCAAGAGTTGCAGCTGAAACTTCTGTAACTACTGGGATGGTTTTAGTTTCTGGTGAAATTACATCAGATTGCTATGTTGATATACCTTCTGTTGTTAGAGATACTATTAAAAATATTGGTTATGTTGGAGAATCAAGTGGTGGTTTTGATGCTAACACTTGTGCTGTATTAACTAGTATTGATGAACAATCTGTTGATATTGCAGGTGGAGTTAATAAAGCTTTAGAAACTAGAAGCGATAATGCTGATACTTCTACTTTAGAAACTGAAAGTTTAGGTGCAGGTGACCAAGGTATTATGTTTGGTTATGCTTGTAATGAAACACCAGAATTAATGCCACTTCCTATAAGTTTAGCTCATAAATTGTCTTATAGATTAGCTCAAGTAAGAAAAGAAGGTATATTATCTTATCTAAGACCAGACGGTAAATCTCAAGTAACAGTTGAGTATGTAGATGGAAAACCATCTAGAATTCATACAATCGTTCTTTCTACTCAACATGACCCTGAAATTAATGGTATTTCTGATAATAAACAAGTTCAAGAAATAATCAGACGTGATTTAAAACAACATGTAATTGATTATGTATTTGAAACTGAGGCTATTAAATTAGATTCTGAAACAAAAATCTTAATCAATCCATCAGGACGATTTGTAATTGGTGGCCCTCAAGGTGATGCAGGATTAACAGGGCGTAAGATAATTGTTGATACTTATGGCGGTTATTCAAGACATGGTGGCGGTGCATTTAGTGGTAAAGATCCAACAAAAGTTGATAGATCTGCTGCTTACGCTTCAAGATATGTTGCTAAAAATATTGTTGCATCTGGTCTTGCTGATAAATGTGAAATTGAATTAGCTTATGCTATTGGTGTTGCTGAACCAATTTCTATTTTTGTAGATACATTCGGAACTGGTAAATTATCTGATGATGAAATTTCTGCAATTGTTTCTGAAAACTTTGATTTAAGTCCTGCAGCTATTATTAAACAATTCGATTTAAGAAATTTACCTGCTAAAAACGGTGGTAAATTCTATCAAAAGTTAGCTGCTTATGGTCATATGGGACGTACTGATTTAGTAGTTCCATGGGAAGCAACAGATAAAGCTACTAAATTAAGTGAATATTTAAAAGCAAGTTGTTGCGTATAATAAACATTTTTATAATTTTAAAGGAGTTAACAAATGTTAACTCCTTTTTTTATTACCCTTATTATGGTAAAATTATCTTATATGTACGTACAAAACTTGATGAGAGGAAGATTTAAAAGCTATTTTATATAGCTTAGTCTAATTAATTATGGGCAACGAATCAGCTGCAGAAAAGACCGAGTCGGCCACCACCCGACGTCGAGAGAAAGAAAGGGAAAGAGGTAATATTTCTAAAAGTAGAGATTTATCTGCTGCTTTAGTTATTACTGTTTCTGTTGCCTTGCTTGCTGTTTTAGGTAAATTTATGTTAGAAAAAATGATGAATCTTCTTCGGTTTACATTTACTAATATTCATCCAGATACAGTTTGCACAGATAATATTATGGGGATTTTAGCTCCTTATTTAAAAGAGTGTGCAGGAATTGTTCTTCCTTTTCTACTTACTCTTGCTATTTCTGCTGTTATAATTGTTAGGTTGAATGTTGGTCATGTATTTGCAATTCAAAAGGCTAAATTCGATTTTAACAATATTTCTCCTAAGAGAGCATTAGAAAATGCAAAAAAATTGTTTAATCCTTTTGAACCAAGAACAATGGTTGAGTTTGTCAAATCTATTATAAAAATTGTTGTTGTTGGTGCTTGTGGTTATGCAACTGCAAATAGTAGAAAAGATGAATTATTCGCAATCTTAGGAGCTGACCCTGCAACTTCTTTGGGGGTTATCTGTTCTATTTTAATAAAAATGTTAATAAACATGTGTTTAGCAATGATAGTATTAGGTCTTTTAGATAAAAAGTATCAAGATTGGGAATATGAAAAATCTATTAAAATGACAAAACAAGAAGTAAAAGATGAATATAAGGATATTGAAGGGGATCCTAAAATTAAATCAAAAATCAAGTCTATTCAAATTCAAATGTCAAAGCAGCGTATGATGGCGAATGTTCCTAAAGCTGATGTGGTTGTAACTAACCCTACTCATTATGCTGTGGCAATTAAATATGATAAAAATGTTGCTCCTGCACCTATGGTTATTGCAAAAGGAGTTGACTATGTTGCTTTTAGGATAAGAGATATTGCAAAAAGTAATAATGTTCCGATTGTAGAAAATAGACCAATTGCAAGAGCATTATACAATACAGTTCCAATTGATGGTATAATACCATCAGATTTGTATGTTGCTGTAGCAGAAATTTTAGCATACGTGTATAATAAGAAAGGGAAGTAAGGTAGTTGGATTTAAGTAAGTTAGCAAAATTATTAAAAAATGATGATATCATCCTCGCTGTGGGGTTGGTTGTTATCGTTTGTATGATGATTATTCCATTACCTCCATTTTGCTTAGATATATTATTGACAGTTAATATTTCTCTTGCTGTAATAATACTTTTAGTATGTTTATATACTCAAGAGCCACTTGATTATTCTTCTTTCCCTACTGTTTTACTTATTGCTACTTTGTTCAGGTTAGGTTTAAACGTTAGTTCTACTCGTTTAATTCTTTTGCAAGGTGAGGCAGGGAACGTTATTAGCGCCTTCGGGGAATTTGTTGTTGGTGGTAATTATGTTGTTGGTTTTGTAATTTTCATTATCTTGGTATTAATAAACTTTATGGTTATCACTGGTGGTGCTACTCGTGTTGCTGAAGTATCTGCAAGGTTTACATTAGATAAAATGCCAGGTAAACAATTGAGTATTGATGCTGACTTGAATGCAGGTATTATTGATGAAGAACAAGCGAAAGAAAGAAGACGGAAATTAGAAAGAGAAACAGATTTTTATGGAACAATGGATGGTGCTTCTAAATTCGTTAAAGGTGATGCTACTGCGGGTATTATAATCACCATTGTAAATATTGTTGGTGGTTTAATTATTGGGATGCTACAGCTAAAAATGGATCCTGCAACGGCTTTATCTACTTATACGATATTAACTGTTGGTGATGGTTTGGTATCACAAGTTCCTGCATTATTGATTTCAACAGCGACAGGTTTAATTGTTTCTCGTGCAACAGGTAAAGATGAATCATTATCAAAAGATATTGATAATGAAATGTTTTCAGATCCAAGAATTTTAGGTGTTTTATCAGGTTTACTTATGATGTTAGGTATTGTTCCTGGCATGCCAACAATCCCATTTATGACAATAGGAATATTAGCTGGTGTAGGTGCTTATTTAAAAGGACAAGTTAGAAAAGAAGAAACACAAGAAAAAGCAGAACAAGAACAAAAACAAGAACAAGAAAAGAAACTTGAAGCTAAGAAAGATAAAAAAGGTTCTAGAGAAAGTATTATGCAACTTCTTAATGTTGAAACTATTGAAATTGAAGTTGGATACAGGTTGGTTCCTTTATTAAATATTGAAATGGGTGGAGATTTATTAGAAAGAATTGCTCAAATTAGGCGACAAACTGCTTTAGAATTAGGTATTGTTCTACCTTCAATAAGAGTACGTGATAATCTTCAATTAGCTCCAAATACTTATCAAATTAAATTAAAGGGTGTTGCTTTAGAATCTGGAGAAATTTATCCTGATAGAAGTTTAGCTATGAATGCAGGTGGTTCTGCAGAAGATATTGGTATTACTGGTATTCATGCTCTTGAACCAGCTTTTGGTTTACCTGCTTTGTGGATTGAAGAAAAATTTAAAGATGAGGCCGAGCTTGCAGGATATACAGTAGTTAGCCCTTCTGCTGTTGTTTCAACTCACTTAACTGAAGTTATCAAGAAAAATGCTGCTGAAATTTTATCTCGTGCTGATGTTCAACAGCTTATTAATAATCTTAAGAATGATGTATCTGAAGAATATGTTTCTGATGTTATGAGAGATATAACAATTGCTGATGTTCAATTAATTATGCAAAATTTATTAAAAGAACGTGTTGCTGTTAGAGATTTAAAAACTATCTTAGAAACAATAAGTATACATGCAAAGGTTAATAAAAACCATGATTATTTAACAGAACAGGTTAGACAAGCACTCGCTCGTAATATATGTAAACAAAATATTTCTGATACAGGAGAGTTATTAGCAATAACGTTGGCCCCTGATGTTGAAACGGCTATTGCTAAAGGGGTTAGCCCTGATGGACAAAATTTAACTTTGGATCCAGATTTTACAAGAAAATTATTGGATGTACTTAATACTGAACTTGAAAAAGCAATTTCTACAACAGGAAATCAACCTGTTATATTATGTTCATCACCTATTCGATTGGTATTTAGACGATTAATTGAAAGAACATATCCTCAAATTTCAATTATGTCGTATAATGAAATTACACAAAATACAAAAGCAAAATCTGTTGGTATTGTAAGAGTACAATTAGCTAAGAAATAGAAAGGTAAATATATGCGTGAATTATTAAAAAAAGACCAAATTGTTACAATTGTTCCACATGATTTTAAAGATACTAATAAAGGGAAAATTACTGAAGTTTCTATGGAAGGTTTTAAAATGCGTTTAAAATATGTCCCTAGAGGTTTAATGCAAAAGCATATTTGTGACTTCTATTCTTTAACTGATAATGGTTATTTATATTTTGAATCGTATATTAAGGATTTAGATGGAAATGAAGTTTCAATTGCAAATCCTAAAAAACATAGATTTTTACAACGTCGTAAATTTACACGTATTAAATTCTTAGAAGATTTAAAATTAGAACATGAAGGTGTTATTCACGATGTAAGAACTCTTGACTTATCTGCTGGTGGTATGAAGATTAAAACAAACGATAACATTAATATTGAGTATGAGTATAATGTTACTATACAGTTAAATGATGAAATTGAAGTAAATTGTAAATATCAATTAATCCGTGTAGAAAAATGTGATGATGGTACATATACTATATCAGGACGTTTTACACATCTAAGCAATGTTGATAAAATGTCTTTAGTTCATTTTTGTATGAAAAAGAGTATGGAAAATGATAATAAATGATGGAAAGAAAAGTTTCTAAAAATCGAATATATACAAAGAGTAGTTATTTTAGACGTTTTTTTTGCCTATTTTTTACTTGTTTTACTGTATTATTAATTGGATTAATTATAACAATTAAACATTGGGCAATTGATTATTATTCTGTAAGTGATATATTAAGACATATTTTCCCTGGGATTTTATTTTTAGGGACTTTAGGCTGGCTTGCTGGATTAATTTTAGATAATCCTAAAAAAAAGCTTGTTATTGATTATAAAGATTTAATTTATGAGGAATTGATTCGTGCAAATGCAAAAATTTCTCCTGAAGAATTAGAGCAAAAGTTGAAAATTGTTACTAAAAAGTCTGAAGATGAAAATGCAGAAGAAGTTGAAAACTTTACATTTGAAGATGCTGATTTTGATTTAGGAGAATCAAAACTTGATATATAGATATGGGATTTGATAAGTTAATTAAAACAAAATTTAATATGAATTTATTTACAACACCGTCTCATTCGCAAAGGTTTTGTATTTTTAATAAATTTAGACATTTCTATAAATATGATGTTTCAGAAACTGACACACATGATCCTGAAGTGATGTTAGTTAAAGCTGAAAAATTTGCAGCGAGTGTTTATGGAACAAAGCAAACCAAATTTTTAACAAATGGTTCTACTTCTGGAATTTTAGCATCAGTTTTATCTGTTGTATCAGGCTGTTGTGATAATATTCTATTGTGGTCCAATGCTCATAAATGCCACTTAAATGCTGTTAAATTAGCAGGAGCAAATCCTATTTTTTATAACATTTTAAATGATGAAAATTTTGGGGTCCCAAAAGGTGTAAAACCAGAAGATTTAGAACCATATTTTAAAAATTTTAAGATTAAGGCTTTATTAATTACTTCTCCAAGTTATGAGGGGTATGTTTCTGATATAAAAGGTTTAAAAGGTCTATGTGATAAATATGGAGCATATTTAATTGTAGATGAGGCCCATGGTGCTTTGTATCCGTTTTCTGATAAATTGCCGGAAACTGCAACAAAATATGCTGATTTTGTAGTCCAATCATTACATAAAACTGCAGGAGGATTAAATCCTACAGCACTATTGCATGTTAATTGTGATATTGATTTAAAACTTGATATGATTTCGACTACTTCTCCATCATATCCATTATTGTTAACGATTGAGAAGAATATTCGATATTTAAATTCATCAAGGGGTAAAAAAGAATTATCAAAATTGATTAATAATATAATAGAGTTACGAGAATCATTAACGGAGTATGATTTTGGTGGAGATGATATTACAAAACTTTTGATAAAGAAAGAAGGTTTTTCCGGTTTTTATTTATCTGAAAAATTATATTCTTTTAATATTGAAGATGAAAAAACAAATGATATATCAACTCTACTTTTAACAGGAATTGGAACCCAAAAAGAGAAGCTTGATAAACTCAAGCTTGCTCTTAAAAGAATTTAAATTTTGATATTTATTTATTAGTATTCTAAGTTCATGTGCGAGAATTGAACAATCTTATTTTTCCCACGCTTTTTCGCATTATATAATGCGTGTTCAGCATATCTAATGAGTGTATTTGCATCTTCTGCAACTTCTTCCATACAAGGGAAAGTTGATATTCCACCAGAAATTGTAATTTGGTGTCTTTCTTCTTCTCCTGCAGGGATAAATTCAAATTTTTCAACTTCTTTTCTAAATCTTTCGCCGAAGATAAATGCATTATCTTCAACAGTGTTAGGTAGAATAATTAAAAATTCTTCATCTCCATATCTTGTTACAATATCTTCTTTTCTTGCGGCTTCAGCTAACATGCCAGATATTTTAGAAAGAAGAATATCCCCCCATTCATATCCATACATATCATTAACAACTTTAAAATAGTCTAAATCAAATAATATACAAGAAAGTTTTGTACCATAACGTTTAGCTCTTGATATTTCAGCTTCAAGTTGTTCTTGTAAGTATTTTCTGTTGTGTAAACCTGTTAATTCATCAGTTGTACTTACTTCATTCATTCGATTTTTATAATAACTGATTTTTAATAATGCTTTTACACGAGTTTCTAGTTCTTTCTTATCTACTGGTTCTTTAATAAAGTCGTATCCTTCCGCTCTAACAATTGTATTTGCCGGAATATCACCAATAAATAAAATAGGACAAGTGAATTTTGTTGTCATTAATATATTGTTTAAGTTATAAACATTTTCAGGAATAATAAGAGATGGGTTAAGAGTTGCGAAATCTCTCATTAATTCTGGAGATTCTACTCTTACATCTACATCATCTATATCCATAAGCAAATCTTTGATTTTGCTTTCTTTTGTTTCGCTATAAATAATTATATTTGTCATAAAACGCCCTCTTTTCGGGAAGATTATATCATAATAATTCAAGTTATACAAGGTTATTATAGTTGTAGTTTATTTTAAATTCTGATTATATGATATATTAGTATGGAATAATTGTGAAAGGGAGTTTTTATATGGAAAAGCAATATGAATTAAATCTTTCAATGGAAGAATTAGAAAAGCGTACGCATAAAGATTATTTAACTACAAAGAAAATGTTAAATGTTGATTCTGAAGAATATACATCGCTTGCAAGTGGCGATAAAGAGGCATTAAAGTATTTGGTAAAAGCAGGAGATGTTTTAGAAAAAATTAATAAACAACTAGATAGTTGTCATAATTTACCATTTGAAGAGTTTTTGAATGAAGAAATATCTAAAGGAAATAAACAAGCTGAATTAACAAAAATCTTATATGATGCTCAAAAAGGGTTATGTGCAATTGATAGAGAATCAAATATAATTGAGCTAGCTAAAGATGTTCATGAAATGCCTGGTAAAGGTATTTATCCTGAGGATTTAACTGTTGAAGAATTCCACAAAATTTTAATAAAAATGTTAAAAGAAGGTAAAGTAGAAGAAGTAAAAACTATATTAAATCAAAGATCAGTAGTAGAAAGAGCGGGAGATGAATTAAAAGCTACTGATTATATCGATAAATTTATAGAGGATTTCTCTTTAATGGCAGATTATATTGAAAAAGCTAGTGAGGTTTCTACTAATTCTGATTTTAATGAATATTTAAAACTTCAAGCAAAGGCATTAAGAACAGCTGATCCTATGCTTGATGCTTATGCTGATAAAAAATGGGCTACTCTTCAGGATACTCCGTTAGAATTTACAATAACAAGGGAGAATTATTCTGATGAAATGACTGAAACAGTTATCGAAAATGAAAAATTAAAAGCATTATTAGATGAAAACGGTATCACTCCTGTTGCTAAAGATTTTCTTGGCGGAAGAGTTGGTATTATAAATAAAAAAGGGACTGAAGCAATTTTAAAGGTAAAAGAGTTTCTACCTGTTATGGCAAAAAATATGCCGTTTAATGATGAATATGTTCAAAACATTTCTGCAGATAAAGAATCAAAACAAACTATGGTTGATGCAGATTTAGTAATGGTATCAGGAGATGTAGGTGCTTTCAGAGCAGGAATTACATTAGCTGAAAACTTGCCAAATGATGATAAATTATCAATTTCAATAGGTGGCGGAAGGAGAAATGTTTATCATCGTCAAATTAGATTAATAACAAGTGAAGATGCTAAGAAAAAAATGCAAGATAGACTTGATGCTATTTTAAATAAAGAGCAACATAAATATTATAATGATGAAGCTGATCATTGGTTTACAATCGGTCATGAAAATGCGCATTCTTTAGGCCCAAATTCTGGAACTGAAGCATTAGGAAAATATAAATCAATTATTGAAGAGAATAAAGCTGATATGACATCTCTTGCAATGTTAGATGTTCTTGTTGAAAATGGAATGTATACTAAAGAAGAAAGAGATCAAATAATAGTAACTTATGCAGCTGATAATATGCTTAAGTCAAAGCCAACATTATCTCAAGCTCATAGGGTACGTTCTGTTATGCAAAATTACTATTTCTTAAAAGAAGGTGCAATTTCAATTGATATGAACGGTGTTTTAACTGTAAATATTGAAAAAATGATACCTACTGCAAGAAAAATGTTAGAAGAAATAATAAGAATACAAATAGATGGAGATTTTTCTAAAGGTGAAAAATATGTATTAGATAACTTCATTTGGACAAACCAAATGGATGTTATGGCAGAAAATATTAAACGAGTATCTAAAACATTGAATGGTAAAGTTGAATCTCCATTAGCCGATAAACTATTAAGTGAATAATAAATGATATACGTAAGTAAAAACTCCTCTTTTACATAGAGGAGTTTTTAGTATCTTTATTAATTTAAGTTTACCCCTAGTCTAAATCGTATTTAAGCATAGAGATAACTTCAACACCTGTTTTTTCGATTTTTTCTGCACCTTTTAATGGTGTAAGTTCAATTATAAATGCTGCAGAATCAACATTCCCACCAGCTTTTTTTACTAAGTTGCAAGCAGCACATGCTGTACCACCTGTTGCTAATAAATCATCAATAATAACAACATTAGCACCTTTTTCGATTGCATCAGCATGTATTTCTATTGAATCAGAACCATATTCTAAATCATAGCTTTCTTTAATTGTTTCTGCAGGTAATTTATTAGGTTTTCTAATAGGAATAAAGCCAGCATTTAACTTATATGCTAAAGGCATGCCAAAAATAAACCCTCTAGATTCAATCCCTGCAACATAGTCAATTTTTTTATCTTTATAAATATCATACAAGAAATCAACCATTTGTTGAAGAGTTTCAGCATCTTTGATACCAGTTGTTATATCTAAAAATTGAATTCCTTTTTTAGGAAAGTCTGGAACTTGTCTAATTTTTTCTTTTACAGCTTCTAAATTCATTTTATACCTCTTGTAATTCTTTTTCTTTACTATTTATATTTTGATGGCTAGCTTCTTCTTCTATAACTAACCCGTGTGTTGTTTTACCCCAATTCATATCCTTCTTGCAGAATAATATTTTACCACAAATAAATAAAACCATAGGGAACCAAATTATTAACATATAAATTGCTGTATAACTTGCTTGTATTAATGCTGCAATTCGTTTTTGATTATCATATCGTCTTAAGCTATATCTAATAGCCATGAAGAATCCAACAGCTGTTATAAGGGCTATAATTACTGATGATACTACTTCATTTTGAAGAACTCCTTTGCCTGTTAGTGCTTTGAATGCTCTTATAACTATTTCTAAAATCATCCATAAAGGCATAATAAATTGTGTAATATATGCAATCATGTCTAATTTGGCTCTTAATGACATTGTTGTAGATTTAATTGCTTCACTGGAGTATTCAAGATATCTTCTAATAGTACCTTCTAACCATCTTCTTCTTTGTCTAAATAGAGGAACTAAATAAATGATTCCTTCTTCATATACTTCAGCAGATGGACAATATCTAACATCCCAGCCTTTAATATGTAATCTTGTAGACATATCAAGGTCATCTGTAATTGTATAATTATTCCAACCTTCAATATCTTCTAGAGCTTGTCTTTTAATCAGTTCTCCATTTCCTCTAAGCTCAACAGCGCCTTTAACAGCATCTCTTCCTACTTGTAAGTATGTGTCTAAAACATATTCATTGTATTGGCATTTTGTTAGGAGATTATATGAACCGTTTCTTATTAGTTTTCGTGCTTGAACAGCTCCTACATCTTCTGGTTCAAGGCAAGGAACCATTTTGTTAAGAAAATCTGGTTCAACTGTTGCATCTGCATCAAATACAAGGATTGCATCCCCTTTTGCGAGAGGTAATGCGTCGTTTAAAACAGCAGATTTACCAGGAAATGCTCCCTGCTGTCTTATTAATGTTTTTACTTTGTCTTTGTATTTTAATTCTAAATTTTTTATAACATTTGGAGTATTATCAGAACTTCTATCATCAATAATAATAATTTCAAAGTTTTGATAGTTTAATGACATAATATTTTCTATAGTATGTGCAATAACATTTTCTTCATTGTGAGCAGGTATCATTATTGATACAAAAGGTTTATATTCTTCATTTATTTTGATTGGGCATTTTCTTTGTTTTCTTTTTTTATGGATGGTTGCTAAAGTGGAGTATAAACCATACACAGACATAAATGATAGTAATAAAACATATCCCCATAATGTATTAACATGATACTGGAATACATAAATAAAAGCAGTTAAGCCTAATAAAATTATAAATAATGCAATTCTCTCTTTCATTATCTCCCAACCTCACATTTATTAATTTTATCAAAAACAAAATATTTGTGCCTGATTATTAAATATTCTTAACTTTTTTAGATAATTGTTTTATAATAAAACTTGGAGAATTTAATGTTTAGTTTTATTAATAACTTTTTAGCTCAAGTAGAACAGCAGGCAATCGAGATGGGGGCCTCAACAGATTCTGATGGACAAAAAAAAGAGCAGCAGCAAAAAAAACAAGAGAAAAAATGGTTAGAGCAAGTTGAGCCTGATGAAGTAAAAATTGGTGGTAGACCAATGTTAACAGAAGAAGAAGTTCAACTGATGGCAGAGCTTTATATTGATAAACTAAAAATAGCTAATCAAGATAGACCTAAAGTTGTTGCAAAACTAGATAAATATATTGAAAAGTTTAATGTTAAAAAGTTTATGAAGGATAATCCAAATTTAACACATCCTGATTTTTATATGGTTATATTTAATGAAACAGATAGGTTGGTACAGTAGTGGATGTTGTTGTTTCTAAATTACAAAAAGGTTTAAGTGGCGAAATAATTATTCCTGCTGATAAGTCAATATCACATCGTTCAATTATGTTTTCATCATTGGCTAAAGGAAAGTCTAAAATTTCTAATTTTTTATATGCTTCAGATTGTCGTTCAACAGTAGGTATATTTAAGAATTTAGGTGTTGATATTGAGTTTATTGATGAACATAATTTAATAGTTAATTCTAATGGAGTATTAAAATCTTCAAATGGATTATTAGATTGTGGAAATTCTGGTACAACAATGCGCTTAGTATCAGGTATTTTAGCAGGACAAAATTTTAATTCGACATTAATTGGGGATGAAAGTTTATCAAAACGCCCAATGAAAAGAATTATTAATCCTTTAACACAAATGGGGGCTATTATTGAATCAAATGATGGTAAAGCTCCTTTAAAGATTACAGGTAGTAATTTGCATTCGATTGAATATAATTCACCTATTGCATCTGCCCAAGTAAAATCTTCAATTCTTCTTGCAGGGATGTATGCGGATGGTGTTACATCTGTTATAGAACCATATGTTTCAAGAAATCATACAGAATTGATGCTTAAATATATGGGAGCTAATATTTCTGTTGATAAAAATAAGGTAAGTATTGAAAAATCAGAATTAATTGCAAAAGATATTGATGTTGCTGGTGATATATCTTCTGCTGCCTTCTTCATTGTTGCAGCATTAATTGTTCCTGATTCTGACATAATAATTAGAAATGTAGGGTTGAATGAAACAAGAACAGGCATAATAGATGTCGTACAAAGAATGGGTGCTCATTTTGAAATATTAGATGAAAGAGTTGTTTCAGGGGAAAAAGTAGGAGATTTAAGAATTAAATATTCTGATTTAAAAGGTTGTAATATTTCAGGTGCAGATATTCCAAGATTGATTGATGAGCTTCCTGTTATTGCTCTGTTAGCGACACAGGCAGAAGGTGAAACTAGAATAACTGATGCCGGAGATTTAAGAAATAAAGAGGCTGATAGAATTACTGCAGTTGTTACTGAATTTAGAAAATTGGGTGTTGATATTGATGAACTTCCAGATGGTTTTATAATTGGAGGGAAACAGATAATTAAAGGTGGATCTGAAGTAGAAGTTTATCATGATCATAGATTAGCAATGACTTTGTATGTTGCAGGCTTAATATCCCAAAATCAAATTAAGGTAAATGAATTTCAGTGGGTAAATATATCTCTTCCTGAGTTTTTATCATTAATGGAATCTCTGATTATTTTATGATAATATATTTTCATAAAATTTAACTATCGGAATAAATACTCATGGGTGATGAAGATAAACAATATGACGCCACCCCTCAGAAATTAGAGAGGGCAAGAAAAGAAGGGCAGGTTGTGAAGTCAAAAGACGTTTCAACCGCTTTGTCGTTATTAATTGTTTTTTCTTTTATAAATATGATGGCACCATTGATGTGGAATATGTTAAATGGATTGTTCAGAACGTTATATGAACAGATTCCAAATCAGCATCTTTCGACAATTGGTTATCAATATATATTGTCAGCAGCTTTAATTCCTACTGTTACAATTATTGGTTTGGTTTTAATTGTTGCAGCGTTTGTTGCAATTATTGGTGATTTTATGCAGGTTGGTCCATTGGTTGCAATTGCACCATTAATACCAAAGTTAGATAAGCTTAACCCAAGTAAATATTTTAAGAATTTATTTTCTATAAAAACTTTTTTTGAATTATTTAAAAATATTGTAAAGGTAGTTATTTTAGGCGTTGTTGGTTGGGTTGTATATTCTGATCATTTAGAATCTATTTTAATGCTTGCATCTGTAGATAATAATTTTGCAGTAATGGTTGAGTTTGGGAAATTAATTGTAGATTTTATTTATAAAGCATGTATCGCATTTTTAATAATTGCAGCTGCAGACTATGGGGTAACTCGTTGGAAGTTTATGAAAGACCAAAAGATGTCTTTTAAAGAAATTAAAGATGAATATAAAAACCAAGAAGGTGATCCTCATGTAAAATCTGCATTACGCCAACGTCGTATGCAAATGTTACAACAAGGAGCAATGGATTCTGTAGCAGAGGCTGATTTTGTTGTAAGAAATCCAACCCATGTGGCATGCGCATTAAAATATGATGCAGAAACGATGCTTTCTCCTACGGTTGTAATGAAAGGTGCAGAATTAATTGCCAAAGAAATTATACGAATAGCAGAAGAAAATAATGTCCCTGTAATCGATAATCCACCTGTTGCCAGAGCTGTTTTTAGAATGGTTGAAATAGGACAACAAATCCCCCCAGAATTATTTAAAGCTGTAGCAGAAATTTTACTTTTTGTTTACAACTTGAAAAATAAATCAAATCAAGGTAACATAAACAATAGGTAATAATTAAATATCGATATAAAATGAATCAAAATTTACTTAAACAATATGTTAGTATAGTCCAGAAGGTTGCGAAGATAGAGCAAAGACGAATTCCCAATCATATGATTGAATATGAAGAACTCGTCAGTATTGGTATTATTGCAGTGCAAGCTATGATTAAAAATAAAACAGAAGAACAGCTTGCAAAATATAATGATGCTTATATGGGAACAGCTGTTAAATGGGCTATAAGAAATGAATTAAGACATCGTTATAAATGGTATTCAATGAAACATAAAACTGATACTTCCAATGATGAGGATGATGAAGAAGGTACATCAGCTGGTAAAGTTAAAGAAGCTGTTTATGAAACAATTTTATCTATTGATGGTTTAGCAGCTTCTGCAACTGATAATGATTCGCCTTTTGATTTTATTAAAGACCCTTCAGCTTTACCTGATGAAAAAGCTGAAATTGTTGAACTTAGTAAATTAATCAAACAAGCAATTGCAACTTTGCCTCAAAAAGAGCGTACAGTTGTTGAATATCGTTTTTATAGAAACATGCAAGCAAAAGATATTGCAAAACAAGTTGGTTTATCCCCATCAAGAATTACAAGAATTGTGCAATCTGCTTTAGCTAGTATTAGAGAATACTTAGCTTCAAAGGGACGTCAGGATTACTAATGAGAGAGTATCAGTTTTATATTGTTCCAACTCCTATTGGAAATCTTCAAGACATGACTTTTCGTGCAATTGAAGTTTTAAAATCTGTTGATGTAATAGCATGTGAAGATTCAAGGGTTACTCAAAAACTTTTAAATCATTTTGATATCAAGACAAAGCTTATTTCTTATCATAAGTATAATGAAAAAAGCCGTGTAGAATTTTTTATGAATTTGTTTAATGAAGGGAAAAAAGTCGCATTGGTTTCAGATGCTGGAACTCCAATGATTTGTGATCCTGGAAGTTGGCTTTTAAAAGAATTAATTAAAAATAATATATCTTATACTGCGCTTTCTGGAGCTTGTGCTGTTACAACATTTCTATCACAAACTCCAAGAGATGATGAATTTTTTACATTTGTTGGTTTTATGCCAAGAACATCAAATGAAATAAAAAATATTCTAAATTCTTATTCAAATTCTAATATTGTATTCTATGAATCTCCAAATCGAATAATTAAAACATTAGAAATTATAAAAGCAATTAAGGGAAATATAAATGTTGCTTTATCAAGAGAACTAACAAAACTATTTGAAGAATCTGTTGTTGATAATATAGATAATGTAATTAATCATTATAAAGATGGGATAAAAGGTGAAATTGTCTGTATGGTATATAAAACATCAGATAATGATAATGTTGATATAGAAAGGAAAATTTCTACATTAAAAGATGCTGGTTATTCTGCAAAAGATATTTCTAAAATACTATCTTTACTAACTCATGTGTCAAAAAATGATATTTATAAAATGGTTAAATAATTTATAGAACTCACTCATATTAAGTATTTTCACTGTTTCCCCTTGACTTTATTAAAATTATCGTTACAATACTTAATATAATGTTATAAAAAAAGCAATTTTTTTTGAGATATATACTTTGTATATATACGAGGTCCCTATATGAATAAAGAAAGATTTAAAAACTTCACATTAATTGAAGGTGTTAAACCTGATATTGAGCAGGAACATGAAACACCAGAAAAGGCTTATCAATCAAATCCTTTAAAATCGGATTTATATTCTAGGCTTGCTGCATTTCGTAATTCTCAAAGAAAATTTGGCATTAAAGATGTAATCAAAGATTCTTTGAAATAGATATGTACGAGATAAAAAAAAGAATATATTTAGATTTAGATAAGACTCAAAAAAGTGCTTTGTGTAACTTTTTAAGAGCTTTAGTTAAACAAAATCTTGATAAGGATATTCAAGATATATTTGATAAGTTTATTGGTGATGAAAAATACTATCAAGAGATAAATTCATCAAGATTTCCATTTTTAAAGGATATAATAAGTGATGAAATTTTTATAAATGACAGTTTGTTGTTTATAAAAGAGTGCAAGAAATATTATGAGTATAAAAAATCTCAGGCTCCATTAATTGAGAAACAAAAAGAGTTTGAGAAGCAGAAAAGAACATTTTTACAAGAAGTAAAGATGTCTAAGGAATCTCCAACAAAGAAACAGCTTTACTATTATGACAGGTTATGTAAAAAATATAATATAGAAAAATTAGATGTAGAGAGTTTATCCAGATTGGATTTAAAGAATGAGATAGGAAAAATATTAGATGAACATTCAGGAGATTGTTGCCATATTGTTGAATAGCGGAATATCACCAGTTGAAGCAAAAATAGAAGTAAAAATGATGATAGAGCATTATTGTAACTATACTGCTTTAGATGTTATAAGAGGTGTAAAGTTAGATTATGAAAAACTTAAAATCGTTAAAGAAAAAGCTCAATATCGGGCAAGGACTAAGCTTCCTATTCAGTATATTATTGGGGTTGCTGATTTTATGGGGAGTAAATATGTTGTTAATGAGAATGTTTTAATTCCAAGATGTGATACAGAACATTTGGTATTGAGGGTATTAGATGCAATAAGAAGTAATGGTTATAAAAGTATATTAGATATAGGTACAGGTTCTGGTTGTATACCTTGTTCTATTGCTCAAAGTTCAGATTGTGAAATTACTAGTGTTGATGTATCTAATTGTGCATTAGGTATCGCTCAAGAGAATGCTAAGAGGTTAGAAGTTGATAAAAAAATACGATTTTTAAAATCAGATTTATTCAAAGAATTAAGTGGTGAAAAATTTGATGTTATAGTTTCTAATCCTCCTTATATCCCTAAAAATACTGAAGTTCAGAAAGAAGTGTCATTTGAACCTAAATTAGCTTTATTTACAGAAGATAATGATGGTTTAGAATTTTATAAACGCATAATTCCTGATGCTAAAAACTATCTAAATAAGAATGGTTTTATTGCATTTGAGATTGGTTATAATCAAGGTAATGCTGTTTATGAATTGTTAGAGCAAGCTGGTTTTAAAAATGTCATGATTGAAAAAGACATGACAGGATTAGATAGAGTTGTATATGGCCATGCTTAGAGAATATTTTCACAAATATTTGTATTAGGTGAAAATTCTTCTTTTATGTTAGCTTGCTTAATAATTTGTTTACGTTTTTTCCTATAAAGCATATCAACAAATGCTTCAAGGCGAGTGATAAAACCTGCTTCTCCAGTGTGTTCATCAATTGTTAGGATAAGCATAGGTTTACCAAATTCTTTTGCTTTTCTTGATATTTTTTCAATCATAAGTGAATCAGGTCCGCAACCGAATGAGTTTACTGTAATTAATCCATCAATTTTATTATCTTTTAGGTAATGCCCTGCAGTACCATTCATTTCAAGCTCATTAGCCCAATACATTTTTTGCTCAAGTGTATTTAGACCTTCCATTTTCTTTTCATCAGTTAGATTTATTGAAGAATATACTTTAACTCCCATTTTTTTGAGTTTTTCAAAAATTTTCATACTAGCATGTTCATCGAATATATTGTAATCATGCCCAGCTATTGCAACTGATATAGAATATTCTTTTTCATCATTATCCAGTATGATATTCCCTTCTAGTGCATTTTTAAAAGCTTGTTTATAAGGGATTCCGCTTCTTGTCATAACATGAAAATTATTATAAAGTTTCCAGCCTTCTTTTGATGCGTTTCTAATAGTATCAAAATCTGTTATTCCAAAACATTCTACACTTTCTGCAAGAAGTTTGTATAGTCCTTGGTCTTTTTCTGATTTATCAAGAGTTGGTTCTATAAGTTGAAAATCTCTTTTTATAATGTTTCTAATTAAATCAGGAAGTCCTCTGATTTTTGAGCAGTTATAAATTTTAGGAGCAATTGATTGAATTGAAGGAACAAAAATTTTGTCTATACCTTTGTCAAGAAGGTTTATAACATGTCCTACAAATATTTTTATAGGTAAGCAAGTTTCAGTTACAACAAGTGCTGCTCCGTTTGAAACAGTTTCTTTAGTTGTTTTGTCAGATAGAACAACTTCTATACCTAGAGCATTAAAGAATCCGTACCAAAATGGATAGTGTGTAAAATATGACATTGCTCTTGGAAAACCTATTACTTTTTTATCGCTCATTTTATAATCCTTAATTTGAATTTTGCCCCTAGCCTAATTAAATGATATCACAAAATAAATTTGTAAATGGTATAATAATTTTATGAAGATATTAGGAATTGACCCAGGAATGGCTATTGTTGGTTATGGGGTTTTAAATGTAGAGAGTGATAATATACAAATAATAACGTCAGGTTCAATTCAGACTTGTAAAGATTGTAATGATGAAAATAGATTACTAGACATTTATAATGATTTATCAACAATTATTGAAATGTATAAGCCTGATTGTGCATCTATTGAAAAGTTGTATTTTTTTAAAAATCAAAAAACAATTATTCCTGTAGCAGAGGCCAGAGGAGTAATTTTAGCTGTTCTTGCAAAATACGGTATTCCTATATATGAATACACCCCAATAGAAGTTAAACAAGTATTAACCGGATATGGTAGAGCATCAAAAAAAGAAGTTGAAGCTATGGTAAAAATAGCTTTAAATACTGATACTTTACCTAAGCTTGATGATACAGTTGATGCTATTGCAATCGCTATTTGTCATCAAAGAAATTTAAGATTGATTTAGTCTTCTACTTGAAAAGCAGCATCTTTATCAGATGCAAGTTCTAGTAATTTGTATGTCATATAAGCTCCAAGAGCAACAGCTTTAGGATCTAAATCAGTTGTTTTAGCTGCTTCTAAAATTGCTGTATTTATTTCAGGATTTTCATCTTTAAGATAATGAATCATTTTTTTTCGCCAAGCGTGAACATCTTGAAAAATTTCTGAAAAAGCTAAAGATGATTGATCTTCTGTTATTAATGGTAGCACTTTTATTTCTCCTGTTATTTATACTTTTACAATTATTATATATAAAATTAAAAATAATTGTATAATTATTAAGCATTAATACTCCAAACGTACGACTTGAACATGTCATTTTTATATTGTTTAATATTATAGTAGGGAATTGAATTATGGCAGAAGATGAAATCAATAAGAAAGTAATAAATATTTTTAACAGACATAACAATGATTTGCCTGTTGAAACAGAAGAAAAAATTAAATTTTTTGCAGGTTATAATTATGTGAAAATTAAAAGAGATGAAAATGGTAAAAAGTTTAATGAACAAAGCCTTTCTGCCTATGCAAAAAAATGTCATTATATTGTAAGAGTTATGCGTAAAGTTGATGATGAAGTTTGTTTGTATAACTATGATATAAAAAATGAAGATTTACTAAAGTTTTTAAGAGCATTTGATGACAATGTTCTTAATGGAACAATAATAGAAATAGACAAGTATTTTCCGGAAGATTTAGCATAAATGAATTGTTTTTTTAGAGAACAAAGGGAAAACCTTTTTAATTGTACAAAACCATATCAGTATGTAGGTGGTGAATTTTTATCATATAATAAAGATTTTGAAAAGTCTGATGTAAGAATTGCTCTGGCATTTCCTGATAAGTATGAAATTGGGATAAGTAATTTAGGTGTTAGGGTTTTGTATGAAGTTTTAAATAAATACGATGGTTTTATGGCAGATAGAGTTTATGCGCCAGAACCTGATTATGAAGTGTCATATTTATATGGATTAGAAAGTAAGAAGCCATTAAAAGAGTTTGATGCAATAGGTTTTTCATTACAGTATGAAATGGCATATCCGACTGTTTTAAAAATGCTTGAAATGTCGCAAATCCCATATAGAAATGAGTTTAGAAATGATGATGATCCAATAATTTTTGCAGGTGGTCCTTGTTGTTTTAATCCCCTTCCAGTTTCGGATTTTATTGATTTCTTTGTAATTGGTGATGGCGAAGATGTCATTGTAGAAATTGCGAATGTTTTAAAAAATACTAAAGGGCAGTCAAGACAAGATAGAATTAGAGAAATTTCAAAGATAGAAGGTGTTTGGGCAAAAGGTTATAATTTAAAAGTTAATAAAAGAATTGCCCAATTATCAGTTGAAACAGCTCCAAAATCTTATCCTATACCGTATTCAAGTTCTGTTCAAGATAGAGCAGTTATTGAAATTAGACGTGGTTGCGGAAGAATGTGCAGATTCTGCCAACCTGGGCACGTTACTTTACCTATAAGAGAGAGAAAAGGTGAAGAAATTGTTGAGATAGCAAAAGAATTGGTTGAAAATACAGGATATGATGAATATTCGTTATTGTCATTGTCATCAAACGATTATTCGAATATTAAAGAAGTAATTAAAGAATTATCAGTTGATTTTAATGAAAAGAATATCTCTGTATCTCTTCCAAGTCAACGTATTGATGGATTTAATTTGGAATTAGCTAATCTTGTTCAATCGGTTAGGAAATCAACAATGACACTAGCTCCTGAAGCTGGAAGCCAAAGGTTGAGAAATGTTATTAAGAAAAATATTTCTGAAGAACAAATCTTGAATGCTGCTTTAACTTTGTATGAGAATGGCTGGTCTAGAATTAAGTTTTATTTTATTGCAGGACTTCCAACTGAAACATTGGAAGATATGGATGAACTTGCTGAATTATTATCAAAAATTAAATATAGAGCAAAACTTATAAAGAAAGAAAAAGGATTGAAGCACGGGTTTGATTTAACTTGTACGTTATCAATATTTGTTCCAAAACCTTTTACACCTTTCCAATGGACTCCTCAAATGAACCTTGATAAGGTGACCGAACATATCAAATATTTAAAAGATAAGATTGCTCATTTAAAAGGTGTTAAAATCAATTATCACGAAAAATTTGTTTCTCAAATAGAAGCAGTTTTAACTCGTGGTGATGATTCTTTATGTAATTATATTGAAGCTCTTTATAAAAAAGGTTGTTATTTAGACGCTTGGGGTGAGTATTTCAATAAACGTATATGGCAAGAAGCTGCAGAAGAATGTGGTGTTGATTTAGCGAAGCTTGCTGAAAGAGAATACTCATTAACTGAGCCTCTACCTTGGGATTTTATTAATGTTGGAGTTGATAAAACTTGGTTTATAAATGAATATAAATCAGCATTTTCTCAAGGTTGTGAATTCGTTATTCAATCAACTTGCGAGCAAAAGTGTGTGAGTTGTGGGGTTTGTCCTAATTTGAAAACAAGAAAAATATTGGCGCCACCATACAAACCATCAGAAAAGGCACTTGCAATTCAACCAAAAGTTCACGTTGATCCTGCATTTGATACATCACATCAAAACGAGGTTATTTATAAATATCGTATAAAAGTAACCAAAACAGGTATTTTAAAATATTTTTCTCACTTAGATTGGCAAAATACTTTCTTGAAGGCACTTTCAAGAACAGGATTAAAAATAGCATATTCCCACGGTTTTAATCCTACAATGAAAGTTTCAATGGGTGTTGCATTACCTTTATTTATTGAAAGTAACTGTGAATTTGTTGATGTTGACTTATTAGAAGATGTTTCTATTGAAGATTTTAAGGCTAAATTAACAAAGGTTTTGCCTGAATTAGCTAAAGTAGTTTCTATTATTAGATTAGAGCCTCCATATAAGTCAATAGATACAACAGTTTATTGGGCTGAATATAAAGTTACTCCGGTTAATTCAGAACTTTACAAAATAGAGGATTTGAAGTATAATACAGACAAAGTTTTTTCTCTTGAAGAAATTATTATTTCAAAGAAAAACAAAAAAGGTTTACAAAAAACAATAAACATTAAACCATCAATACATTCGTACAGATTTGATGAGAACAGTTTATTTATAGTATTGAGAACCGGTCAAAATAGCGAAATACCGGCTGTCAGAATTGATGATTTTATGAATTTAATTGGTCAATCATACAATTATGAAATTGTCCGTACCCGCTTTTTTGACAAAGAGTTAAACGAATTATAGTTTTATAAAGGGTTAATTAATGAAAAACGAAATTACAAGTCAAAAAATCGTTATCGCAGAACGTGATAACATAGCTGCTTTGATTGAAAATGGCAGAGTTTCAGAATTTTACATTAACAGAGGCGAAATTTTATTAGGCGATGTGTATTTAGCACAAGTAGAAAACGTTTTACCAAGTATTGATGCAGCATTCGTAAATGTTGGATCTGATAAAATGGGCTTTTTACACGCTCAAGATGTTATGAAAAAAGGTGCTTTACAAGATAAATTAGCTCCTAAACAAAAATTGGTTGTTCAAGTTGTAAAAGAACCAACAGGACATAAAGGTCCAAGAGTTACAACTGAGATTAGTTTACCAGGTAGATTTTTAGTATTAATGCCAAATGAAGCTGGTATTAACGTAAGTAGAAAAATCTCAACAGTAAAAGAACGTGCAAGATTAAAATCTATCGTAAGTTTAATGAAACCGGTTGGTGTTGGTGTAATTATCAGAACAGAAGCAGAAGGACAATCTGAAGCTGATATTCAAGAAGATTTAGAAATTTTGTTAGAAAAATGGAATGGTATTGTAACATCTGCAGAAACCGTTACAGCACCTGCACTTTTATATCGTGACCAAGATTTATTGTACAGAGTAATAAGAGAAGCTTGTACAGAAAATACAGAAGAAATTATTGTAGACACAGCATTTGCTATGAATAGGTTACAAAATCTTCTTCAAACTTGGCATATGAATAAAGATATCAAAGTAACTTTATATAAAGGAACTGAACCTTTATTAGTTGCAATGGATATCCATAAAGAGATTAAAGCTGCATTACAAACTAAAGTTAATATGCCATCAGGAGGATATTTATATATCCAAACAACAGAAGCTTTAACTGTAATTGACGTTAATAGCGGTAAGTTTGTAAGCTCAGCGACTCAAGATGAAACTATTTTAAAAACTAATATTGAGGCTGTTCACGAAATTGCAAGACAGCTAAGATTGAGAAATATTGGTGGTATGGTTATTGTTGACTTTATTGATATGTTATCAAGAGTTGATAAGTTAGCAATGATGGAAGAATTAGAAATGGCACTAGAACCTGATAAAGCTAAACCTCAAGTTGGTCAGTTATCAGATTTAGGCTTAGTTGAATTAACAAGACACCGTCAAGGTCAAGCAATTGCAGAAATCTTTGCTAAAAAATGTCCACACTGTCAAGGTAATGGATTTATTATGGAAGATATTAAATACGCTTCTGCAACTGCTGATGGTGAATATAGAGCAAAAGCAGCTAAGATGAAATTACCTTTAAGTGGGTTTAAGAAAGCCGGCAATAACAACGGTGGTCAAAAATTCAGAAATAATAAAGGAGAATCAAAGCCAAAAGTAGATGAAACAGAAATGATTGAAGAAGAAACAAATATTGATGTTTCAGTACAGGTTGAAAATCCATCAGTAATGGCTCAAGAAGAAATGCAAGCAGTTGCTGAAAATAAAAAGAAAAAAGGTAAAAAGAATACTAAGTTTAATAAAAAACAAGTAAAAGAAACTGTTGCTCAAGAAATGGCAGATGCTGAACTTTCAGCAACAGTAATTCCTCAAGATGCAGAAATTGCTCCAGTTATTGAAAAGGGGGCTAAGGTTGTAAAAGAGGAAGAAGTAACAGAAGAAAAAGTTGAAAAAATAGAAGAAGTAAGCGATAATGTAGAAGTTGCTGAAGCACCTAAAAAAGGTCGTAGACCTAATAGAGGAAGTAAAGCAAAAGGTAGAAAAACTACAAGAACTACAAAGAAGAAAGCTGAAAATGAAGAATAATTTTAAATTAAGTTTAATAATATTAGGTATTGCAATGGCATTATGTATGCCATTGCAAGATTCTTGTTTTGCAGATGATAATACTGCATTAAGCAAAGATATAACAGCTGTAACAAAAGAGCCAATAAGTAAGAAGAAAATAGCATTTAAGTTTATAATGGCAATGGTAGGTGTAGCAACATCATCAGTTATAATATATGTTGGGTTATCAGTTTATAATAAATTTTTCCATAACCAGCCAGAACCTGTTGTAGGTTTAAATAGTTTAAGAAGCCCTGAAAATTTCAAAGAATCAATCAACTTATTCTTAGACAAAACTAATTGGTAGTTTATAATATATAAATAATCGTTGTTTAAGAAATTAATAATTATAATTCTTTAATTTTGTCTATAACTTTGCCTTTATACCAAATTTCGGCAGTTGAACCGTCTTTGTTGAATTTAATCTGAGTCATCTCATCAGGACAGTATAATGTGTTGATTAATTTACCTGATTTTGTGTATTTTCTTGCATAATATGGATAGTTAGGGTAGTTTCCATAAGAGAAATCAATATATTTTAAATGTCCTATTGCATTATAATAAAATGTTGTTCTTACATTATTTTGTGGCTGAACTGCATATAAATACATTATATCCATTTTAGGTGTAAACATTGCAGACAAGTTATTCCCTTTAAAAGATGTATATCCTGATTGTGCTGCATAATAGTTTTCAGGATAATTTTTATCTTTTTTATGTTTTTCTATCATTTTTTTGAATTCATCTGTTTCAAGTTTAAACGCACAATCTTTTGAAAATGTGTATGCTTTTACCCCTTGTACATATTGGAATCTATCTCCGCCTGTAATAGTTGTAATATCAAAGTTTTCATCAGGTGTATCAAATGCTAAAACTGAGCATCCGATTAATATTGCAAATATTGTTAATAATTTTTTTATCATATGTTCTACTCCATTTTTTATTATTATACTATAATAATTTTATGGATTATTTAAGAAATAAATTTGATGTAATAGTAGTTGGAGCAGGTCATGCCGGATGTGAGGCAGCTATTTCTGCTGCAAGGCTTGGTGCAAAAGTGCTTTTATGTTCTTTGAATCTTGAGCATATTGCTCTTATGCCATGTAATCCTGCAATTGGAGGTCCAGCGAAGTCAACACTTGTAAGAGAAATTGATGCTCTAGGGGGAGTTATGGGCGAAGTGGCAGACGCTACTTATATTCAAATGAAAATTCTTAATTCTTCAAAAGGTCCTGCAGTTCGTGCACTAAGAGCTCAATCTGATAAATATGAATATATGCAGTATATGAGAAATATAATTGAAGCAGAAGAAAATATTTATCTTAAACAGTGTTCTATTACTGATTTAATAACTAAAGATGGAAAAGTTACAGGTGTAATTGATGAGTATGGTTTAGAATATTCTTGCCGTGCTGTTATTTTAACAACAGGTACATCATTAAACGGTAGAATATTTATTGGTCTAAAAGCTTATCCTGCAGGTCGTTTAGGAGAAAGACCTGCTTTAGGTTTGTCTGATTCTTTAGCTAAATTAGGAATAAATATAAAAAAACTTAAAACAGGAACTCCTGCTAGGGTTGATAAGCGTACAATAGATTACTCAAAGATGACAATTCAACCTGGGGATGATGAATTACATTTTTATTCATTCAAACCAAATCGTCCAATAAGAAAACAAGTACCTTGTTATTTAACAAGAACAAATGAAAGAACTCACGAAATTATTCGTGCAAATCTTGATAAATCTCCAATGTATCAGGGCTTAATTCACGGTGTTGGGCCTCGTTATTGCCCATCTATTGAAGATAAAGTAAAAAGATTTGCTTCAAATCCTTCTCACCATATATTTATTGAACCTGAAGGATTGAACAATTATGAAATTTATATCCAAGGATTTTCAACAAGTTTGCCTGCTGATGTTCAGGTTGAAATGTTGCATACTCTCCCAGGGTTAGAGCATGCTCATATAATAAAACCTGCTTATGCGGTTGAATACGATTATATTCCTGCTGTCCAAACAAAACATTCATTAATGTCTAAGGTAGTAGAAGGTTTATTCTGCGCAGGACAAATTAATGGCACAAGTGGTTATGAAGAAGCAGCAGCGCAAGGGGTAGTGGCTGGTATAAATGCGATTAATTACTTGAATTCATCCGAGATGTTAGAACTATCAAGAAGTTCTTCTTATATAGGGACTTTAATAGATGATTTAGTTACAAAAGATATTGAAGAACCATACAGAATGCTTACTTCTCGTTCTGAGTATAGATTACTATTAAGACAAGATAATGCTGATTCTAGATTAACTGAAACAGGGCATAAAATTGGCTTGATTGATGATGCTCAGTATCAACGTTATAAAGAAAAACAAGAAACTATTCAAAGAGAAATGCAAAGACTTGCTGAGGTTAAAGTTTCTGCAAATGAAGAAACAAATTCAATTCTTGCAAAATATAATGAACATATTGATAGAGGAATACGTTTAGCAGAATTATTAAAACGTCCTAATATTGATTATAAGATTTTAAAAGAGTTAGATGTGGAAACAAATAACCTTAACTTATCAAAAGATATTTATGAAGAAGTAGAAGTTCAGATTAAGTATGACGGTTATATTAAACGTCAAGAAGTTCAAATTGAACAATCTTCTAAATTAGAAAAATATAGAATTCCTGAAAATATTGATTATATGTCAATTGAACATATTTCAGGTGAAACAAAAGAAAAACTACAAAAAATAAGACCTACAAATTTGGCTCAAGCTGCAAGGATTGGTGGAGTTAAGCCTGCAGATATTTCTGTTTTGATGGTTCTATTAAATAAATAACCCTTATAACTTATTATATAAAAAGACTAATAATTTTATAATCTAATTATGAATAGTTATGAAGCT